>NZ_CP083560.1:634039-1268078 GCF_025143825.1 Sulfitobacter sp. S223 | reverse complement strand
GATCCGGTTTCCGTTCGTCGCTGGCAGCGTTCTGATCCGCCTCGGTCGCAGGTGCAAAGTTTCCCGACGGTATTAGTGGCCCTGCTAACAATCGTTGAACGGGTGTATCCGCATTGATCCGCATGTTCGGACCATTGCCAACACTGGCAGTTGCAACGTTGGCGGATCGTGCTTCAGCCGCCTTTCTAGCAGCTGCCATAGCGATTTCAGCAAAAGCAAAATCGAACACGGACCCCTCTCAACCTTGGTGAGGCTAAATGCATTCTTTCAAAAGTCGACATGCCCCCTATACTGACGCGCAAAAGCGCATCGCGAAAACGCGGGACAATCGAGGACAGAGCATGGCACCCAACACGGCCACGAACCAACCATTCAATGTGGTCATTGTCGGCCAGCAAGGGCGGCTTGGCTATGAGGCGTTGATCTTTGTCGCCTCCCTGCGCGCTATGAGCCCCGATTTCAAAGGCCGCGTTATTGTCGCTGAACCACAGAACGGGCCGCTCTGGCGCAAGGACCCGACTCTGCGCAATCAGCCCGTCCGCGATGCCCTGACCGAAATGGGCGCCGAGATCATTCCCTTCGAGAACAAGCACTTTGGTGAAGTCTATCCCTTTGGCAACAAGATCGAATTGCTCCAGTCGCTGCCCAAAGGTGAGCCGTTTGTCTTTTTCGATACCGATACTCTTATCACTGGTGATCTAACCTCGGTGCCATTTGATTTCGAGCGTCCCAGCGCGTCTTTGCGGCGCGAGGGTACTTGGCCACACCCGCAGCTTTACGGCCCCGGGTACACGGGCCTTTGGAAGTCTCTCTATGACAAGTTCGGGTTGGACTTCGAAAGCTCGCTGGATATGGACCAGCCGGATGAGTACTGGCGCCGCTATCTCTATTTCAACGCCGGGTTCTTCTATTACAAATGCCCGCATCTGTTTGGCGAACGCTTTCTGGAATATGCACTGGCGATCCGTGACACCCCGCCGGTAGAGCTTTGTGCGCAAAGCTTTGACCCTTGGCTGGATCAGGTGGCCCTGCCGCTGGTCATCCACTCCCTTGGTGGCGGTCGTGACACTTTGCCTGAAGGTCTGCTCGATGGAACCATCAGCTGCCATTACAGACTTTTGCCGCTGCTTTATGCCCGCGAAAGCGATCACGTCGTCGCGGTATTAGAAGCGGTTACTGCCCCCAACAAGCTGAAAAAAGTGTTAAAGACATATGACCCGATCAAGCGGATGATCTATCAGGGACGCGGCACCAAAGCCCGTGCGCTGTTTGACCGCGCCAACCTCCCCCGCAAAGAACAAGCGATCCGCAACCAGCTCAAATCCAACGGTTACTGGATGCGCTAACGTCCAACTTGCGTCTGACTAAACAGGAAAAAGGCCGACATGCGCCGGCCTTTTTTTGATAGAGAGATAATTTGGAGGGTTTCAGTTAGGCTTCTGCGGTTGCCGCTGGTTTCTCCAGCAATGTGTAGGTAGCCACAAAAGTGTTGCTCGCCTGACCACGGGCAATCTGGCCCTGCTCGTTCCGCTTGGAGCGTGCGCCAACAGACTTTTTGATCATGCGACCAATCTGTTGGTTCAGTGAGACGCGGGCACGTTTGACTTTCGCCTCGCCTTCGCTGGCCTCAACACCCAGAGCAAGCTCGTATTGTGTTTTGAAATCAGCGTCTTTGCCGGCTTCGCTGACAACTGTCAGGATGAAGTTTTCGTCAAATCTTCCGGCTGCGTCCAATTTGGTCGCCAATGCGACGACCTGATCAAGCACTTTACGCTTGGCTGCAAGACGCACCGCCAGCGGTTCATCCGCAGCACCTGCTTCAATCACATGTGTCTCTACCAGTTTTTGCATGTAGTGGGTCATGTTCATACCGGCGGCTTTTGCCTGCGCATCCATGAACTTGCGAACTGGGAGTTCCAGCGTGAAGGTTACAGTCGACGCTTTCTCGATCTTTTCAAGACGGCGCGCACGGCCTGTTGCCTTTGCTTCGGCTTTCGCTGCTTTAGCGACTTTCGTCGTCTTATCAGCTTTCACGGCCTTGGTGGTTTTTTCAGTTTTAATTTTTTCAATCTTTGCCATTGTTCGGGGTCTCCTGCCTCGGTACATACTTGTTGTGTATGGTAAGATCGCCGCCCTGTCAACATACATGTTATGTATGAATCGCAAACGATGTGTTTCGCTTCGATAAACGCATGTTCCGCCCTTGCCTGCTTTACTGAAACCGTTTCCCTTCAATCGCAGCCCGGCAATCAGGGTTTCCCTTAAAAAGGGGCTCTCTCTTGTCCGGGCATCGCCAATCCCGTAACGCTATGCACGAAACCCTTAAGGAGACACCGATGACACACGGTTTTGATACACTGCAAATTCATGCAGGCGCACGCCCAGATCCGGCCACCGGCGCCCGCCAGACGCCTATTTACCAAACCACGGCTTACGTCTTTCGCGACGCGGATCACGCTGCAGCGCTGTTCAACCTGCAAGAAGTCGGTTTCATCTACTCACGCCTGACCAATCCTACCGTGGCTGTTCTTCAGGAACGGATTGCCACGCTTGAGGGCGGCGTCGGCGCTGTCTGCTGCTCTTCCGGCCATGCGGCCCAGATCATGGCCCTGTTCCCGTTGATGAGCCCTGGAAAGAACATCGTGGCGTCTACCCGCCTCTACGGCGGTACGGTCACCCAGTTCAGCCACACCATCAAACGCTTTGGCTGGGAATGCAAATTCGTCGATTTTGATGATCTTGACGCTGTAAAAGACGCGATTGACGAAAACACCCGCGCAGTATTCGGCGAAGCCATCGCCAACCCCGGCGGCTACATCATGGACGTGCGTGCGATTGCCGATATCACCGATGCTGCACAAGTTCCGCTGATCATCGACAACACTACCGCCACGCCATACCTGTGCCGCCCGATTGAATTGGGTGCGACGCTGGTTGTGCACTCCACCACCAAATACCTGACCGGGAACGGCACGGTCACCGGCGGCTGCGTTGTGGACAGCGGCAAATTCGACTGGTCCGCGACAGACAAGTTCCCCTCGCTCAGCGCACCGGAGCCTGCCTACCACGGCCTGAAGTTCCATGAGACCTTCGGCAATCTAGCTTATACCTTCCATGGCATCGCCATCGGTCTGCGCGATCTGGGTATGACGATGAACCCGCAAGCGGCGCATTACACGCTTATGGGGACAGAGACATTGAGCCTGCGCATGGACCGCCACGTGGCGAACGCACAAATGATCGCGGCATGGCTCGAAGCGGATGACCGGATTGATTATGTCACATACGCCGGGCTCGAATCGTCACCCTACTACGAGCGCAGCAAGAAGGTCTGCCCCAAGGGGGCCGGTGGCTTGTTCACCTTCGCCGTCAAAGGCGGCTATGACGCCTGCGTCAAGCTGGTGAATGCGCTCGAAGTGTTCAGCCATGTGGCAAACTTGGGCGATACACGCTCGTTGATCATCCACTCCGCCTCCACAACGCACCGCCAGCTGACGCCAGAGCAGCAAGAGGCTGCGGGCGCGGGTGCCAGCGTTGTTCGCGTGTCCATCGGTACCGAAGACGCCAACGACCTGATCGCCGATCTGGATCAGGCCCTGACAAAAGCGACTGCATAACTTAAACACCCCCGCGCCAAATATCGTCGGCGCGGGGGATACCCGCCTGCCCTGCTGAAATCCGCTTGCGGACCTTTTCTTGCGTTGCTGCCTGCGGTAACCTTCGGTTATCGGAAGTTGTTGGTTAATCAGACCCATGGTAAAGGCCGCGCATGAAGCCAAATTTTGCTCTTTCCCTATCCTTCGAAGGCATAAAGCTGCTGCACCGCGCTGCGGGCGGCTGGCGTGAGGTCGGCGAAGTACCTGTCGCCGCAGACGATCTCGCCGGTGAGCTGGCTATGCTGCGCAAAACAGCAGCCGGTCTTGAACCTGGTGGCGTGAGATCAAAGCTGATCATTCCGTCCAGCCAGATCAAATACCTAACCATTGAAACCATCGGCCTTTCCGATGACGCGCGCCGCCAAGAGGCCGAGGCGGCGTTGGAAAACGCGACTCCGTACGATGTTGCGGATTTGGTCTACGACATCAGTCTGGATGGTGCGAAAACCCATGTAGCTGCCGTGGCACGCGAGACGTTGGCCGAGGCAGAAGCCTTTGCCACCGAGCATCGCTTTCACCCCGTCAGCTTTGTCGCCGTGCCTGAGGATGCCCCCTATTTGGGTGAGCCTTTTTTCGGTGTCACGGATGGTGTCGACGCGCTGTTAGAACCCGGTGAGGAAGTCGAACCGGACGGGATTGCCGTAGTCGTCGTAGGCGCCATCGCCACAGAGCCTGAACCTGAGGCAGAGCCGGATACGCAAACAGCGCCGCAAAAACCCGAAGCAGAACACGTCCACGAACCGGCACCCACCATAACGCCGGCACCAGAGAAGAATCCCGACCCTAAGCCGGAGACGGCTCCGCCGGTTGCGCCAACACCTGCCAAAGCGGCTGAACCAGAAAAAGTTGCGGAACCGGAAGCGGCTACACCCAAACCGGAAACCACCCCCAAAGGCGAAGCAGTTGACAGCGCGGTTGCAAAGCCGGTCCCGACGGATGAACCCAAGCAAGATTCAAAACCCGTTGCAAAGGCAGCATCCGTACCCGCACAGGAGCCATCCACTGAGCAGAAGCAACCGGAGCTTAAAAAACCAGAGCCCGCTGCTACCGTACCCGCCACAGGCCAGCGCGCTGCGCCGAAGGTAAGCGTAGCAAAGAAACCGCATGAAGCAGAAACGAGTGCACCGGCAATCGCTGCGACGACAACACAGCCGAAAAAGACATCGTTCGATATTTCGCCAAAGGCGGCTCCCTCCTCGGATCAAGCGTCCGGATTTTCCAGCCGTCGCACGGGGGTAGCAAAACCTCTTGGTGGTGCGCAGCGAATTGTTGTTCCTACGCCAAAACCCGACAGCAGTTCCTTGACGAAACCTGCAGCGGCTGTTGACAGTCCTGAACCCAAACCGGCCAAGACTGGTTTTCTGAGCCGCCGCAAACCGCGCAAGGGTGCAGCAGCAGCCACACCTGCGCCCGTCGCTTCGGTCCCGCAGACCGGCACCGAAGCCGAACGGATGACAATTTTCGGTGCGCGCAGTGATCAGGTCGGAGGAAAGCCACGCTTTCTGGGTCTGATCATGACCGTGATCCTGTTGGTGTTTCTCGCAGGTGTCGCGGCTTGGGCTGCGGTATTCCTTGATAACGGGTTGGCCGGATTGATCAAAAGCGACGAACAACGCACCATTGCTTCTGCGCCAGAGAACCAGATCGACCCCGAGATCATCCGCACGCCTGACGGGCTGGAAAATGGCTCCTCTCCTTCCGGTGAGAACGTGCAGGTCGCTGCTCTTGATCCTGTCCTGTCTGCTGAAGACACCGCTATTCTTGACGCGATGCAGGATGCACAGACAGAACCACAGCGACCTGTCATTACCGAAAAGGAAGCCGCCGCGCGTTATGCCGTATCGGGCATTTGGCCGCTGGCGCCAACAACGCCGCTAAGCCTGCCGGAAGCAGCCGTCGAATCCGTTTATTACAGCAGTGTTGATCCGGTCAGCACAGCCAGTGATGCGCTCGCCCTGCCTGCCCCGGACATTTTTGATACCGATGTCCAGATGGCAGCACTTGTCTCGCCGCCGCCATTCGGCCAGCGCACAAGTTTGAATGCAGCCGGATTGATCACCCCGACGCCCGAGGGCGTTGTCGCGCCAGGTGGCTACACGTTGATCGCGGCCAGCCCGCCACGCAAACCTCCGGCAGCTATCGTCAGATCAGAAGCACAACCTGCTGTCGCTGTGGCCGCCGCTGCCCCATCTCCTCTTTTGAAATTTCGCCCCAAGAACCGCCCGCTTGGCCTTGCAGAGCGAACCGAACGTGCGCAACTTGGCGGTGTGACCCGCATAGAGCTTGCCGGTTTCCGCCCGTCTTTGCGCCCACGGTCAATTCAGGACCGCGCGCGGCAAGCCGAAGAAGCAGCAAAAGCCGCGGAAGAAGCCCGTCTTGAAGCCTCCGCCGCGGCTGCGACCGCAGCAGCGGCAGCAGCTCTTGCACTACCACCGCAGACAACTGCCGCAGCAGCCTCTCCGATCCAGAATGCGACCCGTTTCGCGACCAACCAATCAAAGCGTCCCGACACAAGACCGCGCAACTTTGACCGCATCGTCAAACGTGCGCAACGGGCAGCACCCGCTGCGACAGAAACACGTGTTGCCGCCGCCGCTTCGGTTGCACCGCGCACCGTGGCGCCCTCCATCCCGTCCAAAACATCCGTTGCCCGCAGCGCAACCGTGAAAAACGCAATCAACCTGCGCAAAGTCAATCTGATCGGCGTTTACGGCAAACCGTCCAGCCGCCGCGCACTGGTGCGCCTGTCAAATGGACGCTACCAAAAGGTAAAAGTCGGTGACCGCATTGACGGTGGACGCGTCGCGGCAATCAGCACGTCGGAGCTGCGATACACCAAAGGTGGACGCAACGTGGTTTTGAAGATGCCGTGAGGCTTTAAGCCCGGCCTACTCCTGCGAAATAACAGCCAGTTACGCGATACAGAATAAATGAAATGCGCGGGACAAGGTCCCGCGCACAATCAGTTCACGTAGCTTGACCGTGGCTTATTCCGCCGCCAGCTCTCCGCTGTCGATCTGCTCTTGCTCTATGCTTTCGAACAGCGCCTTGAAGTTCCCCTCGCCAAAGCCGTCATCCCCTTTGCGTTCGATGAACTCGAAAAAGATCGGCCCGATCACCGTCTTGGAGAATATCTGCAACAGGATGCGCGTCTCGCCTCCATCCACGACGCCCTCGCCGTCGATCAGGATGCCATGTTTGCGCATCCGGTCCAGCGGTTCCTCATGCCCAACAACACGTGTTTTGCTCAGCTCGTAATATGTGTCAGGCGGGCCCGGCATGAACTTCAACCCGTTTTCGGCAATGGCATCAGTGGCATCGTAGACGTTGCGTGCACCCACAGCGATATGCTGGATACCTTCGCCGTTGTATTTCTTGAGGTACGCCACGATCTGACCCGTTTCGCCCCGGTCTTCATTCAGCGGGATGCGGATGCGCCCGCAAGGCGAGGTCAATGCACGGCTGAACAATCCCGTAAACTTGCCCTCGATGTCAAAGAACCTGATTTCACGGAAATTAAACAAATCGCCGTAAAACTTGAACCACTTGTCCATGTTCCCTTTGAACACATTATGCGTCAGGTGATCGAGGTAGTAGAACCCCACCCCTTCCGGTTTTGATTGAGCGATCCAGTCATACTCCCAGTTATAGGGCGACGTGTCATAATATTGGTCCACGAAGTACAGAAGCGACCCACCAATCCCCATAATCGCAGGCACATCCAGCACCTTGCCGTCGCCTTTGTACTCTTCGGCACCGTTAGCGACCGCATGGGCCAGCGCCTTTTGCGCGTCCACAACCCGCCACCCCATTGAGGGCGCACACGGGCCATGGTCGTCGACAAAGCGCGCGGCAAAGCTGTCAGCGTCGTGGGTCAATACGTAGGTGATATCTCCCTGCTGCCACAGCTCGATGCCCTTGGTTTTGTGATTTGCCACATGGGTATATCCCATTTTCCGAAACACTTCGCGCAGCTCCTCGGGATTGGGCGATGCGAATTCCACGAATTCGAAGCCATCCGTGCCTGCGGGGTTTTCAGGCGTAATGGTGGATTTCGGTGCATCGTGCGGGAACGGACCCATGGCATATCTCCAAGTCATATGAATTTTCACCAATATACCTGCATCAGATTACGGCTTCCCCGCATTCTTTGACGTACATCTGGTCTTTTTTGCCCAATTACCGCACAATTGTACAATTACATGCGAAAGAACCGCGCCATGACTGACAAAACCGACAAACGCCTACTCGCTGCATTGCAAGAAAATGCACACCTGACGGCGCATGAACTTGGTGAGATACTCAACCTTTCTGCGTCACAGGCTGGGCGACGTCGGCAAAAGCTTGAGGCCGAAGGGGTGATCCGTGGCTATACCGCACGGCTTGATCCTCGGCTGCTGGACCTTACTGTCCAAGGCTTTGTTCAGGTGCATCTTGGCATCCACGGCCCCGAACATTCCGCCAGTTTTGCGCGGTTGATTGCCAATCGTGCCGAGATTGTGAGCGCCTGGACCATGACGGGGGATGCAGATTACCTGCTACGCGTCTATTGTGAAGATCTACCCGCCCTGAACCGGCTGATTCACGAAGTCCTTCTGCCCCACAAGGCCGTTGCCCGTGTCCACAGCCAGATTGTCATGGACCAACTCAAACGCGATGGTCCGCTCCCCGTGTGACCCATAAGCCCCCGAAGGAACCCCATGGAAGGTTTTCTGTTTCAAGCAACTATCTATCTTGCTGCTGCTGTTATCGCGGTGCCGATTGCCGCTCGCCTCGGACTTGGCTCTGTTCTTGGATACCTCGCGGCGGGGATTTTGATTGGTCCCGTTCTGGGCCTTGTCGGGGCTGAGACCAAGGATCTTCAGCACTTCGCAGAATTCGGCGTGGTGATGATGCTATTCCTCATCGGGCTGGAGCTTGAGCCGAAGGCGCTTTGGGACATGCGTCACAAGCTTTTGGGGCTGGGTGGCTTGCAGGTAGGGCTTAGCACACTGGCCCTTATGGGGATCGCCATGGCCTATGATCAGCCATGGGGTGTCGCGTTGGCGATTGGCCTGACCCTTTCGCTGAGTTCCACAGCGATCGTTCTACAAACGTTGACCGAAAAGGGTCTTATGCAGACCAAAGGCGGGCGTTCGGTCTTTTCTGTTCTTTTGGCGCAGGATATCGCAGTGATCCCGATGCTGGCGTTTTTGCCACTGATCGCAGTCACGCTGCCGGTGACCCAGATGGCGCCGGACGGGTCGATCGTCCTGGAAAGCGAAGCAGATGCCGCCCATGGCGCAGGCCACGCAAGCCCCGCAGACGCCGCAATCTCGTTTATCGAGAGCCTGCCAGCTTGGGGCATCACCTTGGTCACCGTCGGCGCGATTGCCGGCATCATCATAACGGGGGTTTTCTTCACCCGACCTGTCTTCCGCTACATCCATGCAGCCAAGTTGCGCGAAATGTACACCGCCCTTGCACTGCTCATCGTTGTAGGCATTTCGTTCACCATGATGCTCGTTGGTCTATCGCCCGCTCTGGGTGCCTTTCTTGCTGGCGTGGTACTGGCCAGCTCAGAATTCCGCCATGAGCTTGAGACCGACCTTGAGCCCTTCAAGGGGCTGCTGTTGGGCCTGTTCTTCATCACCGTCGGCGCGGGTATCAACTTTGAGCTTTTGGCCTCTGATTTTGTGATCATCTTAGGCATCGCCCTGCTGGTGATCCTCGTAAAAGGGCTCATCCTGTTTGTGTTGGGCCGTCTGTTCAAACTTCATGGTCGCGATCAATGGCTTTTTGCGCTGGGTCTGGCGCAGGCCGGCGAGTTCGGTTTTGTGCTTGTCAGCTTCTCGGTTGCGACCGGCGTGATGCCTGACGGGGTCGCCGAAGTGCTGCTGCTTGTTATTGCGCTAACCATGCTGATTACCCCGCTGCTGTTCATCTTGCATGACGTCATATCCAAACGGAGCGCAGATACGACGGGCCGTCCACCCGATGACGAGATCGACGAAGAAGGTCCCGTGATCATTGCAGGCGTGGGACGCTTTGGTCAGATCGTGAACCGTCTGGTACAAGCGTCCGGCTTTGAAACGGTCGTGTTGGACCATAGCCCCCAAACCATATCGGTAATGCGCCGGTTCGGCTTCAAGGCATTCCTGGGCGATCCGACCCGCCCGGACATCCTGCGCAAGGCAGGGCTGGCGGATGCGCGTGTTCTGGTAGTCGCGCTTGATGACACAAAATCAGCCCGTGCGCTGGTCAAGTATGCCCGTGCCCAGCGGCCTGATCTGCACATTGTTGCCCGTGCCCATGACCGGACGGATGTTTATCATCTGTATCAGGCTGGCGCGAATGACATTGTGCGCGAAATGTTCGACAGCTCGCTTCGTGCGGGCCGCTATGTCCTCGAAAACCTCGGGCTTTCCGAATACGAGGCCGCCGAGGCGCAGCGGATATTCTATCACCACGACCGTATGTCCATCCGTGAGCTTGCACAGCTGTGGAAGCCTGAAGTCTCACCAGCGGACAATAAGGCATATGTGGCTCGCGCCAAAGAGCTTGAAAAAGACCTGGAAACAGCCTTCCTTAACCGCGCAGACGAAGAAGAAGCGAAGAAAGCATCCTGAGGTAAGGTGATTAGGCGCCGCTCACGCCTGCTTCGGCAAAGGTCGCCATCCCGCTGTGACACTCTACAGCTGCCTTGACGATATTGATCGCCAGCGCGGCACCAGAAGCTTCGCCCAACCGCAACCCGAGTGTTAACAGCGGCTCCTTGTCCAGCGCCTCCAGCAGACGTGGGTGCGCGCCTTCGGCACTCATGTGGCCCGCGATGCAATGATCCAGCGCGCCATCGCGGGTATAGGCCAGACAAGCCGCCGCCGATGTACAGATGAAACCATCAAGGATCACCGGAATGCGCAGCGCACGTGCCCGCGCAATCGCGCCGACCATCGCTGCCAGCTCACGCCCACCCAGACGGCGCAGGGTCTCTATCCCGTCGCCCTGCCCTTTGTGCAACGCAAGGCCTTCGGCCACCACACGGGTCTTGTTCAAAAGGCCCGCGTCATCCACGCCTGTGCCGCGTCCTGTCCAGTCTTCAGCTTCTCCCCCCAACAGCGCGGCTGAAAGCGCTGCGGCAGGCGTTGTGTTCCCGATCCCCATTTCTCCGACCACCAGCAGATCCGTATCTGCGCGAACGGCATCCCAGCCCGCTGTCAGGGCTGCAACCATATCAGTCTCGGACATCGCCGGACCCTCGGTGAAATCGTCGGTTGGACGATCAAGTTCTAGCGCATGCACGTCCAGATGCGCACCGGCGACGCGCGCCAGTTGATTGATCGCCGCACCGCCATGTTGAAAATTCATGACCATCTGCTCAGTCACTTCGGGCGGAAAAGCAGACACACCTTGTGCGGCCACGCCGTGATTGCCGGCAAAAACGATAATCTGGGGGGCTGTAATGCGGGGTGCCGGATTGCCGCGCCACGCAGCGTACCATTGGGCGACATCCTCAAGCCGACCCAATGCACCCGGGGGTTTGGTCAACTGCCCATTTCGTTCGGCAGCACCTGAAAGCGCTGTGCTATCTTGCTGAGGCAGTGACGCAAGCGCGGCGCGAAACCCGTCTAGATCAGAAAACTCAGCCATCTTTAAAACCCTCATTGCCAGACCGTTCCCGCCTGTTTACCCAATGGGGCGCTGCTCACAAGCGTTGAAAGGGGCAACCCTATGAATAAAAACGACCACATCAGTCAGGTTTGGCTGGCTGCTGTGTTGCTAACACGCCTGCCGCTGCCGCATCTGCCGCAGGATGCTTTCGCGCAGGGCGCGCGGGCGGTCTGGGCTTATCCGTTGATTGGGCTGCTGGTTGGGGTTGCAGGAGCGCTGGTGGGCCAGCTTGCGCTTGGGCTGGGCGTGCCTGTCTTTGGGGCTGCTGCGCTTGTGCTGGCAGCAATGGCGGTCCTGACAGGGGCAATGCACGAAGACGGGCTTGCAGATGTTTTTGACGGATTCTGGGGCGGCTTCAGCCCTGAGCGGCGCCTTGAAATCATGCGAGATAGCCAGATCGGCACCTACGGCGTCTTGGCCTTGGTTGTGGCTTTCACCCTGCGCCTAAGCGCGGTTGCTGCGCTGCTAGAGCATAATCTATCCGCGGTGCTGGCCGCTGCTGCTGTGTCGCGCGCGATGATGCCCGTGTTGATGCGCGCCCTCCCCCATGCCCGCAATGATGGCCTGTCCCGTAGCGTCGGCAAGGCCCCCGCACGCCAGACGAACGTCGCTTGCGGCATTGGAGCGCTCATCGCCTTCTTGTGTCTGGGCTGGGCCTTTGTGGTGCCTATGCTTTTGGCTCTTGTCGTCTGCGCAGCCATGGGCGTTCTGGCCAAACGCAAAATAAGCGGACAGACCGGCGATGTGTTGGGGGCAACACAGCAATTGAGCGAGACAGCCGTTCTTTTGACCTGCGCGAGCCTACTTTAGCTCAACAAAAAAGCCGCGCCAGACAAAGCTGACGCGGCCTTTTTGACTTTATCACGCGGATTATGCGGCGATACGGCTTTCCAGCACATCACCAACCTGCTTGGCCGCCGCAATTTCGTCACCGCCAGAAACAGCAGCAACTTCGCGGGTCAGACGCTCAAGCGCGGCTTCATAAAGCTGACGCTCTGAATAGGACTGCTCGCGCTGGTCATCGGTGCGGTGCAAATCGCGGACCACCTCGGCAATCGCGATCAGATCGCCCGAGTTAATCTTTTGTTCGTACTCTTGCGCACGACGGGACCACATGGCGCGCTTGACCTTGGCCTTGCCCTTGAGGGTTTTCATCGCGTGGGTGATCACATCAGGTGAGCTGAGCGCGCGCATACCAATCTCTGTGGCTTTATGCGTCGGTACACGTAGGGTCATCTTGTCCTTCTCGAAAGAGATCACGAAGAGCTCCAGCGTGATGCCGGCAACTTCCTGTTCTTCAACCGATACGATCTGCCCAACGCCGTGCGCAGGGTAGACAACAAACTCGTTAGGGCGGAAATCAAGCTTTTTCGATTTGGTCATTTTTGGGCTCCTAGGTCGGCCCCCTTGCCAAGGAAGGCACAAAACGCACAGCAACCAGCGGGCAATAGCCCGCGAATGCTGTGCTGAAATTCGGGTGTCAGATGCGCCGTGGCAGGGTGGCGTCTATATGTGTAAAACAAGGTGTCATTGGGCGCACTATAACATAAAAAAGGCCCCTAAGAAAGGGGCCCCTAAAGCAATGCAGCAACGCTAAAGAGCCAGAAAGCCCCATATGCACCGAATCGCCTGTCTTGATTCTAACCGCCCTCGCCGGGTGCCTCGGAAAAGAGATCCATCTTACCTTCTTTGCCATCCATTTCTTCGGCGGCAGGCAGCGGATCTTTCTTGGTGATGATCACCGGCCAAAGCTCGGAGTACTTCCGGTTGAACTCCACCCACTTCTCCATGTCCGGCTCGGTATCAGGGCGGATTGCGTCTGCCGGACACTCGGGTTCGCATACGCCGCAGTCGATGCATTCGTCAGGATGAATCACGAGCATGTTCTCGCCCTCATAAAAACAATCCACCGGGCAAACTTCTACACAGTCGGTGTATTTGCAGGCGATGCAGGCGTCGTTCACGATATAGGTCATGGAGGAATGTCTCAATCAGGTTGGCTTGCGCCGTAGCTAATTCAGCAAGCGCAATCATTCAAGGTGGCGCGCCTTAGAAAGATCAAGCTGTCGCCGGTCACGTTTAGTCGGACGACCTTTTCCTTCAAATGCGGGGTTATGAGGGACTTTTTCCTCGGTTTTGCGTTCAGGGGGCGCCATATCGGTATAAAGAGCCTGCGCTTCGGGCGCAGGACCGCGCCGCGTCCCGCAAGCTTCGACCCGTATCACGCGAATATGATCGTCTTTTGAAAAAGTCAGCACATCACCTGCGGTGATGGTTGTGCTGCGTTTGGAAGCAGGCGTGCCATTGATCCGAACAGCGCCCCCGGCGACAATGCTTGCCGCCAGAGACCGTGTTTTATAAAAACGCGCGTACCACAACCACTTGTCGAGGCGTAGTTTGTCGGCCGACGCTTCGCTCACTTGTCGTTTTTGAGGCCCATCAGAGCCGCGGCAAACGGATTATCGGGATCGATCTTCTTTTCAGCCTTCGGAGGACGGGCAGAGAAGTTCTGGCTTTTGTTGCCACCTTTGCCTCCATCGCGCTGGCCCTTTTTGCCCCGCGGATTAGGCTTGCCCTTACCCTTGGGACGATCACCGCCGGCAGGTTGACGCCGCGGCGCGCGGGCCCATGTGAAGGTGTAGAAGGTTTCCATCTCCGCACCCGCGATTTGAGCGTCAGCTGCTGTGCCCTGCGGCGTTTCACCTTCGGACATCTCGGAGATAGCTGCTTCTACCTCACCCTGATCCTCGGGCTCCGCTGCGATGGGGGCTGTCCCCTCGTCCATGATTGTCCCTGTGCCTTCGGGCACATCGGCCGCAGACGGCGGTACAGGCTGTTCTGTGATCCCACCGGCAGGTGCCGCGTCAGAGACATCCATTATCGGTGTATCAGCAGGCAAATCCTTGGCAGCCTCGGGCATAACTTGCGTGACCGACTTGACCTTGGGCCGTTGACCGGCTTCAGCGTTGTAGCCAAGGCCCTTCATCAGGTCTGCAAATTGCTCAAGCGTTGTGCCAGAGATGGAGAGCATGTCAGCCTTCGCCTCAAACCCGCCGCGCGAATCTTCGCCGCGCAGCATATCTGCCAGACGCTCAAGCATATCGATCCGGATCGCACGGCTGCCTGCATTGCGGTAGCCTGCCATCGTGTCGGCACCAGCTGGCGCGCCTGCTTCTACCGGAATTGTCACCAATCCAGGAGGGGGCGATTCGGGGAACTCGGAAAGACCCTTCGTCAAGGACCACAGCACCAGACGCAGACGCGTTGGCGCGGGCTTCAACAGAAGCGGCAGGAAGATCGTGAACTGACCAAAGCGGATGCCGTGTTTGCGCAATGCGCCGCGCGCATCCTGATCCAACGCTTTAACTTCTTCAGCAATGTCGGCCCGCGAAATCACGCCGAAGTTCTCAACCATACGGAACGCAAAACCACGTGCGAGACCTGTCAGAGCCTCATCTTTCTGCAGAGCGATAAGTGGCTCGAACAGGCTGGCGACCTTGCGGTCAATAAAGTGCTGCAAACGGCGCTGCACTTTTTGGGCAACCTCCGGACCAGCGACATCGTCCACAAATACTTCTACTTGCGGCTTAAGACCGTCAGAGCCCGCAACCAGCTTGCCCACTGCGGAGCTGCCCCAAATAAGGCCGCCCTGCTCGGTGAAATCGATTTCCGTATCCGGCGCATTATAGAAACGATCCGCGCGCAAATGGAACTGCGGCGCCAGCGCCTGCAGGGCGGCTGTTTTGATCGTCTTCGTTTCGGCCGTCCCGGCGCCTTTGTCTGCGCGGAAACGGAAACCGTCCAGCTTGCCTACAAATTCGCCTTCGACGGTCACTTCACCGGTATCATTAACTTCGGCCACCATGGCTTCCTTCTGTCCTAGCCGGCGCAAAAGCACGGATGTGCGCCGGTCTACAAATCTTTGCGTCAGACGTTCGTGCAAGGCGTCCGACAGTCTGTCTTCTACGACACGTGCTTGCCCGCGCCAATGACTTTCGTCACTTGTCCAGCCTTTGCGCTGGGTGACGTACGTCCAAGTGCGAATAAAAGCCAGTCGTTTAGACAACGCATCAATGTCGCCATCGGTTCGATCTATGCGCTTAATTTGTCGCGCAAGCCAGTCATCAGGCAGACTGCCACGCTGGTGCAGATAGTTGTAAATCATCTCCAGCAGATTGGCATGCTCTGCATGGCTGATGCCGCGAAAGTCTGGAATGCGGCAAACATCCCACAACAGCTTTACCGACGGACCATCCGTACAACGCGCCGCAACCTCGGCGTCTTGACCCAACGCCTTGAGCGCACGCAGATCGTCTGCTTCACGCGCCCTGACCAGACGCTCGTTATCCGGCGCCTCTTCAAGCGACATTATCAGACGATCGATTGACCCGAACTGCAAACGGTGATTGCGCCAGTTGATTTTATTCTGCGGCGTGAACTGGTGATCCATGATCGCCCGCGCAACACCTTCATCCAAGGGCGGCGCATCACCGGTAACCCCGAAGGACCCGTTCTTCATTCCGCGCCCTGCCCGCCCCGCGATCTGGGCAAGCTCATTTGGCGCAAGCGGACGCATCCGGCGTCCGTCAAATTTGCTTAGACTGGAAAACGCTACGTGATCCACGTCCAGATTAAGGCCCATTCCAATGGCGTCGGTTGCGACAAGGTAGTCGACCTCGCCGTTCTGATACATCTCAACCTGCGCGTTCCGCGTACGGGGTGAAAGCGCACCCATAACGACGGCCGCACCGCCCTTTTGACGACGGATCAGCTCCGCAATAGCATACACATTCTCAACCGAAAAACCGACAATTGCGCTGCGCGGACGCATCCGACTTATCTTTTTCTGACCTGCATAGGTCAATTCCGACATTCGCTCGCGCCGCACAAACTGTGCCTCTGGTATAAGCGCTGCAATGGTTCCGCGCATGGTATCAGAGCCCATGAAAAGCGTCTCGTGTAGCCCCCGCATCCGCAATAATCGGTCGGTAAAAACATGCCCACGCTCAGGGTCGGCACACAGCTGTATTTCATCTACAGCCGCAAAATCCGCGCCCATCCCTTCGGGCATCGCCTCAACAGTGCAAACCCAATATTGCGTGCGGGGCGGCACAATCCGTTCTTCGCCGGTGACCAATGCCACTACGGAGGGTCCGCGCACCGCAACAATGCGATCATACACCTCGCGTGCCAGCAATCGCAAAGGCAGGCCGATTACCCCTGTCCTGTGCGCCAGCATCCGCTCGATGGCATAGGTTGTCTTGCCGGTATTCGTCGGGCCCAAAACGGCCACGACCCTGCCTTGCGTATTCACCGCAATTTCCTCACTTGGATCAGAGGGTCCGCCCAATACCTTCGGTTTTGAGCTGTTCAAGCGCCTTTTCGGCATTCTCGTGATGCGGGTTTATCGCCAGAACGCGGCGGTAAAGTTGTGCGGCACGACGGCTGTCTCCGAGCTCTTCAAAGAGCACGGCAAGGCCGAAGATCGCGTTGTAATTATCCGGATTAAGCGCCAGAGCCTTTTCCAGATCATCCAGCGCCGGTCCGTATAGTTCGGCGCGGTAATAGGCTGTTGCGCGGGCATGAAACCCTTCGGCGAAATCTGGCGCATGATCGGTCAAAGCGGTCAAATGATCTATTGCCACGCCGAATTCGCCCACAGAGAGCGCTTCACGCCCGCGTTTGAGCAATAAATCCATCGCAGCAGACCCTGACCGCGCCCATTCGCGTTCAACGTCCCGCTGGGCAGCTTGCGCCTGTTCCGCAGGGGCCGTGCGCAGCGTTTCCAACAGCGTATCGATCCGCTCCTGCGCGATCACAGGGTTGCAGAGCAACACAACAGCACCAATTGCCGCAACGGTATGTTTGAGGTTGACGATGTTCATACGCATAACAAAAGTGAATGTAACAGGTGGCGGAGCGATTTCCAGAGACCTCCGCCCCATTTGCCAAAAAAGGGCTAAAAATGAGTGAAGTTATTAACGAAGCTGTGAAAGTACTGGGCGAAAAGATGTCTGGTGTGGATATCGGCGGCACCGTCAAGTTCGATATCGAAGGCGAAGGCTGTGTGATGGTAGACGACAGCGGCGCGCGCGCAGGCGATGAAGAAGCAGACGTAACGCTCAGCGCTGACCCCGAGACATTCCAAGGCATGATGGATGGCGAAACGAACCCGACATCCGCCTTCATGACAGGCAAGCTCAAAGTTGATGGCGACATGGGTATGGCGATGAAGCTGGCCTCCGCCCTCGCATGACCTAACCTGAAATGCCGCTCGCGCCCGCCCCGATTTACACAGACATCCACCCCGGACCGGATCCGGCAGCGGCCTATTGGGTCGAAACCTCTGACGGGGTGAAGATCCGTCTTGGTGTCTGGGAAAAAGCGGGCGCGCGCGGCACTGTTCTTATCTTCCCCGGTCGCACCGAATATATCGAAAAATACGGGGACGCTGCTGCAGAGTTTGCGAAGCGCGGCCTTGCCTCTATTGCGATTGACTGGCGCGGCCAGGGGTTGGCCGACCGGCTGCTTGAAGACCCGCTTACCGGTCACATCGACCACTTCCCCGATTATCAAAAAGACGTCGCAGCAGCGATGCGCGCCGCACGGGCGCTTAACCTGCCCCGCCCCTATTTTATGGTTGCCCACTCTATGGGGGGCTGCATCGGCCTACGGGCTGTCATGGAGGGGCTGGCCGTGCAGGCAGCCGCGTTCACCGGCCCGATGTGGGGCATCTACATGTCGCCACACATGCGCATGCCCGCAAAGCTTCTCAGCACCTTCATGCCGAAATTCAACCAAGGTCACCGCCTGCCGGTTGGCACCACGCGCGAACCTTACGTTCTGACCGCTCCGTTTGACGATAATCTGCTCACCTCAGACGAGGAGATGTTCGACATGATGCGCGACCAAATCACGGCCCACCCCGCGCTCAAGCTTGGCGGGCCGAGCTATATCTGGCTGCGGGAAGCGCTGATTGAGACCAAACATCTGTCCCAGCGCGCCGCCCCGAACCTGCCCTGTATCGCCTATGTCGGCACCAATGAAAGGATCGTCGACATCCCGCGCATCGAGACCCGCATGCAGAACTGGAAAGGTGGCCAATTGCGCAAGGTTGAGGGCGGCGAGCATGAAGTGCTTATGGAAGTTCCCGCCATAAGGCAGCCCATCTTTGACGAGATGACATCCCTGTTTCTCAACACAACCACCGGCTAGGGCTGGCCCTGCGCGCCAAGGCGCCTAGATAGTGGGGCATGACCCATGAGCCCGTACTTACATTTACGCCAGAAGGCATTTACTGTCCTGCCGGAGATTTCTATATTGATCCTTGGCGGCAAGTAGATCGCGCGCTGATCACACACGGCCACTCTGATCACGCACGCTGGGGGATGGGCCGCTATCTGGCCACCCACGATGCCCTGCCCGTTATTCGCCACCGTCTGGGAGAGATTGAAGCCGACGGCATCGCCTATGGTGAGCAGCGGCGCATTGGCGGGGCAACAGTGTCGTTCCACCCCGCAGGCCATGTCCCCGGATCGGCGCAAATCCGTGTTGAGGTTGGTGGTGAGGTTTGGGTCGCATCCGGTGACTACAAAACCATTGACGATGGCCTTAGCACGCCGTTTGAACCCCTTCGCTGCCATCACTTCATCACCGAAAGCACCTTTGGCCTTCCGGTGTTCCGGTGGCAGCCCCAAGACGTTGTCGCGGCACAGTTAAATGATTGGTGGCGCGGCTGCGCACAGGCGGGGAAGACGGCCGTTCTGGGGGCGTACTCCTTGGGCAAGGCGCAAAGATTGATGTCTATGCTGGACCCAGCAATTGGTCCCGTACTGTGCCATACTGCCGTCGAAAAAACCAATGCCGTCATGCGCGCACAAGGCATCACGCTGCCCGACACGGTCTTGGCCGACAAGGATGTCACCGCCAAAACCCACCCCGGTGCAATGGTCATCGCACCACCCTCCGCGCTGGGGTCCGCTTGGTCGAAAAAATTCGGTCCGCAAGAAAGCGGTTTCGCCTCTGGTTGGATGGCGATGCGCGGCGTACGCCGCCGCCGTGCCGGTGACCGCGGCTTTGTGATCTCGGACCATGCAGACTGGTCCGGACTGCTTTGGGCAATCAAACAAACGGGAGCGGAAAACATATACGTAACACACGGTTACACGGATATATTCACCCAATACCTGAACGAAAATGGCTGGAATGCCCGCGTTGTGCCCACCCATTTTGAAGGCGAAAGCCTAGACACCTCCGAAGACAGTGGGGAAGGCTCATGAAGGACTTCGCCCTTCTCTTTAATTCAATTGATCAAAGCACAAAGACAACCATTAAAGTCAACGCCTTAGCAGAGTACTTTAATTCAGGTGAAGACTTGGACAAACTCTGGACCATTGCGCTGTTTTCAGGGCGCCGTCCGAAACGCGCAGTAACCACGACGCGCCTGCGTGAATGGGGCGCAGAGATGGCGGGCATTCCACTGTGGCTTTTTGAGGAATGCTATCCGGTGGTCGGCGATCTGGCAGAAACCATCGCTCTTGTTCTGCCCCCGAACAAGACGACAGACAACCGCTCCCTTTCCGCGTGGATCAGCGACTTGCGGGAAATCTACAAAGCCGATGAAGAGGAAAAGAAGGCCTTCGTGCTGGATGCGTGGGCGCGCCTTGGCGGGACCGAGCGGTTTGTTTTTAACAAGCTGATCACGGGCGGCATGCGCGTGGGCGTCAGCCAGAAACTGATGACCCGCGCCCTAGCCCGCGCCACAGATCGCGACGAAGCGGAACTGGCTCACCGCCTCATGGGTAACTGGCACCCTGATGACACCACATGGCACGCGCTGATCGAGGCGCAGGATGCGACAGCAGACGCCTCACGTCCCTACCCGTTCTATCTGGCCTATGCGCTGGAGGGGGGGCCGGAGAGCCTTGAAGATCTGAGCAACTGGCGGGCAGAATGGAAGTGGGACGGTATTCGCGGTCAACTGATCCTACGCGGCGGTAACCACTTTGTCTGGTCGCGTGGCGAAGAGCTAATGACCGACCGTTTTCCGGAGCTTGCCCGCGCAGTAGATTATTTCCCGGATGGCACTGTTCTGGATGGCGAACTGCTGGTTTGGCCCAAGGGTGACGTGCATCCTGCCAGTTTCAATTCCCTGCAACCACGCATCGGTCGCAAGACTGTGCCGAAGAAGATGCTGATCGAAGCGCCGGTCGTTCTGCACGCATACGATTTGCTTGAATGGGAGGGCGAAGACGTCAGGTCCCACACCTTTGCTCGCCGCCGGGAACTGCTTGAAGCCGCCTGCGCAGATCTGCCTGCCGATGCGCCGGTCAAACTATCGCCTCAGCTACCGTTCGAGGATGTTGCCGGTTTACAAACCTTCCGCGACGGCTCGCGCGACGCTCATGCCGAAGGGCTGATGCTAAAACGCGCGGACAGCCCGTATCTGGCGGGAAGAAAAAAAGGGGATTGGTGGAAATGGAAGCTTGCCCCACTGACCATAGACGCCGTTATGATCTATGCGCAGTCCGGCTCTGGCCGCCGTGCAAATCTTTTCACTGATTTTACCTTTGCCGTGCGCGATGGCGAGGCACTTGTCCCCTTTACCAAAGCCTATTCCGGGCTCACGGATAAGGAGTTCCGTGAAATTACCGCTTGGGTCCGAAAGAACACCCTGCAGCGCTTTGGGCCCGTACGCCAGGTTACGCCGCATCATGTGTTCGAAATCGCTTTTGAAGGTATTCAAGCCTCCAGCCGCCACAAATCAGGTGTCGCCTTGCGGTTCCCCCGGATGTTGCGTTGGCGCAAAGACAAACCCCTTGCAGAGGCCAACACGCTGGACGATCTCAACGAAATGCTGCGGGTTTACGGATAGCGCGCGCTTTGCACCCCATCACGGCTTGCCCCTTAGCCGCCGCATGCCTACCTATGCTGCAAACGATCAAAGGATACATACATGTTTCACCTGCCTACGCCTGTCTATGACGCCAATCCTTCCGGCGCAAAATCCCCCTTTGGCGATCTGCCCGAGTGGAACCTTGACGATCTTTATACGGGTGAGGACGCAACAGAGCTTAAGCGCGATCTGGATTGGCTTGAACAGGCATGCGCCAGCTTCGCCACTGATTACGAGGGCAAGCTTGCTACGTTAGATGCTGCCGGCTTGCTGGATTGCGTACTGCGCAATGAAAAGATCACGCAGATTGCCGGGCGGATCATGTCCTATGCCGGTCTGCGCTACTATCAACTGACAACTGATTCCGGCCGTGCAAAATTCATGTCCGATGTGCAGGAAAAGATCACCAATTTCACCACGCCGCTGGTCTTTTTCACGCTCGAGCTGAACAGGCTTGAGGATGCGCACCTTGATGCGCTGCTGGCAGAGAATGCTGATCTTGCCCGCTACAAGCCCGTGTTCGACCGCATTCGCGCAATGAAACCATATCAGCTTAGCGACGAGATGGAAAAATTCCTGCACGATCTGGGCGTTGTCGGCGACGCATGGGAACGCCTGTTTGACGAAACGATCGCGGGCCTCAAGTTCGACGTGAACGGCGAGACCCTCGGCATTGAGGGCACCCTGAACCTGCTGACCGATTCCAATCGCGACACCCGAGAGGCAGGCGCACGCGAACTGGCGGATGTCTTTGGTGAAAATGTGAAAACCTTCGCCCGTGTTCACAACACACAGGCCAAAGAAAAAGAGATCATGGATCGCTGGCGCGGGATGGAGACAGCGCAAACCGGCCGCCACCTTTCCAATCAGGTCGAGCCTGAAGTCGTAGAAGCCCTGCGCAACGCGGTGGTAAAGGCCTATCCCAAGCTCTCGCACCGCTATTATGCGTTGAAGAAAAAATGGCTGGGTCTGGACAAGATGCAGGTCTGGGACCGCAACGCGCCCCTGCCGATGGAAGACCCCAAAATTGTCGATTGGCCAACCGCTGAAAAAATGGTCATGGATGCCTATACCGCCTTTGATCCGCGCATGGGTGAGCTGGCAAAGCCCTTTTTCAACAAGGGCTGGATCGATGCCGGTGTGAAACCAGGCAAGGCGCCCGGCGCATTCGCGCACCCGACTGTCACGGATGTACACCCCTATGTCATGCTCAACTATCTGGGCAAGCCACGCGATGTCATGACCTTGGCACATGAACTGGGCCATGGTGTTCATCAGGTGTTGGCCGCCGATCAGGGCGAAATGCTTTCCTCTACACCGCTCACACTGGCCGAAACTGCCTCTGTTTTTGGTGAGATGTTGACATTCCGCAAGATGCTGGAGAACGCCAAATCAAAAGCAGAGCGCAAGGTGCTGCTGGCAGGTAAGGTCGAAGACATGATCAACACGGTCGTGCGCCAGATCGCCTTCTACGACTTTGAATGTAAATTACATGCGGCGCGCCGCGGCGGAGAGCTGACGCCAGATGACATAAACGCCTTGTGGATGAGTGTCCAAGCCGAGAGCCTTGGGCCTGAATTTGAGTTCATGGACGGCTACGAAACGTTTTGGGCATATATCCCGCACTTCATCCACTCGCCCTTTTACGTCTATGCTTATGCCTTCGGTGATGGCCTCGTGAACGCGCTTTATGCTGTCTATGCAGAAGGCGCTGAAGGCTTCGAAGACAAATACTTCGATATGCTCAAAGCGGGTGGGTCGAAGCACCACAAAGAGCTGTT
The DNA here is from genome assembly GCF_025143825.1 of Sulfitobacter sp. S223. NCBI lineage: Bacteria > Pseudomonadati > Pseudomonadota > Alphaproteobacteria > Rhodobacterales > Roseobacteraceae > Sulfitobacter > Sulfitobacter sp. S223. Next base: position 1,245,096 of record NZ_CP083560.1, on the reverse strand, counting down.
GGCCCCCTTCGGTCTTGATGCCTCTGATCCCGCCTTTTGGGACAAGGGTCTGTCGATGATCTCGGGCTTCATCGACGAACTTGAAGCCATGGAAGACTAAACGCGAAAAGACTGCTGCCGGGCGTGTTGATCAGATTTGCTATATCGAAGTCAACACGCTCGGCTAGCCAAAGATGGGTGCATTGCTTAACTGAGAATTTGCAGAAGTATCCAGAAAATAGCCCGCACCGTTGCGGTATAGGGCGCTAAAATAGTACGACCATTTCCGAGGCGGCACTACAATTTGTTGCTGTCTGAAATTGGTGCGAGGGCAATTGCCCGATTGCGATGTTCCAACGCTGGTGCTGACCGCTCGTCAGAACAATCCCACCCTATTTCCGACAATGTAAAATTAGAGCAGTCACTTCTCGTTACCAAAACTCGACACGTCCCTAACTCATACTGGCCGCTAATCATCGAAATACGGGAAGCAGGGACAGGCCAATAACGACAGTAGTGACCATATCTAAGATCTATCGCGGCCGTATGATATTATCGGACCCAGAGAGCTTGAAGAGCTATTTCAACTGACTGTCTTTACTGCCGCGGCGATTGATCCCGCCACGTGACTGAAAAGCTTTGTCTCGTTCGCGCACGCATTCAATACAAAGCTTCACACCGGGCAATGCCTCCCGTCTTGCTTCCGGGATCGGCTCCTCACATTCCGCACAATGGGTCAGGCTTTCCCCAACTGGCACCCGCCGCGCCTTAAGGCGTGAAAGTTCGTCATTGATCGATGCTTCGATCTGCTCTGATACAGCGCCATCCCGCGCCCAACCGCCAGCCATATCTATTTCCTTTCAATATCCTTTGTCGAAAAAGTTTCCGGGATGATACTTCAACCCCAATGACACCAACCATTTCTTTTGGCCAAAAATATACCGGGGGGGGGGCAGCCAAAGGCTTCGGGGGCAGCGCCCCCGCACACAACTAAATAGAACTTACAACTCTACTCAGCCGAAGCCATACCCTTCTCTTGCGCCAACTCACGCATCCGTTTTTGTAACTTCTCGAAGGCCCGCACCTCAATCTGGCGAATCCGTTCGCGGCTGACGTCATACTGACCGCTCAAATCCTCAAGCGTGATTGTCTCATCCGACAGACGCCGCTGCATCAGGATATCTTTCTCGCGATCATTCAATACATCCATCGCTTCGGCCAGCATCTCGCGGCGTGTTTCAAGCTCGTCTCGCGCTTCATAGTCGCTGGCCTGATCCGCGTTGTCATCCTCAAGCCAATCCTGCCACTCCATGGTGCCTTCACCCTCGGAGCCGACAGTCGCATTCAAAGAAGCGTCGCCGCCGGACATCCGTCGGTTCATCGAAATGACCTCGGCCTCTGTCACACCCAACTGGGTCGCGATGGTTTTTACATTCTCAGGACGCAGATCGCCCTCTTCAAGCGCGCCAATCTTGTTCTTGGCCTTACGCAGGTTGAAAAACAACTTCTTCTGGCCCGATGTCGTGCCAAGCTTCACAAGGCTCCATGAGCGCAGGATATATTCCTGAATGCTGGCCCTGATCCACCACATCGCATAGGTCGCAAGGCGAAACCCTTTTTCGGGATCAAACCGTTTGACCGCCTGCATAAGGCCGACATTCGCTTCCGAAATAACCTCGGCCTGCGGCAACCCATAGCCGCGGTAGCCCATAGCGATTTTCGCCGCCAGACGCAGATGCGACGTCACCATGCGGTGCGCAGCTTCAGTGTCTTCCTGCTCAACCCAACGCTTGGCAAGCATGTATTCTTCTTCCGGTTCCAGCAGAGGAAACTTGCGAATTTCCTGCATGTAGCGGTTTAGCCCGCCTTCCGGTGTCGGCGCTGGCAGATTTGCGTAGTTGGCCATGGCTCAAGTCCTTTCCCTGGCGCCCATGTAACAGGGCTTAACATCCATATGGGGTCATTGTCCGAACGATACAAGATCGCGGGATGCTGTTTCGTTTACTGTTACACAACAACGGTGAACAGAAAATGATCCCGTCAATCTATCACGGTTTTGTGCGGTCAGTTTGCGCTATCAAGCCCGAGCGGGCTCAAGCAACGCCAAGAGATCAGCCATATCTTGCGGCAAAGGCGCTTCAAACCGGATCGCTTCGCCGCTGACGGGGTGCGTAAAACCCAAAACTGCGGCATGCAATGCCTGACGCGGGAAGTCCTTGACCGCCTGCGCCAGCGTTTCTGGCAATGCAGCGCGGGCAATCTTGCGTTTGCCGCCATACGTCGGATCACCGACTAGGCCATGCCCTGCATGCGCCAAATGTACACGAATCTGGTGCGTGCGTCCTGTCTCCAGCCAACATTCCATAAGGGCCAGCACAGGCGGTGTGCCAAAACGGGCGACTGTGCGCGCCCTTGTGACAGCGTGTCGGCCCCCGTTAAACAGCACCGCTTGGCGTTGTCTGTCAGTCTTGTGGCGGGCCAGTTGTGTTGTGATCTTCAGGATATTACCAGCTTCGAAATTCGTGCCTTTCACACCGCGCAAACGCGGGTCATTGGCGTCCGGCACACCGTAGACCAACGTCCGGTAATAGCGCTCAACCGTGTGCGCCTCAAACTGTTTGGCCAGCCCGTGATGCGCGGCATCCGACTTTGCCACGACCAACAAGCCCGATGTTTCTTTGTCGATCCGGTGCACAATACCGGGCCGCTTCATCCCGCCGACACCTGACAGGTCATCGCCGCAGTGGGCCAACAGCGCGTTGACCAGCGTCCCCGAAGGCGATCCGGGCGCAGGATGAACAACCATACCCGCAGGCTTGTTAACCACAATCAGGTCAGCGTCCTCATACACAATGTCCAGAGGGATATCTTCGGGCAGGATGTGGCTTTCCTGTGCCTCTTCGACATCGATATCGATCTTTGCACCTTCGCCGACCACAGCACGCGGATCGCGCTGGATTTCGTTGTTGACCAATACGGCTCCCTGCTCGATCAACTTGCTTAGCCTAGTGCGCGAAAGCGCGGCCTCCTCTGGCACATCGCGCGCAAGCGCCTTATCAAGGCGGGGCGGCGGGGTTTCGCCCAGAATGAATGTAATGCGGCGGTGTGACATGGATGATCTTCCCGAACCGGCCAACCTGCGCTTTTTGCGGCGCATGGTCACGGTGCTGACAACAGTGATGATTTTTGGCGTGGTAATCGTTATCGGGCTGCTTGTCACGCGTCTGGGCCGCGATACACCAGTTTTACCCGCGGAAATCACCCTACCAGACGGCGCAACAGCCACCGCGTTCACGCAAGCAGCCGATTGGTACGCCGTTGTAACCGACGATAACCGGATTCTCATCTTTGACCGGATGACAGGCGCGCTGCGCCAAACGGTTGTGGTTCAATAAGGCGTCGCGCGCCCCGAACAGAACAAAACCGCAGCTTTCCAAAGGAAAATGCGGTTTAAATAGTCACAAATACGTTTGACGATATTGAAAGTGGTACCGGGGGATGGTTTCGAACCAACTGCCTCGTGGACCACAACCACGCGCTCTAACCAATTGAGCTACCCCGGCACTGCGGTCCTCATAATCTCGGCTGCACAGGAGGTCAACGCCCCATATCAGAAAATTGCACTGCATTTACGTTTTCAAAACAACCGTAGTTGATCGGTATTTGGCGCAGGCTAAAGTGACAGCCGCATCACCCGCTCGATCAGCGACTGCCCGTAATTCGTAATCGCCTGTTCCTCGATGATCTCCCAACCGTTGCGCAAGTAGAGCGCATTGGCAGCCTCGTGACTTTTATGGGTCCACAACTTCATCTCTGTATAGCCATGCGCGCGCGCAAATTCGGTACAAGTATCGAGCATCAACCGGCCCAAACCCCGCCCCCGCGCCTGCGGGATCAGTTGGAACAGGCGCAACTTCGCAGTTTGTGGTCCCATCCGAACACAGAATATAGAGCCGAGCCGCTGCGAACCGTCCCACGCAACCCAGCCGCGTTCGCTTTCGGGATCATGGCTCTGGAGGAACTCATCCAGAATTTGCGCGACCAACACACCAAAGCTGGAATCAAAGCCCTCACCTTTCTCGTAAAGCTCGATATGCGTGGCAATCAGCCAATCACGGTCAGCTAAGGTAAACGGACGTAATTCTATCTGGGCCATCTCTTTAATCTGACGCACAACGGCTTGCCTTTCAAGCGCTCCGGCGGTAGCGATATCCACCTCGGAAGGCAAAGGAACATCCCATGGGCATCAACGACGAACGCGATATTGAAGCCAACCTGCAAATCGGCCCCACCGACAAGGGAATGGTACGTCTGTTTATCGAAGGCGATGGTATTGAAATCCCTATGGATTTCACCCCTGAAGAAGCTCATGAAATCGCTGAAGAAATCATGGCAGCAGCGGCACGGGCCCGCCAGGCTGGCGGTAAAAAGCGCCGCTAGTCCCAATCGGGATGCATATCTGGATCCCGCAGCACCTGTAGGCGCCGCGCAGCCGTGACCGCAAACTTTTGCACCATGACCTTTCGCCGCGCCGCAGCAAGCTTGGCCTCTGGTGCCATGCGAACGATCTCGGCTGTATAGGCGTCACCGATGATCAGCCCGTGGTCATCCGGCAAAAGCTCTGTCGGGAAGTGTTCGTCCACCGCAAAGAAGAACCGGTCCGCCCATTCAAGGTAGCCCTGCCACTTGCAGTCAGAGGTGAAATCCGCACGGCTGGATTTGCATTCGACCACCCAAATCTCTCCTTTCGGTCCTAGCGCCATGATGTCCACGCGCAGTCCGCGGGTTGGCACCAGTTCTTCAACGCAGGCGAAACCATAGCTTGCCAAATGGCGCGAGACCCCGCGCTGCAAGAGTTGGCCGGGTTGAAGCAAGGGAGGCATTTCAGTCATCCTGCATTTTATGAACATATCATGAACATATGCAAGCCCCCCACCCCGCATTGGTCTTTTGCCTGTGCGTACCTATCTTATGAAGCAGTTTAGTAAGGATACTTAGATGAGCGATCTTGAAGACCCCTCAGCGCGCGCCCGTGGTGTGCGCTACGCGCGCGAGCTTGAAGGACATCTGGGCTGGCTTGATACCTTCTCAGGAACCGCGCTGGGCGTGCTGGCTGTGGCCTCCGGCATCTATACCTATCTTGGCGTATCCTCATTGCTGGATGACAACGGCGCGATGAGCACATTTGCAGCAATTGCCTATTCTGTCGCGGTTTCAGTTGGGATTTTTGTGTTCTGGTCTTACATGCTGCGCCTGTTTCCAGCAGTGCGCGGGGCACGGGCACGGATCGGGCTTATGGGCGCGATGGGGCTTGGGTCAATTGCGATTATCGCGATGTCTAGCTGGCTGAATGCCGCCGCCCTTGCGGGCTCGGCGGCAGTGGAACAACATCTGGCCAAGACAGTACAAGACTATCAAGTCTCGTTGGAGCGCGCCCACGAAACAGCCCTTTCTGCCCAAGGGCTTGAACGCGATGTTGCGCGCGTACGCCAATCCTTTGAAGACCTGAGTGAACAAGAAGCCACCGGCAACTTGTCCGGACTTGCCGGTCGTGGCGCAGTGTTCCGTGTCCTGCGCCAAAAGGCGAGCGAACTGTCAGGACTGGAGACGCAGATCGCTTCGCAAACACCGCTGGTGCAATCCGCGTTCACCGAAGGCAACGCCATTCTGAGCCGCATGCGCGCCCTGACTGTAGAGGCCGGACCAGTTGAGGCCCGCTCGGTCGAGTTTTCCGAACAGGCCGTCAGGCTGGCGGGGCTGATCACCCAAATGCGCCAGCTTTCCGTGGCCTCATTGGTCGAACGCGCAGCCCAGGATCTGTCCGCCTCTGTGGTTCTCCCCGAACTTGACGGCCGCTCGGCGGAAACGAGGGGCGATCAAGCGGCCACAATAACGTCCGTGCTCGAAGTACTGTCGCAACGGGCGCAGACGCTTGCCCGCGCGGCTCAAGCGGTACAATCCCTGCCAGCACCACCCGAAACAACCTATACGCCCATCTCTTCTGCGGACGCCGTGATCCTCTACGCGCGCAACTTTGTGCCATCCTGGGCGGGCGCTATCGCGATTGACCTTCTGCCGGCAGTGCTGGTGTTCATCCTTGCCATCACCCAAAGCGCCATCCGGTTGGGCCGCGAAGGAACCGCCGTCGAAGACAGCCTTACTCTGGCAGAACTGCGCGCAGCCATCGCCGTGATGAAGGAAATGGACCACGCTATGAAAGACGATACCGCTGAAAGAGATTCCGCCATCCCGTTGCCAGCCAAAACCGCCGCCGAATGAGCATCGTCCGTAAACATGTCTCAGTCGGTCGTGTCTTGGCCGGTGTTCTGGTTTTCCAGCTGGTACTGGGCTGCCTGCTGATTATTGGCGATTTGCAGCAGGGCTTTAGCCTGCCGCGTATGGGGCCAAGCTCTCCTTCGTTGTCTGATCCGGTGCGTCCGGGCGATCAGACACGCCGCTTTTCACCTGACCGCGCGGTGCCGTCCAATAGGGAGCCATTGCCAGAACGGCTGACACTAACTGTCGTCGCAGGGGGAGATGCGGTGCTGCTTGAAGGCGCGATCGCGGAGGGTGATGCACCCCGCATTCTCAAACAGATCGAGGAGTTATCCGCGCCCCCCACCCGCGCAATCCTAAACTCTCCCGGTGGGTCCGTTCACGATGCACTGGAACTGGGTCGCGCCTTAAGAGGCGCAGGGCTGAACACCGAAATGCGCGAGGATGACATCTGCTATTCCGCCTGCCCCTACCTGCTTGCGTCCGGCGTTCAGCGCACGATACCGGAAGGCGCTTTCGTAGGGGTGCATCAACACTATTTTGGCGAAAGCACGTTATTGCCGGCCTTCGTCGCCGTTGAAGACATCCAGCGCGGCCAAGGAGAGGTGATGCGTTACCTTGATCAAATGGGCATCGATCCACTGGTCATGCAGCATGCACTGGCGACACCGCCAGACGAAATTTACGTGCTGCTACCCGAAGAATTGGTCCGCTACGACTTTATTGAGGAAGCGGCGCAATAGCCACTTGTTATGCCGCTGTACCAGCCCTACATAAAGCCTGTGGCGGGTTCTGCCCTGCGCGACTGACGTTACATTCCAGTGGCCTTAAGCAAATCCGAGGGAGCTGGCTCTGTTTTAGCCCTGGTTAATTTATCTGGCACCCACCTGTACATACAGGTCCTCGGGAATACAACCGACCCGGCAACGGCGGTCCCGCCACACCTTTTGGACGTTTAGCGCACCCGTAACGCACTACCAAACAGGCGGTGCATCTCTTCGCGTGTGACGTTACCTTCGGGAAGCTCAGATGCATTCACATCGTCCGCGGTGTCCTTCTCCTGAAAAACGACAGGCTCTGGGTTTTGTACCGGTTTTTCCTCTGGGCTGGGAACTGTCCAGTTTATCTCATCATCCTCGCGACGTGACATGACAAACAAAATCATCTTCTCCAATATCGACATCACCGCCCCACTGCTAGTTACTGTATTGAACACCAAATTCTCAATAATCAATCAAAGCGCTGACAAGCTGACGGATCAACATTTTTCTATACATGCGGGAATTTAATTTGAAGGGTACCGTCGGCACCCGCACCCGTTGTAACGACCCCTCTTGCGGTAGCGCCGCGGCCCAACGGGAAAGCGCTATCTATAACACTTTATTAACAATGCATTAACTAATAACCTGCAGCTATGCAGATGTATCTCAAGCGACTGAAGCATTAAGTTTGCCTCACAGAAAAACACCAATAGGTTGCATAAATGCATCTACCAAAAGTGGAATAATGCCCATCACCACCGTGTACACATAGCCGACAAATTGGTGATACGGCGCAGATCGCGCACTTGGATGACCAGCATAACCTTGGGCAGGCATGATCTTGTCCGTCAGGACAGCGCTAAACCTAATTGAGTTTCAGCAATGCTCAGCGCGATCTCAGAATGCATCAGGGCGCGCTTCGCGGGCCATATGATCCAGCACAGCATTCACAAACCGCGATTCTTTGCCATCTGGAAAGAAGGCCGAAGCCAGATCAAGATACTCTGAAATCACAACCTTTGGCGGCGTAGCGTCGTCCAGCATTTCAGCACCAGCAGCGCGGAAAAGGCCCCGAAGTGTCGGATCAATGCGCCCAATCGGCCATTTAGCCACCAGCGCGCGATCTGTCATCTGGTCAATTTTCGCCTGATTGCGGATTGCGTCTTCGAGGACCCGCGTGAAGTGCGCTTCGTCGCCTTCAAGCATTTCCTCGCCGTCCATCATCTCGCCAAAGCGGTAATCAAGAAATTCCAGCCGCACCTTGTCCAGCGTCAGGCTGGAGTGTTCCATCTGGAACAGCGCCTGCACCGCGTAAAGACGCGCGGCCGAGCGCATCTTGCGCTTCATGTTGCCGGTCATATTGTCGGTGCGGCTTGGCGTGCTCATGCGGTGGTGTTTCCGTCTATGTTTCCGGCCATCAATGTGTCCTCGCCGCGCGGCTTGAACCCGATGCCCTTAGGGGTGGAGGACCACTTACGGCCCAGCGCAATCAGATGCAAGGCCGCGAGTGCAGCCCCGCCGCCTTTGTTCTGGCCTTCGGGGTCCGCACGAACATCCGCCTGCCCCTTCGTTTCGACTGTCAAAATGCCGTTGCCAATGCACAGCCCTTGCAAGCCCAACAGCTGCAACGCGCGGGAGCTGTCGTTGCACACTGTCTCATAATGCGTGGTTTCCCCACGAATGACACAGCCCAGCGCGACATAGCCGTCAAAGTTGCTACCATTGTCCGAAATACCGATAGCAGTGGGAATTTCCAGCGCACCCGGCATCTCAACCACGTCATAAGTGGCACCTGCATCTTCCAGCGCCGCCTTGGCGCCAGTCAGCAGGCCCGCAGCAATATCGCTATAATACGGAGAAACGACAATCAGGACCTTTACCGGCTTGTCGAAAACCGGCGCAGGCAGGACAGTGTGATCTTCTGATGCGGCCATGATGCTATTCCTTGGTAATGGGACGGCTGCCAACGATCTTGAGATTGTAAGCTTCCAGACCAGTATATTTGGTACTCGGATTATCTGTGAGCAAAATCAGCTCATGCACGTCCAGCGCGGCCAGAATTTGTGCGCCAAGCCCTGTGCGTTTGATCGTACGCGGCGCTTCGTCTTCGGCATCCAGACGCAGGCGCGGATTCGGTTCGCGGAACAACATCACAACGCCCCGACCTTCTTCCGCAATGATCTGCATCGCACGCGGCAGCTCGTCCGGCGCGCTGGGACCCAAGCCCAAAACATCTTCTAGCGCGTTAAGCGCATGGGTACGGGCCAACACTGGCGCACCATCGCCGATTTCACCTTTGCTCAACACAACATGGTCAGTGCCCGAAATCTGATCTTCAAACACCCGCATGCGCCATTCGCCACCGTGGGCTGATTCCACCATCCGGTCATCGCGCTGCACCAACATGTTGTCATGTTTGTTGCGGTAGGCGATCAGGTCACTGATAGTACCGATTTTCATCTTGTGTTCAGCCGCAAAGGTGACCAGATCGGGCAGACGTGCCATCGTGCCGTCAGGCTTCATGATTTCACAGATCACACCCGCAGGGGCCAGCCCCGCAAGGCGGCTGATATCAACCGAAGCTTCCGTATGCCCCGCCCGCACCAGCACACCGCCATCACGCGCGCGCAGTGGAAACACATGGCCAGGTGTGGCGATGTCAGCAGCGCCGTTAGCCTCATCAATCGCAACAGCTACGGTCAAGGCACGGTCACCGGCAGAAATACCGGTGCTCACGCCCTCGCGTGCTTCGATGCTAACGGTAAAAGCAGTCTCATGGCGTGAAGAATTGTTGGTCGCCATCATCGGCAGCTCAAGCGTGTCGACACGCTCCTGTGTCATTGGCAGACAAATCAGACCACGCCCATGCGTCGCCATGAAGTTGATGGCCTCTGCATCGGCGAATTCAGCGGCAATCACCAGATCGCCTTCATTCTCTCGGTCCTCATGATCGACAAGGATATACATCTCGCCTGCACGACAGGCGGCGATGATGTCTTCGATCGGTGATATCGCGTTGGCGAGTTCCGCTTCAACAGGACCGGGGGTTTCAAAGCTCATGGGAGGCTCCCTTGTTTTCTGACACCGGACCTAGCCGACTATGACGCCCATGACCAGAGCAAGCGCTGCGTTACGGGCAGTGCTTGCCTCTCAGGCATTGGCGCCGCTGCCCTCATCGCTGCATATCAGCCAATCTTGCCACATAGCGCGCAAGCGTGTCGATCTCTAGGTTAACACGGTCGCCCACGACCACATCGCCCCAAGTTGTCGCGATTTTTGTATGGGGGATAAAATTAATCCCGAACGTGCAGTCATCCACTTCGTTCACGGTCAGCGACGTCCCGTTCAGCGCAACAGATCCCTTCGGCGCGATGAATTTGGCCAAAGCTTCCGGTGCCCGAAGGGTAACGCGGGTGCTGTCGCCTTCGTCGTGCATTTCAACGACTTCTGCGACACCATCCACATGGCCTGAAACGATATGTCCGCCCAGTTCGTCACCGACCTTGAGCGCACGCTCGAGGTTCACGCGGCGGCCCACGCGCCAGTCACCAAGATTGGTCATATCCACCGTCTCGCGGCTTACCTGAACTTCATACCAGTCCGGTCCCAGATCAACGACCGTCAGACAGACCCCGTCACTGGCAATGGACGCGCCCATATCAATGCTGCCCGTGTCATAGCCACAGGTGATGCGCGCACGCAGGTCGCCTTCTTGCTTCAGCTCGGATATGGTGCCGATATCGGTGATTATCCCCGTAAACATCGTCTTCCCTTCGGGTTAGAGTGCGCAGACGGCCGCAAGGCCATATTTTCGTCAGAGTTTTGAGACTAAATAACGTGAAGAGCAACCAAAGAAAGCCTGACATGTTATCGCACGCGCCGGATGGCCGGGTATTTCTGTTCCTCCAAGGACCTCACGGACCCTTTTTCAATCGATTGGGCAAGATGCTGCGCGCGGCGGGGGCGGATGTATGGCGTGTCGGCTTTAACGCGGGCGATCGCGCCTTCTGGTTCCATCCAAGCAGCTACATCCCTTATCGCGGCACGGCGGATGCATGGCCTGAAACATTCTCGGCATTGCTAGAGGATAAGGCCATTACCGATATCGTGCTGTACGGTGATACCCGTCCGATCCATGCGCAGGCCGTAGCCGAGGCGCGCGCACGCGGACTGACCATCCACGTCTTCGAAGAAGGCTACATGCGCCCCTATTGGGTGACATATGAACGCGGCGGTACGAACGGCAACTCACGCCTGATGGAAATGAGCATCGAGCAGATGCAAAAGGCGCTGGAGAAATCCGACATGGAGGCGCCCTTGCCCCCCGGTCACTGGGGCGACATGCGCCAACATGTTTTTTACGGTGCGCTTTATCACTGGTTTGTGATGTTCCGGAATGGCGACTATCGCAATTTTCGTCCTCACCGCGACTTGCCTGTGACCAAAGAATTCCAGCTGTACTTCAAGCGGCTTCTGCTTATGCCATGGCAGGCGATTGAACGCCGCATCGCGACACTGCGCATCCGGCTGGGGGGCTTTCCCTATCACCTTGCCCTTCTGCAATTGGAACACGACAGTTCTTTCCAGATGCATTCCCCTTTCAACACCATGAGCGATTTTCTGGAGCTTGTGATTGACGGTTTTGCCCAAGGGGCCCCGCGCCACCATCACTTGGTTGTCAAAGCGCATCCTCTGGAAGATGGCCGCGTCCCTGTGCGGCGTGAGATCAAGCGGCTGGCAAAAGCCCACGGCGTTTCAAGCCGGGTGCATTTTGTGCGAGGGGGCAAACTTGCCCAACTGCTGAATGATGCGCGCACGGCTGTCACGGTAAATTCAACCGCGGGCCAACAGGTGCTTTGGCGCGGCATCCCGCTGAAAGTTTTCGGTAGCGCAGTTTATGCCAAGCCTGAATTCGTATCGGATCAGCCACTGCCGGAATTCTTCAACAACGCTGCCCGCCCCGACAATCGCGCCTATAAGGACTTCCGACGCTATCTGCTTGAAACCAGCCAGCTCCCGGGAGGCTTTTATTCTGCGCGGGGACGCAGACAGCTGATGCGGCAGGTCGTTGATATGATGCTAGGGCCTGATGATCCGTATGAGGCGTTAGAAACCGGCACCGCGCCTCCGCGCCAGCAGTTGCGTGTCGTGAACTAACAGCCACAACCCCTTGTGCTTCCTATCAAAGATCAACCTATATCGCGGCAGCAATGCCACACATCCTGGCCCTCTCCCGCAATGTCGGGCACGCCCGAGTAGATTTTCACAGATAACTCGGCTACGCTCCGATCCAATACGTCGAATTAATCGGCGATCTTGAGGCAGAAAATAGGTCGAGGAGACCGGGCAGTGAAAACCCTTAGCATCCGGTGGGCACACCCCATCGCAGTCATTGCGGCTTGTTCCGTACTGGTATCCTGCGGATTGCCGCAGGTTGGCCCTAACAAGCGCCAGATCTTCGCAGGCTCTGTACAACGTGAAGGCGACGCCTTTATCGTGTCGGTCAATGACCGTGTAACACGGGCGACAGCTGTTGTGCCCGCGCTTGGCTTCTCGTCTGAATTCAAAAATGCAGGCACGCTGGGCTCCGATACAATTCGGGCCGGCGACGTGCTTGGCATCACCATCTATGAGAACGTCGATGATAGCCTTCTGGGTGTCGAAGGTGCCCCGGCTACGCTGGAAGAAGTACAGGTGGACGGCGCTGGCTTCATCTTCATCCCTTATGCCGGTCGGATAAAAGCGGCGGGCAATTCACCCGAAGCGATCCGCCGCATCATCACAGGTAAGCTGGCAGATCAAACGCCTGACCCACAGGTTGAGGTCCGACGCGCAGCCGGCGACGGATCGACCGTCTCGTTGGTGGGGGCAGTCGGTGGTCAGGGCGTCTACCCGATTGAGCGTCCAACACGCACCCTTGCGACCATGCTTGCACGGTCCGGCGGCATCACCATCGAACCCGAGATCGCGCAAATCACGATCATTCGTGGCAGTGCACGCGGCAAAATCTGGTTCGAAGACCTGTACAGACACCCGGAACTCGATATCGCCCTGCGCGGTGGGGACAAAATTCTGGTGGAACAGGATACGCGGTCCTTCACCGCTCTTGGTGCGACAGGTTCCCAAGCCCGCGTCGCATTCGAGACGCAAAACCTTTCTGCCATCGAAGCGATTGCACAAGTTGGCGGCCTGCTCGCCTCCTCTGCTGATCCGACGGGCGTATTTGTGCTCCGTAACGAGCCTGAGGAAGTGGCCGAACAAGTTTTGGGCAGAAACGACCTGCAAGGCGCACAACGTCTGGTCTATGTGCTCAACCTCACAGAGCCGAACGGCATGTTCATGGCCCGTGATTTCGTGATCCGGGATGGCGATACACTTTATGTGACGGAAGCACCGTTCACCCAATGGAGCAAGGTCATCAGCGCGATCACGGGCACGGCAAGCTCCGCCGCCGGTATCACGGCCCTGACCAGCCCCTAAGGCAGACGATGGGCCTTGGACCTGAAACATACAACACCACAGCCGCCGGTTCTGAAAAGGACCGGCGGCTTTTTGTGTATAATGGCGGCTTCCTGACCCAAGGGCGTATCCGCCGCATCCTGCAGCTGTCCGGCTATTCCATCCACATCGGGCTGCCATCAGAGCCGAATGACGCCGTGGCCGTGTGGGGGAACTCCCCCACCGCCCACCGTGGCGAAGGTGTCGCCGAAGCGCGCGACGCCCCGGTCGTGCGGATAGAAGACGCAGCGCTACGCTCTCTCTTTCCCGGTCGCGACGGAGAGCCGCCGCTGGGCCTTGTGATTGATCACCTCGGCGTGCATTTCGACCCTACCAGACCTTCGGATCTCGAAGTGCTGCTGGCGACGCATCCGTTGGACGACACAGCTTTGCTGAACCGCGCACGCGCCTGCATCGCGCGGATCGCAGAAGCCCATCTCAGCAAATACGCTGCCATTCCGCTGGACACGCCCGCACCGCCGCCCGGCTATGTCGTGGTCATCGACCAGACAGAAGGCGATGCATCAGTTATCGCCTCGGGTGCGGACCGTACGCGATTTCTCGAAATGCTGTATTATGCGCAAGAAGAGCACCCCGGCGCGCAAATATTTATCAAGACCCACCCCGAGACTGCCGCAGGTCATCGCAATGGCTATTTCCGCGACAGCGACTTGAATGATCGCATTGCGTTCTTCACCGATCCGATCAGCCCCTACACCTTGTTTGAGGGCGCACGCGCCGTCTACACCGTATCGTCCGGCCTGGGCTTCGAGGCGATTTTCGCAGGCCATAAGCCGCGCGTGTTTGGCCAGCCGTTCTATGCCGGTTGGGGCCTGACAACCGATGCATTCGAAGTTCAGCGCCGCCAGCGCACGCTGACCCGCGCACAACTGTTTGCAGCCGCGATGATCCTTTATCCTCGCTGGTATGACCCCTACCACGACACGCTCTGCGAATTAGAGACCGTCATTGATACGCTAGAGGCGCAGACCCGCTGTTGGCGAGAAGACCGCCGTGGCTGGCACGCGGCAGGGATGAGCCTGTGGAAACGGCCTCATTTGCAGAAATTCTACGGCAGTCGCTTGCCGGTGACTTTTGGCGATGCACCTGCCGACATTTCAGATCGCCCACAAATGGTCTGGGCCGGAAAAGCGGACAACATTTCCAGCGCGATGACCTATGTCGAGGACGGCTTTATCCGATCACGCGGATTGGGTGCTGCGCTTGTCCCTCCAGTGTCGTTGGTCAGCGATGATCTGGGAATTTATTACGACCCAAGCCGCCCCTCGCGCCTTGAGAAATGGATTGAAATACGTTCACAGCTGCGACCGGATCAGGAATTGCGCGCAGCGCGCCTGATCCGCAGCCTGACAGACGCCGGTATTAGCAAATACAACACCGGTGCAGCCCCCCGGAGCTTGCCCGATGGGCACCGTATCCTTGTCTGTGGACAGGTCGCTGATGACGCCTCTATCCGAACAGGGACAAGCGATATCACCTCTAACCAAGCGTTGCTGGATGCCGTCCGCGCAGCTCATCCAAACGCAATAATTCTGTTTAAACCCCACCCAGATGTAGAAGCAGGTCTGCGTGAGGGTGCGCTTACCAATCCGGAACTTGCCAATCTAATTGTGACGGATACTGATCCTGCGACCCTGCTGGCGCAGGTACATGAAGTCCATACCATGACATCCCTTATGGGTTTCGAGGCGCTGCTAAGGGGGCTGCCTGTAACCACCTATGGCGCACCATTCTATGCAGGCTGGGGGCTTACGCGGGACATGTCAGATGTGCCGCCCCGCCGTCGGGCCACCCCGACATTGGAAGGGTTAGTGCATGCCACTCTGATTGACTATCCGCGCTATTTTGACCCCAAAACAGGACTGCCCTGCCCGGTAGAAGTGGCCGTAGAGCGGTTGAGCACTGGAGATATCCCGCAGCGCGGGCGTATCAACTGGATCGTTTCAAAGGTGCAGGGGCATTTCGCTAGCTATGCGCATCTGTGGCGCAAGCGCCGTTAGTCGTGGTTGCGCACCCAATGGTGCAGGATGTCAGGACCTACCACCTGAGTTTTGACCAAATCAAATCGCGGTGCAGCCGCTAAGCGGGACAAACCCATTGCGCCGATGCCCGGCAAGCCTTCAGCGCCAATCACGACACCTGCGGAAAACCCGACCAGATGATCCACAAGGTCAGCTTGCAACAGGCTCGCTGCCACGGCCGAGCCCCCTTCGGAAAATATGCGTGTCAGACCATAACCACCCAAGCGTTGCATGACGTCAGCCATATCCATCTGACCGCCGCGCACAGCGCAGGACAGCAATACCGCCCCCATGCCTTGCCACGCCTCAATCAATGCCTGAGGTGCGTCCGCCCCGTGGCACAAAATCAACGGCACCTCATGCGCGGTCTGGCCCAGCTTGCTGTTGAGAGGAATATCCAGCCGCCGCGAAACAACAACGCGCGCGGGCTGTCGTTTGACGCCCATTTCCCGCACTGTAAGCGAAGGATCATCTGCGCGGGCCGTACCGCCGCCGATCATCACTGCGTCATGGCGACTGCGCATGGCATGAACCACCCGCCGCGCAGGTGCTTGGGTAATCCACTGGCTTTCCCCTGTCGCGGTCGCAATCCGGCCGTCAAAGGATGCTGCCAGTTTCAGCGTCAACATTGGACGCCCCTGCTCCACACGGCTGAGGAATCCTTGATGATCCCGCAGCGCTTCATTGTAAAGAACGCCAGTTTCAACCGTGATACCTGCAGCACTCAGCATCTCAAGACCTCGCCCCGACACACGATCATCACTGTCTTGCAATGCGACAATAACGCGTGCCAACCCAGCATCAATCAATGCTTGGGCACAGGGCGGTGTCTGACCTTGATGGGAACATGGTTCCAGCGTGACGTAGGCTGTGGCACCACGCGCGGCATCGCCTGCCTGTGCCAGCGCCTGAGGTTCTGCATGGGGCCGCCCTGTGGGCGCAGTCCAACCGCGCCCGACAATACGACCGTCGTTCACAATCACACAGCCCACCGCGGGGTTGGGCCATGTATTGCCTTGCCCGCGCCGCCCCAGGGACAGCGCAAGCGCCATATAGCGATTATCATTCACCTGAAGCTCAGCCTTCGGGTGGCGTATCGGGCCGCAGTTCCTGAACGAACTTGTCAAAGTCATCTGCCGCTTGGAAGTTTTTATAAACGCTGGCAAACCGCACATAGGCAACGGTATCGATCCGCGCCAGTGCCTCCATCACGATCTCACCGATCTGCTTGGAGCCGATGTCTGTCTCGCCCATGCTTTCCAGCCGCCGAACAATGCCACTGATCATCTGGTCAATCCGCTCGGGTTCGATCGGGCGCTTTTGCATGGAGATGCGAATGGAGCGCTCCAGCTTGTCGCGATCAAAATCTTCGCGCTTGCCGGACGTCTTGATCACCACCAGATCACGTAGTTGCACGCGTTCATAGGTTGTGAAGCGCCCGCCGCAGGCAGGGCAAAACCGGCGACGGCGGATCGACACGTGATCCTCCGCTGGCCGACTGTCTTTGACTTGAGTGTCGATATTTCCGCAAAACGGGCAGCGCATTGGCTTGTCCCCTTATTCTTGATCCGCCTCTTTTGTGGGATCACCGCCCCACTTATCCACAGGTATACGCCACCCCCAAGGTTTTGGGTAGTCCAGATTTTCAACCCAAGATGATGGGTGTGATCGAATGGACCCTTTTCAGGTCTGATGCGTTTGATTTGCAACGCAACGACAGAAAAGGATTAACATCATGACCAAGACAGTCTTCATCACGGGCGCCTCAAGTGGCATCGGCGCAGCAACAGCGATAGCCGTCGCAAAGGCGGGCTGGAACGTAGGCCTTTTTGCGCGCAGCGAGGAAAAGCTGCAAAAGCTGGCAGACGAGATCGGCGATCAGGCGCTGGTGTTGACGGGCGATGCCACCAAGCTGGAAGAGCAAAAGACAGCGATGGACAAGCTCAAGGATAAATTCGGCAGCATTGATGCAGTCTTTGCAAACGCCGGACGGGGGACATCCGGAGCGGGCGTAGAAGAGGGCCATCCAGACGACTGGGATGGAATGGTCGATCTGAACATCAAAGGCGCGCTTTACACGGCACACGCTGCCATGCCGCACCTCAAGCCAGTGAAAGGTCAGTTTCTGGTCACAGGTTCGATGGCTGGACGCAATCACCTGAAAGGGTCCGTTTACGGCGCAACCAAATGGTTCATTCACGGATTCGCGGGGAATCTGGCACAGGAAATGGCAGAATGGGGCGGGCGCTGCATGGTCGTATCACCGGGCATGGTAGACACCGCGTTCTTTGACAGCCCCAAACCGGACAAGCTCCAACCTGAGGACGTGGCAGAGGCAATTGTCTACGCGATGAATGCTCCGCAACGTGCGAACGTCAGGGAAATCTACATCGCGCCGACGAATTAATCCGCGCGAAAATGCGCCGCCACCTGTCGGGTGTGCGGCGCATCCCGATGCTCGAACAGATAAATACCCTGCCAAGTTCCCAAGACCATGCGCCCTTGCTGTATGGGGATGCTCAGACTGACAGGCAGCATGGCAGCCTTTATGTGGGCAGGCATATCGTCCGGCCCTTCAAGGGTATGTGACAGATAGGTCATTTCCGGCGCATCACCACGTGGGACAAGCCGCGAAAAATAGGCAAGAAGATCGCGTTGCACATCAGGATCGGCATTCTCCTGTATCAGGAGTGACGCTGACGTATGCCTAACAAGCAACGTAAGCAGCCCGTCACCCGAACCATTCAGCCACGTGGCGATGGGGCAGGTGACCTCATACAGCCCCTGCCCGCGCGTAGCTATTTCAAATCTGGTTTGCATCACGGGGCGAAGGCCGTCCGACTTTATTTACGACGGAGCATCAGTTCGCCGAGGTCGTAGTCGGCTGGGCGGCAAAACTGGATAGCGTGATTGGCTGGCAAGCCGACACCGACGCGCGTTGTGCTCAACGTGAGTGATGTGGTCGGCTCTTGCGTCAGGCTGTTGACGTCAGTTGTGAAAATTACGGATTTTCGGCCCGGATAGCTGCGCGAAGGCGCGCGGCCTTCACTGATGTAGATACGGCCGTAGTACCTCAATTTGCGTTCAGCATAATCAGCAGCGGCACACCAGATGCCGCGCGCTCCCTTTCCGTCCGACTCAATCACCTCAAAAGTGGTGGAGGTAAGAGGCACGACATCAAGATAATTTATGGCACGGTAGGTTTGAGACTGTGCCGCAACGGGCACGGCGAGGGCAACAAGAGCAGCTAGGATCGTTGGGCGCATCGGGTTTCTCCTTTTGGTGTCCCTTAAAGATAGGATCGAAGCTGTAAAATCCAAATCAAAGACTGGTGATTACGGCTCATTTCCCGCTTCAGGTGCCAACCAGCGGAAACAGTATTTCGTTTTAAAACATTGGTTTGAAAACGAAAAAGCCCCGCCCGAAGCAAATGCTCGGACGGGGCTAAAAAAACGGGAAAGCCCGCAGGTCTTACTGGTCGAGGAAGCTGCGCAACTTGCGTGAGCGTGACGGATGCTTGAGCTTACGCAGCGCTTTGGCTTCGATCTGGCGGATACGCTCGCGCGTAACACTGAACTGCTGACCAACCTCTTCGAGGGTATGGTCGGTATTCATGCCGATACCAAAACGCATCCGCAGCACACGTTCTTCGCGCGGTGTCAGGCTGGCCAGAACACGCGTTGTGGTTTCCTTGAGGTTTTCCTGAATGGCGCTGTCCAAAGGCAGCACGGCGTTCTTATCCTCGATGAAATCGCCAAGCTGGCTGTCTTCTTCATCGCCGATGGGTGTTTCAAGACTGATCGGCTCTTTGGCGATTTTCATCACCTTGCGAACCTTCTCAAGCGGCATTTGCAGCTTTTCGGCCAATTCTTCCGGCGTCGGTTCGCGCCCGATTTCGTGCAGCATCTGGCGACCCGTACGAACCAGTTTGTTGATCGTTTCAATCATGTGCACAGGAATACGGATGGTGCGCGCCTGATCCGCAATGGACCGTGTGATTGCCTGACGGATCCACCAAGTGGCATAAGTCGAGAATTTATACCCGCGGCGATATTCGAACTTATCCACGGCCTTCATCAGGCCGATGTTCCCTTCCTGAATCAGATCAAGGAATTGCAGACCACGGTTGGTATATTTCTTGGCGATCGAGATGACCAAACGCAGGTTTGCCTCGACCATTTCCTTCTTGGCCTGACGGGCTTCTTTTTCGCCCTTCTGGACCTGCTGAACGATGCGGCGGAATTCAGAGATATCCAGACCCACGTACTGACCGACTTGCGCCATGTCTGCGCGCAGCTCTTCTACTTTGTCAGAGGAACGTTCAATAAACATCTGCCAGCCACGGCCGGCTTTCTCTGCCATTCGCTCCATCCAGTTTGGATCAAGCTCATAGCCGCGATAGGCGTCCACAAATTCCTTGCGGTTAATGCGGGCCTGATCCGCCAATTTCACCATGGCAGAGTCGATCTGCATGATCCGGCGGTTGATGCCGTAAAGCTGGTCGATCAGCGCTTCAATACGGTTGTTGTGCAGGTGCAGATCATTCACCAGCAACACGATCTCGGCGCGCAGTTTTTGATATGCTTCTTCGTTCTTGGCCGAGAATGTTCCATCCTCGTTCAAGGTCGCAGAAATCCGGCTATCCTGC
The DNA here is from genome assembly GCF_025143825.1 of Sulfitobacter sp. S223. Classification (NCBI taxonomy): domain Bacteria; kingdom Pseudomonadati; phylum Pseudomonadota; class Alphaproteobacteria; order Rhodobacterales; family Roseobacteraceae; genus Sulfitobacter; species Sulfitobacter sp. S223. The sequence goes on along the minus strand of NZ_CP083560.1, from coordinate 1,224,892 downwards.
ATTTCGCTCAATTTGACATAGTCGTCTGCGATGATGTCGAGCGCTTCAAGAACCTGCGGCTTCAGTGCGGCTTCCATCGCGGCGAGCGACATATTGGCCTGTTCGTCCTCGTCCTCATCATCGTCATCATCGCTAGAGATCGGATTGCCGTCTGCGTCGAGTTCTTGCTGACCTTCGGTCTTAGCCCCCGCAACAGCAGGTGCGCCACCTACGGGAACAACAGGGGTCGTTGTCTCTTCTTCACCCATCGTGGTGCCAAAGGTCGCTTCAAGGTCGATCACATCGCGGAGCAGGATGTCTTCGGAAAGCAATTCGTCGCGCCAGATGGTGATCGCCTGAAAGGTAAGCGGGCTTTCGCAAAGCCCCGCGATCATCGTGTTGCGGCCCGCTTCGATGCGCTTCGCAATCGCGATCTCGCCTTCGCGGCTCAACAGTTCGACGCTGCCCATTTCGCGCAAGTACATGCGGACCGGATCGTCTGTGCGGTCCAGCTTTTCTGACGTGCCAGAGCCGAGCGTGATTTCACGCGCGCCTTCGGTCGTCGTCAGATCGGTGCCGCCTTTGGCTTCTTCTTCTTCGGCTTCTTCGTCTTCGATGATGTTGATGCCCATCTCAGAAAGCATCGACATCACGTCTTCGATCTGTTCCGAAGACACCTGATCAGGCGGCAATACAGTGTTGAGCTGATCGTAGGTAATATAGCCCTTTTCACGGGCCTCCCCGATCATCTTCTTGACGGCGGCCTGGCTCATATCCAGCGAATGGCCGGAATCCTGATCGTCGTTTTTGGCGTCTTCGTTGGTGTCTTTGGCAGCCATCAAGAGCTCCTCTACGTCCCTAAGCGAATCACCTAGCGGTGATTCGGTTTTTCGAATCATGCGGGGTTTGGGGTGATTCTTAAACCCGCATCCTTATATTTCCGCTAAATGCGTTCATTTGGTTACCGCAGCGCCACAAATAAGGCTGTTCCCGCCCCTAAAAGCACGACCATTATCCCTTTTTCCCGCCTTTGGAAAAATCGATCTGCTCGAAGAAACTGCGGCTCTTGGCTACCTCCTCGCGGTCCAACCGCGCGCCATTGTCGGCGATAACATATTCCGCTTTGTCTTCTTGACCAGTGCGTTGCGCACGATCAGCCGCTTTTGCCGCCTCAGCCAGTCGCCATGTTAGCCCTTCGTCGGCCTCCCCTGTCAGATCATCTGCGGCGTCTTTCACTTCTTCCATCAGCCCGCGCACAGCTTCCAGCTTTGCAAGCTCCTCGGCGATTGTCGTTTTGGCCATCTCGGCATCACCGGGTTTGCGGATACACGGCGTGATAGCGACATGGCGTTGGGACAGCAGATTTTCAAGGGTATCGGGCCCCAGAACATCCTCAATTCTGCCGCGCAATACGTCAGCACCATCCAGCGAATGGCGCAAAATCAGATCGCGCAGGCGGGCGTGATCACCATCCAGACAGGCCATGCTTTCAAGCCCGCTCTCGAACGGCTCGACCACATCGGGGCAACTGATGCAGGCCGCGAGAATAACAGCTTCGCGCAGGTGGTCGGTTGCGCGTGCATCGGCCGCAATGGCCAGCATAGAGGCCTTCGCCCCTGCCGACGGGCCCTGCGGCGCACGGCTGTTCCATGGCTGGCCAGATTGCCGCTCCTTGCGCGGGCTAAAGCTTTTATCGCCCCCCTTGCCGCTTGATTTGGAGCGAAACAGATCCCAGCGCAGGTCCTTGATTGCCTGACCGTAGTGACTACGGATGCTGGGGTCTTTGATCAGCATGATCTTTTCGCGCAGGGATTTATCCAGCGCCGCCTTGCGTTCGGGGCTGTCAAACACCTTGCCCTCGGTTTCGCGTTGCCACAGCAGCTGTACCATCGGGACCGCTGCATCCAGCAGCGTCTGAACAGCCGCTGCGCCGGACGATTTCAAAAGATCGTCGGGATCCTGTCCTTCCGGCATCATCGCAAAACGCAGGCTGCGACCAGCCTCAAGCAACGGCAGGGCCAGATCAATCAGGCGCAAGGCTGCGCGTTGGCCTGCGGTGTCCCCGTCGAGCGTGATAATCGGCTCATCACTGATACGCCACAGCATCGCCAACTGGTTTTCGGTAATTGCAGTACCCAGCGGTGCAACAGAAGCACCAAATCCCGCCTCGCTTAGGGCAATCACGTCCATGTAGCCTTCGGCCACCAGCAATGGTTGTCCCTTGCCGGCTGCCACCCGCGCATCCCGCACGTTATAAAGGCTGCGCCCCTTATCAAACAGCTCTGTCTCGGGCGAGTTGAGGTATTTCGCCTTATCGTCAGGATCCATCGCGCGGCCACCGAAGGCTATTGCGCGTCCCCGCGCATCACGGATCGGATACATGATGCGACCACGGAAAGTATCATAGGGCTTGCCGCCCTTGCTCGACGGTTTGGCCAGTCCGGCACCCAGGATCAATTCATCCGGGATGTCCTTGCCCTTCAACGCATCCCAGAGACCTTGCCAGCTGTCAGGCGCAAACCCGATCTCCCAGCGGTCACAAACCGCTTGAGGCAAACCACGCCGCTCCAGATAATCACGCGCTGATGACGCCCCGCCAGTGCGTAGCTGCAAGCGAAACCACTTGACCGCCAGCTCCATCACATCGGCAAGTTCGGTCCGCTTGTCGGATTTCTCCTGCGCACGTGGATCAAGCTGCGGCATAGGCATCCCGGCCTCACGGGCCAAAATTTCTACCGCCTCCATAAAGCTGACGTTTTCCGTCTCTCGCACGAAAGAAATCGCATCGCCTTTGGCGTGACAGCCGAAGCAATAATAGAACCCTTTGCGATCATCTACATGGAAGCTGGCTGATTTTTCCTGATGGAAGGGGCACGGTGCCCACATATCACCCTTGCCTTGATTGGACTTACGCGCATCCCACATGACTTTGCGCCCGACAACCTGACTGAGGCTGGAGCGTGTGCGCAATTCATCAAGGAAACCGGGTGGAAGACTCATACTTATCCATATGGTCAGCGCGCGGTCAGAGTCCAGAAGCGCGCGTCGAATTCACCCCTGCAAAAGTCCGCGTTCAGGCAACAAAAGGGTGTCTTTATGGGCGCGGCAGTATCGCAGTAACACGACATCCACCTCCGGCAGTTTTTCATCCGCCGCAGCATCACAATCGGCAAACTCGCGCCCTGCTACCGCCAGAATGGATTGGGCCTGCGCCAGCACATCGCCAAGCGTTTCCAGACCTACGGCATTTAGTGCCGCAATAGTATCATCCACATAGGCGACACCTCTGTTCACAAAATACTGTGCGTGGCCACCGTCAGCAATTTCCCCTGTATAAATCAGGATCAGGTGCACGTTGTATTCAGCCACACTAAGGCCAAATCTCGCGGCTCTGCTATCAATCCGCGGCTGCCAGAACGCGCTCAGCGCGGCGACCGCATCGACCGGATCAGTATCTGTCAACAACCTGTCGAAATAGTCGGGCGCAAGCCTTGGCTTGCCACCCTGTCGTGGTAAGCCGAGCATGTCTATTGCGCGAGGCATTGCTCTTTCCACGCAGCACCCAGATCGGCCGATTTCACCTCGGCCATGGTCAGGCCGTAAACCCACGGCGTCACCAACGGGATCACCGCATTGTATTTCTCAGGCCATTCGGGCGCGGCATCGGCGACATGAGCTGCGACCTTACGCTCTTTGACACGTGCAACACGTGCGCCCTGCACGGCCGACACAACGTCGCCCTGATATCCACAATCTTTTTCCTTTGCTGTGGCAGCAACCGCAGGGGCGGCCAGAGCGGCGCAGGCAACAACACTTAAAACACGGATCATAACATACTCCAGAATATCACATTTGCGCGCAGCTTACCCCCGCGCGGCCACAGCTTCCAGAGCGGTCCGCAAATCGTGAACAAGCGTTTGCGCCATTGAGCGGAAAACCGCGATCATAAAGGCATCTTCGCTGATACGGGTGATGCTGGCATTCATATGGCCCAACTGCGAGCGCGCAGTGGCCCCAATCTGAAAAACCCGCAGCCGCATATCCACCGGCACCAAACGCGCCAAAGCATCATCCGCGCGCCCCCCCCGCAGGCATACAACGGCCCACGCATCTGACTGGTCTACCAAGGCGGCATAGGCACCCTGCCCTGTTTCGGGACGATCCCCCATCAACAGCGCCTCACCCTGTCCCACCCAGACACACCGCCGCGTACCATCACCGGTGGACTGCCCCGGCGCAGGAAACGACAAGCCGAGCATCTGGTCCAACGTCTCCTTTGAGGTATCGGCAAAAGGCATCACCGAGGTGATGGGCCCGACTTCCATCTCTGTCACATCCAATTCCCCGATACGGAGCGGCAGCAGCCCGTCAAAGGGGCTCTTTGCGTCAAGTTCAACCACGCAGGCGTCCTCCTTCGGGATCAATAAAAACAGGCGAACAGATTTCGACCTCTAGCGTTAGATCGCGCACGTGGTCGCGCACCACCATACGCTCCCCCATCCGGTCCGGTCCCCCTTTGACAAAGCCAAGTCCGATCATGGTTCCTACGTCCGGCGAATAGCACACCGACGTGACATAGCCTTGATCATTGGCGTGAACATGGGCCGCACCGTCCTCAAAGATATGCGCTCCCGCTGTCAGCTGTTTGACGGCGCTCACAGGCCGCATGCCCACCAGCCTTTCGCGCATCGGGTCCACCAACCCATCGCGCGCGGCCATGACCTTGCCCACGCAATCCTTTTTGTCAGACACCATCCGCTCCATGCAGACATCAAACGCCGTCACGCGGCCATGAATTTCTGCATGGGTGATATGCCCCTTCTCAATGCGCAGCACGTTTAGCGCTTCCATACCATAAGCGCCGCCTTCCAGCGCTTCGGCCCGCTCAACCAGCCGCTCGAACAATGCCGCACCGTAGCGCGCAGGCACGGCCAGTTCATACGCATGCTCACCCGAAAAGGAGATGCGGAACAATCGTGCATCCACGCCCATTACGCGCACAGCGCCGCAAGCCATGAAAGGAAATGCGTCGTTGTCCACCGGATCATTTAACAGTTTGTTCAACAAGCTGCGCGCTTTTGGCCCTGCCACGGCAAACTGCGCCCATTGCTCTGTCACCGAAGTAAACACCACATCCCATTCAGGATGCAGGGCCTGTGTGACAAACTCCAGATGCCGCATAACATCACCCGCCGCAGCCGTGGTGGTGGTCATCAGATAGTGGTTTGGCCCCAGTCGCGCGCAGGTGCCGTCATCCATTACAGTGCCATCTTCGCGCAGCATTAGCCCATAGCGCACGCGATTTTCGCGCAGGGTCGAGAACATGCCCGTGTACACAAAATCCAGCAACTTGGCCGCATCAGGGCCTTGAATATCGATCTTGCCCAGGGTGCTAACATCACAAACGCCCACAGTGCGCCGGACATAACCCACCTCACGATCACACGACTGCCGCCAGGTATCCTCGCCTTTGCGCGGGAAATAACTGGGGCGGTACCATAGACCCGCCTCGATCATCGGCGCGCCCATTTGTACGGATTGTGCGTGTGATGTTGTGAAACGCTCTGGCGCAAAACCTTTGCCCTGCGCCCCTGCCCCAAGAGCCGCAATCGCGACCGGAGAATACGGGGGCCGGAAGGTGGTAGTTCCTGTCTGCTGTATGCCCCGCCCTGTGGCATCGGCCAACACAGCCAGTGCCCCCACGTTAGAGTTCTTGCCCTGATCGGTCGCCATTCCTTGAGTGGTATAGCGCTTCATATGCTCGACCGAGCGGAAGTTCTCGGTCGCGGCCTGCTTGATATCCTTCACCGTTACATCGTTCTGGAAATCAAGCCATGCCCGCCCTTTACCGGCCACTGCCCAGAGCGGCGATATCCTATATCGGGCATCCGCCGCATCGGGCATATCCAATTCCACCGACCTTCCGTCCAGCGCCTTAATCACACGCTGCGCTGCGGCGGCACCCTCGGCCAAACAGCGCGCAGTCGAGAACGTGCCGTTACAGGCACCGGCCGCTTCCAAATTCGGCACGGCGCCCTTTGTGGGAACAAATGCCGCGATATCCTCACGCCACGATGGGCGACCATTCATGTGGCAAGTCAGATGCACTGTGGGGTTCCAGCCTCCGGACATCGCCAGACACTCTGCTGCGATATGTTCGACCTTACCGCTGGCCGTGCGAACCTTGATACTGGACAGACCCAGCCGACCAACCGTGTCGGACACCTGTGCACCCAAATAGACCGGGTACGGCACATCCTCCACGGATGCGTCTGCGCGGCTGTCAATCAACGCGACAACCATCACGCCCGCGTGGTGTAGATCATGTGCCGTGCGGTGGGCATCATCGTTATTGCCGAATACCGCCACTGTTCTTGCGGGGACAACGCCCCAGCGGTTGAGATATGCGCGTACAGCCCCTGCTGTCATTATCCCGGGGCGGTCATTGTTCCGGAACGCTATGGGGCGTTCCAATGCGCCTGCTGCCAATATCGTGTGTGCTGCTGTTATCCGCCAAAAACACTCTAGAGGGGCCTCAGTACGGGGCATGTGATGCGTCACTCGCTCCAACGCGCCATATACACCACCGTCGTAGACGCCTGTCACAGTTGTGCGCGACATCAGGCGCACATTTGGCATCGCTGCAAGTTTGCGCACCTGTTCGGCAACCCATTCCTGCGCAGGCATGTGATCTATATTCTCGACCTCAGCCAGCAACCGGCCGCCGAACTCGGAATCTTCGTCACACAGGATCACGTCCAAACCCGCCTCGGCCGCGACGCGCGCGGCCATCAATCCGGTAGGTCCGGCACCGACCACCAGCAGATCACAAAACGCAAAGGCACGGTCATAGGTGTCGGGGTTATGCTGACCACTCAGCGCACCAAGGCCCGCAGCACGGCGGATAATCGGCTCGTACAGCTTTTCCCAGAACGCCTTGGGCCACATGAAGGTTTTGTAATAGAACCCAGCCCCCAGAAACGGCGCCGCCAGATCGTTCATCGCCATTGCGTCAAAGTGCAACGACGGCCAAGCGGATTGAGAGAACACCTCCAGCCCGTCATAGATTTCCTGCACAGTGGCGCGCACATTCGGCTCCGCCGCTGCACCCCGCCCAACTGTAACAAGCGCATTCGGCTCTTCCGAACCCGCGCTCAACACACCGCGCGGACGGTGGTATTTAAAAGAGCGCCCCATCAAACGCGCACCATTGGCCAGCAAAGCCGAGGCGACAGTATCGCCCGCGCGCCCCTCATAGCTTTCACCGTCAAAGCGAAACACAACGGGCGCGCCCAGACTCCGGACAGAGACCCTCATGTGCTTGTCCCCTGCGCAACATCTGACACCAAGTCAGCCCCATGGACCTCGTGGGTTACCGTATCGCGCGTCACGACCAGCCACGCGCCACAGCCCGCCTCATGGTGCCACAAATCGCGGGTGCGTCCGGCGGGGTTTTCACGCAGATGCACGTAGTCATCCCACGCCTGCGCCCCCGCATCCAATGCGGGCCGTGCAAGGGCAACAGCGGCCCCCTTGTAATAGAACTCACGCCGGTCCCGTACACCGCACAAAGGGCAAGGTATTCTCACGCTTTTCGCCTCCCGCAGGACCGGATCACCTGATCGGTCACCAATTTATTATCCGTAGAGAAACCGCGCCCCAACTTATAGAAGTCATTCGAAAACGCGCCTTCGCAGAAATTGCCAGCAAAGTTTTCCCCGAAAACTCCAATAGCGCGCTGACCGACCGGCTCTTTGAACGCAGCACCGGGAAGAGGCAGCGACACATCGACCACCAGCGTTTGACCCGCGGCACGCGCATCACGCAGGATCACACCACGGCCATAGTTTTCGCCAATATCGCTGCGCATCTGCTTGGCGGTCAGGGCAATAAACTCGCAGGTGGCCGCAGAATGGCACGTAGTGTCCCCCGCAGGCACAGGGTCCCAGGCGGCCAAAGCGCCAAGCATGAAAATCCCGATCCCTGCCTGACATGCTTTCGCGCGTACGTTCCGTATAAAATACATCAGCCCAAATCCCCTCAGTGCAAATTATGTTGAGAGCCGGTGCCCTCTTCATCCATCAATCCCGCACCTGTCCGGAAACGGTCCAGCCTGAATTTGGCCGCAGGTGCATGGTGCTGCCCCGTTGCCATCAAATGCGCGAACGAATTGCCAGAGCCCGGCACAGCCTTGAACCCGCCGTAGCACCAGCCGCAATTCACGAACAAACCTTCTGTCTCGGTCTTGTCGATGATGGGCGAGCCGTCGGGCGTCATATCCATTATCCCGCCCCAAGACCGCAGCACCTTTGCCTTGCCGATCATTGGCATCAGGGTCATGCCTGCTTCCATCACATGCTCGACCATCGGAAGATTGCCCCGCGCGGCATAAGAGGCATAAAAATCCAGATCACCGCCGAAGACCAATCCGCCCTTGTCCGACTGGCTGATATAGAAGTGCCCCATGCCGAAACTGATCACATTGTCGATGACCGGCTTCAGCCCCTCTGTCACGAAGGCCTGCAAAACGTGGCTTTCAATCGGCAGGCGCATGCCCGCCATTGCCGCCACTTGGGACGAGCGGCCCGCCACAACCATGCCTACCTTTTTGGCACGGATCGCACCGCGTGTGGTCTGCACACCGGTCACCTTGCCGTTCTCTATGTCAATGCCTGTGACCTCGCATTGCTGTATAAGGTCCACGCCACGCTCGGACGCGCCGCGCGCGTAGCCCCACGCCACCGCGTCATGGCGCGCGGTGCCAGAGCGGCGCTGCAAAAGCCCGCCATAAATCGGAAACCGCGTGTTCTTGAAATCAAGGAAGGGGGCAATCTTGCGCACACCTTCCACATCCAGCAGTTCGGCATCATCCCCCTGCCCTATGATTGAATTTCCGCGCCGCGCATAGGCATCGCGCTGCCCATCCGAATGACACAGCATCAATTGCCCGCGCTGAGAGAGCATCACATTATAGTTCAGCTCCTGTTCAAGCCCTTCCCACAGCTTCAACGAGTGGGAGTAAAATTGCGAATTGCCGTCGAGGAAATAGTTGGCCCTTACGATGGTCGTGTTGCGCCCAACATTGCCGCCGCCCAAATAACTTTTTTCAATCACGGCGATATTTGTCATGCCGTGTTCTTTGGCCAGATAATACGCAGTCGAAAGTCCATGGCCGCCGCCGCCGATGATGATCGCATCATATTCGGCCTTCGGTTCGGCATCGCGCCAATGAGGCTGCCAGCCCTTGTTGCCGCTCAACCCTTCGCGCAGAATACGCCATCCCGAAAACCGCATGCTGACCCCCAGTGTACACTCCTGTCCACTCTGGCAAACCTGCCCTTACCTAGCAATCGCCAAATTACGCCAGAGGTTGATTTGGGCACCGGTCACCGCGGTGCATAAACCTGCCGCTGATAAATTCAGCTAGCGGGCAGCGGCAAACCCGCGCTCAAGCTCGATCAGCTTTTGTTTGCGCCACAGCCCGCCGCCATATCCGGTCAGACTGCCGTCAGCCCCAAGCACCCGGTGGCACGGAATAGCTATGGCAATGGGGTTCGCCCCATTTGCGCGCGCTACGGCGCGGGTCGCGTTCGGCCGCCCCATATAGCGGGCAAGCTCGCCATAGCTGCGGGTCTGCCCTGCAGGGATTTCGCGCAAGGCCTGCCAAACGTTTTGGGTGAAGGGCGTACCAAGCGGACGCAGCGGCGTTTCAAACGCGGCTGTATCACCCGCCATGAATGCGTTCATTTCCCGCTCGATCCGGTCAGTTGATGCAAAGCGGCCAAATCCAAGCGATCCCTTGGCATCCCGCCTGAGTGCGGCCAGCTCTGCGGGTAACGCGCGCCTCTCTGTGAACTCCAGCAAATGCAAGGCGCTCTCTGAGGCAACTGCCACCATCGCCCCCAAAGGCGTTTCAATCCAATCTGCCCGCAAAACCGCATTCTGCACAAAGGCACCTGGCGTCAGCCCCATCCAAGCAGCAAAGGCCGACCGGAAGGCAGAACCGGAACTGTATCCGGCCACCAATTGCGCCTCGATCACCTTCGCGCCGCCGACCAGCTCTGCTGCGCCGCTGCGCAAGCGCGCCAGCCGCGCCATTTCAAGAAAAGTCATGTCAAAATTTCGTTTGAACGCCCGCCGCACCGTCGACAGATCGTAACCCAACGCAATGACATCGGCTTCGCCCCAACGCTTTTCGGAATCCGCCTCTAGCGCAGCAAGCAAAGTTTTCACACAGGGGTCAGACTCCGCAGCCGGAGCCAAAGGGTGACACCGCTTGCAGGCGCGATACCCCGCTTCGATCGCCGCCCCTATCGTGTCATAGAACGTACAGTTTTGCGGATTGGGCTTGCGCGCAGTGCACGTAAGCCGACAAAACACGCCTGTCGACGAAACCCCGACCCAAGCACGGCCGTCCCATGCAGGATCGCGCGCCAATAATGCGGCATAGAGCGTTTCTTCATCTGGCAAATCAAACATCATGCCCACACCCTACCCGCGTGCCGAAGCTCTGTCCGCCGCAAATCAGGCGTCTATTCAATAAACCTCGATAAGGTTTAAGCGGCTTTGATCTGATGCTGCAGAACCCTTTGGGGCCGATCACACTAATGCCTATAAAAACCGACTATTTAGCCGGGGACTAACCCCCAGCCAAATCAACACCTTCGATATACACGCAATTCCGATCTGGCCGACGCGCCGCAAAGCGCGCCAAGCTCGGCCAGAACAGTTTTGATGCTACAGACCTTTTGCCTGATAGCTTGCGGCGACCTTACCAATGCTGACCAGATAGGCCGCTGTGCGCAGATCCGAAACATCGTCACGGCTGTGCCAGACGTTCGCCATGGACTCATAGGCAGTTCGCATCGTGTCATCCAGACCAGACCGTACCAGTTCCAATTCACCTGCGCCGCGCAGATATTTATCCTTGAAGTCGGGGCTAATTGTCCAGTTGATCGAGGTGTCGCGGCTGATGCGCTCAAGCTCGTCCACGATAAGCTGGTGACGGCTTTCCTCCTGACGCCGTCCCATGCGGCCAAAGCGGATATGGCCGAGGTTCTTGACCCACTCAAAATAGCTGACTGTCACGCCGCCGGCGTTGGCGTACATGTCAGGAATGACAACAGTCCCCTTGTCGCGCAGGATTTCATCCGCACCCGCCGTGACCGGACCATTCGCCGCCTCGATGATCAAAGGAGCCTTGATCCGCTTTGCATTACCCAGATTGATCACGCCTTCCAGCGCAGCGGGGATCAGGATATCACACTCCCGCTCCAGCAGGCTGGCTCCGTCTTCGACAAATTCACCTCCAGCAAAGCCCTTTGGCGAACCCTCGGCCGTGATGTGCGCCTTGAGCGCTTCGATGTCGATGCCATCGTCATTCCAGATCGCCCCGTTGTATTCTATCACACCAACCACTGGCGCGCCGTCTTCCTCGCTCAGGAACTTGGCGGCGTGAAAGCCCACATTTCCCAGGCCCTGCACCACCACGCGTTTGCCGTCTAAGGTTCCGGTCAAACCGGCTTTCTTGACGCCATCACTGTCCTGAAAGAAAGCACGCAGGGCGTATTGCACGCCACGACCGGTCGCCTCTGTCCGCCCCTGAATGCCACCGGCATTGATCGGCTTGCCCGTCACACAGCCCGCACTGTTGATGTCGGTTGTGTGCATACGTTTGTACTGATCGGCGATCCATGCCATCTCGCGTTCTCCGGTACCCATATCGGGGGCGGGCACGTTCTGCGCAGGGTTGATCAGGTCGCGTTTGATCAGCTCATAGGCAAAGCGACGGGTGATCATCTCCATTTCATGCACTTCGTATTCTCGCGGGTCCACACACAAGCCCCCTTTGGAGCCGCCAAACGGTGCGTCGACCAACGCGCATTTAAACGTCATCAACGCCGCCAGCGCCTCGACCTCGTCCTGGTTAACACCCAGAGAAAAGCGGATACCGCCTTTGACCGGCTCCATATGCTCTGAGTGCACAGAGCGGTATCCGGTGAATGTTTTGATGTCTCCGCGCAAACGCACACCGAAGCGAACGGTATAAGTAGCGTTGCAAACGCGAATTTTCTCCACAAGGCCGGGCTTGAGATCCATCAGATCAACCGCTCGGTTGAACATAAGGTTTACGCTGTCGCGAAAGCTCGGCTCTTTGGAATTCTGGCTCATAGGATCTGCCTTTATGTGAGATCAGGTTAGGCTTTATACGGATGCAGGGCGAATCCTGCACTTAGTCGGACCTTATGCGGGCACCAAACGAAGTGCTACTTTTTTAATCAGTTTACGAACACTGCAAAACTGCCCCCCGTGTCCGCGCGGCCACTTGACCTTGGTTAGCGCATTTGTCCTTAACAAACTGTAGCAACGTGAGGATCTATCAATGGGCAAAAGCGTCAATCGTGTACGGCAGGCTGCGCAGGCAGCAGGGCTAGAAATCGAGATCATCACTTTACCAACCTCGGCACACACGGCACAGGATGCTGCCGACAGTTGCGGATGCAGTGTTGGGCAGATCGCAAAGTCGATGATTTTTGAGGGGGCGCAGTCAGGGAACCTGATGCTCATCCTTGTCAGTGGCGCGCACCAGCTTGATCTTGATCGTGCGCCAAACCTTTTCGGTGAAGCATTGGTTCGGGCCGACCCCAAACGTGTCCGCGCCGAGACAGGTTTTGCCATTGGCGGGGTCGCCCCCATCGGGCACCTGTGCGACATGCAAACCTATATTGACGCCGCTCTTCTTGAGTTTGAAACGGTCTGGGGTGCCGGTGGCGCACCTGAAACGGTTTTCGAAATCTCCCCACAAGACCTACTGAAGGCTACGCGCGCTATACCCTTTACCAACAAATAGGGCTCGGAAATTTACTTCCTTGCCTGCCTGGCTAATCAAAAATTAACTATATCGGATTAGTTACACACTATAGCGGATTAGACCGATCGGGTTAACCACGACTCGCCCTCCCCCTAAAGAATAGGGTGTGTACGGTTTTCGGGGCGCACTGTTCACGGTCGCGAAACACTCCCCCCGATACGCGCCCATTATACCCGAAAACCCTTTAAAATATGACATTTAGGCAATGATTTGCCTAATTTTGGCCATGTTCACAGGTCATAAGAACTGTCGATAAGCCATAGGTCCCATCACTCCGAGCGGGTCACGGCATGAGAGGTGAAAATAATGTCAAAACTGTTTTCGACGACGTGCGTCCCGGCATTAGCGGGACGGGAAAACAATCCCTACCTGCGTCGTTACGCACAAGAAGAAGACGGCTTTGTAACCGTCTTCGCCGTTGCAATCATCGGGTTGCTGGTCATCATTGCCGGTATCTCTTTCGACATGCAGCGCAACGAGATGGAGCGCGTCCGCGTCCAGAACACTGCCGACCGTGCAGTGCTGGCAGCCGCCGACCTTGATCAGCAACTTACTCCGAGCGAGGTGGTCCAAGACTACTTTGATAAGGCTGGCATTCCCGACCGGGCGAACAGCATTACCGTAGAAGAAGGCCTGAACTTCAGAACTGTTTCCGTGAACTCGGACAGTTCAACGGCCACCAACTTCATGAACATACTCGGGATTGATGAATTGCCTCTGCGCAGCTTCGCCGAAGCCGAAGAGCGCGTGAACAACGTCGAAATCTCAATGGTTCTCGATATTTCCGGCTCGATGAGCGAAGGCGACAAGATGTCCAACCTGCGCGATGCAGCCCGGACATTTGTTGACGCCGTGATCAACGATTCAACCGAAGATCTCGTATCTGTGTCGATCGTCCCTTACTCTGAACATGTGAGCGCAGGCCCCGACCTGATGAGCAGGTTCAATGTGAACTGGAACAACCCTTACAGCCACTGCATGGAATTCTCTGACAGCGATTTTGACACGACGCGTCTGCGCCGTGACAAGCAATACGGTCAGGTCCAGCACTTCCAGTGGGGCTATAACGGGTATGATAACGACCGCAGCACGCCAGTTTGTCCAAACGGTGCAGACGAAGACGTTGTGGCGTTCAGCCAGAATGTCGATGCTCTGAAATACAAGATCGGGCGTCTGGTGCCACGCGGCAGTACCTCCATCTTTGCAGGTATGAAATGGGCCACCGGTCTGCTTGATCCTGATTTCAGAACGATCAATGCTGATTTGGCGCAAGCCGGCAAAACGGATACTGCATTCGCAGCACGCCCAGCAGAATTCGATGACTTCGCAACGCTCAAGACGGTTGTCTTGATGACGGATGGTCAGAACCACTATTCCTACCGCATCAACGATAACTACTATGCCAACTACAGCCATGCGGCACACTGGGACCGGTATAACCTGAACTGGTACCTCTCGCGCTATGTGAGCAGCTACTACCACAATAGCTTCAAGTACCTGAAGTACTGGCCCGACTACGGCGACAGCCTTCTCAGCAACGTCTGTGATGCTGCGAAAGAGAAGAACATCGTCATCTGGTCCATCGGCTTCGAAGTTACCGACCACGGTGCAAACGTTATGCGCGATTGTGCCTCCTCACCCAGCCACTTCTTCCGGGTTGAAGGCGTTGAAATCAAAGAGGCGTTCAGAGCGATTGCACGCCAAATTAACCAGCTGAGGCTCACACAATGATCACGCGTATGAAAAATCACCTGCGCCGCTTCCGGGATGAAGAAAAGGGCGTTCTCTATGTAATCGAATTCGCAATTCTTGCTCCGGTTCTGTTTGGCGCCTTCTTCTTCGGCTTTGAGCTTAGCTTGCACTCGATCCGCCAAATGCAATTGGATCGCGGCCTGGAGGTTACGACCCGCAGCGTGCGTCTGAACACAGGTGTGGAGATCACACACGATGACCTCAAGAAAGCGATCTGCATGAACGCTGGTGGCCTTGACAACTGCGATGAAAACCTGCGGCTCGAAATGTTGCCAATGAACCCGCGCAGCTTTTCTGGGCTAGAAGCAAATCCAGACTGCACTGACGCCCCTCTGGAGGTCAGCCCGGTGCGCGGCTGGTCCTTGGGACAACAACACGAGCTGATGCTGCTGCGCGCCTGCTACAAGTTCGACCCAGTATTCGGATCGATCGGGCTGGGCTATTTGCTGGGACAGGCAAGCAGTGACGGAAAAGGCAAAATGGTCTCGATGAGTGCCTTTGTACAGGAGCCAAAATAATGCAGAACGTTAACCCAAAAACAGCCCTGCGCGGTCATTTCGCCCGCGACGAGAAAGGGTCAGCTTCGATCGAAATGGTCATTATGATCCCGCTGATCTTCTTTGTGGTCCTGTCAATCTTCACACTGTTTGATGCGTTTCGTCAGTACACGATGCACCAAAAGGCCGCTTACACGCTGGGGGATATGATTTCTCGTGAGACGCTGCCGATTGACGGTGACTATATGGATGGCTCGCTTGCCCTGTTCAACACGCTCACCCGTGATCCTCAGGAAAGCACCGTGCGTGTATCCATTGTGCGCTACGACAGCCAGAACGAGATCATGAAGCTTGATTGGTCAAAGACACGCGGCTACGCCACAGAGTTGACCAACCAGTCTGTACGCGACTGGACGGAGAAGCTGCCAGCGATGGTTCACAACGAGCGGATCATTATTGTCGAAACATTCGCCAACTACACACCACCGTTCAGAACAGGTTTGGAGCAGCGCGAAATCAAGAACTTCATCTTTACGCGCCCCCGCTATGCGCCACAGGTGTTGTGGACAGACAGCTGATCGGTCCTGATTGACACATTGAATACCCCCGGACGGCAAAACCGTTTCGGGGGTATTTTTTTGTGGGTATGCACCTGCACACTGCCGTCGGTGCGTAGGCTCGCGTGCCGTCTCGGACTTAACAAAATAAGATACCTCATCGGCGAATAACGGGCATGTTGATTATGGGAAATGCGCCGACCCCATGCTTCCATGAGTTCTTGGAGACGGACGAGACGCACCAGCCAGAGGCGCGCGAGTGGGTTCAGCATGGCTGATCAGATCTATGTAGCGAAGCCACCCCGCCCCTTGTGGCAAGACTATACGATGCAGGAGTTGAAGATGATGCGCGCCTGTATGAACGTCTCGCGGCCAGGAAGAGCGTGATATTGGAACGCGCGATGAAGCCCTTGGTTTCCAGAATGCATTCTTGGCTTAGTTCCTGCCTGATACCTCACAAATATATGCCGGAGGTCATTCCGGGCGCGTTTTTACGGCGATTGATAACTGTCATCCCCCAGTAGCGCGTATGTGCTAGCTAAGCCGGACGTAGCTTGCCGGTTTTGGGGCATATCAGCAAAGAGCGGAAACCAGCCTATAACACGAGCGGCACCTTTTTTTCGCCACACATAGATATAACTATATTTATGAATGCAATGAAAAGGAACTAATCCCGTGAAATCAACACTCTCCAATTCCGTGCCCCTAGGGCTGGTTCTGCTGACACTTTCCGTCGCGCCTGTATTGGCCGATCACGGCAATCCTTGGGCTGGTCCGGACGATAAGGTGAACTCTCAATTCCATGATGCGAATCAGGAAAAGAGCCTGAACACACCGGGCGAAGATGAGATGCACGGACAGGCGAACCGGAACGTTAGCCCCAATGCTGGTGGCAAAGCTGCGGGTCATGCGAGCGCGGATACCGGAGGACGTGGAGTTGGTGGCGGCGGCCACGGCGCTGGCGGCAACGGCAGCGGTCATGGCGGCGGGGGCCATGGGCGCGGCAGTTAAACCACTCCGACGCCACATCCACCATCACCTGCACAAAACCCCAGTCCAAATAGACTGGGGTTTTGTATGCGCATCGTTCCTGATCTCTAACTGAGCCCATTTTTTCAGTCAAAATGTCAACTTGGAGCAATGATGACTTTGTCCGCTTAACCGACCAATCCAATATGCGGACACCCCAGTCTCTGCGATGGCATATTTAAACAGGTTATTTTTCGGCGTTCATGTCGCGCTGCGCCATCATGGCGGCAATGATTTCGGACATGAATTTGGTCTGGTTCGCGGGCGTTACACCACCAATCCCGATGCGGCGCCCCATGCGCCACCATAGGCCAGGGCGCCAGACATTCGGCGCAGAATTTTTAGTACGCAGCAAGAAGCCGTTAGATGGTTTGAATGCAAAGAACCCGCGGTCCATCCCGTCTATGTCGGCAATCAACGCAATCACGGTGCCGTCGCTGTCGCGCAGTTCAGTTTCGGTCAGCTCAATTCGCGTCGCGGTGCCGCGACGCATCCGGTCTGCCATCCACAAGGCCAAAGCGCCCAGCGCGACCAGAAACAGCCGCCATTGCAAGGCAGGCGCTTGACTGACAGCGATATAAATCAACATGAGCCCCAGCAGCCCGAGCATCCCGATACCAAGGTATCTGCGCCCTGAAGCGGCCTGCGCGGTTGCAAGAATTTCGTGAGGGTCCGTCTTTGGTGTAGCTGGCTCTGAGGTCATCTCGGCACTCCTTTTGTCGACCCCTAGACGCTGAACAAACAGCGGGCAAGCCTTCGCGATCTATACGAAGGCTACGCCACAAGTTCTGAAATCTGATTTCACCGCGATTTCAACGCCATGGAACGGGAAGTCGATTCATTACATCAACCGACGCGGCTTCACTTCATAGCCGCGTTCTTCCGGCTCATCGTCCACCAGCTCCATCGGGAAACCATCTGCCAGTATCTGCAGGCCAGTCGCCTCCTCAAGTCGCTCGATCATCCTGTCGGACTGGGCGCGCACGCCATAACGATCCTGCCCGTCTGTCATCATCGCGATCATCAATGGCGATATTTCCAGTGGCACCGCAGCATCATCCGCAAGCTTTTGGAACAGGCCGATATCCTTTTGTATCAGGTCCATCGTAAAGTTAACATCACGCGACCCTGAAAGGATCAACTGGCTTTCAGTTTCATGGACAAAGCTGGTGCCCGATGACATTGCAATCGCCTCATACGTCATTCCAAGATCCATGCCTTGCGCTTTCATCACCGTCAGTGCCTCACACAGTGTCAGCAGGTTGGCGGTCGCAAGGTAATTTGTCATGACCTTGAGGACACTGGCGTTCCCCAACTCGCCCACGTGCAGGATGCGCCGTCCCATGTGGGTAAGCACGGGCAGAACGCGGTCAAAGGTGGCGCGGTCACACCCTGCATAGATGCTGATGTTGCCTGTATCCGCACGGTGGCACCCACCGGAGACAGGGCAATCCACAGCAGCGCCGCCGCGGGCGTGAACCAGACCGGCCAAGCGTTTTATCTCTGACGCGTCAGTGGTCGACATCTCAAGCCATATCTTGCCCTCTTTGACCTCAGGCAACATCTGCTCAACCACGGCTGCGCTGGCTGCGGGACTTGGCAGGCAGGTGATGACCGCATCGCACTCACGCATCATCTGTGAAGGGCTTCCGCCGTCACGTGCACCCTTATCAACCATAGCCTGCACCAATCCAGCATCCAGATCATGCACACTAAGATCCACACCGTTACGTAATAGACTGCCGGACAGCTTACCGCCCACATTGCCCAACCCGATAAAACCAATCTTCATGCGATCCTCCGCTTTCATTTGTGCCAACCTTGCGTTCGCGCCGCGACACGTCCAGCCCAAAACCGACCTTTGGACAACAACGTCCAGCGTTTTCCGGCCCAGCCGATGCAAATCCGCCAGTTGTCTGAGCATCTGCGCACACTGGACCTGCACGCCCCCCATATTGTCCGCGCGGGGGGACAGCCCTATTTACCGAACAGCCCCATTACAGGAGAACCGCTATGTCCCTGAGACCAACTTTAGAGACCCGCGCCGCCCAGCCCACAATGGAGGGCGCTGGCGTGAAACTGCACCGTGCCTTCGGGTTTCAGGACCCTAGCGAGCTTGACCCCTTTCTGCTGTTCGATGATTTCCGCAACGAGCGCCCCATCGACTTCGAAAAGGGCTTTCCATGGCATCCGCACCGCGGGATCGAAACGATCACATATGTGCTAGAAGGCACCGTCGAACATTCTGATAGCCTTGGCAACAATGGCACGCTTGGCGCGGGTGATGTGCAATGGATGACCGCTGGAAGCGGGATTCTGCATCAGGAAATGCCGCATGGAAACCAGCGCGGTCAAATGCATGGCTTTCAGCTGTGGGGCAACCTCCCCTCGGCCCAGAAGATGACCGCGCCGCGGTATCAGGATGTGACATCTGACGCTATTCCAGAGGTGATCGACGATGACGGCACCAAAGTGCGCGTTATCACAGGTGAATTTTGGGGCAAACGTGGCCCCGTAGATGGCATCGCTGCCGATCCGCAATATCTGGATGTATCGGTGCCTGCCGGCGTACGCAAAACCTTCAAGATCGACACCTACCGCCGTGCCTTTGCCTATATTTTCCAAGGGGCCGGAGCCTTTGTCGATGCCAGCCGCCCTTCCGGTGTCCTGCTGGAAAAAGAGGTCGCCGGCGAAGAGCTGAACATCCGCGATATGTCCGGCGACCGCACATTGGTGCGTTTTGGCACAGGCGATGAGGTCACCGTGCAGGCGGGCCCAAAAGGCTTGCGATTTTTGCTAATATCAGGTGCGCCCATTGACGAGCCGGTCGCTTGGCACGGCCCCATCGTTATGAACACCCGCGAGGAGCTTATTCAGGCGGTGAAGGAACTGAACAACGGGACGTTCATAAAACCGGCCCACTAGCCAATTATGTTACCGCGCGGTGGACCATCTCAGAATACTGCGCGGTGATCTGGTCCAAAGACAGACGCCCCCCGCTGCGGAACCAGGTGTTGACACCGGTCAGCATAGCGATGATCGCAAGCGTTGCGATTTTGGTATCACTTACATTGAAAACGCCGCTTGCCACCCCGTCGCGCAATATCTGCTCAAGCCCGTCTTCATAAGTGCGCCGCAAGCCCTCTATGTGGGCAAAGTTTTCAGGGGTCAGGTTGCGCAGCTCCATATAGGCGATGAAAACCGCATCAGGGCGCGCGTGGTGAAAGCGAATGTGGAACGCGACGAATGCTTTTAGACGCGCGTCAGCTGGCTGGGTCGGATCATCTTTCACCGCCGACAAAAGCTCTGTCATGTGGCTTTCCATCAAATCGAACAAGAGCGTCTGTTTGTCGGGCGTGTAATTGTATAGCGCGCCCGCCTGCACCCCCACCTCGGCGGCAATGGCCCGCATAGATACCGCCGCATACCCGCCTGCTGCAAACAGCTTTAGCGCGGCCTCACGGACGCGGGGGCCGGTGATATCTGAGTGTGATCCTGCGGTGCGTGCCATGAGTTAATTATCTGAACGTCTGTTCAAAAAGTAAACCCTTTGCGCCGCACCACAGCAAGACACTTGCAAGATAGCCGCGCTCTGGTGCACACCGTACAGTATGACACGCGCGTTTTTCCCTGCGGTGCTTTGCGCCGGATTGAGCCTTTTGGGTGCTTGTACGCAATTCCCGGCACTGGACCGGACGATCACCCCCGCTCTGGAGGCGGCGGACTATCCTACGCTGGTACCAATGGGTCCTGTTCTGGCATCTGCCGAGGCAACGGGTGTCGAACCCGTTCAAGCGACAGCCACGATGAATGCACGGGTCGCCGCGTTGAAAGCCCGAGCAGCACGCTTGCGCGGATCGGTGCTGAGCGGCGCCGAAAGGCAGCGTCTTGCAAAAGGGCTCCATTAAGACTTCCTGCTCCGTTGCACGGCAGCGATGAAAGGGCTACATCGACGCAAAGCTCAGTCATCAAAGGAAGCACCTACATGTCACAACCTCTTCGCCTCGGGATTGCGGGTTTGGGTACGGTTGGTGCTGGC
Source organism: Sulfitobacter sp. S223 (assembly GCF_025143825.1). NCBI lineage: Bacteria > Pseudomonadati > Pseudomonadota > Alphaproteobacteria > Rhodobacterales > Roseobacteraceae > Sulfitobacter > Sulfitobacter sp. S223. Next base: position 1,204,168 of record NZ_CP083560.1, on the reverse strand, counting down.
GTTGTCGGCATCCTGCGCAAACAGGCTGCGTTGATTGAGGCGCGAACAGGCCGCGCCGTCGAAATCTCGGCCGTTTCGGCGCGCAGCAAATCCAAAGACCGCGGTGTAAATCTGTCGTCTTACGCATGGGAGGACGATCCGGTCGCCCTTGCCAAACGCGACGATGTTGATGTGTTCGTGGAATTGATGGGCGGCGAAGACGGGCCCGCAAAAGACGCAACCGAAGCGGCGCTGGCCTTGGGCAAAGATGTGGTCACCGCCAATAAGGCGATGCTGGCCATGTACGGCCAGACGCTGGCCGAAAACGCCGAGGCCAAAGGCTGCGTCATCAAATACGAGGCCGCCGTGGCAGGCGGCATTCCGGTTATCAAAGCACTGGGAGAAGGCCTTGCAGGTAATGAAATTACCCGCGTGATGGGTGTGATGAACGGCTCGTGCAATTATATCCTGACACGTATGGAAGACGCAGGCCTGCCCTATGCCGATGTTTTTGCCGAAGCCGATGGCCTTGGCTATCTGGAGGCAGATCCACAACTGGACGTGGGCGGCATCGATGCAGCACATAAGCTTGCGATTCTGTCCTCTCTCGCCTTCGGCACGCAGGTCAATTTCGCCGGGATCGAGCTTGAAGGGATCGAGCGCGTCTCAATCGAGGATATCCGTGCCGCTGCCGACATGGGCTATAAGATCAAGCTGCTTGGCGTGGCGCAGATGACCGGCCGCGGGCTGGAGCAACGGATGCAGCCGTGCCTTGTGCCTGACAGCTCGCCGCTTGGGCAACTGCAGGGTGGCACGAACATGATTGTGCTGGAAGGCGATGCTGTAGGTCAGATCGTGCTGCGCGGTGCTGGCGCGGGCGCAGGTCCAACCGCAAGCGCTGTTCTATCCGACATTTGCGATATCGCACGTGGGTACCGTGGCGCTGTATTTGGACAGCCGGCAAAAACGCTCGAAGCGGCAAAACCAGCGCTCAGCCAGCGACCGGCCGCCTATTATCTGCGCATGGCTCTGAAGGATAAACCGGGGGCATTGGCAAAGGTCGCGGCCGTTCTGGGCGAAGCAGGCGTGTCCATCGACCGGATGCGCCAGTATGGTCATGTGGACAATTGTGCGCCGGTCTTGATCGTGACGCATAAGACAACACGCCGCGATATTGATCACGCTCTGGCCGCGTTCGGCGATACGTCTGTGGTTGCCGGTGATCCGGTGGCTCTGCGGATTGAGGAAGTCTGATTCGACGCCCCAACAATAAGGAATAGACCAGTGGACCAAGCTGCAGCATTTCTGGGGGTAGAAACCTCTTTGACTGGGCGGCGCTGGGTCGGTCCCGGGGGCGAAACAACACGCGCGTCCGAAGCCTTGCACCAACAAACAGGCCTGCCGATGGCTGTCTGTGCGGTACTGGCACGGCGCGGCGTCGATGCCGCAGGTGCCGAGGCATACCTCGCCCCTGCCCTGCGCGATCTCCTTCCCGATCCGCGTTCCTTGCGTGATATGGAAAAAGCCGCCGCACGCTTTCTTGCTGCGGTCAAAACACGACAGCGCATTGCGATATTTGCCGACTATGACGTGGATGGAGGAAGCTCTGCCGCTCTGTTGCTGATCTGGTTGCGCCAGATGGGCCGCGAGGCAACGCTTTATGTCCCTGACCGCATTGATGAAGGCTATGGCCCCAATGACGAAGCGATGGCCGATCTTGCAGCCCGTCATGACCTGATCGTTTGTGTGGATTGTGGCACGCTTTCCCACGGTCCCATCGCAGCAGCTAAAGGCGCGGATGTGATCGTGCTGGACCACCACTTGGGCGGGGAAACCCTGCCTGACTGTCTGGCCGTGGTGAACCCCAACCGGCAAGATGAAGACGGAGAGCTGGCCCACCTTTGTGCTGCAGCTGTCGTCTTTTTGATGTTGGTGGAGGCGGGACGCCAATTGCGCGAGGCGCAGGTCAAAGGCCCCGATCTAATGTCTCTTCTTGATCTAGTCGCATTGGCGACCGTAGCGGATGTGGCGCCGCTAATCGGTGTGAATCGCGCCTTTGTCCGACAAGGTCTAAAGGTTATGGCACGGCGGGACCGTATTGGTCTTGCAGCGCTAGCTGATGTTGCACGAATGGACACGACGCCTGCCGCCTATCACCTTGGTTTTATGCTGGGACCGCGCATCAATGCAGGTGGCCGTGTCGGCAAAGCCGATCTGGGTGCCCGCCTGCTGGCCACCGAAGACCCGCATGAGGCCGCAGCCCTGTCTGAACGGCTTGATGTGCTCAACACTGAACGCCGTGAAGTGGAGACAGCCGTACGCGCCGCAGCGCTGGCACAAGCGGAGGAGCGTGGCACCGACGGCGCGCTGGTATGGGCCGCTGGCGCTGGCTGGCACCCCGGCGTGGTCGGCATCGTCGCCTCGCGCCTCAAGGAGGCCACAGGGCGTCCCGCAGTGGTAATCGGACTTGATGAGGGAATCGGCAAAGGATCAGGCCGCTCCGTCAGCGGTGTCGATCTGGGGGCCTGCATTCAGAAACTGGCGATGCAGGGCGTTTTACTTAAAGGCGGCGGGCACAAGATGGCAGCGGGCCTCACTGTGGCCGAGGAGAACGTCGAAGACGCGATGGCCCAGCTTTCGGCGCTGTTGGAGAAACAAGGCGCGCACCTGCGTGGACCTTCCGATTTGCGGCTAGAGGGGCTGCTTATGCCCGGTGGTGCCAGCGTTGAGCTGACTGAGGCAGTCGAATCGGCAGGGCCATTTGGTGCAGGCTCCCCTGCCCCAAGATATGTTTTTGCAGATATGCGCATATTCTCGGCCCGCCGCGTGGGCGAAAGCCACCTCAAGCTCAGCTTTGGCGACGGTCATGGCGCACGGCTGGATGCAATCTGCTTTGGCGCGTACGATTCGGCCATTGGCCCCGCGCTTGAGGCGCATGGCGGCGCACATTTCCACCTCGCAGGGCGACTGGACATCAATACGTGGCAGGGTCGGCAGACCGTGCAATTAAGGCTGGAAGACGCAGCCCGCGCCTAAGCCGAAAAAAAACGTCGCAACTCGGTTTTTTCGACTTGCGCCCCTCAAGGGGATTGCTTAGAGAAGCGCTCACTAAGTGTGGCCCGTTCGTCTATCGGTTAGGACGTCAGGTTTTCAACCTGAAAAGAGGGGTTCGACTCCCCTACGGGCTGCCACATTCCCCCAGTTAAAAAATGCTTCTAAAACAGACCTCCATCAGCGGTCACTGATGGCGTAGACTTTCTTCATATCGCTCACAAGAAACAATTTGTTTCGAAAATTCCCCCTGAATTGTGGCGAAAATCTGTTATGTAAGTGTCAGACGTCTGGCATATGTGCGCCTTAGAATGGGCAGCGCCATTCAAATAAAAAGAGAATAGCTGAAACTCGGGCGCGCCGGTGTCCGTGAAGACGAATGCGACCAATCCGGCAATGCCGTATCTGCCAATGCGGAAAAAAGCGGGCCGTGCCTGCAAGAAGACCAAATGACCCTGGGGGGGTTGTACGATGAAGAGATTTAACCTTGATCAGCCCGGTTACGGCATGTCCAATCTTGCCGCAACAAGCGGCGAGATGAATGCACGCATCGCTGTGCTACAAGCCCCCACGCCCCTTTTCCGTCCCACGCCCGAGGCTATGCCGCGGTCCGCCTACCGTGTTGTTGGCAAACGTCTGTTTGAGACGCTTTTGGTGCTTCTAAGTTTGCCGTTTTTCATCCCGATCACTCTGATATGCGCGATCGCGCTTTGGCTTGAAGGGGGAAACCCCTTTTACCGTCAGCAACGGCTTGGCCGGAACGGAAAAGCGTTTTCCATTCTTAAACTGCGCACAATGGTACGCGATGCCGACGCCGTTCTTGAACAATATCTGGCATCCGATCCCAAGATGCGCCGCGAATGGGATGAAAAGCAAAAGTTGATCAATGACCCGCGCGTGACACCCGTGGGTGCCTTGCTGCGTTCGACTTCGCTGGATGAGCTACCACAGCTTTGGAATGTGTTGACCGGCGACATGAGCCTGATTGGCCCCCGTCCGATGATGCCTGAACAATTGCCGATGTATGGCAACCCGGAGCACTATTACGCCCTGCGCCCCGGCATCACCGGCCTGTGGCAAATTTCTGCTCGCAACGAAAACCGCTTTTCATTTCGCAACGAAGTCGATGCGACTTACAACCGCTCGCTTTCAATCTTCGGTGACATCAAGATCATCTTTAAAACAGTCGGTGTCATGCTGCGCAGAACCGGCCACTAGGCAGCAAGCAGCTTCTTTGAATCCCATCCCCTCATGGGCTATAGCAGCCGTATGACCAAACCCCGAAAGCCTGATGCCATGAAGGATAGTTTTTCCTCTTTGCCCGCAAACGGGGGGGCGGTGCGCAGCGACCTTATGGTGCCTGCCGAGGGTAATTTCACGCGTCCGCGCCGCTTTGAAAATGAGCAACGGCAAACTGGTAAAGAATCGGATCTGATACTCGATAACGATACAGTTGAGGCCTTGACCACGCCCTATGTGCCACAATTAACGGTACCCGCCGCAGCGCCGCGCGATTTGTGGGACCTGCTGCACCTGCAAGAGCCCGGCACAGACCAGCATATTCTGGATGGCAGCCAAGCCGCCGAAGACTTCCGCGAGACAGAAGTATCGCGGGCGTTTGATCTTTTGCGGACCCGTTTGCGCCAAACGGCAAAACAGAACGGCTGGACCAATATCGCAGTGGCCTCTCCAACAGCGGGGTGCGGCAATACATTCACGGCTGCCAATCTTGCTGCAAGCCTGTCGCGCGTGCCATCTTCGCGCACAGTCTTGATGGATTTCAACATGCGTAATCCTGGTCTGGCCAAAGCATTGGATATGGACGCAAGCCTGACAGGGGATTTGCGCGACTTTCTGGCAGGTGACGTTGCAATCAGCGATTACATACTACGCGTAAGCGATACACTTGCAGTGGGGCTTACGGATGAGACTCACAGGGATGCGTCCGAAATCATGCAAGACCCTGCAACCGCTGCCAGCCTTGCCGAAATGCGCGCGGCACTGCGCCCTGACATCGTGCTCTATGACATGCCGCCGCTGCTGTCCTTTGATGACACAGCCGCGTTCCTGCCCCAGCTGGACGGCGTGCTGCTGGTATCTGATGGCACACAGACGATGGCCAAACATCTGGCCGAATGCGAACGCATCCTGGACGGTCAGGTTCCACTGCTGGGCGTTATCCTGAACCGCGCCCGTGCATCCAGCATCGAACGCTTCTGACCCATCGGCCGCAAGGCACATCGCACGACTTGAATAAGGTCATATAATGGCCCAAGTCTATTTCTATTACGACGATAACGCCGCCCCCAAGCGAGGCGGCACGTCCAGTTTAAAACGGACATAAAGACAGGTTCGAGCGAGGCACAAATGGGTCCGATCTATACATGGCAGGATTTCCTGGACATGACCCGGCGCAGGCTGGGCGTGATTGCGTTTGTCATCATCGCCGGCTGTTTCGCGTCGCTTTATTGGGCAATGAGCTATGTTCATTTGTACCAGTCATCCGAAGTCATTCAGGTAGAGCAGCCAAAAATCAACGACGACCTTGCCCGGTCCACCGTCGAAGGCTCTTCCGCGCGACGGTTGCAGCTGATCCAACAGCAATTGATGGCTCGGGTCAGCCTCCAGCAGATCATCGACAAATTCAACATCTACGAAAACCTGACCGCGCTCAAACCAAGCGAGAAAGTCCAACTGCTGCGTCAGGCTGTGACAATCAACGGCGTTGCTGCGGCCCGTGAGGGGTTTTCTGACGACGGCACCATTTCCGTCCTGACCATAACGGCCCAGATGGAGCAAGCCCAATTGGCCCGAGATGTGGCCCATGAGTTCGCCGAACAGACGCGCGCTCTCATGGCTGCCCAGCGTCGTGAGCAGACCGCCCAAACTCTTGCCTTTTTCCAGCAACAGGAAAAGGTTGTTCTGGACAATATTGCGGCCCTCGAAGCCGAGCTTGAGACCTACCGAACCGCGAATGATCTGACCATCGAAGGTGGTGTCGAATTCCGCCTCTCCGAGGTCGCCCAGCTTAACGAGGCCATTCTTGACCTCGACCGCGAGATCATCAGCGCCCAATTGGCCCGCACACGGATCGACCGTACGGCACGCGCATCTACAGTTCAGAGGGAGGAACGAGAGCTTGATACTCAGCTCCAGACCCTGACGCAGCAGCGCACCCTGCTTGACCAGCGACGCACCGCCTTGCGCGCGACCATCCAAGGATCTCCTGAAACACAGCGCACATTGGCCGACTTTGACCGCCGCATGGAGCAGCTGCGCACGCAACTCGAAGCTATTGCAGCACGTCGCAACGACGCTCAGGTCGGATTCAACCTCGAAGTCGGCGCGCAGGGCGAACGCCTGACCACCATCGAAGAAGCGCAGGTACCAGACTATCCTATCACGATGAGCAAGAAAAAGCGCGCAATTGTTGGCGCAATGGGCGCAACAGGTCTGGCTTTTGTAATTGCCTGGCTGCTGGAACTGCGCCGTCCGGTAATCCGCTCAGCCCGCCAGATGGAGCGTGAAACCGGTATCCTGCCAGTAGTGTCAATTCCGGAACTTGCCCCCAAGTACCAAAGTTCGAAATGGCGCCTTGCGCGTGAAAAGCGCCGCGCGGCTGGCAAGGCTGGGCGTGCTGCGCGCATGGCGCGCCACTCCTGATCAGGTAAGAGCCGCGAGTGCGGCAATGGCATCGCGATTCACCCAAAGTGCCATCACGGCCAGCGCGCCTGCGCACAGCGCGCAGATCACGTCATGGCGCATGTCCCATGCGTCATGTTTGCGCGCCAACCAGATGACGAACGGATGTGTCAGCAGGTGCGCGACCCCCATGCCCACAATGGCCCCGACCAAGCCAAACAGGCTTACTCCGACAATCAGGCACGTGATCTGAAAAACGGCCCGTGCGGCCGTCACCACAAAAAACCGCCGTGAATCACCAGCCGCAAGTGCTGATTGATCATAGCTCATCCCGATAGCCTGCGGAATTTGCGCGACAGCAAGCAATGTCACAATCGCACCTGCCAGCGTGTAGCGCGCATCATAAAGAAACCCGACCAGCACCGGCCCTGCGAATGCCATAACCAGCAACAGGCCCAGCGTCACCGCGCTTAGCCCCGCGCGCAGCTTGGCGATCTTGGCCGCTTCGTGCTTGGCATCACGGTAGACTGGAATCATGACGCGGCCCGATACCGCCATCCCCAGTTGCAGCGCAAAGCTCGCAAGAAAGAAGGCGATATTATAGACGCCGAGGCTTTCAAGGCTCAGAAACTTGCCCAGCACCGCGCGATCCCCTTGACTGGCGAAGAACCAGAATGCCGTGCTGAGGAAAATCCATTTTCCAAATGTCACCAGCTCGCGGACGGCTTCGTATTCCCAGCGGAAACGGTTTGAAGGACCGGGCAGAAAGACCCACGTCAGCACCAGCTTTGCCAGCGGCGACACCACGCCGCCCAATACCAGCGCCCACACCGATTGCCACCACCACGCCAGCGCCACCATCACCACCAACCCGATCAACTGGGATGTCAGGTCCAGAACCGTGAGCCGTCCCATCAGCAGATGGCGGTGCGCTGTTTCGATCCGGGTTGGATTGAACCCGCTGACAAGCAAAGCTAACGCCGCAACCGGCAAATAGACTGCCAGCTCCGGCGCGTCGTAGAAAACCGAAAACGGATAGGCCAAACCGGTGGCGATCACCCAAAGGCACACACCACGCACCACCTGGATGCTCCACGCCGTGTTCAGGAAATCAGGATCATCGCCGCGCTTGCTTTGTGCAATGGAAGGCGCAATGCCCACGTCCGAAAACAGCATCAGCCCCACCGTGACCAAACTGATCAACGCCATAAGACCAAAAGCTTCTGGGAACAGCAGCCGCGTCAGGATCAGGTTAGAGGCAAGCCGCAGCCCCTGACTGCCGCCATAGCCCAGCAAAATCCAAGATGTGCTGCGAAACACCCGCGCCATCAGGCGCCCGCCGCGCAGCTCCTGCAAAAGACCACCCATTTGCCCTAATCATCTCCGGTTTTGCCGCTAGACCATTGCTAACGCCCCCCCGCCCCTTGTGCCAGAGCCAAGCGGCCCTGTAGAAAGCAACTGAGACACGAAGGACGCACCCTCTTGCACATCGCCTATATCCTCAACAGCTATCCACAACCAAGCCACAGCTTTATCCGGCGCGAAATTCGCGCGCTTGAGGCGCAGGGCCACACCGTCACGCGACTGGCAATGCGCGCAGGTGATGCGCCCTTGGTCGATGTTCAGGATCTCGAAGAAGCGGCGGCCACGCAATATGTGCTCAAGGCCGCACCACTGACGCTGTTGCGCGCGTTGGCCTTAAATTTGTTCGGGTCGCCCCAACTGTTTTTTCCGGCACTCGCGCAGGCGGTACGCTGTGGCCGCCGTTCCGAAGCGGGCGTGATCAAGCATCTGATTTATCTTGTCGAAGCTGCCTATGCCGTGCAGGTCTGTGAGGCGGCAGGCGTCACCCACACCCATGCCCATTTCGGCACAAATGCTGCTGCGGTTGCCATGCTGGCCCGCGCTCTTGGTGGGCCAGAGTATAGCTTTACCGTGCATGGCCCCGAAGAATTTGATGCCCCCCGCGCACTGTCGCTGGGTGAAAAGATCGCGCATTCAAAATACACTGTTGCGATCACCAGTTATGGCCGCAGCCAGCTTAGCCGCTGGGCTGAACCAGATCACTGGAACAAGATCAAAGTGGTGCATTGCGGGATTGAGCCCGCGCACTTCCCTTCGCCAAAACCATTGCCCGACGGCGGGCCGCGCTTTGTCGCCATTGGCAGGTTCGTCGAACAAAAAGGCCAGCTTGTTGCGCTGGACGCGCTGGCCGAGGTCGTCACAACAAGCCCGCAGGCACATCTTACCCTGATCGGTGATGGGGACATGCGCCCCGAGATTGAGGCGCGCATCGCCGCCTTGGGACTGTCAAATCATGTCACCCTCACCGGTTGGGTGGACGAAGCGCGCATTCTGGCAGAGCTGCAAAACGCCCACGCACTGCTGATGCCAAGCTTTGCCGAAGGGCTGCCAATGGTCATCATGGAAGCCATGGCCGCGGGCCGCGCTGTTATCGCGACCTATATTGCAGGTATACCTGAGCTGGTCCTGCCGGGAAAAACAGGCTGGCTCACGCCTGCCGGGGATGCATCCGCTTTGGCCGACGCGATGAACGAATTGGCAGAAGCCACCCCTGAAAAGCTGGCAGAGATGGGACAAGCTGGCCGTGCACGGGTGATGGAACGTCATGACGTGCACCTAGAAGCAGCCAAACTGGCCGCACACATGGCGTCCTAACGCCCCCGCGCCCACCGCTCCTGCCCACGGTGCGGCAGTCTCACACCCAATGCCACCAAGGCAAAAGCGGCGAACCCCACCGGATCACGCAAGGCACGGCGCCACATTGGTAGCGCGTCTTTTGGCAATGGATCGTGGTTAGCCCATAGCGCCGGAAACTGCTCTTTCACCTCTGCCACGCCAATATCCTGACGGCGGCGCACACGGATCAACGGCCATGCCGCCTTGATCATTGGCCAATCATAGCTTGCAGCCACCCGGAACCTCTCTTCCGGCGTAAAGCTGAGGCGGACGAAAGTATCGTCAGAAATAATATCGGGGAACTCCCCCCACCGTCCACGGGCAGCATGGTTGACCGCAAAGACGCCGAACCCGGGCACGCCATGAGTGCAAAACGGCAGGCTGGCCCAAAACCGCGCATAAAACCGTGTAAAAGCACTTCCGGACGCACGCACCACAGGATTTCCGCTGGCATAGCGCGGCGCTAGATTATCCAGCACCGCCGCAAGCTCTGCCAGTAAGGAACCGGATACGACAACATCAGCATCCACATAGATGCGCGCGCCATGCCGTGCGATGCGATCGCCCGCATTAAGCGCGCCCATCTTGCCGCCCCGTTCAAGGTCCAGCACCGTCAGCGGCCAACCTTTGGAGGTAAACCGGCCCGCAAAACTGCGCGCGGCCTGCACAGTTCGATCTGTGCAACCATTAGCCATTACAATCACCTCAACCGCCGCGCCAGTCGCATCAGACGCCAGTAAGGCCTCAAGGCAAGGTTCGATATAGCCCACTTCGTTATGCGCGGGGATCAGGATGCTACACGCGGTGCTCATTGTGCGGCCACCATTGCGTCCCAGCGCGGATTGCTGTCGTCTAGATGCCGCAGCGCACCCCAACTGCCCCATTTTGTCGGCACGTAGACATCTGCATAGGCATTGAACAAACGCCCGCCTGCATCCGCCCAGCCCTGCAAAAGGTCCGTGTAGAGCTGGCCCATTTCGGGCGAATAATTGAAATGATGGAAGAAATCAGTCAGCCGTTCGTCATCCACCTGTGCGCCGATGCCCACCACATGGGTGCCCCCTTCGTACATGATCAGTTCAAGGCCTGCTTCCTGCGCCACCTGCGCGTGATAGGGCCAGATCCGGCTGCGCAGATCACTCACGGTGTCCACGCCCTGCCCGCTGACTGAGCCGTCAGTCAGTTCTTGCGCGGCCAACGCAGTCGCATAGTCATATTGCGCGGCCTCAATCGCTTGTCGCCGCACAGAGCCGTTCAGACCCTGCGCTGTTGCAGCCGCGCGCGCACGCACGAGGCTCTCTTCCAGCCAGCCTGTTACCATCTCGCGACGGGCCTCCAGCCCCAGAATGCCCCCGAAATAGCCCGTGACGGCATAGGCATCAAAAGCGTCCGATGGCTTAGGCGAGCCTTCTGCCACAACCAAGGGCGCGCTCAGAATGTTTTCCTCAAGTCCCAGCCAGCCAGTTTGGGAAGAGATGACGTTAATCAATTGTGCCTCCGCCCCTGCGAATTCAGCGGACCAGATACGCGCCACTTCGGCGGCGCGCATGGCGTAATACTGCGTACCGACATCCGCCTGCCCCCAGCGTTCCTGCGCTTGTGCATCGGCCCAACGGGTCTGCGCGAACTGGAAATTCCATACTTCGTTGGAAAATTCGGCATAGACTTTCTGCGCCGGATCAAGCCTGTTGCGCACCGTTCGCGCGAACGCTGTCACATAAGCATCATCAGCCAAGTGCGGGATATTCAACCAAATATTCTTGCCCAGACTATTGGCCAAAGCCAGCATCACCTCCAGCGGGACGCCTGCATGCGCCCAGCTTGCATCGGTGACCTGCGGGCGATCCTCCCAGCGTGATTGTAGGGTGTTATTGGTTTCCATCCAGTCCATGAACCGCAGTGTGTCAAAGGCGGTCAGGCGCGCGGTCCAGTCCGGATTAAAGATCGCGCCATTTTCCCACATTTGCAGCCGGTCCTCACGAACCACTGTGATGCGGCGCACCGGATTGCCGGCGTTGCTGCGCTGGATGCGGATTTCCACGCTTCCCGCACCGGGCGTATAGTCAAAGCGAACCTCGCCACGGCCATATCGAATGTTGGTTGCGCGGCCTGTCGGCTCTACCACGCCCGATCCTTCAAAGCGCAAGACATATCGCCCCTCCAACGAAGGCGCAGCCGCCTCTGGCAGGTCTGTCAGGATAAACGTCCCGACCGAGCCCGCCTCATGTGGCAGGCTACGCACCCAACCGTCGCTATCAATGTGCCCGCGCCTGACAAGCTCTTCGTATTCAATCCCGCCGAACTGCCGGGGCAAATGACCCAGCCACGGGCGCGCGGTTTTCATAACATCAAGAAACGGTTGTTGCGCAGACCAGTCAGTGACCGGCGCAAGCCCGACAGCAAGTGCATCAGCCGATGTTTCTATTTTGACGCTCTCGGCCAAAACAGGCACTGCAGAGGACGTGGCAACAGGTGGTGCGCGCATGCTTTTCGGGGTGCCTGATGCCGGAACAGGTGCCGCGACCTGCTTGCCGCCACGGTAGCTTTCGACTGCCTCGCGCGCGACCTTCTGCATTGCGGCGGCCATGGCGGCATCCGGCCCGCCAAACGCCTTTCCATACCGGTCTTTGACACGGTACGGCAGGCCTTCTGGGCTCGTGTCAGTCAAAGCCGCATATTGAACCATCGAGACAAAGTAGTGACCCAATGGATTCAAGTGGATATCGTCGTCAAAAACGCCATTGATCGCACTCAGGCCCGGCACATTTCCAGCCGCGATGGCATCATCCAGCCGCGCCAATGCCTGCCCGGCCGGAATAAGCTGCACCCGCGCTTCGCCATTCTCAACTCCGGAGCGCAGAAGGGTCACGATACCCTCCCAATCCGCGAGATCTTCTTGCAGCCGAACGCGCCAAGGGGTCGCGGCCTTTTCGTCATGCTCAATCTGCACGCCCGTTCCACTGTTCAGGCTGTGCCACGTTTCTTGAACAAACACCCGCGCATCCGGATTGGCGCTGAGTGCCAGCCCACCGAACGCCTGAGCGTAAACGTCGGTTTCACTCCATTTCAGATGGTTGGAGAGCGGGATCGCTTCGGTGAGGATCAGATCGGTTGTCTCACCCTTTGGCAAAACACTACGCGCGTCGATGCCCTGTGCATCACGCGCATGCTCCCAGTTGTATTTCAACGGCGCACCGTTGATGATCTGGGCCTGCACTGTGACATCACTGCTTGTGGCCGCCAATGCGTCCTCAAGCATGTCGGGTCCCGTGGCGCCGAACAGACTATGGCCTACCATAACAATAGAAAAAACCGCGCTGGCAAGATCGCTCATACTGTTACTCCGCTATACCGAAAGGTAGTTACAACATCCCAGACCACATGTTGCATCAGGCTGCCAGCCTCACTGTCAGGCGCTTTTGCAACTGTGCCATCTGCACGCCGCAAGGACAGCGGCAGCCCAACCGGACTGCGGTGATACAAGACCGCGTAATGCGTTAGTGCAATGAGGTAGGCCCCCATATCCCCCAGATGAATGGTGTCTACACCGTCCTCGGGCGTGCGGGCAAAAAGTGCATCGCGCGATGGCACATTGCCGACCCCGCCTCGCGCCTCAACCTCACGCACGAACGCGGCCAGCACTTGCCCCCCGGGGATGACATAAATCGGCCCGCCCGCTTTGAGCGCCGCTGGCAATGTAAGCTTATCCAGCCATAGCGCTTCTAGGTCTACGTCGATCCGATTCAGCCAGCCAGCGGGATCATCGGTATTGTGCCATGTCTCATAGAGATAAAGCCGCACCTCAGGCCGCACGTCCCTTGCAAATTGCGCCCATCTGGCCAGATATTCCGGGCTGTCGTGATATGTGATCGCATCGGAAAGCTCGACCATCTCGGTCATCACCACAGCGTTGAAACCTCCACCTTCAATGGCCGCGCGTGCTGGCAAAAACTTGTCATGCGCGTTCTCGGTCTCAAACCCATTTATTTCTACATCCGGATCCCAATGCGCCCGCAAAGGCGTGCCCCAGCCCAGCTGGCTGGCATAGCCGTGGCCCTCCGGTGCAAACTGCGCCAGCATCGCAGGCATGTCGCGTCCTACAAGTGAGTGGCCCAAATGGAACACCTGCAACGGATTGTCCGGAGAATTCAGGCCGCTGGCATAAAGGTTTCGCGCCTTATCCAGTTGCAGCATGTTCCAGCCCACGCGCGCCGAAATGGCAGCGCCCAAGCCGGTTAATCCTGCTGCGCCCCATCGCAATATATTCCTCCGAGACACCATCCCCACTGCCCCCTATCTGCCAGTCAATTGCGCAACTTCAGTTTGCCGCACAGCCACGCCAGTGACAAGCAATCCAGCCGCATGAACATACATACCGCTCATAACTGCCCCTGCGATGATTGGCCCCTGATCTTCTTGAAAACAGGCCTCAAACCGGCTTGTATTGCGATCGATAGAAAGCTCCAGCGCATCAAATCCAAAGAGCGCACCACTGAGCGGATACTGCACCTTATAGGTGGCCTCTTTGGCCGAAAATATCAATTTGGCCAAAAGGCCACGATCAGCTGCTGGTTGCAGGCCAAGCCAGCGCTGTTCCGCCTTTGTGCAAATCTCGCCTATCAACAGCGGATCCAGCGCTGTAGCGTCTTCAAGATCAATGCCGACACCTGCCCAAACCTTGCGCACACCAACAGCAGCAACACATGTTGTGGCCGTGTGTGAAATACTGCCGGTCACGCCTTGGGGCCAAAGCGGTGCGCGGTCGGGGCCCATCGGTACAGGGCGCGGCGGCAAACCAAGCGTGACCATCGCGGCGCGCGCAGCAGCGCGACCAGCATGAAATTCGGCCAAACGACGCGGCACAGCATTGTGCAGGCCCTCTGCCTCAGTTGGGTCAGCGGCCGAGGGCATAAGACGCGGATCCCGCACAGCTATTGCCAAATCCGAAGGTAAAACAGATTCAGACAGCGCCTTAACGAGTACCGGATCCGGGTTCACGTGTCCGCCTTGGCCCGGCCCGCCCGCATTGCGCGGCGTTTTGACATGGTTTCGGCTTTAGCCGGAACATCCGACGCCTGCACTTCAGCTACGGGTGCGGTGTTTGTTTTACCCTTGTCCAGATGCGCCGCCAGCCCTTCAAGCGTGGGGAAACGGAAGATATCGGTTATGCCCAGCTTGTCAGCGCCCAGCGCCGCCTTGATATCGCGGTGCGCCTGAACGGCCAAAAGAGAATGCCCGCCCAATGCAAAGAAGTTGTCAGATGGTCTGATATTGGCCACGCCCAAGATGCCGCTCCAGACTTTGGCAATCGCGGCTTGCGTGCCACCTTCAGGCGCTGCATCTGCATTGGTATGTCCGCCTGTCGCCTTAGGGGTAGGTTCGGGCAAGGCTTTGCGGTCAATCTTTTTGTTTGGGGTCAACGGCATTTTCGCCACTTCGACAATCCGCGCAGGCACCATGATATCGGGTAAACGCGCCGATAGCGCGCGGCGCAGGGCATCTTCGTCAAAGGCAGTGGCTGTTACATATCCCACCAGCTGCGCGCCCCCTTTGGCTTCGCGCGCGACCACGACAGCCTGCGTGACACCCGCCTGCGCGGCCAAGGCGCTCTCGATCTCACCCAGCTCGATCCTGTGACCGCGGATTTTCACCTGATCATCGGCACGCCCCATAAAGCCAAGTGTGCCATCCGCCCGCCAAGCAGCCAGATCGCCTGTACGGTACATTTTGCCCCTGCCAAAGGGATTATTGACAAAGCGCTCTGCGGTCATTTCCGCGCGGTTGTGGTAACCTTTGGTCACACCGTCGCCCGCGATATAAAGCTCACCTGCAACACCGATCAGGCGTGGCGATAGCGCGTCGTCCAGCACATAGACCTGCGTGTTGGCGATGGGCGTGCCGATCGCGGCAGTCATCTCCGGTTTTTCAACCATCTGGGTCGTGGACCAGATCGTAGTTTCGGTCGGGCCATACATATTTTGCACGCGCCCACCGCAGGCCTTGATCAATTCTTCTGCCAAAGCACCCGGCAATGCTTCTCCGCCCACCATTAGTTCGCGCAGGCCAGAGAGGGCGTGACGCGTCTCATCGTTCATCACCAACATCTGTGCCATTGAAGGTGTGCATTGCAAATGGCTGACTTTGTGGCGCATCAATTGCGCAGCAAGCGAGAAGTCATCATCCGCCAGCGCCGCGCCTTCATTCGCGCGTGCCAAAACCTCTGCCAGCGGGGTCAGCCCCTGCATCACAGTGTCCACCGCGATGCCATAATCAATCAGGCAGGCAATCTCATCCACGCCGATCCGTTTAAGCTGCTCTGCCCGCGCGATACCGTCCGCGACCGTGCCGAACAAACCACTGTCGTTGAAATAGCGCTGGAAAGCGAACTCGAGGATCGCTTCCATTTCTTCTTCATCCAGTCCTTCAAGATCAACCTGAAACGGGCTGGTCGCCCCTTCGGGCTTTTTGAAAGCAGGAAACGCCCATGCGTATTGCTTGATCAGACCGGCGGCGGAACGCAGGTAGTCCTTCATCGGACCACGCGCGATTTCTTCGGCATCTGTGCGGGTGTCGGCCAGATAGGTATGCAGCATCACGGTCACGGTAAAATCTGCCGGATCATATCCTGCCTCGCGCAGGGCAGCGTGGTAGATTTTGATCTTGTCAGCGACTTCATCAACCGACTGTCCCAGCAGGTGCGTCAAAACATTCGCCCCGATCTGCCCGGCCTCTTTCCATGTCTCCGGATTGCCTGCCGTGGTCACCCAGATGGGCAGCTCTTTGGATACGGGCCGCGGCTGTGTCACAACTGCAAAGGGCGTGCCATCCTTTGTCGGAAACTCAACCGCGTCGCCCCGCCACAAAGCGCGCAACTGGTCGATGGCATCATACATTGCCGGCTTGTTGTCTGGCGGCGTATTTTCGGGGCGGAGGACGAAATCATCGGGCTGCCAGCCGCTCGCAATCGCCAGTCCGACACGCCCGTTCGTAAGATTATCGATAACCGCCCATTCCTCAGCGATACGGGCGGGATGGTGCAAAGGTGCCACGCACGAACCGGCACGCACGTCAAGGTTTTGCGTCACCGCAGCCACCGCAGCGCCGGTCACCGAAGGGTTGGGATAAGGCCCGCCAAAGGCGTGAAAGTGCCGCTCCGGCGTCCAGACCGCGTTAAAGCCATTGGCATCTGCAAACTTCGCACCCTCCAGCAGCAGGCGATATTTCTCTGGGCCGACACCATCATCATTGCCCCAGTAGAACAGATTGAATGCGATCTTACGGTCGGACACAGCAATCGGTCCTTTGGATAATTCTGTTCGGCTGTCATCGCCTGCCAACACCAGCTTGAACCCGCGCGACAGCGTCCAGAAAAGCTCTAACACCGAAATATCAAACGACAGGCTTGTCACGGCAAGCCAGGCGTCACCGTCCTGTCGCGTGATCCGCGCATCCATGCCAGCAAAGAAATTCGCAACATTTCCGTGACTGACCATTACCCCCTTGGGCGTTCCGGTAGAACCGGATGTATAGATAAGATAGGCAAGCGTGTCGGCACCCGCCCCCACATCAGGATTGGCATCTGACATGTCTTTTAGCTGCGGATCACCATCGAGCAGCAGCAAGTCGGAATCGCCCCTTGGCAAGCTGTCTGCCAGGGCCGATTGCGTGACAATCACCGGCGCCCCACTGTCCGCAATATAGTGTTTTATGCGGTCACCAGGATACGCAGGATCAAGCGGCACATAAGCGCCTCCCGCCTTCAGGATACCCAATGCCCCAACCAGCAAATCCGGTCCGCGCGACAAAGCAAGCCCGACCGGCGTGCCACTGTGCACCCCCATCGCGATCAAACGATGCGCCAGCTTGTTTGCTGCTGAATTAAGAGCGGCATAGCTGAGTAAATTATCTTCGAACACCAGCGCAGGCGCATCGGGGGTCCGCGCGACCTGTCGCTCAAAGGCCGTGTGCACGGGATCGGACGAATAGTCGGCCTGCGTCGCGTTCCATGTCTCCAGAAGGGTCTTGCGCTCTGCCTCGGACAATCCTTGCCCGCCCTCAAGGCTGTGGCCCAACCGTGCAGCCAACAGATCCATTGCCTCTGCCGAAAGCAGACCGCTATCGCCTTGCAAATCAATCTCACTCTCCGACACGGTTATTGTGAGTATGCTTCCCGCGACAGGATCATCGGCTAGCATGATAGAGGGCTGTGCCGTTGGAAGCTGGGTGTCGCGCAGTGCCAGATCAGTGGCAAAGCCACCCGTCTGCGCGATACGGTCCAGTTGCGCGACCAGCGGTGCGTCACTGCGCAGCGGCACCCATGCAGAAGCGTATCCTGCTGCAGCTGGTGTGATAGCCTGGCCGATATCCCCGGCCGTCTGTCCCGCGCTTTGCACTGATGTCTCAAGGACCGCCGCGATTGCAGCCTCTGGTGAGGTACCCTGCGGCATCGCCACTGTACGTTTGATCCACACGCCTGTGGCCTCACCCTGAGCTAAAGGTACAGGCAACATCTGCGCAGCCGTCAGTTTGGCGCGCCAGTATGTCTCATCCGCCAGCAGTGTTTCTTGCGCGGTCTCATGCGTCTTGCCGGTTACCTCCAGCACGGCACCCGTGGATGGCAGCGCCGCAGCATTGCCCAAAGCTGACACGCCAGTCAGTTTCACCGCACTGTCTGCCGTTGCGACCACCAGCGCATCACCGATAGTTTCAAGCACCGTGCCAGCGGCCCCTTCGCCAGTTGCAACAGGCTGTGCTCCGGCTACCGTGAAAACAGCGCCGTCATGCGCGATCTTTGTAACGCCAAGCGGGTTCCAATAACCCCCGAAATCCAGACCCCGCAACAGCGCACAAATCTGGTCTGTCGTCTGCGTGAAATCAATAATGCCAAGCGTTGTTGGACGTTGGTTGCGCGCGAAATAGCTACGCTGGCTGAGATCTTGTTTCCTCCGCTCAAGAGAGCCGCTCTCAAGCTGGGCCAGAACACGGCTGAAGCTTTCCATGCCCGCTGCGTAGCATTTTGAGTTGAGGCTAAAGGCCGTCTCGTCGGGGGCGATGTCGACCAGCTCTTGGGCAAGAATATCGCCTTCGTCCACGCCCCCTTCGATCATGTGCCAGCTCACGCCGTGCTGCGTTTCGCCGTTGATGACCGCCCAAGCCGGGGTATTCAGCCCCGCATACCGTGGCAGCGGACCGTCGTGAAAGTTCACTGCGCCTTTTGCAGCCCGTTTAAGAGCGGCGTCTGGAATTATACGCAGATTTGCGATGCTCAGCAGCCAGTCAAACGACGGTAGCTTCGTAGCAGCCACATCGGCAGGTTTGTCCAGAACTGGAATATCTTTCGCCTTCGCCCAGTCACGCACATCCGCATCCGTGCTGACAACCGCAGCTACCGTGTGACCCGCAGCAACAATCATGTCGGCGCAAGCGATGGTCAGCGATTGGTCCCCCAGAATCACACAGGAAAACGCAGCTGAATTAAAGGGAACAGTCATGGGCGGTCCTCCGGGGACGGTCGGTATGGTGTGAACGCGTGGGCAGCCATGTCACGCAGGAACCAGCGTGGGTCCTGCGGTTGGCGGCCGAAAAGCCCAACCCGTAAGCGGTGCAGAATACCGCCGAACAGATGTGCAGACAATGCGGCTGCCGCGTAGGCACGCCCGTGGTTCTTGATAAAATAATGGCGACGCGAGTCGTACCAGTAACCCGGCATCCGGCGCTTGGTCTTCATCCCTGTCGAAACCGAGCCGATATGCACCACACGGCTGTCAGGAATGTACCAGCAGGACCATCCCGCGCGAGCTGCGCGCAGACACAGATCCGTTTCTTCAAAATACAGGAAGAATGCCTCATCGAAGAGACCGATTTTCTCCAGCATGGTCCGGCGCAGCATCATGCTGGCACCAGCGCTCCAATCAACCTGAACAGTGGTGTCGGGTTGAGGCATGGGAACAAGGGCCTCGGGCAGAAGCCGGTCAATGAAACCAAGGCGCGCAGCACCGGCAAATTCCCCAGCAATGGAAGGAAACCGGAAGGCCGTGGTGTGCACCACATTGTCTTCGCCACGGATGTGCGAACAGGCGATACCTGCTTGCGGATGTGTTTCGAGATGATCCACCAAGGCGGCGGTGGCGCCAGTGTCAGGAAAGGCGTCGGAATTCAGGATATAGAAATAGTCCGGCGTGCGCCCGTCACTCAGCTTCTTCCTCAGGCCAATGTTATTGCCTGCACCAAAGCCGCCATTTTTCGATGATGCCACAACCCGCACCAATCCGCCCTCACCCCAGCCACGCGCGGCGACCTGTTCCATAAGCATTTCATACGAACCATCCCCGGAGGCATTGTCCACAATCACAAGCTCTCCGCCCAGACTGTGCAGATCAGCAATCGCAGCCTCGGCTGCGCGTAGGGTCATCGCAGACGTGCGGAAGTTCAGTAAAATGCATAGGATCGCAGGTCGGGACATCAGGTTACTCTGCCGCCGTTGCTTGACGTTGGGGGTCATCGGCCAGCGCATCACGGATGACTTCGCGCAATTCCGATGCCATAACCACCACGTTAGGTGACAGAACCATGCTGTCATGGTTGCCCGGCACTTCGATCACCTGAACCTGCGGTGCGTATTGCGTCCAGTCATTGTCCGCAAAGACATATTCCCGCTCACCGCTGACCCAGTTGCCCGCACTGACCTTGAACTTACGATCCAGAACTGGGCGCAAAAGTGTCATCGGCCCGTCCCACTGTGGCGTCTGATAGCGCGCCACAGCACCCAAGAAGGCTGCTTCGATCTTGGTGTTGTTGAACTGAGCTGCCTGCGCATGCTCTGGCTTGCCCGCGCGCTTGGTCTTTTCCCACGCGATGCGGTTTTGCGCCCACTCCAGCAAATAGCGTGGTCCCTTGCTGCGCAATTCAGCCAGCTTGATCAACGCCTTGTCGGGCTTGCTCAGGCTTGGGCGTACCGGCAAGGGCGTATCAAGCAGCGCAAGCACGGCCACTTCTTCGCCCGCCGCTTGCAGTTGATGCGCTATCTCATAGGCAGTGATACCACCGCCAGAGAAACCGGAAAGAAGATATGGTCCCTGCGCCTGAACCTGCCGGATTTCAGCGATGTAATCCGCAGCTGCGCTTTCTATGGTTTCATGCGGAGCACTGTCCCCGATCAGCCCGCGTGCTTGCAAGCCATAGACAGCCCGCTCATCCGCGAATTGCAGCGCCAGATGCCGCAGGTTCAGCACGTTGC
Source organism: Sulfitobacter sp. S223 (assembly GCF_025143825.1). Classification (NCBI taxonomy): domain Bacteria; kingdom Pseudomonadati; phylum Pseudomonadota; class Alphaproteobacteria; order Rhodobacterales; family Roseobacteraceae; genus Sulfitobacter; species Sulfitobacter sp. S223. Next base: position 1,183,560 of record NZ_CP083560.1, on the reverse strand, counting down.
CAAACATCCCTGCCACAACGAACAGCGGGGCTGCCTTGGTCGGTGCCACGCTGTTTAGCGGGACCAGATGAACAAATCCCGGTTTGGCCGCTTCTGCTTGGGGCGCATCTGCGCTGGCTATCTCTCCGGTTTGGTCGCTGATGCGCGCGGCGATCTGGGCGATGGTCGGTGCCTCGAACAGCACCGAAATCGGAAATTCCACCCCGAACTCGCGTTTGACGCTGGCGAACAGACGCACCGCAATCAACGAATGCCCTCCAAGATCGAAAAAACTGTCTTCGACCCCAACTGGTGAAACACCCAACAACGTGGACCACATCTGCGCCAGCGCAGTTTCGACACGTCCCTGCGGCGCAACAAAGCCTTCTAGATCGCTACGCTCGAAACTTTGACCTTTGGGAAGGTCGCGTGGCGGCACATCCGCCTGCGCGATGAGCGCCTGTAGTGGCAGCGAAGAGACATAGACCTGCGGCACATTCAGCGCCAAGGCTCGCGCCAAAGCTTGCGGCCCCTCAGAGGCAGTGATGCCTTGGGACACAAGATAGGCAAGCCGCTCTTCGGCCTCTGTCTGCGGGCGCGCATCGTTTCCGGACACATCGTCAAAGCTCACCTCCGGGGCGGACAAAGGCACGCTATGGGCAGCAAACCCACCTTTCAGTTGTGTCATGGCAAAATCACGTACTTCGACCAGAATAGCGCCGTCGGCGTTACAGATCGTCACATCGAAACGGACATCCTCTGCACTGGCAGAGGTTAACCGGACCCAGCTGTAAACCTCGCTTGGCAAGGCGCTGTAAATCAGGATTTCACCGTAGGACATCGGCACCCAAAGATCCGTGCCATCATAGCCCGGTGCCAGCGCAATCGCCCAGCCGGTCGCGATATCCAGCAAGCCAGGGTGCAGCAGCTGGTCTGCTGCCAAAGGCGTATCAAGCGTTAGCCGCGCAAGGCCCTCTTCGCCGCCCAGCTGGCGTGCCCGCAGGACCTGCCAGGCAGGACCAAAGCGCAAATGCTGTTCCTGCAAGGATGGCATATGCGCGCCTTCGGCCTCTTCCACAGCGCCTAATCGCGCTGAAACAGCTTCCAGATCGACGGGAGGAGGCACTAACTTCTCAAGCGCAACCAACTGGGATTCTGCGTGCATTTGCCAGCCTGCGCGCCCGTCCAGAACACAATCGCTGCGCAGAGCTGTAGCGTATCCCTGCGCTTGCGGCGCAACTGTCACGCGCATGTCCCGCGGCGTTCCCTCTGGTGCCTCGAACGGGCGCAGGAAATAGAGATCGCGCAGCGCAAAGGGCAGATCAAGCTCGGCACCCAGCGCGGCTTGCGCCATCGCCTCTACCATGCCCGTTCCGGGCATAACCGAGGTGCCATCCGCCATGCGGTGCTGGTCCAGCACCCAATCAGTGTCTGCGCTGAGCGTGCCGTTAAATCTGGTCTCGCCTTCCAGCGCCTCAACCGTTTCCAGCATCGGTGCATCAATGGCACGGGGCGGCATCACTGCAACAGTCGACTGCCCCACAGCTTCGGCAGCCATCCCGACATCAGCCCAAACGCCCCAGTTCACCGCAACCACACGGGTCTTAGCCCCTCTACGTGACTTCGCAAAGGCGTTGAGGTAATCATTGGCAGCCACGTAATCCACCTGCCCCGCCGCACGTGTGGCGGTTGAGGTGGAGGCAAACAGCACCATCAGATCGACACTGCCATCTGGTAACAGCTGGTCCAGCACCCGCAGGCCCAGCACTTTGGGCGCGAGTACCGCGTCAACCTGTGCCTGCGATTTGCCCAACAACGGTGCATCATCAAGAGCACCTGCCGCGTGGATTACGCCATCAATCGGGCCGCGTGCACGCAGCGCGTCAATCACCTTGCGCATTTGTGCCACGTTAACCACATCCGCTGCGGCCACTTCAACACGTCCGCTACCCGATGCCTCAAGCCGTTCAACCGCGCGTATGCGCCGGACAGTTGCGTCACCTGCCGGAGAGGTTTGCAGTAGCTTCGGCCAAGCTGCGCGTGCAGGCAGTGCAGTGCGGCTTAGCAAAACAACATGAGCGTCGTAGTTGGCCAGCAAATCGGCAGCAACAGTTAAGCCGATGCCGCCAAAACCGCCCGTAATCAGATAGGTACCGCCCTTTTTGAAAGCAGGTGCATCCGGCAGTGCCAGTCGCTGCACCCGCACGCCCTGAACAAATCGACGCGCGCCGCGCAACGCAACAACCGCGTTCACCGGTGTCGACAATAGCTCTTCTAGCAGACTGTCACTTACATCCTGCGTTGCAGTCTGAGCGCGGACAAACCATCCCTGCGCGGCCGGAGCATCAGGCAGTTCCACATCCACGGTCGAAACCGTCACCGCAGCGATTTCATGCGGTATCACACCAGCGGGACCACTGATCATCGCCTTTTCGGGATAGGGCATTTCCTCGCCCGCGACCTGCGCTGCGCCGTTTGTGAAGATACTTAAGTGTGTTTGCGGTGCGTCCTCGCGTTCGGCCAAAGCCTGTCCAAGCCACAACAGGCTATAGAAACCCTGCTCCATCATCAGGTCATAAAAGCTGCTGCCGGGGCGATGGTTTTCGTTGCGGGTCAGGCCCCAGAAATGGGCGATGCGCGTCGGTGTCTGGCCGTCAGCGGACAGCGCCGCCATCAACGCGTCATACCCTTCCCGCCCTTGCTCGGGCGCAAGGGTATAGCGCTGCTCACCCGGTTCGGCAAAGCTGTCGCCAGCTTCCACCACGCTCACTTTTGCGCCGGAACTACGCAGCTGCTCGATGACCGGCGCGGCAATGCCATCCTGATCCGCGAAAACCAACCATGTCTGATCTACCGCGGCGGCAAGCGCTGCCTGTAGGTCGGCATCCACATCGGCATATTGTGCCCGCCAACTTGGGACAGCGCCCCAATCGGCTATGTCATCAACGCGCGTCATGGCGGGCGAAGCAATCGCCGCTGTCTGCTTACCCGGTTCGATGAAATAGGGGCTGCGCTGGAACTGGTAGGTCGGCAGCGGCACACGGTTGCGCCGCGCTTCCCCCCAAATCTGGTCCCAATCCGCCTCAACGCCGCACGCCCAAAGCCTGCCGATGATGCCCATGAAGTACATATCATCGGCGATATCCTGATCGGGATGGCGCAGAGAGCTTAGCACTTGGGCCGGTTTCACCGCCGCGCACATCTGCGCGAGCGAAGACAGCGCCTTGCCCGGCCCTACCTCCAGGAAAACTCGGCCCTCTTGCGCGCTAAGCGTTTCGATACAATCCGCGAAATGCACTGTGCGGCGCAATTGCTCCACCCAATAGTCCGGGTCGGTGGCTTGTACTGCGGTGATTTCGATGCCCGTCCGGTTGGACATAAAGGGCAGTGTCGGCGCTTGCAGATCAAGACCTGCCAAAAAGGCGCGGTAATCTGCAAGAATAGGTTCCAACATGCGGCTGTGCGCCGCGATATCGATGGCAATGCGCTGGCTCTCCACCTCATCAGTCGCGAGCCGCTGTGCCAGCGACTTGAGTGCCAGATCGGGGCCTGAGATCGCCGTCAATTCAGGGCCGTTGACCGACGCGATATCCAGTTCTTCATCCAGATAGGGTTTGATCGCTTCTAGCGATAGGGGCACGCTGAGCATGCCGCCCGCAGGCACGGTATCAAACAACCGCCCCCGCAGCAGTACCAGATCAATCAGGTTCTCGAAGCTCATCACGCCCGCAAGACAGGCCGCAACATTCTCTCCCATAGAGTGCCCGACCATCGCCGCAGGCTTCACGCCCCAGCTTATCCACAGTTGGGCCAATGCGTATTCGACAATAGCGATCAACGGCAACTGGACGGACGGTTTTTTCAACATCTCGGCGGCGGTGGCGCTGTTCCCTTCAGGCAGCCAAAGCGCGCGAATATCGTAGTCAAGTTGCGGACCAAGGTGATCCAGCCCCCGATCCATCGCTTCGGCAAAGACCGGCTCTGTCTCATAAAGGTCGCGTGCCATGTCTGGGTATTGCGCCCCGCCGCCGGGGAACATGAACACCACTTCCGGGGACGTACCCAGCACCTCATGCGTGAACACGCGGCGCGTATCGCCCGCCTCTAGTAGCTCTGCCGCCTCTGCTTGGGTTTCGGCGACTACAACACGGCGCCGCTCAAACCCGCGGCGACCGTTCTTCAGCGTATAGGCGACATCGGCAAGCTCCTGGTCGGGATGCGCGCGCAGATGTTTAGCCAAAGCAGCAGCATTGGCGTCCAGCGCCGCCTTGGAGCGCGCCGAGATGCAAAGAACATGGAACGGAAAATCGCTTTCTTCCGAGGGCGCGCGCACAGGGGCCTCTGCAAGGATCGCATGGGCGTTTGTCCCGCCAACACCAAGCGCGTTGATCGCGGCATGGCGCGCAGTTTCGCGGCGCGGCCACGGTGTCAACGCCGCGTTTACAGAAAACGGGCTGCCTTCAAAGCCGATGGCAGGGTTCGGCGCTTCATACCCTAGGGAGGGCGGCATCTCTTCATGATGAAGCGCCAATGTGGCCTTCACCAAACCCGCCACACCCGCCGCAGTATCCAGATGGCCGATGTTCGTCTTGACCGACCCGATGCGCGCGAAATCCACCTTGTCGGTTTGGGCGCGATAAGCTTCTGTCAGCGCGGCCACCTCAATCGGGTCGCCAAGGTAGGTACCGGTGCCGTGACATTCGATCAGCTCAATCTGATCTGCAGGCACACCGGACGCGTCCAGCGCCAACCCGATTGCCGCCGCCTGACCGTCCACTGACGGCGCGAGATAGCCGGCTTTGGCTGCGCCATCGTTGTTAATGGCAGAGCCTTTGATAACAGCCCATACGTGATCGCCATCCGCCTGCGCATCACTGAGCCTTTTTAGCGCAACACAGCCCGCGCCCGAACCGAACACCGTGCCCTGGGCACGATGGTCAAAGGCATGACATTCCCCATCCGGTGAGAGGATCTCGTTTTCCTTGAACACATAGCCACGTCCCTGTGGCAGCTCGATTGTGACGCCACCGGCCAGTGCCATATCCACTTCGCCGGCGCGCAGTGCTGCGGCGGCATAATGGATCGCAACCAGCGATGTGGAGCAAGCAGTTTGCAGATTAACTGAAGGGCCCTTCAGGTCGAACACATGGCTTACACGGGTAGACAGGAAATCCTTGTCGTTGCCTGTGTGGCGCAGCAGGAACATGCCCACGTCCTCTACCAGATCGGGATTCGAGCAAATGTTGAAATAGAAGTAGCTGCCCATGCCGCAGCCTGCATAGACGCCAATCGGACCCGCCACATTTTCAGGTACATGTCCGGCTTGCTCCATCGCCTCCCAAGCGACCTCAAGGAATTTACGATGCTGAGGATCAAGGATCGCGGCGTCTTTCGGGGAAAACCCGAAAAAATCAGCGTCAAATGTCTCAAAACCTTTAAGGTCAGCGGCTGCGCGCACATAGTTCTTGCGGGCGATGTTTTCAGGGGTCTCACCCGCTGCCAGCAATTCTTCTTCGCTCAGCTTGCGTATTGAGGAAATGCCCCCGCGTAGATTATCCCAGAATGACGATACCGTATCGGCGCCCGGAACGTTCACTGCCATGCCCACAATAGCGATATCTTCGCCGGCCGGTGTAATTTTGCGGCTATGCTTAGTCATACAGTCTCACCTTTTGGGCCGCACGTTACACAGAGAGACTCTGAGTAATTTTATTAAAAACCGGACCACTCTTACGGACAGTTTCATCTGCCCAAATGTGCTACTACAATTCGATGTTGTTAATTTCATGGCATTTAGTCGATTTTCAAGCCGTCCTCAAAGGGGAGAGTAGCATAGGAACTCCCCACCGAAAAATGCTGATTAGTTCTAATTTGGAAACAATCGAAACCTATTGCGCGACATTCTTGGAAACGGCTCATGCAAAAAACCGGGCTAAAGCAGGCTGCGCCGTGAACGGATTGGGTTGCGCGACATCACGGGCGTTCTGCGCAGCGCATGGCGCGGCTTTGTGACCTGCCTTGGATTAAGACGTTCAACATACCCCAAGACCGCCCCCGCCGTAAGCCATGTGAAAGACGTCAGCGTTGCGTTCAGCAACATGTCCATCAAGGTGATCCCCAACACCAGCGCGACCGCGCCGATATAGGGTGAAAGCACCGCCTGCCGGTGGCGTAAAGCGTAAGCTCCAAGCAACAGCAAAGGCAAGGCAAGCAGCCCGAATTCTGCGATATAGCCCAACCAGCCAAAGCTTCCGAAGACAATAATCCAGCGACCGTCAGGGATGGTCAGAATCTCACCATTTTCACTATCGCGCACAAGGCTACGGCCCCAGCCGCTCCAGCCGAATGCCGGTTTTTCAGCGGCCCGGGCAAGCAATTGGGTCTCATTGTTGAAACGGTAGCCAAGCGATTGCGCACGATCCGGATTGAATTCTGCCACTTTGGCGACAATCGCGTCGGTGGGAATGGCGCCAATATTGCGTAGCATCGGATAGGTCACTGCCACCAAAGCAAAGACGACGGACAGCCAGATAAGCCAGCGACGCGGTGCAAAATAGATAAATGGCACCAGAAGCAAACCATATGCGATCGAGGCCGCACTTTTACAGGCCAACAGGAACAGGACCAGATAGACAGTCCACAGCACCGCTTTCCATCGCTCTATCTTTGGCTTGGTGCGCGCCAGAGCAGCCGCTGCCATCGCGCCCGTGCAGACAAAAACAGCAAGCCACAAGCCGTGCGGCAGAAACACGATTGGCCGGTAGCCCCCTGCACGTATGGTCTGTTCAAAACTGTGCTGGAAAAACCCGTAAACCCAAACGTTCATCTGCGGAGAGAACCGGATTTCAATCATCGACGGCACCGAATAGGCAATAGCCCCGAGCATAAGCGCCAGCAGAATTTCCCTTAAACCGGTATCAGAGCTGAGAAACTGCCGTGCCACCACAAACGGCACAATCGTCAGCACCTGCCCGATCAGGACAGAGCCGATGTCGCGGATCGACTGGCCTGGCAAGGCATCCACCAGAAACAGGATCGGGTCGGCGTCACTTAGTACTTCGAACAGGATCGGCTCGCGGTTTGTCAGCACTGTCGGGATCGCGCCAAAGATAAAAAGCGCCATTAAAACCCGCGGCAACCGGCCTTCGGGTAAAAGACGCATTTTATGTTCGGTTGCCAGAACCAGAATGGCCAGCACGCTCAGGTTCGGTATCGAGATTTTGTCCATGGCCGGAACAAGCGGCAGATTGAATTCCGCCAGCGGAGGCAAGAGCAAATAGCCGCCAAGGATCGACCAGATAATTGCCCGCTCGACCTTTTGCGTCCGGAACAGCATAAGGCAGACGACTGGCCAGACTAGCAGCATCAGATATGCGATTACGTTTGGCATCATGTTCCTTGGCAGGGCGTTTGGATATGGGCGTTGCAAATACACTCTAGGCAGCCCCGTGTCATCAAGCTAGTTTATGGTCTGATAAGTTCAGCCATCCCGGTCGAAACCAGTAAACCACTCAGACGGAAAGATATTTTGGGACTACCTGTTAACCAATACCCCGACGGATTGCGGCAACCCTACACAGGTGCCCCTTGAAGTTTGGCGCAGGTCGTTCTGCTGTTGAGGTTAATGTCCCTACCCGAGCCGCATTGTTTCAGGCCGTTCGCGGAAAATTGGCAGCGGGAAACGGATTCGCACTGGCCACGCTCAACCTTGATCACCTGACCAAACTGCCCGTCGATTCAGCCTTCGCCGAAGCTTACAACGCGCAGGATTTCGTTGTTGCGGACGGGCGTCCTGTGGTCTGGCTGTCACAGTTGGCCAAACAGCCTTTGGAGCTGATGCCGGGCTCTGATCTGGTGGTACCGCTCAGCAGCCTTGCTGCCGAAATGAATGTGCCCGTGGCGCTGGTTGGCAGTTCCGACGCGGCACTCTGCGGCGCAAAAGCAGCGCTGCAAGCACGCATTCCCGGGCTGAACATCGTTTTGACCCATGCACCAGCCTACGGGTTTGACCCAAAGGGTACCGAAGCCGCCGAAATTTGCGAGATGCTCAATACCTCTGGTGCAAAGTTGTGCTTCATCGCGCTTGGCGCCCCCAAACAAGAGCTTTTCGCGGCCTTCGCGCGCGGTTGCGCGCCTTCGGTGGGGTTTGCTTCCATCGGCGCAGGGCTCGACTTCTTGTCGGGCCATCAGGTGCGTGCGCCAAAAATGATGCGCGCGCTTGCGCTGGAATGGCTTTGGCGCGCCCTGCAAAGCCCGCGCCGGATGGTCCCGCGCTATGCCAAATGTTTTGCCATTCTGCCCGAATTGGCGCTGAATGCCGTTCGGCAACGATAGCTATTTGTATTCAATCAGCCGCTTTTGACCACTGGTCAGGCGGCGCCAGTAATACCCCAGCGCCCCCTGCGCTTCGGCGAACTTACCCAGAACGCTGAAAAACGCAGGCACCAGCCCATCACGCCGCGAGAGACGCAATACTTGCGCGGGATAAGCAAGGGCCGCCAACAAACCCAAGGGGCCCACAGCGGCCGTGAGAACCGCAATGGCAACTGGTCCAACGGCCCCCCAAAGAAGCGCGCGGCGCGTTTCTTTTACCCAGTGTCGTTCAGGTGCCGCACCATGCAAGCGCGCCCCTTCGGCAAATGCGTGACCTGCCCGTTTGCTTCGGTTCCACCACTGACCCAGCTTCGTGATCTGCGCATCATGCGCTGTCATCTCTTCGTCCAGTCGCCATATCTGCCAGCCAGCCTGACGCAGACGCAGGCAAAGCTCCGGCTCTTCCCCTGCGATCAGGTCTTCGCGGTAGCCGCCTATGGCCCGCAACGGCTTCACGCGCATCAACGCATCCCCGCCGCATGCCTTGGCTTGCCCTACAGGCGTGTTCCATTCCGTATCAATCAAGCTGTTATAAACCGATGCCTCAGGGTGCATTTCCCGCCGCCGACCGCAGACCACTGCCACATCCGTGTGTTTGGACAAAAACTTCTGTGCTGTAGAAATCCAGCCGTCCTGCATTACACAGTCCCCGTCCAGAAACTGTACAAGTTCTGTTCCTTCGGGCAAAGCCGCGAGCCCCGAATTGCGCGCACGCGCTGCTGTAAACGGGCGGGACATATCAAGGCTTACCACCTGCGTACCGCGCGCTTGCGCAGCAGCCACCGATCCGTCTGTTGAGCCACTATCGACGTAGATTACGTGAGCCACGCCTTGCAGCGCATCAAGACAGGCGATCAGCCGTGCGCCCTCGTTCCGGCCGATGACAATGGCGGCGATGCTCATAGGGGTGGCTCCGTTACTCAATCCGGAGGATTCCCGACACGGCCGGGGATCATCGTCGAAGGATGCTTGTTCATTTACCCGTCTTTACGCCAGCACCGCCGTCTGGTCCACTACTCGGCACGCGCGCGATGCTCTTTCCAGCGCAGATAGGCATTCGCACCCCATGTGGAAAAAGGCTTTGGCGGCAGTTTGCGCGGCGCAGCCTCTGCGTTGAAATAGGCCGTAATGTCAGAGCTCTGGCCCAGCGCCATTTCAGCAGCCGCGATACCCGTTAGCGTGCCACGGGCTGTTCCCAATCCGTTTTGCACAGTCGCCGCAAAAACGTTTGGAGCGATTTCACCGGTAACCGCGACACCATTAAGGCTGAGGCACAAGTGTCCGGCCCATTCATACTGCATCGCGGCACCCGAAAGCTGCGGAAAGCGCGCATCGAACTTTGCGCGCTGCACCGAAGTCGCACGCGCGATGTCGCGGGCTGACGCCTCCATTTCAGGTCGAAGGGTCGCACAGGTACGGGTGATGATCCGGTGACCGCCCTGTGCCGTATCAATCCGACGCACCGTCGTCCCCATCGGATCCGAAGGCGTAATCCCCCAACGCGGTTCACCCCCAAGGGCGCGCAGTTGTGTGGCATCCAGTTCGGGCGTCATTGACGCGTATAAGAACAGTTGCATCAGGCGCCCTTTAGCGAAGCCAAAGCTTTCGAGATGACCGTTCGTGGCAAGGATGATGCGCGGCGCTGAAATCTGCCCTTTGGCTGTGCGCACGCGCCAAATGCTCCCCTCTTGTTCAAAGTCCGTGACCGCGCTGCGGGCGAAAATCTTTACATCATCCCGCGCCAGCCCTGCTGCCAGCCCCCGAATATAACCCGCTGGCTGCAACATCAGAGTTCCTGGCGTGTACAGTCCGGACAGGTAATGCCTGCTTCCCGTTAAGGCATGCATGGCTTGGGCATCCAAGTGCTCTGACGCCTCTCCCAGTTGCGCAAGATGCGCCGCGTAGCTGCGGTTGTGCGCGTCAGCGGTAGGGGATGCGGCGCCGTTTACCTTACCCGCTGGATCTACAAACGCGGGGTCAATCCCGTAGGCCTGCGCCGCCCCTAAAGCAAAATCGATGGCCTTTCGGTTCAGCGCGATCAAAGCAGACTCATCCCCGCCGCCAGCGTAATTATCCGAAGACAGATCATGCGGTAGATCAATCATGAACCCCGAATTGCGTCCGGCAGACCCTTCGGCAATCTCGAGCGCGTCCAAAACAGCGACATTGAGCGCCGGGTCAAGCTGGAGCAACCGGCGCGCGGCAGACAGGCCCGCAAAGCCAGCCCCGACGATGACGACATCGGCGGTACGCTCCTCCTCCAAAGAAGGGTAGCGCACACCCTGCCCCAGAATTTCAGACCACGCAGCAGGTGAAGCAAAGCGAGGCGTGCGCGCGGCGGTGTAGCGCATAGTCTTAGCCAACTGCCTCATCCGCATCATCGCTCAGGTCCAGCCAGATCGTTTTAAGCTGGGTATACTGGTCGTGGGCATGTACCCCGTTATCGCGCCCGCCAAATCCGGATTGCTTGTAGCCCCCGAACGGCGTGCTGATATCGCCTTCGCCGTAGGCGTTCACGGTGACCGTCCCTGCGCGCAACATCCGTGCCCCGCGCACTGCGCGTTTGGCGTTGGCGGTGAACAGGCTGGCGCAGAGGCCATAATCGGTATCGTTTGCGATTGTGATAGCTTCATCAAACGACGCCACATCGATCACAACCAGCACGGGGCCAAAAATTTCCTCTCTGGCCATGCGGTGTGTGTTTGACGGCACCTCTACCACCGTCGCCTCGACAAAAACGCCGTCTTTTGTGCCACCGCCCACGCGCGCGGACGGCGCATCAGCCAGATAGCCGGCCACCTTCTCAAAATGCGCCTTTGAAACCATCGCCCCCAATCGCACCTCAGGGTCCAGCGGATCGCCCAAGGGCCATTCGCGCATATGTGCCTCGATGCGCTCCAACAGGTCAGCCTTCACATCGCGGTGCACAATCAAACGAGAGATCGCCGAACAGTTCTCACCCATATTCCAAAGCGCGCCTGCAACGATATGCGCCGCAACACGGTCAAGGTTTTCTGCATCATCCATAACGATGCAAGGGTTCTTGCCGCCCATCTCCAATACGATCTCTTTGGCGTTGCTTTCACCAGCATAACCCAGAAAGCGTTTACCGGTCGCGGTTGAGCCCGTGAAGCTTACCATATCGACGTCCATATGGCGCCCCAACGGCTCCCCCACATCCGGTCCGGAACCCGGAACCACATTCAGCACACCACGCGGCACCCCCGCCTCATGGGCAAGCTCTGCCACACGCAACGCTGTCAGCGACGTTTCTTCTGCCGGCTTCACAACCACTGAACAGCCAGCCGCCAAAGCAGGCCCGATTTTCCATGCAAGCATCAACAACGGGAAGTTCCACGGCAATACCAGCCCCACAACACCAATCGGTTCACGCACCACCATTGCAAGATGGTCATCAGACGCCGGAGCGACCTGATCATACATCTTATCAATCGCTTCAGCATGCCACTTGATGCAGTCAATCATTTCTGGAATGTCGACAGTCTCGCAATCATAGATTGTCTTTCCACTGTCGAGGCTCTCCATCACAGCCAGTTCGCGCGCATTGCGCGTCAGCAGCTTGGCAAAGCGAATGAGAATATCCTTGCGCGCAGAAGGATGTATGCGCGACCAGCGCCCATCCTCAAACGCTTCACGCGCTTTGGAGACAGCAAAATCCACATCATCCGAACCGCACGCAGCAACTTGCGCAAGCTCGGCACCCGTCGCAGGGTTCAGCGTGGCAAAGGTTTGACCCGACGCCGCAGGCCGATATCCACCGTCTATGAATGCCTGTGTGGCAAATGTCATTTCAGCCGCCAAGGCGCCGTATTCTTCCCGAGTGAGCAGTCCCATTATGCTGTCTCCTTCACAATTGCCGCCACGGTCGCTTTGAGCACACGCACGACTTGCCTCAATTCGCGTTTGTCATCTTTGTTGAGGGGCTTGAGCGGGGGCATCATGCCACCCGTATCAATGCCTGCCATGGTGACACCGTGTTTGACACAGGCGACAAACTTACCGCCCTGCTCCAGCACGCGCATCAGCGGCATCATCGCAGACATGATGCGGCGCCCCTTGTCGAAATTGCCTTCTACCGCGCAGGCTTGATACAGCGCGACGTGCTCTTCCGGCAGGAAGTTACTGCCCGCACAGACCCATGACCGCGCGCCCCAAGCGAAAAACTCAAGCGCCTGATCGTCCATACCGCAGGACATCTGGATGTGGGGATAATCCCGCGCCAGAAGATGCACGCGGTTGATATCACCCGAACTTTCCTTAATCGCACAGACATTGCGCGAGCGACCAACGCGGTCCAGGAATTCCTCGCCCATATTCACGCCCATCCGGCCCGGATAGTTGTACAACATGATCGGCAGGTTCGCGGCGCGATCAATGGCCAACGCATTCAAGGCATTTTCACGCTCTGTCGGGACGGCATAGGGCGGCGTCCCCAACAGGATTGCGTCTGCCCCCATTTCGCGCGCACCTGTAGCTAACGCGATACTATCATCCGTGCGCATGGTGCCCGTGCCGACGATCAACGGCAAACGCCCCTTGAGACGCTGCTTGGTGAATTCAGCCAGCTCCAAACGCTGCTCTACCGTTTGGGCATAGTTCTCTCCGGTTGAACCACCAGAAATCAGGCCATGCACGCCTGCCGTAACCAGATGTTCGATCTGGTCGGCCAAGGCATCCATGTTAAAGCCACCATCAGGCAAAAGGGGCGTAACAAGCGGGGTATAAATCCCCTCGAATTTGAAGATCGGTGTCATAAGCTCCTCACAGACGGGATGGAATCGCCAAGGCGGTTGGAAAGAGGGCTTGGCATTACGAATTGGGCGATCCTGTCACGCGAAAGCGCCCAGTGATCCTCGGCCAGCTGCGCCGCCGCGTCGGCGTCATGCGCCTCGATCGCCGCGATCATGGCGTCATGCTGATCAGCGGCTTGCCCCGGCTCATCGCGCTGGTCATCACCATAGAAGGTCATCGAAATACGGGCGTGGTCAATCAGCAACCTGTTGAAGCTGGGGCGCAGATAGATGTTGGCCGCCATATCACCCGTAATCGCGTGAAAGCGGTTGTTGGCGAGCGCCCGTTCAGCCACATCGCCGCGCGCCAAGGCTGCGCGAAACGCCTCTTGAGCCTGCTTCAGCTCAGATATCTGGAAAGGTTGCGCATGGGCCGCGGCAAGGCGCAGCACCGCACCATAAATCATCGGGGCCGCGAGAAAGAAATCACGCAGCGTGGTATGCCCCAACTCGGATACGCGCGCACCGCGGTTTTGCGTCAGCTCAACATAACCTTCACCAGCAAGTTCTCTCAGCGCTTCGCGCAGCGGCGTGCGCGAGATGCCAAATTCATCCGACAGCAGAACTTCATCCAGATCGGACCCCGGCGGAACGGCCTGCGTCAGAACCCGCACACGAAGCGCGTCGAGCAAAGCCGCTTTGCGGCTACGAGGCGTGTCTGCCATGTGAGAGTTCTCCTGATAGCTTTGAGCTACGGGTAGAGAACATCATATAATACAATTTGTACACAAAATAATTACGCTTGGCTTTTTATCCCGCCCCGGCCTTTAATCGGCGCAGCGCTATTGCCAGTTTTACGAAGCTCTGGCGAATAGAACGTCTGACGTGCGCGGCCCTCGTTTTTAGAAGCGTACAGCGCGATATCCGCATCCTCCATCACGGTCTCTCGGGTTGCGCTTTTGCTGTTCTGTATCCAGACGGTACCAATACTGGCAGATATTTCGCACTGATGCCCATTGAACGGAATAGGCACTTCGATCCGGTCGATGATCCTGCGACCTATCCGCTCCAACACGTCGATTTCACCGACTTCGGGCAGAATCACGGTAAATTCATCCCCCCCCACACGTGCAACAGTATCTGTAGCACGTGTTTCTTCGATCATTGCTTTTGCCACGACCCGCAGCACATGATCCCCAGCAGCGTGGCCCAAGCTGTCATTCACCGCCTTGAAGTAGTCGAGATCAATGTGCATCACGGCAAACCGCACATTTGCGGCGAGCAGCCGCTCCAATACCTGATCGAGCTCACGTCGGTTTTTCAAGCCAGTCAACGTATCAGTAAAGGCCTGCTCCTCTGCTGCAATTTTTGCACCTTGAAGTCGCAAGTTCAGCTTTCGGGAAGCTTCCATGGCTGCCGATTTTGCCTCAACAAGATAAAGCATTTCAATGGCCAGATCAGTGGCCGCAAAGTCAGCATTGGTGAGAGCATAGTCACGCACCCCATCTAGAATGGAGATACCGAAGGACAGGTTCACAATCGCAGTCCCTGTACTATTGGTAACAAGGATGCCTTTTAGACGCGCAGGCGGATTCCCCTTCATCTCTAGATGCAACTTGATGTGCCGCGTCTCCCATAGCTGGTCCAGTGTCATGATGCCTCTTGGCCGCATCACCTGAAAAGTCTCCAGAAACTCGCGCCCTACCAACGTTAGGTCGGGGCGGAGCTTTTGGGTCGTTGGGCCGACATGGGTAATGACCCCGCCAGCGTCCAGCGTTAGGTGCATCGGGCAAAGCACGTCCAGAACTGTAGGGCTAAACGCATATGTCACGACGCCCGAGCCCCAAGATCAAAGACCCGTCCGTTAGAGTAATCAGTCTCGATGAGCTGAATCTGCACTGTTTCGCGGCCCGTTTCGCTTTGTTCAAGGTCGAGCACGGCAAGTGTCCCATAGTCATCGGCCATTACGCGCAGAACGCCCATCATCAAGTGCCCGAAACCGGCAATAGGGCTTTCGCAGATCAGGCTGTAACGACCAGCTTCGTGGCTGTGCAATTCAATCGCCGGTAATCGGAGATCCGACACCGCCATACGGGCGCGATCGGGCAGATCATCCAGTGAATAGAGAAAATCCTCGAAGTTCATACCGCCAAAGCGCAACAGCCGACGCACAGCTTCTGTGTTTGGATGTGTAACCAGATATGTACCTATATCCTCCATCACTTCGTCGCTAGAACGGCGCAAGACCAGCGCCATCGCGTTCAACACAGCAGGTGTTATTGCGTCATCATAGCTTAGCATCGCCTCGAATGAGGGCGGTGTAATGCCCGCACGCGCGGCCACCTCCAACCACGCACGTTCCCCGTAACTGTCGCGCATGAAACTCTGGAAGCTGTGGTTGATAAGCCCGTGCATATTGGCCTCTTGTTGCTACATCCCCGGATGATGACCTGAGAGTGTTAACAAGCGGCTAATCGGACTCTGATTTTGTCCCGTTGGTTAAAAGTCGGTTGGCGCCCCGCCTTCGGATTTGCGCCGTTCAACAAAGGCGGCAAGTTCTTCGCGGATGGCCACGTCCATTGGTGGCTCTTCGAACGATCCGACGATCTCTTTGAACATGTGATGCGCGCGCTCTTGCGTCCAGATGCCACCCGCTACTTCCCAACCTTCGTAGTTGGTCCAGTCGCTCAGGAACGGCTGGTAAAAGGCCGTGGTGTAGCGATCTTGCGTGTGCTGAATACCAAAGAAATGTCCCTGATTGCCGACGGATTTGATCGCATCCAGCGCAATTTCATCCGGACCTGTCGCACAAATAGACGGGTCCATATAGCGTTGGATTTGCTGAAGAATCTCACAGTCCATAATGAACTTTTCGGGGCTCGCGATAAGCCCTCCTTCCAGCCAACCCGCCGCGTGATACACCATATTGGTGCCGGACTGCACCGCAGCCCAAAGACTGTTAGAGGTCTCCCACATGGCCTGCCCGTCAGGGACGTTGGCCCCACAGACACCGGATGAGCGCATGGGCAACCCGTAAAATCGGCACAACTGGCCGGTCATCTGGGTGGCCCGCATGTATTCCGGTGTGCCAAAGGCAGGCGCGCCAGTCTTCATATCAACATTCGAAGTGAAGGTGCCGATTGCCACACTTGCGCCTGGACGGATGATCTGCGCCAGCACGACAGCAATCAGCGCTTCGGCCAATGACTGAGCGACCGCACCCGACATCGTCACCGGTGCCATTGCCCCTGCCAGCGTGAACGGCGTCACGACCAGACCCTGATTGCGCCGCGCAATGCGCATCCAGCCGTCAAGCATCGGAATGTCATGTTTCAGCGGCGAGGTAGAGTTGATGTTGGTGTACATCTTCGGGCTCGCCTCGAACTCTTCATCCGTCCACCCCCCCGAGATGCGTACCATCTCCATCACGTCCTCGACCCGTTCCTTGCCAAGGCTGTAGGCGTGCATCGCTTTGTCAGTCAGTGTCAGCTTGTCATAAAGGACGTCCAGATGCCGAACCGAGGCGTGAATATCCACCGGCTCCACCGGATAGCCGCCTGCAAAATGTATACAGTTGAAATACTGGGTGAGCTTCAACAGATCACGGCACTGTTCGCGCGTGCCCGGCACCTTCCGGCCCAGCGACATATCCCAATAATTCGGAGGAGAGGAAACATTGCCGAAAACAAGGTTCTTGCCGCCAATCGTGATGGTGCGGTCCGGGTTGCGGGGGGTCAGCTTGAACTCGGACGGAGCCATGGCAACATATTCCATCACCATCTCACGCCCCAAGCGCACGTTTTCTCCGTCAACAGTGCAGCCTGCCTTGCGTAGAATTTCGAGCGCCTCGTGGTTCAGGATTTCAATCCCGATCTCTTCAAGGATTCGCATCGCGCCGTCATGGATGGCCGCAACCCCTTCGGGGCTTAGCGGCTCTGTCGGGCGATCAATGTTGACGGGCGGATTCCACGGCATCTGCTCAATCACCGACGTCCCGCGGCGCGTTTTTGCACCAGCCCGTCCACCTCCACGAGTTCTGCGTTTAGGCTCTTCGGTCATGGCAGTCTCCTGTGCTGTTTAACACCAGAAAGCCCCAACTCAGACCGCACGGCCTATCCGTTCACGACGATTACTGTCGTTTTTGACACCTCACTTGCCGGTCTGCCCAACCAGCCAAGCGGGAATTTCACCAATATCGCGCAAGACAACATGAGCGTGAGGCGCCAGGTCCTGCTCTGTTGCGGCGCCAGTCAGAACGGCGATCGTGCGCATGCCTGCAGCGCGCCCTGCCTCAAGATCATGCGTGCTGTCGCCCACCATCACAATCTGCTCGGGCGGCAGGTTCACAGCCTGCGCAAACCCAAGCAGTTGGCCCGGCGCAGGTTTCCCGCCATAGCCACTGTCATACCCCGCAATGAAGTCGAACAAGTCAGTGACGCCAACCGACGCCAGATGCGCGCGTGCAGGTCCTTCACTGTCATTCGTAGCCAAACCCAACGCGATACCTTGGGCGCGGAACCCTTCTAGCAAGGGGCGCAGTGGAACCGCAGGTTGTTGTGGCGCAATCGAGGCCTCTTCATTGATCATATCCAAAATACTTTGCGGCGACATATCCGTGAAATGTGGCATCAGGGCCTGTGTCACCTCATCCGGTGTTCCCGCAATCACCAGACTATCGCGGGCGAACGTACCACTTGGTAAATCAAATCCGATTGCTGTTCCGATAGCCACAGCACGGGTTTCGTCGCCCTTTGCGGCACGCCGGAGAAACGCCTTCGCCCATGCCTCCCATGTCGCGGCAAAGTCGAACAGCGTACCGTCTTTGTCAAAGCACAACCCTCTCACAGGGTTCGAATTTTCACTCATGTCCAATGTATCTGCTCCCCGCCTGGTAAGCTTTGACGCGCTTGGGCCAGCTGCTCATAAGCCAAGGTCTGCGCATCGCAACATTCGATGACCCAAGCGTCATCCATCAAGATGAAGTCCAGCACCGAACCCAAGAACTCCGGATCTTGGGCAGCCGCACGCATATCCCCTTCCGACACGCCGGAAGCCCCTAAGAACACAGGTAAAAGTTCTTCGTTTGCAACCAACCATGCAAGCGATTGGAGCGCGATCGTTTCGGCGGAATTCCGCGTAAAGCTCATAGGAGTGGGTCCACTTGAATCAAAATCTCAACGCTTTGTTAACCTATTCCTCACAAGACTAAAGGCCAACTAGGCGCGTGTTTTGGAGGTATCGAAAGTGCAGGGTAAAATCCTTATCATCGACGGCATTTCCACCAACCGTATCGTGCTCAAGGTCAAACTGACAGCCGCATTTTACGATGTTGTGCAGGCCGGAACGATGGCGGAAGCAATTGAATTAATCCACACGGAAAAGCCTGACATTGTGGTGACTGCGCTTGATCTTCCCGATGGATCGGCAGCCCAGCTTTGTGCAGCCTTACGCAGTTCCGGCCTCTCGGAAGCAGTACCAGTACTGGTCATTGCCTGCTCCGCGGAAAAGGATCAACGGCTACAAATTCTGCGCGCCGGTGCTTTTGACGTCATGAGCAAGCCGATCAACGAAACACTGTTGTTGGGTCGCGTGCGCAATATGATCCGCGCGCACAACAAACTCGCAGAATGGCAGATGCGTGAGGATACCAGCTGTGCGCTGGGCCTGGCAGAGGCTCCGTCGGATTTTGTGGTTCCGGGCAACGTGTTCATGGTCGGGCCGGATGCAGCCCCGCTGCAAGGTTGGACCCGCCAACTTTTGCCGCAACTAAGGGCCCACTATACAGTGACGCTTTTGCGTGATGCGATGGCGCGGCTACATACAGGCGCCCCCCCAGATGCTGTGATCCTTGCCCTTCCAGAGGTCGGCGATGAGATCGAGGAAAGCTTCCGGTTGATTTCAGCGATGCGTGCCAGCGCCCATTCACGCGACATTGCACTGATGATCGTACAGTCCTCGACCGACCCGCTGCGCGCGACTTCGGCATTGGACATGGGCGCGGATGACGTCATGACAAAGGGTTTCGAACCCGAGGAACTTGCTCAGCGTATGAAGTTATTGCTCAGCCGGAAACGTCGTGTAGCCCAGATGTTGCAAAGCGTGCGCACCGGACTGCGCGAGGTGGTCAATGACCCGCTTACCGGCCTCTATAACCGCCGCTATGCCATGCCCTATCTTACCCGTCTGATTGAGCGTAGCGCGGGCAATCGGACGCCTTTCGCGGTGATCATTGCCGATCTTGACCATTTCAAACAGATCAATGACCAGTACGGCCACATATCCGGCGACGCTGTGCTGGTGGAGACGGCCAAACGCTTGCGCCTTGCGGTCCGTGGTACGGACGTCGTCGCCCGTATAGGCGGTGAAGAATTCATGATTGCAATGCCGGCTACCGACCTGACTGCCGCACGCAATATTGCGAGCCGTATCTGCAAAGCAATAAGCGGCAGGCCGTTTGCAATTCCGGGTGCGGCGAAGCCCGTATCGGTAACAATCAGCCTCGGGTTGGCGTTGGGAAAAGACACCGCTCTGACCGATGCCCACGCCCCTGAAAAAGTAGATGCACTGCTGGATCGAGCGGACAAAGCCCTTTATGGCGCGAAGGTTCAGGGCCGTAACCGCGTCAGCCTTAGCAGGCCAGAATCACGCCCAGCAGCCTGATAGCATTTAGGTGCAGGCCCACCTGCAAATAAGACTACCGTTATTCAGGTCGTTTTCTAGACGGGCGCCTATCAAGCAGATCTTGCAACCGGTCGGCATAGACATTGCGCTCTGAAGCCGTCATCGACGTCACATAATCCAACCACAAAGCTGTTGCCGCATCCTGACGCGCAAGACCCGCATCACGTTCGGCGGCCAGAACGCGCGTTGCGGCGGACGGATCGAACGGCTCTTGCCGGAGTGCCGCGATCATGTTCCCGGTCTCCATCTGTCTGGGCTGCGCTGCGCGCAGCTCTTTGAACAGCGCGTGACGCGCCTCTCTCGGGAGAGCTTGCATATAGATGGCACCGCCCCGCGCCACCCGCGCTTCTCGGTGATCGCCGCCCTTGTGGCGCCATGAGGCCCCCACCACGGCAGCTGCAACGGCAAGGTTCACCGCCAGAGACAGCCCCAGTACCAAAGGCATCCAGCGGCGTTTTCTTTTCACTTCAGCCATTTGTTCAACCCTCTTCACTGTACCAGCCGAACCCTGACAAGTCCGCAATATCATCGTCTGACGTCTGCTCGGCCGCGCCCATAAGCACCAGAGGATCAAGCGTATCCACCGGGGGGGCCACGCCCAGCCAGAACCCCGCAACAGTCGCTGTCACCAACCCGCCAAGACCCGCAGGGCCGCCAATGGCTCCAAGAAGCCTACGCCAAATAGGAGCGGGCTGCTGCAGCGCCTGCGCGTCCGCCTCAATACGCGCAAGCAAGGCCGCAGGCATCTGCGGGGGCGCTGCGCGGGCGGCGTCGAACACCGCCTCCAGGTCAAAGCTGTCAGACTGTTTCATCATCATATCCCAATGCATCGCGCATGGAGGCCAAGTCAGCCGTAAGCGCCTTTTTACCACGGGCGGTCAGGCTTTCTACTGCCTCAACACCCACGTCTAATATCTCGGCGATTTGCGGGTTCGCCAACCCTTCAATGTGGCGCAAAACCACCGCCTGACGCTGCCTCTCAGGCAAACGCAACAAAGCTGCCTGAAGCGCGTCATGGCGCGCGCCTTCCTGCATACGCGCCTCTGCACCGGGGGACGGATCAGCGGGAGCGTCGATCTCGTCCAGCGTTTCGGTGCGGCGTTGGCGCAGCCGGTCAGTGCACAGATTGGCCACCACACGGTAAATCCAAGTGGCCGCCTGTGCGCGCCCGTCGTCCCAGTCAGCAGCTTGCTTCCAGAGCCTTAACATGGCTTCTTGCGTCACATCCTCGGCTTCTGCCCCGTCACCCAACACCCTGTATGCATGTGCATAGGCACGCGGCGACAGGCGGGCCGAAAGCAACCGCGCGGCTGCGCCATCACCAGCAGCATAGCGCGCCAAAAGGGCGGCATCCGCATCACGCGCGGCTGTATGGTCCTCGGTGTCTTTCAATGCTTCTTTCCGCTGTCCATCCGGCCCCCTTTCAGACCAAGGGGCCGGAGGTTGATTTAAGACTAGGTTAGTCTGCGTCACGCTTCATCTTGTGTTTGCCATGGCCACGGGCCTCTGCAAACTCCTCAATGCTCAGGCCACCGCTTTTGTCGGTGTCCAGCTTTGTGACCATCTTGGCGGGATCGCGACGGCTTTGCATTTCTTCCAAGGAGATATCGCCGCTTTTGTCAGCGTCCATCCGCTCGAAGTGCTTGGCTGCACGCTTTTCCATCTTGCCCTCTTTGCCTTTGTACTTGCCATCGGCTTTCGAGAGTTCTTCATCGCTCAGCGTGCCATCGCCGTTTGTGTCCAGACGGTTGAGCATGTGCTCTTTGTGGCGCTCTTTCATGCTGGCGCGGATTTCCTCAGCGGTCAAAGCACCGTTGCCGTCAGCATCCGCTGCAGTAAAACGTGCTGTGGCCTGCGCCTGCAATTCCTCGACGGTGATCTGACCATCGCTGTTCACATCGATCTGGCCAAAGCGTTCCTGCATACGGGCTTCGCCGCCGTCACGCGCCTGAGCGGATGTTGCGACAAGACCTGCTACGATTGCCATTGCGGTGAATGTTTCTTTAAACATGGTGTACTCCGTTTTTATCTCCTGCAACGATCTCTTTCGCCGTGCAGTTGGTATTAGTACGCCGCTCCGCCAAAGTTCCGTCGCAAAAAATGCAGAAAAGTTTCTCGTGCAGGAGTTGAGACAAATCGCCACCTTTCATTCCATGCCCGCATGGCCCATTTAAAAGTCACAACTCCTAGCAGGATTAAGTCATGCCAAATTCAGCCGCACAGACCAACGTCGCCACAAACGTGCAAGACACCACGCAAGAGCGGCCACGCCTGCCAGCCATGTTGCGCGGCTGGCGTAGAAAATGCCCGAACTGCGGTGCAGGGCCCCTGCTGTACGGCTATCTCAAAGTGCATGACCATTGCACCGTTTGCGAACAGGAATTCCAACATCACCGTGCGGATGACGGCCCTGCCTATCTGACAATTCTTATTGTCGGGCATCTGATGGCGCCGATGCTGCATGTCGTCTTTGTGCAGTTCAGGCCCGAACCTATTGTCCTGTTTACGATCTTTGCAGTTGGCACGGTCGGTTTGTCCCTCTACCTTCTTCCAAGATTGAAGGGCGCCTTGATCGGCTTCCAATGGGCAAAGGAAATGGGCGGCTTTGCACGCAGTTCCTGACCTGCCCCGCGACAGCATGAGGACCTATGAGCATCGATAAAACGGCGATCCGCAACGCGGCAACGGTCATTGTGATCCGAGACCGGATGACGACACCCTCCATTTTGATGGGCCAGCGCGGATCAAAAGCTGCCTTCATGCCAAACAAGTTTGTCTTTCCCGGTGGCGCCGTGGACGCGGGCGATGCCCACATTCCGCTTGGATCAGCCTTACCCCCACAATGTGCGGCACGGATTTCCGAAGACACCGATCCGGCCCTTGCACGCGCCATCCCCGTCGCCGCCGTACGTGAACTATGGGAAGAGACCGGACTGATCCTGGGAACAAAAGGCACATGGCCGGGGGAAATACCCGCTGACTGGGAAACCTTCGCTGCCAGCGGCCACCTGCCCCACGCAGAGCCACTGCAGTTTGTCTTTCGCGCGCTGACGCCTCCGGGCAGGCCGCGCCGCTTTGATGCACGCTTTTTTCTGGTCGATGTTGATGCGATTGCCAGCGATCCGGACAATTTCGACAACGCCTGTGATGAGCTTTCGCACCTGCAATGGGTGCCTTTGACCGAGGCACGCCGCTTTGACATGCCCTTCATCACCGAAGTTGTTCTGGCCGAGGTCGAAGCCCGCGCACGCGATCTGGAACCACCTGCATCAGTTCCCTATTTCAAGAACAGCGATGAAGAGAGCCTGTTCCTCCGGATGCGTGGTCACACCACGCCCTATGACGGACCGAACTAGATCGCGAGGATCAGCAACAGGATCGAGGCCACCAAAACAGCGATCCCGCAGGCTTCTCTTGCAGTGATTTTTTCACGAAAGAACAGCGTGGAGGCCAGCACGCTGAGGATCAGTTCAATCTGGCCCAGCGCTTTTACATAGGCGGCGTTCTGCAGCGTGAAGGCGATGAACCAGCATAGCGAGCCGCCCATCGACGTCAGCCCGATCCACAATGCCACGCGGCGCGCACGCCAGACGCGGGCCATCTCTCCGCTTTCGCGAAAATAGAGCCACACCGCCATGATGAGCGTTTGCATAAGCACGACAGCCATCAGGGTCACACCGGCGCGCAGCAGCGGATCATCGGTCGCCAGCGACAAGGTCGCCCCGCGGTAACTGACGGCTGAAAACGCAAACAGGACACCCGAAGCGATGCCAAGCCCCGCCGCCCGGTTTCGAAGGTCCGACAGGCGAAATCCTGACGCCTCCTTGCCGCCGGACAACAGCAGCAAGCCAACCAGCCCCAGTGCAATGGCAGCAAATCCGCCCCAGCTGACCAATTCACCCAACAGCAGCACACCGACCAACACAGTCTGGATCACTTCGGTTTTCTTGAACGTGATCCCCACGGCAAAATTACGCGCCTTGAACAGTGCGACGACACAGACCGTGGCAAGAATTTGTGTGGTGCCCCCTAATAGGCCAAAGCCCCAGAACCGCGCCCCAAGCGCAGGCAAGCTGGCCTGCGTCAAGGTCATGTAAAGCGCCAACAGCGCAGCTATGAAGGGTGCGGAGTAGATAAAGCGCGAAAACGTCGCCCCTGCTGGCGACAGGGTGGCAGTGGCCAATACTTTTTGCAGCATAAAGCGCACCGTCTGAAAAGCGGCGGCAAGCAGGGTAACAATGATCCAGAGGTCAGGCATGTTCATCCCGCTCTCCTGCATCAATCCGCGTCAGTGTGCCAGAGCGGATGTGCGACAGGGTCTTTGCTCTTCCACAGATATTGTCGAAATATGCTTGCATAGGACGGGAAGACATAACCGTGATTGCGGGTCAGGAAGCGGTCTCGGCGTTCACGGTAAAGTGGCCATAGCTGGTACCAAGCCGCCTTTGGGTGCATGTGATGAACCACATGCAGGTTGTTGTTGAGAAAGAGAAACCCCAGCAATCCACGATCTTCGATGATCACGGTCCGGCCAGATACACGCGCGTCCGCCTGATGCTCAAGGAAGGTTCTGATTTTCAGGACCGACAAAGCACCATAGCAAGCAGCGAAATACAGCCAGATATTTAGATCGGACAACATGACCGCCCATAGGGTCAACACAGTGCCCGGAATATGCAGCAACCAGTCCGTCACAATTTCGCGCTGTCCTGACCGCGCGGCGGCAATATCTTTGCGGATAAAGGTGATCAAGCCAATTGCCGGACCAATCGTGATGCGACCGGCAAGTGTGTTGTTGATCTGCAGCAAGACCCGTTGCCATTTCCAAAGGCGCCGCCAGACATCCGGATCAAGGTAATTACTTTCTGGATCGTCGTATGGGTCTGTCAGTCGGGCATCCCGGTGATGGGCAAGATGTGTCCGCTTGAACCGCAGATACGGCACAAACAGCCCCGGTTGCCACAGGCCAAGCAGAGTTTCAGCACGCTCTGAACCAAAGGGGTGACCATGCAGAAATTCATGACTAAGAGAGCTGTGCAAGGTCAGCGCCAGTACAAGCATCACCACAGCCAACACGCCCCAGCTTGTCGGCAGCAACAAAGCACTGCACCAAAGCCCTACAACACCTATAAACAACCAAAGCGTCGGCCAGTCCCACTGCGATATATTGCGCCGCTGCGGTGGGTAGGTCTGATTCTGCTTCATAAAGGGCGTGCGCTTGTGCTGTTGAGGATTGGCAGAACATACGCCCGCAGCAAAAGCGATGCTGTTCCGAAAACGACACAGCCTTGCAGCTAGACTTTCGGGTCCGGATTTTCTGTATGGCCATCTACGGCGATGACCTGACCCGACACCAATCGCGCAGCATCCGACCCCAAAAACACCGCCATATTCGCAATGTCCTGCGCTTCGACAAAGCGGCGCATCGAGGTGCCGGAAGCATATCCGTCATAGACCTGATCGCGAGTCATTCCTTTTGCCGCAGCTTCGCGCGCAAGAACACCTTCCATCCGCGCGCCCTCCACCGATCCGGGACAGATTGCGTTGACGCGAATGCCGAAAGGCCCCAGCTCCATCGCCAATGTTTTCATCAAGCCGATAATCGCCCATTTCGCCGCAGCATAGGGCGCACGGTTAGGGTAGCCATATAATCCGGCTGTCGATGAAGTGAGGATGATCGCGCCCTGCCCTGCGACCTTCATACGCGGCGCTGCGTGCTTTGCCGCCAAAAACGCACCTTCAAGATTTACGCTCACGCAGGTGCGCCAGTCTTCCAGCGCGATGTCCTCAACCAGCGCCGTGGGACCGGCTATTCCGGCATTGGCACAAAGCACGTCAATCTGGCCCATCTCGGCCATTACTTGCGCCATCGCGTTTTCGTCCACGGCATCCGCTTTGCGGGTTTGCCAGCCTTTCGGCAGGGTCGCCAAAGCTTTTCCATCCACGTCTGTGACCCAGACCTCCATTCCCACCGCCGCGAAGGCCTCGCCCATGGCGCGACCAATGCCTGATGCTCCGGCGGTGATCAGCACACGCTTCATCTTGGTGCGCCGATGGCCCTTCCCAAACCTTCTGGCAGTGGCAATTCCGCATGACCCTGGGCGAAACGCACCAGCGCCGCCTCAATATGAGGCGCGGGCGGCGTGGGCTTGCGCGTATCCAGACTCACGTGAAGCAGGAAATGCTCACCTGTGGCCAGAAGACGGTCAGCTTCATACATCTCGTGCCACAGATGCATTTTCTTACCCTCGCCCATCACCACACGGGTACGTATGGTGATACGGGCACCTGCATGAACTTCGTCTATATGGCGGATATGGGTCTCAGCGGTGAAATAGCTCCCGCCGGATGAAATATAGTCTGCATCACATCCGATAATCGCCATGAAGCGATCCGTCGCATCAGCAAAAGCCTGCAAATAACGCGACTCTGTCATGTGGCAGTTATAGTCCGTCCAATCGAGCGGCACAGTCCGGTGCGCTGTCTCTACCAGTTGGTCGGAGGGCAAGTCCGCCGCCACAGCGCCATGTACCGTTCCTGCGCGCATGTCACGTTCTTGCGCGTTCAACAGCGCACCTGCGCCCCAGTCTTGCGCCTTCAGCCCGCGCATCATCGTGACAAGATTGTTATCACGGATGCGTTCGAGTTCACGGATCGAATGCATGCCGGATTGCTCATCCGACTGGCCTGCGATCAGGTCCACCAGTTCGTCATTGAAATCAGGGACATCCATCAGCTTGGTCCACGGCCATTTCAACGCGGGTCCGAATTGCGCCATGAAGTGCTTCATGCCGGCCTCACCGCCCGCCACGCGGTACGTCTCGAACAGGCCCATCTGCGCCCAGCGAATGCCAAAGCCGTAGCGGATGGCATTGTCGATTTCTTCCGTTGTGGCGATACCGTCTTTGACCAGCCACAGCGCCTCACGCCACACCGCCTCAAGGAAACGGTCCGCGACATGGGCATCAATCTCTTTCTTGAGGTGGAGCGGGTACATCCCCAACGAACTGAGCATAGATTTTGCCGTCTCGACCAAGGCAGGCTCTGCGTTCGTTGTCACAAGCTCTACCAGCGGCAGCAAATAGACAGGATTGAACGGATGCGCGACCATGATCTGACCGGGCCGCGCAGCACCTTGCTGCAACTCGGATGGTTTAAATCCGGACGTCGAAGAACCAATCACCGCATCAGGCGCGCAAGCGGCCTGAATCTGTGCAAATGTCTTGTGCTTGATCTCCAACCGCTCTGGCACGCTTTCCTGAATCCAGTCTGCGCCGGTCACGGCCTCTTCTATTGTCTTGTGAAAGCTCAGCTTGCCCTCATCGGGCAGCGCCAGATCCGTCAACCCGGGCAAAGACCGCCGCGCGTTCGCCAGAACTTCGCTGATCTTGCGTTCGGCCTGAGGATCAGGATCAAAGACCTGCACATCCCAGCCATTAAGCATAAAGCGGGCGGCCCAGCCGCCACCGATTACACCGCCACCAATAATTGCTGCTGTCTTGCTCATTTCACTACTTTCAGTTGGCGGACATCATATCCGTTGAAATCCAGTATTTCGCGCGCCGCTTTGATCCGGTCTGCTCCACCCGTGGTGCTTCGATCCACGATCCAGCCGAAGTCGCCTGATTTATTACCCAGAACGGCTGTACGGAAGCCTTCGTCGACCCATAAAACCCAGAAGTCACGATTTTGCCCGTTCGGCATCTTTACCCGAAACTGACCTTTGCCTTGGCGGGTGAGCGGTAAATCTTCTGAGAAGTCGCCACAAACACCCGCAGGATCACACACGAATACGCCCAGCCGCATCACAGTCCCCTTGGGGCCGTCGATGATACGGAATGCCATGCGTCCGATATCGGGATCAAACCCCGCACGGATGTACCACACGCCCGCGAACTTTTGCGCGTCAAAGCGGGACGTGACCCCGATGAGTGCGCTTTGGTCGCGGTACACAGGGCCGATCGGCACGGGCGCAGGTAGCTCCGCAGTACAGCCGCCCAACGCAACCAGCGCGGAGATAATAAATCCTCGGATCACTTCGGCATCCGTTTTTGCAGGCCAAGCTGTTCGCGCACCTGCGCGGGCCCGATCAGCGTGGCCCCCATGCCTTCGATGATCCCGCGCGCGCGCGCCACCAATTCGTGGTTTTCGGCCAGCACGCCCTTATCGAGCCATAGGTTGTCTTCAAGCCCCACACGTACATTGCCGCCTGCAAGCACGCTTGCCGCAGCATAGGCCATCTGGTTACGCCCCAGTCCAAATGCCGAAAACGTCCAGTCATCCGGCACGTTGTTGACCATCGCCATGAAGGTATTGAGGTCATCCGGCGCGCCCCATTTCACCCCCATGCAAAGCTGAACCAGCGCCGGGCTGTCCAACACGCCTTGCTTGACCAGCTCTTTTGCATACCAAAGGTGGCCTGTATCAAAAGCTTCAATTTCGGGCTTCACGCCCAGATCGGTCATCATCTGCCCCATGGCCACCAACATCCCCGGGGTGTTGGTCATCACATAATCTGCCTCGGCAAAGTTCATGGTGCCGCAATCCAGCGTGCAAATTTCCGGCAGGCATTCGGTGATATGGGCCATCCGCTCTGTTGCGCCAGCCATATCGGTGCCAGCGGCATTCAGCTCCATCGGATTCTCCACATCGCCAAAGACGATGTCACCACCCATGCCGGCCGTGAGGTTCAGCACAACATCCGTTTCACTGTCCCGAATCCGTTCCGTCAGCTCGCGGTAAAGCGCTACATCGCGGCTAGGCGCGCCTGTCTCTGGGTCACGCACGTGGCAATGCACGACTGCGGCACCGGCTTTGGCCGCTGCAATCGCGCTGTCTGCGATCTGTTCCGGGCTACGTGGCACGTGATGACTGCGGTCTTGCGTGGCGCCCGATCCGGTTACGGCGCAGGTGATGAACACCTCACGGTTCATGGCAAGTGACATGACATTCTCCCTGTTGTTTTGTCGCAATACTGCGCGAGGGGATGGTGCTTTTCCATCCCCAAAAGCGGCAGGTTTTGTCGTGTTTGTAGTTTAGTATGGCATCGGATGCGCACGGTGAGCCGCATCAATATCCTTCATCACCTCGTCGTTCAGCACCAGTTCCGCACCTTCCAGAATGTGATCCAGCTGCGCCACAGAGGTTGCGCCGAAAATCACACTTGCCATGAACGGCCTGTCCCGGACAAAGGCCATCGCCATATGAACCGGATCAATCCCATGTTTATTCGCGACATCCAGATAGGCCTGCACAGCTTCGAAGGCGCGCGGCGTCTTGCGACCGCCCAATTCCGGGCTAAGGGACAGACGTGAACCGTCGGGCACTGCGCCGTTCTGATATTTACCCGTCAACAAACCCGTTGCCAAAGGCGAAAACGATAGCATGCCGATATCTTCGTTGTGGCATGTCTCTGCCACATCGGTATCGGCCAGACGGCACATGAGAGAGTATTCATTCTGCACTGTCGCCATCCGTGGCCCATCCGTCCGTTCGGCCGCGTTGGCCCATTGGGTCAGCCCCCAGGCGCTTTCGTTGCTCATACCGAAGGCACGGATACGGCCACGATCGACCTCGCGCTGAAGCGCGCCAAGGCAGTCTTCCATGTTCTGAAGCGTTTCGGCCCGCGACTGATTGGTGGGGTCATACAGCCAGTTCTTGCGGAACATGTAGCTGCCGCGATTAGGCCAGTGGAATTGGTAAAGATCGATATAGTCTGTCTTGAGCCGCGCCAAAGAGCCGTCAAGCGCTTGCGGTATCGACTCTGCCGTGATCATCGCGCCGTCCCGCACATAGGAAATCCCCTCGCCGGAGTGCTTTGTCGCCAAGACAACATCCTTGCGGCGCGCGCTGGCTGCGAACCACTCTCCAATGACTTCTTCGGTCCTGCCCTGGGTCTCGGCGCTGAGCGGATTGACAGGATACATTTCAGCGGTGTCGACAAAGTTGATGCCCGCGGAAAGCGCACGCTCAATCTGCGCATGGCCTTCCTCAAGGGTGTTCTGCGTGCCCCATGTCATTGAGCCCAGACAGAATTTAGACACTTCGATGCCTGTGCGTCCCAGTGTTGTCATATGCATGTGCGACTCCTCGTGTGTGAATTGCGGGCAAGGTACGCAGGCCACCGCCAGCCGCAAGCGGGATTCACGGCCATGCTTCCGGTATTGCAAAAGAATTCGCATCCCCTGTCGGTTTTCACTAGCCTTCGCCCACTTAAAACGCGCAAACAATAACCATGCGGTTGATGATTTCCTTTGCGGCGCTGTTTCTTTCGGTCGTCCTTTTGCAGCTATCCTCGGGCGGGGTTGGCCCGCTGGATGTGCTGTCAGGTTCGGCGCTAGGTTTCAGCAACCAAGAGATCGGGATGCTCGGGTCTGCGCATTTCTTCGGCTTTTTCATCGGATGTTGGTTTGCCCCGCGCCTGCTGGGGACCGTCGGTCACAGCCGCGCATTTGCGGCCTTCACCGCAGCTGGTAGCATCGGGTTGCTTGCGCACATGATGATCATCAACCCCTATGCGTGGGCGTTGATGCGTGTGGCGTCAGGCCTGTGTGTGGCGGGCTGTTATACGGTTGTCGAAGCATGGCTTCAATCAAAAGTCACCAACGAAACACGCGGCCGTGCCATGGGCACTTACCGCATGGTCGATATGACAGGCAGTCTTTGCGCCCAAGGCATCGTGGGAATTTTGGCACCCGCTGACTACATCTCTTACAACATTCTGGCGATCTTGTGCTGTGCCGCGCTGCTGCCCATCACCCTGACCACGGCCGAACAGCCCGAGACCCCCAAATCCCCCCGTTTGCGCCCGGGGCTGGCGTACACGCGCTCCCCTCTGGCGGTCGCAGGTGTGATTGCCGCAGCGCTGTCGAGCGCGTCCTTCCGCATGGTCGGGCCTATCTATGGACAGGAAGTTGGACTGAGTAAGGGGCAAATCGCGTGGTTTCTGGCCGCTTTTGTCATTGGCGGTGCGTTGGCGCAATTTCCTGTAGGCTGGATCGCGGATAAGTTCGACCGGCGCAAAGTGTTGATCTGGCTATCAGTCGCAGCCATCGGCAGTTGTGCTGTGACCATGTACACCGCAAGCTTTGGTGTGACCGGAATTCTGCTGTCTTCTGCCTTGTTCGGACTGACGACTTTCCCAATCTATTCGGTCGCTGCGGCCCACGCCCATGACTTCGCCAGCTCCCATGAACGGGTCGAACTTTCGGCCGCGCTGATGTTCTGGTTCGCCATGGGTGCGATTGCAGCCCCCTACGGCGCATCCATCCTGATCGACCTCTACGGCCCTCAGGCGCTGTTCATTATGCTGGCGGCGGGCCACGGGCTGCTCAT
Organism: Sulfitobacter sp. S223; assembly: GCF_025143825.1. NCBI lineage: Bacteria > Pseudomonadati > Pseudomonadota > Alphaproteobacteria > Rhodobacterales > Roseobacteraceae > Sulfitobacter > Sulfitobacter sp. S223. The sequence goes on along the minus strand of NZ_CP083560.1, from coordinate 1,152,442 downwards.
TATCTTTGGCGTCATCCGCATGCGGTCCGGACGGACACCGCGCAAACGGACCGCTTACATCAACGCACTGCGCACCAGCTTTATCATTGGACGGCTGACCGGACGCACCCGTGAAAAATCTAGCGGCGAGTGACGACAGACCGCCTGCCTCTGGCAGGACCGCGCGTGCCCTGCTAAAGCACTCACAAGCACAGTAAGGGCCGCATTATGACACGTCATCTAATTACCTCCGCAATTCCCTATATCAACGGGATCAAGCACCTCGGCAATTTGGTCGGCAGTCAGCTGCCAGCCGATCTTTATGCGCGCTACCTACGCAGTCGCGGCAACGAGGTTCTGTTTCTCTGCGCCACCGATGAACATGGCACACCGGCTGAGCTGGCTGCTGCCAAAGCGGGCAAACCCGTCGAGGAATATTGCGCCGAAATGTACGCGGTGCAGGCCGAAATCGCCAAGGGCTTCAGGCTGAGCTTTGACCACTTCGGTCGCTCCTCCTCAGAGCAGAACAAACATCTAACCCAACACTTCGCTGGTGCGCTGGCTGATCAAGGGCTGATAGAGGAAGTCGAGCAGCGCCAGATCTATTCCGAGACTGACGGCCGCTTCCTTCCTGACCGCTATGTGGAAGGCACCTGCCCCAATTGCGGCTTCGAAGACGCGCGTGGCGACCAATGTGACAACTGTACCAAACAGCTTGATCCCGAAGACCTGATCAACCCACGCTCCACTGTATCTGGTGCCACCGATCTTGAAATGCGCCCGACCAAGCACCTATTTTTGAAGCAGTCACAGATGAAATACCGCCTGAACGACTGGATCGAAAGCAAGAATGACTGGCCCGTTCTGACGACATCTATCGCCAAGAAGTGGCTACATGACGGCGATGGTCTGCAAGACCGCGGCATTACACGCGACCTCAAATGGGGCGTCCCCGTTAAACGCGGTGACGAAGACTGGCCCGGTATGGAGGGCAAGGTTTTCTATGTCTGGTTCGATGCGCCCATCGAATACATCGCTTGTGCTCAGGAATGGGTGGACGCAGGCAAAGGCACAGATTGGGAGCGCTGGTGGCGCACCGATAAAGGCGCCGATGACGTCCGCTATACCCAGTTTATGGGTAAGGATAACGTCCCCTTCCATACACTCAGCTTCCCCGCCACGATCATGGGCAGCAACGAGCCATGGAAGCTGGTCGATTACATCAAGTCGTTCAACTACCTGAACTATGACGGCGGCCAGTTCTCGACCTCGCGCGGGCGCGGTGTATTTATGGATCAGGCGCTGGAAATCCTGCCAGCCGACTATTGGCGCTGGTGGCTGCTTAGCCACGCGCCAGAAACCTCAGACGCGGAATTCACGTGGGAGAATTTCCAGACGGCCGTGAACAAAGACCTTGCAGACGTGCTGGGTAACTTCGTCAGCCGGATCACAAAATTCTGCCGTGCGAAATTTGGCGAAGCGGTTCCGGAGGCAGGCGAATACGGCGAAGCCGAGAATGCCCTGATAGCCGATCTGACAGAGCGCGTCGGACGCTATGCCGAGCAGATGGACAAAATGGAAGTTCGCAAATCCGCCGCAGAGCTGCGCGCGATCTGGGCTGCGGGTAACGAATACCTACAGGCCCAAGCACCTTGGACCACGTTCAAGACCGATCCCGACAAAGCGGCGGCGCAGGTGCGTCTCGCGCTCAACCTGATCCCGCTATATGCGACGCTGGCTGCGCCCTTCATCCCTGACGCGGCGGAAAAAATGTTGGCAGGCATGAAAATCGCCGACGCCGGTTGGCCCGAAGATGTGCCTGCCGCCGTGTCGCAGCTTGCTCCCGGTCACGTCTTTGAAGTGCCGGAGGTTCTGTTCGCGAAGATAACGGATGAGCAACGCGAAGAGTGGGCCGAACGCTTTGCGGGTAAGCGCGACTGATATGGCACTGGTTCAGATCACGCGTGCGGGCCGCATTGCCACAGTGACCTTTGATCGGGGAAACAAGGCGAACGCCCTCTCGCTTGACCTAATGCAGGAGCTTACCCAAGCAGCCCGCAGTTTCGAGAATGATCACGAGACCGCCTGTGTCATCCTGCGCGGGCGGGACGACAATTTCTGTCTTGGCTTTGATCTGACCGACCCTGCGAGCCTTGCACTCAAAGACATGCCCTTGTCGCAACGCCGTGTTGCCTTTTCGCTGGGGTCACGGTTGTGCAAAGCGTGGGAGGACATCGCGCCGCTCACCATCTGCGCTATAGAAGGATGGTGCGTGGGCGGAGGTGTGGCGCTGGCAGCGGCTTGCGATCTGCGCATAGCCTCTGAAACCACGACATTCTACGTTCCAGAAATAGCGCGTGGTTTGAACATGTCTTGGGGGTCAGTGCCACGGATCACGAATCTGGTCGGCCCTGCCAAGTCAAAGCGCCTGATAATCTTGGCAGAAAAGCTGACCGCCACTGACGCCGTTTTGTGGGGGCTAGCGGACCGCATTGCGCCATCTGGCAGCACGCTCGCCGCTGCCACAAACTGGGCTGAAACCGCGGGCCAAATGCCCCCCGTTGCCTTACGTATGTGCAAACGGGACATCAACGCTTACGCAAATGCCCTCGCTGGTGTGGCAAGTCACAGCGATTATGACGATTTTACCCTTATGTACGGAAGCGACGACTCTGCGGAAGGCATCGCATCTTTTGTTGAAAAGAGACCGCCGGACTTTAAGGGCAACTAAAGGAATTTTGGTGCGGGCGGTGGGACTCGAACCCACACGGGGCTACGCCCCAACAGATTTTAAGTCTGGTATGTCTACCATTCCATCACGCCCGCAGTGCGCGCACCATACAACGCCTAAGCGCTGTGTAAATATGTCAAATGCCTTTCGCACAAACGCGCTTCGCCGTTCATCAAAGCAGCGGTCAGTCGCGGGTACGCATTAGGCGCCCTCCGACAACATCACTTCTTTTACGGCTTCCATGGCAACATAGGTTGAAGTGGAGGCAACATGCGGCAAAGCGGAAATCGTATCCCCCAAAAAAGCACGATAACTGGCCATGTCGCGGGTCCGTACCTTGAGCAGATAATCGAAATTACCGGCGATCATATGCGCCTGTTCGATCTGCGGCACCTTCGCCACGGCGCAATTAAACGCAGCCAACGCCTTTTCGCGCGTATCAGTCAGGCGCACCTCGACAAAGGCAACGTGATCCAGCCCCAAACGGATCGGATTCAGCATCGCTCGGTACCCCAGAATGACCCGGTTTTCCTCTAAACGGCGCAACCGTGCCTGCGTAGGAGACTTGGACAACCCGATCCTCTTTGCGAGGTCGGTAATGCTTATCCGCCCATCCTCTGCCAGAGTACTGAGAATCGCCTGATCAAACTGATCAAGTTCCGAAGTGTTTTGCACCATATTTCCAGCCTCAAATAAAGCAATTCGCCCTGATATTGAGCCAACTTCAGTTAATATGCCTGCAAATCATCTGATATACTACCTAAAATCATGCATGGAGCGACCAAATGGCACGTGATACCTACCCTTCTCTGCGCGCACGTATTGATACAGGCACGTATCGTGACGCCGATAGCGTTCTGGCGACCCTGATTCAAACCGCCGCGTTGAGCGATGCTGACCGCACCGCGATCAGCGCCACGGCGGCTGGTCTTGTCCGCGACATTCGCGGCACCACCGCGCCCGGCATGATGGAGGTCTTTCTGGCCGAATACGGTCTCTCCACGGACGAAGGCGTCGCCCTGATGTGTCTGGCCGAGGCCCTTTTGCGCGTGCCGGATGCTGATACAATGGACGCGCTGATCGAGGATAAAATCGCGCCGTCCGACTGGGGCCGCCACATGGGGCACTCCACCTCTACAATGGTGAATGCTTCGACGTGGGCGCTGATGTTGACGGGCCGTGTGCTGGATGACGAACAACCAGGTCCCGTGCGCCACCTGCGGGCCGCCATCAAGCGTCTGGGCGAGCCTGTGATTCGTACTGCCGTAGCCCGGGCCATGAAAGAAATGGGACGCCAGTTTGTGCTGGGTGAAGACATCAAGGGCGCCATGAAGCGCGCGGCCAGAATGGAGGCGAAAGGCTTTACCTATTCCTATGACATGTTGGGTGAGGCCGCGCGCACCGAAGCAGATGCACGCCGCTACCACCTGAGCTATTCAGATGCGATCTCTTCCATCGCCCGCGGTTGCACCCATGATGACATACGCAAAAACCCCGGTATCTCGGTTAAACTATCTGCCCTGCATCCGCGCTACGAAGTTGCACAGGAAGCGGCCGTTATGACCGATCTGGTGCCGCGCCTGCGCGCCCTGTGCCTGCTGGCAAAATCTGCGGGCATGGGCCTGAACGTGGACGCAGAAGAGGCCGACCGCCTTGGCCTGTCGCTTGATGTGATCAACGCTGTTATGGCCGAACCTGCGCTGTCGGGTTGGGACGGCTTCGGTATCGTGGTGCAAGCCTACGGTCCCCGCGCCGCCGATGTGATTGATGCGCTTTACGAGATGGCACAGACCCACGACCGCCGCATTATGGTGCGGCTGGTCAAAGGGGCCTATTGGGACACAGAAATCAAACGCGCCCAGGTCGAAGGCGTGGACGGCTTCCCCGTATTTACGCGCAAAGCGGCAACCGACGTCAGCTATATCTCGAATGCCCGTAAGTTGCTGGGCATGACTGATCGCATCTACCCCCAGTTTGCCACCCACAACGCCCACACGGTCGCTGCCGTGCTGCACATGGGTCAGGACAAAGAAACATATGAATTCCAGCGCCTTCATGGCATGGGCGAAACGCTGCACAACATTGTTCTCAAGAACCACGGCAGCCGCTGCCGTATCTACGCCCCTGTCGGCGCCCACAAAGACCTGCTGGCCTATCTGGTGCGCCGCTTGCTGGAAAACGGTGCCAACTCTAGCTTCGTCAACCAGATCGTGGACGAAGACGTGGCCCCCGAAGAAGTCGCCGCTGACCCCTTTGCCAAGCTGGAAGACAGCATTCCCTACATCCCCAAAGGGCCGGAAATTTTCCGACCCATGCGGGCCAATGCGCGGGGCTTTGACCTCAATCATACCCCCACCCTGACGGCGATCGAGGATGCCCGCGCGCCTTTCGCGGACCACACATGGACCGCCGCTCCGCTGGTGGCTGGCGGTGCCAAAGGCAAGTCGGAAGAGGCGGTGCAAAACCCTGCGGGCCTTACCAGCCCTGGCACGGTGCGCAACGCGACACCAGCCGATGTGGCTAAAGCGCTTGATGCAGCCGCGCAGTGGGACGTGTCTTTGGATGAACGTCGTGCCGCATTGTTGCGCGCTGCTGATATCTATGAAGAACGCTACGGAGAGATCTTTGCCCTGCTGACGCGCGAAGCGGGAAAAAGCCTACCGGACTGCGTAGCAGAGCTGCGTGAAGGTGTGGATTTCTTGCGCTATTATGCGGCTCAGGCGACCAATACGCCACCAGTAGGCGTGTTCACCTGTATCTCACCGTGGAACTTTCCCTTTGCTATTTTCCTTGGCCAGATAAGTGCCGCCCTTGCCGCAGGCAATGCCGTGCTGGCCAAACCGGCAGAACAAACGCCGCTGATCGCCTATCTGGCAATTCAGGTTTTGCATGAAGCTGGTGTGCCTGTGACCGCGCTCCAATTGCTGCCGGGTGGCGGTGATGTTGGTGCAGCAGTAACGTCGGACGCGCGCATCGGCGGCGTTGCCTTTACCGGCTCAACCGCAACCGCACAGCGCATCCGTAGTGCCATGGCAGATCACTGTGCCCCCGGTACACCGCTGATCGCAGAGACCGGTGGTCTCAACGCCATGATCGTCGACAGCACAGCTCTGCCGGAACAAGCTGTGCAGGCCATCATCGAAAGCGCTTTCCAATCTGCGGGCCAGCGCTGCTCCGCTTTGCGCTGCCTCTATGTTCAGGAAGACATTGCAGAGCCTTTCCTGAAGATGCTCACAGGGGCGATGCAGTCTCTGAAGATGGGAGATCCGTGGCAGCTGAGCACAGATGTCGGCCCCGTCATTGACGAGTTGGCGCGCAAGAATATCGCTGCTCATATCGACGCGGCCCGTGCTGCAGGTAACCTCATTGCGGAACTGCCCACCCCCAGCAATGGCACCTACATCGCGCCCACCATTCTGCGCGTCACCGGCATCGCCGATCTGGAGCGTGAGATTTTCGGCCCCGTGCTTCACGTTGCGACCTTTAAGTCCAAGAAACTCGACAAGGTGATCGATGCAATCAACGCCACGGGCTATGGTCTGACATTTGGCCTGCATACCCGAATCGATGACAGGGTACAGCATGTTTCCGAGCGGATCGAAGCAGGCAACATCTACATCAACCGCAACCAGATCGGCGCGATCGTCGGCTCCCAACCCTTTGGCGGAGAAGGCTTATCCGGAACTGGCCCGAAGGCGGGCGGACCAAACTACCTACCGCGTTTCTCGGCCCCTGATCTGGCTGAAGTTTCCCCTGCTTGGGACAAGAAGGGAAGCCTGCCCGCCCTGCCCGACCAAAAGGAAGGCTTCATCGATACACTGTCGCTGCCCGGTCCGACCGGCGAAAGCAACCGGCTTTCGACGCTGCCTCGGCCCGCGATCCTGTGCCTCGGACCAACAGCCGACACAGCCGATGCACAAAAGCGCGCTGTTGAGGCACTGGGCGGCGTAGCTGTTACTGTTGCTGGCGCAATCACACCAGAGGCTTTGACCACTGGCCCCGACTACGGCGGCGTGCTTTGGTGGGGTGATGTCGATACCGCACGCAGCTATGAACAAGCGCTGGCACAACGGACCGGCCCGATCATTCCGTTGCTGCGCGGTTTGCCCGATACGGCGCGCGTCCGTCAAGAACGTCACGTCTGCGTCGACACCACAGCTTCGGGCGGCAACGCGGCCCTTCTCGGCGCTGCCGCCTGAGTTATTGCCGCGCGCGGTTTTACCCCGCGCGCGGCCTCACAATCCGCCCCGGACATCCACCATAAATTGATCCCTGTCCTGTAGATCAAGCGGCCCTTGACGCTCCATCCGGAATGGCAGAACGTAGCCTTTGATGTTCCCGATCCGTGATCATAACCCCTCTGGCCGCGTTCCTTACGTGACTTACGCGCTCATGGCCGCGAACATCGGGATTTTCCTGAGCATGTTGCCTATTGCGGGCGACGAATACGCAATGTCCCAGTTCTATTATGACTGGGCTCTCTTGCCGCGTCGCGTGACAGAGGCCGATGGCTATAGCGCGCTTCTTACCTCACAGTTTTTGCACGGCGGCTGGATGCACATCGTCGGTAATATGCTGTTTTTGTGGATATTCGGCGATAACGTTGAAGACGAGATGGGCCACCTGCCGTTTCTCGGTTTTTATCTGGGGACCGGCGCCCTGTCCGGATTGGCCCATGTCGTCGCCGATCCCACCTCTCTTGTGCCAACTGTGGGCGCCTCGGGCGCCATTGCGGGTGTTATGGGCAGTTATCTGCTCCTGTTCCCCAAGGCAAAAGTCGACATCCTGCTAATATTTATCATTATCTTCCGCATCATCTCTATCCCGTCATGGATCATGCTGATGGTATGGTTTGCCATGCAATTCGTTGGCGGCATGGGGGCAACACCCGGCACAGGCGGCGTGGCCTACTGGGCGCATGCAGGCGGTTTCGTTGCCGGTGTGATATTTACCCTGCCACTTTGGCTGCGCCGCGGCGGTCCCGCCTTCTGGCGCGCGACCCATGGACAGCCACCGCACCCGGAGGCGCAGTACCCGGTGCCTAGTTCAATCCCGAAGGTGAAACGCAAATGAGCCTTGAGATCACAGCAAGCTGTCATTGTGGGGCGACTGCCCTGCGTGCCAGCCTGCCTTATGGATTGTCGGATGCAGCACGCTGCACCTGTTCATTTTGCAAAAGGCGGCAGGCAGCAGCGGTCACCGCGACCACCAGCAGCGTTGTGGTCACCAAAGGCGCAGATCATCTACAGCTTTACAGCTGGGGCACCCATACCGCGAAACATTATTTCTGTAAGACCTGTGGTATCTACCTCTACCACCAGCGCCGCGCAAACCCCGCGCAATGCGGGATCAACCTTGGCTGTATAGAAGACGTCAAAACGTGGGAGCATGAGCCGGTTCGCTGGACGGACGGCGTCAACCACCCCTCTGACAGGTCAGATACCTAGCCGCGGACGACCTTGGAGAATCCGGTAAAGATCGCCTCGTTAGATGCGATGATCTCACCGTCTGCCAGAATATTGCCTTGCGGATTGACCGGTTCAACCAGACCACCCGCCTCACGCACAATGATCACACCAGCAGCAAGATCCCAAACGTTCAGGCGACGTTCCCAAAAACCATCGTAGCGCCCTGCGGCCACATAGGCGAGGTCAAGCGCGGCAGAACCCCAGCGCCGGATACCCGCACAGGCCGGAGCCAGACGCGCCAGATCCTGCAATGTGGCTGGCAGATCGGAACGGCCACCGAAAGGGATACCGGTCGCAAAGATCGATTCGATCATTTTGTTCCGGCCAGACACCCGCAGGCGGCTTTCGTTCAGCCATGCGCCTGCGCCTTTTTCAGCAAAGAACATCTCGTCCTTGGCTGCATCAAAAACCACACCGGCGACAATCTGCCCTTTATGCTCCAGCGCAATGGAAACAGCCCAATGCGGCAGGCCGTGCAAAAAGTTCGTGGTGCCATCCAGCGGATCAACAATCCAGCGACGTGTGGGATCTTCGCCCTCTTCTGCGCCACCTTCTTCGGCTATCCAGCCGTATGTCGGGCGTGCAGCGCGCAATTCATCTTTCAGCAGCTTCTCGGCGTTGATGTCGGCACGGCTCACAAAGTCGCCGGCACCTTTCATCGAAACCTGAAGGTTCTCGACTTCGCGGAAGTCCTTCACCAGAGCGCGGCCAGCTTTACGCGCGGCCTTGATCATAATGTTGAGATTTGCACTGCCTACCATGTCATCGCGGCCTTTTCTGAGTGGATCAGCGCCCTCTTAGGACGTGACAGGCAGAAAGCCAATAGGCCGTGACGCAGCGTGTCGCTTGTGCCTTTATCGACGCAGAGTACCGTGGCACGAATCCAATGGAGGACCTTATGACTGAAATGATGAAACAGATTGTACTTGCCAGCCGCCCCACAGGCGCGCCGACGCCTGAAAACTTCCGCATGGAAGAGGCCCCTGTTCCAACGCCGGGCGATGGCGAAGTACTGGTCCGCGTACACTACATGTCCCTTGATCCCTATATGCGCGGTCGGATGGATGACGCAAAATCCTATGCCGCCAACATCCCGGTTGACGGCAAAATGGAAGGTGGCTCTGTCGGTGAGATCATTGCCTCCAACGCAAAGGGCTTTGAGGTTGGCGATTTTGTGATGGGCGGCTTTGGCTGGGCCACGCATTCGGTCGCACCTGCCGCTGGTCTGGCAAAGATCGACCCGAATGCAGCCCCCATCACTTACGCGCTGGGTGTGCTGGGCATGCCGGGCCTGACAGGCTGGTATGGCCTGACCGAACTGGGCAAACCAAAAGCAGGTGAAACACTGGTTGTCGCGGCTGCGACAGGGCCGGTCGGCTCAATGGTTGGCCAAATCGCCAAATCCATGGGTCTGCGGACCGTCGGCATCGCCGGTGGCCCAGAGAAATGCAAAATGGCGAAAGAGCATTTTGGCTTTGACGAATGCATCGACCACTATGCCTTTGATACCGCTGAAGCCCTGCGCGCAGAGATCAAGGCCGCCTGCCCCAAAGGCATCGACATCTACTTTGAAAATGTTGGCGGTAAAGTGCTTGAGGCAGTCATTCCGCTGATGAACCCCTTCGGCCGCATCCCGATTTGCGGGATGATCGCATGGTATAACGAAGGTGGCCTTGGTGCCGACGCAATCGAAAAGGGCCTTACGGCTCCAAAGCTGTGGCGCACGATCCTCGTCAACTTCCTAAGCGTGAACGGTTTCATCATCTCGAACCACTGGGATCGCATGGGTGACTTCCACAAAGCGGTCGGCCCGATGATCGCTGATGGCTCTGTCAAAGTTCAAGAAGACATCACAGAAGGCCTTGAGAATGCGCCAGAAGCGTTCATCAAACTGCTGACCGGTGGCAACACTGGCAAAGCAATCGTGAAGGTTATCTAACCGCCCGCGCGTCGCCCTCACCGGCGGCGCGCACACTTGTTTCGCCCATTGTGAAACTCAAAACCACCCTCCTCCCCGACCCGCTCTGACGTTCCAAACCACTTTGCCTGTTGGGCAAATCAACCCGAATGTTTGAACACGTCGCTGCCTTTTTGCACCGCCATAACAAGCGTACCTAAGACAGTTGATAATAGAATATTTCCAATCAGACTAATTCGGTAAGTTCTGTTCCACTTTCCCGAACATCCAGTCTCGGAATTGTTTTGCAGTGGAATTCGCTTCATTTATTCGCAGGTAATAGCCCTCCGTGCAGGGCGCGATCGCCTCATGCGCCATGACAAGTTGCCCTGTCTCCAAGGCATGGTGGGCCAGCACATCTGTAACAAGTGCGACACCGGCTCCATGCATCGCAAAGTTCAGAGCCGCTCCGTAGGTGTCTACGAAAACATCAGGCTTTGGCTCTCCTCCGACGACTTCGGCCCACGTCTTCCAGCCGTCAGACGTGCCGACGGATTCTATAAGTGGCAGTGTGTCGACTGAGCCCTCCAAGGCCGGCGACTTCAGTGCAACCAGCCCCCTGCTTTTCAGTTTTGTCGCGTTACGGCCCACTTGTTTTTCCGAACCGAAGGGGATTTCAATGTCTGCCCTGACCGTATTGAAATCGTCTGGCCAGATGGTGCTGAGAAACCGCAACCGGATGCCAGGATTGTGCCGCGCAAAATCTGCAAGCTGTGGTGCGATGATCCATTGCGCCACACTGACCGAGGAAGCGATGGTCAAGATGTTGTCTGATGGCACCTGATCAAATGCCCGCGTCGCCGCGGTAAGCGCCTCTAATGCGGAGCCGACCTTGGGCAACAATTTGCGCCCGTCATCAGTCAGCGATAATCCACGTGCACGACGGATAAACAGAGCCGCACCAAGCGATGTTTCCAGTGATCTGACATGCTGACTGACAGCAGATTGCGTCATACCGATTTCTGCGGCCGCAGCGGTAAAGCTCAGATGGCGGGCGGCCGCCTCGAAGGCGCGGAACCACGCAAGCGGCGGCAAAGCTTTCACCATGATAAAGTCACCCATAAGAAATACTAATGGCTAAGCCTCATAATTCTTCATTTGTCAATTAGCGGTCCCGCCCACGATATTCAGATCAGACACGGCAGGGAGATGACGATGCGTCCGGAAATCAGAAAACTTGTTACCTATGATGAAGAAATCCTTATTGAGGGTTTTCGCGTAGCAGAGCAGCCGTGGCGCATGTTTGCCGTGGCGGCGGTCCTTTCCAATCCTTGGGCGGGGCGATTTGTCGAAGATCTTAAACCGGAAATTCATGCATACGGTCCGGTTCTCGGCGAAATGATGACAGAGCGTATGATCAAGCTCGCAGGTTCGGGCGACACAATCGAAGCTTACGGAAAAGCAGCGGTGGTCGGGCTGAACGGCGAAATCGAACACGCATCCGGGCTGATCCACACACTGCGATTTGGCAATTTCTACCGCGAGGCCGTTGGCGCGAAATCCTATCTGGCGTTCACAAACACCCGCGGGGGGGCAAATGCACCGATCATGGTGCCGTTGATGGACAAGAATGACGCGGGCCGCCGGTCACATTACCTCACGATCCAGTTTTCGATCCCGGATGCCCCGCGCGATGACGAAATTGTCGTGGTGCTGGGCGCGGCGACAAGTGGCCGCCCACATCACCGTATTGGCGACAGATACCAGGATTTGAAGGATTTGGGTCATGACCTGGACAATCCGGCCGCGGTCTAAATTCGGGGCGCTAAGTGCGATCTGTGCCGGAGACGGACCCAGCGTCCTGTTGATCCACGGCGTTGGACTGCGTGCAGAGGCTTGGGGTGGGCAACTGGACGCGCTGGCACAGACCTGCCGTGTTGTGGCCGTTGACATGCCGGGACACGGGCACAGTGCGCGGCTGAAAGATGATCCCTGTCTGGCGGATTTCACCGATGCGATTGTCGCTCTTCTATCAGGGCCAACGGTGGTGATCGGGCATTCTTTTGCCGCGATGATCGCCTTGGACATCGCAAAAAGGCATCCAGCGCTTGTCCAAGGGGTCGCTGCGCTGAACGGCATCTTCCAGAGGGATTCATCAGCAAAGCAGGCAGTTATGGCACGTGCGGCGGGTTTGGACGGGAAAACGGCCGCTGATCCCTCGGCGCCTCTGGACCGCTGGTTCGGCGAAGTGCCGTCAGCCGCACGCGATGCCTGTCTGGCGTGGCTGTGCGATGTTGATCCCGCAGGCTACCGTGATGCCTACCGTGTGTTTGCAGCTGGGGATGGGCCGTCCGAGCAGTCCCTTTCGGGGCTGCAGTGCCCTGCCCTCTTTCTGACGGGGCGGGATGAACCGAACTCAACCCCTGAAATGTCACAGCGCATGGCAGACCTGACCCCCTTGGGCAGGGCGGTCATCCTGGACGGAGCCGCACATATGCTGCCGATGACCCATGCCTCACAGGTCAACACTTTGCTGACGCAGTTCATAAAGGAAACGCAACGATGACGCAGGTTGATCCACGCCTTCTGCGCAATGCTTTCGGCAGCTTCATGACGGGTGTGACTGTGGTGACAGCAGTGCGTGCGGACGGCGCACCGGTCGGATTTACCGCAAATTCCTTTTCTTCGGTGTCACTTGACCCGCCACTTTTGCTTGTCTGTCCGGGAAAGTTTCTGTCGAGCTATGAGACATTCGCCAATTGCACAAATTTCGCGGTCAATGTTCTGTCGGAGGGGCAAGAAGGTATCTCCAATATCTTTGCAAGCTCGAAGGATGATCGTTTTGCGCAGGTGCCGCACCACCTTGACGCGCATGGCGTGCCGCTAATTACCGGGGCAGCCGTGCAGTTTTCCTGCACCACGAACCGGATCGTTCCGGCGGGTGACCATTGCATTTTGATCGGTCAGGTTGATGCCTTTTCTCATGCAGATGCAGCGGGGCTGGGCTATGTGAACGGGCATTATTTCAGCCTCGGATTGGAGCGCGCCCCTTTTGTCGAGAAGAGCGGCCCGGCTGTGTGCGGCGCAATTGTTGAGAGTGGCGACAGCGTTCTGATGGTTGTGACCAAGGATGGTTTGCGGCCGCCTCACTGCACGCATACCGACCGGGGTCGTTTGATAAATGACCTTCGTGACACGCTTATCGCGAAGGGAATCGACGCAGACCTTGGCCAAGCCTATTCGGTCTTCGAGAGCGTCGCTCCGCGTGCCCACAACACATATTTTTTAGCAACCGGCCACATAAAGACGACCAACAGCGGCATTGTCGCCGTGCCGATTGCCGACCTTGCGCAGCAAAGTTTCGCCAGTGCGCCCATCGCGCGGATGATGTCGCGTTTCGCGCTTGAACAACAGACACGCACCTTCGGCCTCTACCTCGGTGACACCGAAGAGGGCGCGACCCACCATTCCACATTAAGGACGTAGCACATGGATTTCTCGCTTTTTGCTCATATGGAGCGGACCCGTCCTGATCAAGATCAGCGCGTGCTACGCAGCGATCTTATTGAGTTGGCCAAGATGGCGGACGAAGGTGGCATGCGGGCGATCTGGACTGGAGAACATCACGGGATGGACTTTACCATCGCACCGAACCCGTTCATGAGCCTTGTCGATCTAAGCTATCATACCAAAAACCTGAGACTGGGTACGGGCACAGTGATCGCGCCATTCTGGCACCCGATCGCCCTTGCGGGGGAAGCAGCGGCAGCAGACCTGATCACGGACGGGCGCATCGAATTAGGTATCGCGCGCGGCGCATATTCCTATGAATATGAACGCCTGCGCCCAGGCATGGACGCGTGGGATGCAGGCCAGCGGATGCGGGAAATCACACCGTTGTTGCGACAGCTTTGGGCAGGCGACTGCGCCCATGAGGGAACCTTTTACCAGTTTCCCGCCACCACAGCTGCGCCCAAACCGGTGCAGGCGGACGGCCCTCCCATCTGGATCGCTGCGCGTGACATCAACAGCCATGCATTTGGTGTCGACAACGGTTTCAATATTCAGGTTACACCGCTCTGGCAGGGCATTGAAGAAATCCAAAGCTTGATGACAAAGTTCAACGATGCCTGTGCAGCCTCTAGCAGGCCGCGCCCGAAGATCATGTTGCTTCACCACACATATGTGGGGTCCGACAAGGATGATGTTGCGCTGGCAGCAAAGGAACTGTCAGAGTTCTATTGCTACTTCGGCGCTTGGTTTCAAAACAAGCGACCTGTCACTCAGGGGTTGATCGAGACACTGAGCGAAGAAGAGATGAAAGCGAATAAGATGATGTCGCCCGAAAACATGCTGCGCGACCTCACCATCGGCACCAAACAACAGGTCATCGACCAGATCAAACGCTATGAAGATCTGGGCTATGACGAATACGCATTCTGGATTGATAGCGGTATGAGCTCCGAGCGCAAACGCGCCTCGCTTGAACGGTTTATTGATGACGTGATGCCGGCATTTACATGAGGACCACGATGACACAGCTTCCACATTTTCAGATGTATATTGACGGCGCGTGGACGGAAGGCGGCACAGCGCAAACGATGACGTCACAGAACCCAGCCACGGGTGAGGCCTGGGCGACATTTGCCTGCGCGGCACCGGCAGATGTGGACCGCGCGATCACCGCAGCCCGCCGCGCGCTGAATGATCCGATCTGGCGTGATATGACCCAAACACAGCGGGGAAAGCTGCTGTATCGTTTGGCAGAGCTTATCGAAGAGAACGCTCAGGACCTAGGCCGCCTCGAGACAACGGATAGTGGCAAGTTGCTGGCTGAAACATCGACACAGACGGCCTATGTCGGTGACTACTATCGCTACTACGCGGGTCTTGCGGATAAGATTGAGGGCGCGGTGCTGCCGATCGACAAGCCTGACATGCATGTCTTTACCCGCCGTGAACCTATTGGCGTTGTCGCGGCTATCGTGCCATGGAACGCGCAGATGTTTCTGACAGCGACCAAGCTTGGCCCAGCCCTTGCCGCTGGTTGCACAGTTGTATTGAAGGCTTCCGAAATTGCCCCCGCACCAATGCTTGCTTTTGCAGAACTGATTGAACAGGCGGGTTTTCCCGCGGGCGTGGTGTCGGTTATTACCGGTGATGCCGAAAACTGCGCAATTCCCCTGACTCGGCACGCGGATGTTGACAGGATTGCTTTTACAGGAGGGCCTGAGACTGCCCGTCATGTGGTGCGCAACTCCGCCGAGAATTTCGCCGTAACATCTCTTGAGTTGGGGGGGAAATCCCCCATCCTCGTCTTTGATGATGCTGATCTGGAGGGGGCGGCCAATGGCCTGATCGCGGGCAACTTTGGTGCATCAGGGCAAAGCTGTGTCGCGGGATCACGCGGCTTGATCCACCGTCCGATCATGAACGCGCTCATTGCGAAAATAGCCGAGAAGGCTGCCGGGATTATTGTCGGCGATCCAATGGAAGCGAAATCCCATCTTGGCCCGGTTTGCACGTCGGCACAAATCGAGAAGATCATGACAACTCTGTCAAAGGCTGAAACGCAGGGGGCCAAGATACACTTTGGTGGCAAGCCCCTTGCGCAGGCAGGCAATTACATGGCCCCGACACTTGTCGAATGCACCACAACTGACACAGAGACCCTGAAGGTTGAAATGTTTGGCCCTGTCATGTCGTTGATCCCGTTCGATACCGAAGAAGATGCGATTGCGATGGCCAATGACACACCATTTGGCTTGGGCTCTGGTGTGTTTACGCAGAACCTCGCACGGGCGCATCGCGTGTCTGCCCGGCTGAAAGCGGGGATTTGCTGGGTGAATACCTACCGCGCCATATCTCCCATCGCGCCATTTGGCGGTTACAACCAGTCAGGATACGGACGCGAAGCAGGGATTGACGCAATCCATGACTATACGCGGACCAAAACCACATGGATCAACACGTCGGACAGCCCAATGGCAAATCCGTTTGTGATGCGCTGAGCACAGGAATTACCCAATAGAGGCGACGTTACCTCTTCAATAGGCCATGATCATCAAAAGGGCAGGATCAGCTTTTTCCGCAAAACGAACGATCAAGCCCCCTCCCCTAAGCCGATTGCAACTTACGCGCTTCTTTGCCTGCCAGCCCCAGCAGCTCTTGCATAAACGGCTTTTCGCGGTCCTCTGACCGGATCGCGGCATAGAGCCTGCGGGTGATGCCATTTTGGGTCAGGGGCCGCGTGACGTAGTCAGAGGAATATTTCACCTCTCGTACGACCCAGTCGGGCAATACCGAAACCCCGCGATTGGAGGCAACCAATAGCAAGATCACGGCAGTTAGTTCCACCTGCCGGATCGCCGCAGGCTCTACCTTGGCCGGAATCAAAAGCTGGCTGAACACATCCAGACGCGACCGCTCCACCGGATAGGTAATCAGAGTTTGACCGCGAAAATCCTCAGCTTCGATATAGGGCTTTTGCGCCAATGGATGCGTGCTGGCAGCGACGAAGACCGCCTTGTAATCGAACAGCTCGATGAACTCGACGCCTGCGATCTCTTCGGGATCGGAAGAGACCACCAGATCGACTTCTTCGCGCAGCAGCGCTGGCAATGCGTCAAAGGCCAGACCGGGACGGATATCCACGTCCACCTCGCCAAAGCTGCGGCGAAACTGCTCAAGCACGGGAAACAGCCATTCAAAACAAGCGTGACATTCAATTGCGATGTGCATCCGTCCGGTGCTGCCATCGCGCAAGCCGCTGAATTCGTCCTGCAAGGCCGCAACCTGAGGCAGCACCTGCTCTGCCAGTTTCAACAGACGCTGGCCTGCGGGTGACAGCTTTAAAGGCTTGGAGCGGCGCACAAACAGCTCAACCCCTGCCTGATCCTCCAGCCCTTTGACCTGATGGCTCAGCGCTGATTGGGTGATGTTCATCATCTCGGCGGCCCGCGCCAGACCACCTGCACGGTGGATGGCTTGAATGGTGCGCAGGTGGCGAAACTCGATATGCATGAAAATTCTCTCCTATGAGGCGGAACTCATGTTGATGATGAAAGTTATGAATTTGTCTCATACGTATACCTATGCGACAAGAGATGAAATCAATAAGGATGCCGATCATGACAACCCCAGCCGTTTCTTTCGAGGTTTTCCCACCGAAATCTGTCGATGCCGCATTCAAGCTCTGGGATACGGCTCAGGCGCTTGCGCCGTTGGCTCCACGCTTTTTCTCTGTGACCTATGGCGCAGGAGGCACCACCCGTGACCTGACGCATGATTCCGCAGCGGTGCTGCACCGCACCTCCGGCCTGCCCGTCTCAGCGCACCTGACCTGCGTGGGCGCCAGTGTGGCTGAAACCATGGAAGTGGCCGAGAAATTCCACGCCGCCGGTGTCACAGATATTGTTGCCCTGCGCGGTGATCCGCAACAAGGCGACAGCCATTTTTCCCCTCACCCCGAAGGCTTTGCCAACTCTGTAGAGCTGGTAGAGGCGCTGGCATTGCTGGACAAATTCACCATCCGCGTGGGCGCATACCCTGAATCACATCCAGACGCCGTGAGCCAGCACGCCAATATCCAGTACCTGAAGCGTAAATTCGATGCCGGCGCGGATGAGGCGATCACACAGTTCTTCTTCGAGGCAGACAGCTTTCTCCGGTTCCGCGACCAATGCGCAGCAGCCGGTATCGACAGGCCCATCATACCTGGCATCCTGCCGATCACGAACTGGACCTCAGCGCGCAAATTCGCCACAGCCTGTGGCACCACAATTCCCGCATGGATGGACGAAGCCTACCGCGCGGCAGAGCGTGATGGCCGGACAGAGCTGCTCTCGACCTCCATCTGCACTGAACTGTGCAGCGAACTGGTGGCAGAGGGCGTTGACTCGCTGCATTTCTACACGCTCAACCGCCCTGATCTGACGCGCGATGTTTGCCGGGCGCTTGGTGTGACACCGCAGTCGACTCTTTCGAACGTGGCGTAACACCTTGCGCCTTCATATTTGGCGGCTCTAGGCTGGATTGATACATTTAGCCGGAGCCGCCCATGCCAAGCCTTGCCACGTCACCCGACCAACTTCTGAGCCAATCCGAAGCGATCAAGCTTTCCGGTCTTGAGTTCATGCAGAAAATTCTGGACGGCACCAACCCAGGCCCCCCTATCGGCGGCACAATGGGATACCGCCTCTACGAGGTCGAGGAAGGCCGCTGCATTTTTCGCGGAACACCGGAATTCAACGTGACAAACCCGATGGGGACAGTACACGGCGGCTGGTACGGCACGCTTCTGGATAGTGCGATGGCCTGTGCGGTCATGACGCTGGTACCACGCGGTTCGGTCTATACGACACTGGAATACAAGGTAAACATCCTTCGCTCGATCCCGCTGGGCATGACCGTAGATTGCATCGGGATTGCCGACCACGTGGGCCGCTCAACGGGTGTATCTCATGGTGAGATCAGAGGCGTAGAAGATGGCAAGCTTTATGCCACAGGTTCCACCACCTGCATCGTGATGAAAATTTCCTGAAGCCCATACAGTCCTAATTCAGGAGAATGGGGTCAAGCGGCACGTCATATGAACGGGCCAGTGCGCCGCAATAGTCGATCCAGTCATGGAACTCTGTCTTGAACGCCATGGTGTATCCCATCGCGGTCCATTCCTCTTGCTTATAGCCATACACGCTGATCAGTTCATCCGGGTTCCGGCCTTCGATACGTGATTGTGCCTCTGCGGCTGCTAACATCGTGTCCCCGGCATGTGCGAGAACGCTCTTGTGCGGTTGTCGCGTGATATGTTGCTCCATCACCCCCATCAGCGCGCTGCACTGCGCCATCCCCCAACTGACGGGTTGTGCCTGCAAAGACGTTCCGCAGCAGAGTGCCACAGTAAGCGTGAAGAAACAGATTGTTCGCATGGCTAAACCTCTAGGAAAGCTGGCAAAAGCTGTACGCCCCCGAGGCGGCAATACTATGACCTGGCTGCGGCAAATGAGGGGGTGCTGCCAGCTGCCTGATCAACACTATCGTGTAATCGCTCTGACGGATCAGCACCCACAATCCGCTTTCGCCTGACAACAAACACTTTGCCCCACCCTGCCCATGTTCCGATAGAGGGCGCCGCAGGATTCTGAACAAACCGCTGCTGCCAATATTCGGGTAGCGGCAGGCCCATTTCCTGCGCCTGCTCCAACATCCAGACAAGTGGGATATTGGACAGCGGCCGCGCAAAGTCACGCCCGCCAAGCTGCCCGCCCACGTCGCCATGGCTTCCGCGAAACCAGACCTGATGGACCTGATCAGGCCGTTCGTCATCACGTTCCCACATGACCGGGCTATAGACCACGCGGTTTTCGTTCAAGGCCAGTGCATGACAGCCACGTTTGACGCATGCGCTTAGTTCATGACTGTGGAAGGCATGTTGCGAAGCACTCAGCCGCCAAAGAACAGGCGCATTGATGCCCAGGGATTTCACCGTGTCCCAGACGCCAACCATCTCTATCGGCACTTCATCATGGCAATAGGCATCGCTAAAGGCATGCGCCGCCTTGCCTTGTAGCCTACGCTCGTACAGTCGGTAGGCCTGACGCACGTTGCGCTCGGTCGCGTGCTCCTGCGTGAGCAACCCAACGCGGTTGATTACCCCCGCCAAAGAACGCACCGCATAAGCGCCGCGCGAATATCCCATCAGAAAAATTTGGTCACCCGGATGGTATCTGGATGCAAGATAGCCATAGGCCCGTTTGATCTGTCGATTAATTCCCCGCCCGACAACCACATCGCGCAACGACGACCAGTCGTTCCACTGCAATCCGGGTTCGTAATATACGGATATCTGACTGCGCATTTCCTGCGCCAGATGATACGTCAGGCCAGCGTTCGTTTCACACCCGGGATCAAGCGTAGACATTGTCCCATCCAGAATCACCAAATGGATTTGTTGCCCGCGTCGCGGCCCAAAATCGGTCGCCGGGCGGCGCCAGAGGCGGCCGAAAAGCCGCCTCAGGAACGAAACTTTGTGCTCACTCTGCAGCGATGGCCTCACCTTGCAGCAACTCCCAAACCTTGTGTGGTGTGAACGGCATATCCGCCTGACGGATACCGTGATCCCACAGCGCATCCTGCACCGCATTGGAGACCGCCGCCAACGCACCAACTGTGCCCGCTTCACCGCAGCCCTTCATCCCCATGATATTTGCCGTTGAGGGGACAGGTTCACTGGTGAACGAAATATATGGCACATCCATCGCACGTGGCATCGCATAGTCCATAAACGATGCTGTGAGCAGTTGGCCGTCTTCATCGTAAACAACCCGCTCTTGCAGCGCCTGACCGATACCTTGCACAACGCCGCCGTGCACCTGACCTTCGGCCAACAACGGGTTGATAAGGTTACCAAAGTCATCGACCACCGTGTAACGGTCGGTGGTAACAATGCCGGTTTCCGGATCGATCAC
This sequence comes from Sulfitobacter sp. S223, assembly GCF_025143825.1. NCBI lineage: Bacteria > Pseudomonadati > Pseudomonadota > Alphaproteobacteria > Rhodobacterales > Roseobacteraceae > Sulfitobacter > Sulfitobacter sp. S223. The sequence goes on along the minus strand of NZ_CP083560.1, from coordinate 1,131,898 downwards.
CACCTCGCATACATGCACCCCGTTGGGGAAGCTGCGCGCAGGCAATGTCGCGCGTTCGTGATGGGTCAACAGATCTTCGCGCCCCTTTTCGCGCGCCATATCGGCCACTTCCAGCATGGTCGGCGTCAGGTTCGAACCTTCCGCACGGAAGCGTTCATCATCAAAGCTGATCTCGGTTGCCGGCACGCCCATCTCTTCCGAAAGAAACGCTGTGAAAGCATCGACCATCTTGCTTACGGTTGCCAGTGTCGCATTGTTTTGCGTGGTAACAGAACGGGAACCGCCTGTGCCGCCACCTTGCGCAATCAGATCACTGTCACCCTGAATAACGCGGATATTTTCAAGCGGAATACCCGTCTGGTCACTCAGGAATTTGGCATAGACTGTTTCATGGCCCTGCCCGCCCGATTGCGTCCCAACTAGGATTTCGACAGTGCCATCCTCAAGGAAATTGACTTTCGCACCTTCGCTTGGGTCGCCCAGAATACTCTCGATGTAATAGCACACGCCCTGACCGCGCAGCAGACCTTTCGCAGCATCCGCATCACGGCGCGCCGCAAAACCGGCCGCATCTGCCTGGCTCGCGCCACGTGTCAGGACCTTGTTAAAATCACCCACGTCGTATGTTTCGCCTGTCGCGGTCGCATAGGGGAACTGGTCAGGCTTGATAAAGTTGATCCGGCGCAGCTCCCACGGATCAACGCCCAACTCGCGCGCGGCGCGGTCCATCACACGCTCCAGCACATAAATCGCCTCGGGGCGGCCAGCACCTCGGTATGCATCCACTTGCACGGTGTTGGTGTAATAGCCCTCTACCTGCAACCACGTGTTCTGCACATCATAGACACCCATCAACACGCGAGAAAACAGCGTTGTCTGGATCGGTTGGCCAAACTGGCTGTTGTAGGCGCCCAAATTGCACTTGGTCCGCACACGATAGGCAGTGATCTTGTTGTTCTCGTCAAAGGCCAACTCAGCCACCGATACCAGATCGCGCCCACCATTGTCGCTCAGCATCGCTTCTGTACGCTCTGACATCCAGCGCACCGGTTTGCCCAATACACGGGCGGCATGGCTGACAAGGAAATACTCAGGATAGGCCATCGCCTTCATGCCAAACGCGCCGCCCGTATCAGGGTTGGTCACGCGCACAGCGCTTTCATCCAGACCAAACGCCTTGACCAGATTGCCCTTATGGACCCATACGCCCTGCCCGTTGTTCGCCAGATGCAAACGCGTACCGTCCCATTCAGCAAAACAGCCACGCGGTTCGATAGAATTGACGATGATGCGGTTATCGCCCACTTCCAAGGCAACTGTCTTGGCCGCCGACTTGAACGCGGCATCGGTGGCTTGCTCGTCGCCCATGCCCCAATCAAAGGCGCAGTTGTCTGTCGCCTCGGCATGAACCGTCTCACCGCCGCGCGCCATCGCGATGTTGGCAGGCAGCTCATCCACATCAAACATGATCAGCTCTGCCGCATCACGCGCCTGCTCGTAGGTTTCCGCCACGACCATCGCAACAGGCTCTCCGACAAAACGCACCTTGTCTTTGGCCAGCATCGGCCGCAGCGGAGACGCTGCGTCGCTGCCATCACGGTTCTTCAGGATCGCCCCTCCGATGGCGATATTCACGCCAGCCTCTTCCATGTCGGCACAGGTGAAAACCAGATGTACACCTTCGGCGGCAGCTGCATCGCTTACATCCAGCTCCGTAATCACGCCATGCGCCACAGACGAGCGGAACACAAACGCATGCAATGCGTCTTTGGGCGCGATGTCATCCACGTACCGTCCGGCACCGGTCAGAAAGCGCACATCTTCAACCCGTTTGATCGGTTGGCTTTTGCCGAATTTTTCCATGACCTTACTCCTCGGTGGTCGTCCCATTCAATTGAAAGGAAACTTAGCGGTCCTGTACCTGTTGTCTAGTGACGTCGTTATGTGTCTACGCCCTGCGGGAGGGCGGGCGGGGCGTTCTGCGGCCAAAGGCCAGCAGGAGCGTCGCACACCCTTCCCCTTTGGACCTTCCTCCGTTACATCAAAGGCAAATGCACAAGACGGGAGCCACCATCATGGCGCTGGAAAAAAACTTCGACGCAACCGAGGCCGAAGCACGCCTCTACGCCGCCTGGGAACAGGACGGCGCCTTCAAAGCAGGCGCGAACGCCAGCCGCGACGAAACCTACTGCGTCATGATCCCGCCGCCCAATGTGAACGGCTCCCTGCACGTTGGACACGCCTTCAACAACACGCTTCAGGATATCCTGACACGCTGGCACCGCATGCGCGGCTTCGACACACTTTGGCAGCCAGGACAGGATCACGCCGGCATCGCGCTGCAACTGGCTGTCGAAAACCAGCTTGCCAAAGAAGGCATCAAACGCACGGACCTCAGCCGAACAGAATTCCTTGAACACGCATGGAAGTACAAAGAGCAGACAGCCGACACCATCGTTGGCCAGCTCAAGCGTCTTGGCTCTTCTTGTGATTGGTCACGCAACGCCTTCACCATGTCCGGCGCCCCCGGTGACACCCGCATCGGCCACGAGAACTCGCCCAATTTCCATGACGCCGTGATCAAAGTCTTCGTACAAATGTATAACGAAGGCAAAATTTATCGCGGCAAGCGCCTTGTTAACTGGGACCCGCGCTTTGAAACCGCGATCTCCGACCTCGAGGTGGAAAACACCGAAGTGCCCGGCCACATGTGGCATTTCAAATACCCGCTCGCGGGCGGCGCAACGTATGAATACATCGAAAAAGACGAGGACGGGAACGAGACCCTGCGCGAGGTGCGCGATTATATCTCGATCGCCACCACGCGGCCTGAAACTATGCTGGGCGATGGCGCGGTCGCCGTTCACCCGTCAGATGAACGTTACGCACCAATTGTCGGAAAACTGTGCGAAATTCCGGTTGGCCCGAAAGAGCATCGTCGCCTGATCCCCATCATTACTGACGAATATCCCGACAAGGAATTCGGCTCCGGCGCGGTGAAAATCACCGGCGCGCACGACTTCAATGACTATCAGGTCGCCAAGCGCAACGGCATTCCGCTCTATAGTTTGATGGACACCAAAGCGGCCATGCGCGCTGACGGTCGCCCCTATCCTGAAGAAGCCGCAATTGCCCAAGCTATCGCGAATGGCGAGCAAGAATTCGACGAAGCGATGATCGCCGCGATGAACCTTGTGCCAGAAGAGTATCGCGGCTTGGACCGGTTCGAAGCGCGCAAGCGCGTTGTGGCCGACATCAACGCCGAAGGTCTTGCCGTGATGGTACCGAACCCCAAGGCAGACGATGAAGACAGCGAAGCGCCTGCCTTCATTCCATACGTAGAAAACAAACCGATCATGCAGCCCTTCGGTGACCGTTCCAAAGTAGTGATCGAACCCATGTTGACCGACCAATGGTTCGTGGACACCGACCAGATCGTTGGGCCTGCCCTTGATGCGGTGCGCAACGGCGATGTGAAAATCATGCCAGAAAGCGGCGAAAAGGTTTACTATAACTGGCTCGACAAAATCGAACCTTGGTGCATATCGCGTCAATTGTGGTGGGGCCACCAAATTCCGGTTTGGTACGGTCTGGACCTGAAATCTGCCGGATATGTCGATGACGAAGGCGACGGCGCGATGGACCTCGTGGAAATCTCACGGCTTTTGATGGATCAATCCCTGCCTGAAGGCGGTGATCATGTGCAATGTGCGCCCGATTTCGCCATGGCCAGTCAGGGCTTTAATGACTTCACCGCCGCCCTGCCCACACCGCTGAACCATGCGCGCGTGATCGAAGTCTCTACGCGCGCCGAAGCGATGCACGAACTGGCCGAGAGCCTTGGCAAATATTCCTTCAGCCAAGACCCGACAGAGATCGTCTATCCCGTGTGGCGTGACCCCGATGTGCTGGATACGTGGTTCTCTTCCGGCCTCTGGCCCATCGGCACGCTTGGCTGGCCCGAAGAGACAGACGCGTTGAACAAATACTTCCCTACATCCGACCTGATCACCGGACAGGATATCCTGTTCTTCTGGGTCGCGCGGATGATGATGATGCAGCTCGACACAACGGGCAAAATCCCGTTCGACACGGTCTACCTCCACGGCCTCGTGCGCGATGCCAAGGGTAAGAAAATGTCGAAGTCCGTGGGCAACGTGATTGATCCACTTGAGATCATTGACGAATACGGCGCCGACGCGCTGCGCTTTACCAATGCCGCGATGGCGTCGCTTGGTGGTGCCTTGAAACTGGATGCAGCACGGATTGCAGGTTATCGCAACTTCGGGACCAAAATCTGGAACGCCCACCGTTTCGCTGAAATGAACGGGGTGTTCCAGACCACGCCCGCCACACTTCCAACACCGAAAGCAACGCTCAACAAATGGATCGTTGGCGAAACAGCAAGGGTGCGCGAAGAGGTCGATGCCGCTCTCGACACCTACCGTTTCAACGATGCCGCCAGCGCGCTTTATGCCTTTGTCTGGGGCAAGGTCTGTGACTGGTACGTCGAGCTGTCCAAGCCCCTGCTGCAAGACGACGACGGCAAAGGCCCGGTAGCAACCGAGACGCGCGCAACTATGGCTTGGGTGCTGGATCAATGTCTGATCCTGCTCCACCCCATCATGCCCTTCATTACAGAAGAACTGTGGGGCGAAACCGCCAAGCGAGACAAGCCGCTTATCCACGCCGACTGGCCTACCTACACAACCGCCGATCTACTCGACGATGCGGCCGACCGCGAGCTGAATTGGGTTATTTCGCTGATCGAGAACATCCGCTCGGCCCGCGCGCAAATGCACGTTCCCGCTGGCCTTAAGGTGCCAATGATCGTGACAGGCATGGATGCGGCCGCTCAGGCGGCATGGGACAACAACGAAACCATGATCAAGCGTCTTGCAAGGGTGGAGAGCCTTGAGAAGGCTGATAGCTTCCCGAAAGGTACCGTCGCCATCGCCGCCGCCGGCGCGACCTTTGGCCTACCGCTTGAAGGTCTGATCGACATTGCAGAGGAAAAAGCCCGCCTGCAAAAATCGCTGGATAAGCTGGCCAAAGAGATCGGCGGCCTGAAGGGTCGTTTGAACAATCCGAAATTCGCAGCCTCCGCCCCGCCGGAAGTTGTCGAAGAGGCCCAAGGCAATCTTGCTGCGCGTCAGGAAGAGGCGGACCAATTGCAGGCTGCAATGGATCGCTTAGCCGAAATCGGGTAAATCAAGCGATGCGCAGCTTTGCCCGCCTTATTGAGTCCCAGATCGCCAAGGCCCGTGCCTCTGGCGTTCTGTCGGGGCTAAAGGGTGAGGGCAAGCCGCTTACCGAGAAAGCGATAGAGACGGGCGAACAAGCCGCCCTCTCAACCGGAATTCGGATCATGGCCGAAGCGGGCGCCGTGCCCGAAGAATTCGCGATCCGCAAAGAACTGGATGCGGCGCGCAAAATCTACACAACACTCAAGACCGAAGAGGCCCGCGCAAGACAGATGGCCAAGATCAGCAGTCTTGAGTTGCGCTACAACATCGCTGTTGAAGCCCGCCGAAAATTCCTGCGCTAACGCGCGGCGAGACAGCGCCCCCCAGCCCCGCAATGCGCGCGTTATTTGAACACTGCAGGACGTTTCGCAAAGCTTGCAGCGATAACCTCCATTTGATGTGGCTTGCCAAGCAGATCAACCTGCTCACGCGATTCAGCGTCCAGCACTGTCTTTGCATCTTCCGTTTCGGCCACTGCGATCAGCCGCTTAGCGGCGCGGATTGCAGACGGGCTTTTGCCTGCAATTGTCTCGGCCAGAGTCTGGGCCGCAGTAAGCGGATCATCGGCAAGCTCCGTGACCAGCCCCCAGCGTTCGGCTTGCTCGGCGCCGATGGGCGCTGCCGTATAGGTTAGTTTGCGCAGCACATCCGTCCGCACCAGTTTCGGCAACAACACCATACCGCCCATATCAGGGACGATGCCCCATTTCATTTCCATAACGGCAAATTGTGCATCCGGTGATGCAATGCGAATGTCGGCGCCCAGCGCGATTTGGAGACCCGCGCCAAAGCACACACCATGAACCGCAGCAATGACGGGAATATCCATCCGCGACCAGATCATCGCGACTTCCTGCCATTGGTTCGTAGTGCCGTTCCCGTGCGTGCGCGGCATCAGCAGGTCAGCCGGGTCTTTGCCAATCATACCGGACAGACCGGAAATATCGATCCCCGCGCAAAATGCCTTACCCTCACCCGACACGATCACCGCCCGCGCGTCAGAGGCTGCAACCTCCTCGCCCGCCGCGATGAGGGCTGTGATCATATCCTGATCCACCGCGTTCATTTTATCGGCGCGGGTCAGGCGCACGTGGGCAATGTGGTCTTTGTAGGTGACTGAGACGCGTGACATCGGCTTTCCTCCGCTAAGCTTTGCACGTAGCCAAACAGAAGCCCGTCCTACCTGCCACAAAAACGTGGCGGCACTTGGTTACTTCGGGACAAGCCGTTCAACCGCCCGCATCATGCCGAGGCTTTTGTCATAGGCGAGTGTCAGGATGCGGCGCATTTGGGGCTTTGCCACGGAAACTCCGGCGCCGCGCAGGGCACCTGCGGCTGCCGCTGTTCCAATAAAACCACGTCGTGTGAGCTTTGCCATGATCAGCCTCCCGTTTATGCGATCTATTCTCAAATAGATATCGCTTTGCCAGTTTACAAGGCTTGCCCTTCCCTGAGGCCCTGCATTAACTGAGCCCCATGACACATGTTCGCCTCACGCCCCTCGCCCAATCCCTGCCCGCAACGGTGCCCTTCGTCGGGCCAGAAACGCAAGAACGTGCGCGCGGCAAATCATTCGACGCCCGACTGGGTGCAAACGAGAACGTCTTTGGCCCCTCGCCGCTTGCCGTGAAAGCAATGGCCGAGACGCCGCAATGGATGTATGGCGATCCAGAGAGTTATGACCTGCGCACCGCGCTTGCCGTACATCACGGCTGCACGCCGGACAACATCATGGTGGGTGAAGGCATTGACGGACTGCTGGGCTATCTGGTGCGGCTGACTGTACAATCCGGCGATGCTGTTGTGACGTCGGCGGGCGCATATCCGACCTTCAACTATCATGTGGCCGGATTCGGCGGCACCTTGCATACAGTCCCCTACGTGGATGACCACGAAGATCCCTCCAGCCTGTTTGCCAAAGCTGCCGACGTAGACGCCAAACTGGTTTATCTGGCAAATCCAGACAATCCGATGGGCAGCCACCATCGCGGGGCAGATATCGCCGCAGCGATGGACGCCTTGCCCGCAGGTACTTTGCTTATTCTGGACGAAGCATATGTGGAATGTGCGCCCAAAGGGACCGCCCTTCCGCTGCCCGCAGATGATCCGCGTGTAGTCCGGATGCGCACCTTCTCAAAAGTCTACGGGCTGGCTGGGGCGCGTGTGGGGTACGCCATTGGACACCCCGATTTGATCGAGGCTTTTCACAAGGTACGCAACCATTTCGGTATGAACCGCGCGGCCCAAGCCGGCGCTTTGGCAGCACTTGCGGATCAGGCATATCTGGAGAAAACCCAACAGCAGATCGCGCAGGCGCGCGCGCGGATTGCGCAAATAGCGCAGGACAACGGCCTGACACCACTGCCCTCTGCCGCCAACTTCGTGACGATAGATTGCGGGCGCGATGGCGCCTTTGCCAAGGCCATTCTGGACGGTTTGATTGCGCGCGGTATCTTTGTCCGCATGCCCTTTGTTGCGCCGCAAAACCGCTGCATTCGTGTCAGCTGCGGCACGCCTGACATGCTTGACGCATTGGCCGCAGCGCTGCCCGCTGCCATCTCGGACGCAGAAAAAAGCTGACGACGCAGATTTGCGTGCTAGTTTTTGAGGTCTAAGAGAAAGGGCCGCAGATGAGCAACGCAAGAGGCAGTGCACCTAATTTCACCAGCGCATGTGTTGTGATGTTTGGCGTCAACATCGCGTGGATATTTGTGGTGCTCTGGGCCCTTTGGGGGCTGATCGCCGTGGCCGCCACAGGATGGTGCGTCAACCGTGCGATCAGCTATGTCGAGGCAAGGCGAAATTAGACGCCGCTGATAACCTCTGCCGCGGCGTCCAGCGCCCCGCGTCCGTGGGCGATGCCAAGGCTTTTCATGCCTGCTTGCATGCCGCCCAACAATCCCATGATCATCTGGCCGTTCACATGGCCCATGTGCCCCAACCGGAAATACGCATCACGGGCGGGATCGCCCGGCTCGGCCATACCCAGTCCGATGCCCAGCGTCAGGCCCAACTCTTGCTCGACCCAGTCGCGCAGGCGCGTGCCATCGTTGCGCCCAAGACGCAGTGAGGTGACTGCCGTACTGCGGCAGGCCGGATCTGTTATATTCAACCGAAGTTCACCACCTTCGGCCCACGCATCGCAAGCCGCCCAGACTGCACGTGCCAGAACCCTATGACGTGCCCAGACCTGATCGATCCCCTCTTCGTGGATCATGTCCAAGGCAACCCGCAGGCCGTAAAGATGGTGCGTCGGTGCCGTGCCGTTGAAATACTGCCAGAATTCCGTAGCTGTGCTGCGCGGTGTCCAGTCCCAGTAGCGGCTGACGCGGGGCATTGCCTCACGCACTGCCTGCGCCCGATCATTAAAGAAAACAAAGCTGCAACCGGGCGGCACCATCAGCCCCTTTTGACAACCGGTGACCATGACATCCGCGCCCCAACCGTCCATCTCGAAACGGTCACATCCCAGCGAAGCGATACAATCCGCCATCAGAAGCGCCGGATGCCCTGCTGCATCCAATACGCCGCGCAGCCCTTTGATATCATTCAAAACCGAACTTGAAGTGTCCACATGTACCGCCAGCACAGCCTTGATGCGGTGATCTTTGTCATCCGCCAACGCTTGCGCGACCCGCTCCAGATCGATTGGCGAGGATTTACCAAAATCAATCACCTGCGCATGCGCGCCCAGCCCTGTTGCCACATCGCCCCAGCCATGACCAAACCGGCCCGTCGCAGGAACCAAGACATGATCGCCCGGCGCAACGACATTGCTTAGCGCCGCCTCCCAGGCGGCATGGCCGTTGCCGATATAGATAGCAGCGTGATGCCGCGTGCGGGCCACCCGTTTCAGATCCGCCATCAACCCCGGCATCATATCTACCAGCTCACCTGCATAAATATTGGGCGCAGGGCGATGCATGGCCTGCAAAACGGCATCCGGCATCACTGAGGGGCCCGGAATGGCAAGGTATCCGCGACCATGGGACAGGTTTGGCCGGTGTGTCATGTGTCTTTATCCTGTATATCAGACGGTTAAACCGCCCTGTGGTGGGCCAACCATAGCTTGCGCGCGCGGGCCGTCAATTGCGCCTCTTGCTTGCTCCTTCACCCTGCGACGATTAAGGTTTGCGCTACGCGCAATCGCCCCAAGCCAGAAAGCCGGAATACCCATGAGCAGCGGACAGACCTATACATCAGGCGAACTAATGCGCTGGCTCTGGCGTGACTATCTGCGCCGCCATCTAGGCAAGTTGGGACTGGCTGTCTTTTTCATGGTTATCGAAGGCTCCACCCTTGGCGCGATGGCCAAGCTGATGGAACCAATGTTCGACCGCGTCTTTGTCGCCGGGCAGCAGTCGTGGCTTTTGATCGTCGGCTTTGTCTTGATGGGTATTTTTGTGCTGCGCGCGATTTCCGGTGTCGCACAAAAAGTCCTGCTGACCCGGATTGCCCAACGCTCTGCCGCGGATATGCGCATTGATCTGCTGGACCGTATGATGCAGCAGGACGGCGCATTTCACCAGACACACCCACCGGGTTTTCTGGTCCAACGCGTGCAATCGGACGTAAACGCAGTTGGCAACGTCTGGCGGGCAATCATCACCGGCGCAGGGCGTGATTTCATTGGCCTTCTGGTCCTGCTCGGCGTCGCAATATCAATTGATCCGGTTTGGGCCCTTCTGGCGTGCATCGGTATTCCGGTGATGGTGCTACCGGCCGCTTTTGCCCAGCGATTTGTCCGCAAACGTGCACGCGAGGCACGCGATCTAGGCGCAAGCCTATCCACCCGTCTGGACGAAGTGTTCCACGGGATTGTCCAGATCAAGCTTAATGCACTCGAAAACTACCAAGCGCGCCAATATCGCGACATCACAAAGCAGTTTGTCTCAACCGAAGTGCGCACGGCCTTTGGCAGTTCCGCCATCCCTGCGATGATCGACATCATCTCCGGCATCGGTTTCATGGCTGTTATTTTATATGGCGGGTCCGAGATCATCTCTGGTGACAAGACCATTGGTGAGTTCATGACGTTCTTCACGGCGATGGGTTTCACGTTCAATCCTTTGCGCCGTTTGGGCGCAATCAGCGGCCAGTGGCAGGTTGCGGCAGCCGCGCTTGAACGGATCAAAGAACTGATGGACGCGCCCCTGCGTCTGACATCGCCCGACGCGCCAAAGGCAGCGCCACGCGTTGACGCCGATATCACGCTAGAAGACGTGACCCTTTCCTTTGGCGATACCGAAGTTTTGCACGGTCTGTCGCTTACGGCTGAGGCAGGGCAAACGACGGCACTCGTCGGGGCATCTGGTGCCGGTAAATCTACGATCTTTAACCTGCTGACTCGTCTGTTGGACCCGACAAACGGTCATGTCCGCATCGGAGGCGTTGCCACGACCGAGATGGCCATTCCCGATCTGCGCACGCTTTTCTCTGTCGTCAGTCAAGAAGCATTGCTGTTTGATGAAACCCTGCGCGAGAATATCGTATTGGGCCGCACCGATGTCAGTGATGAACGGCTCAAGCAAGTCCTTGATGCTGCTTTTGTCTCCGACTTTTTGCCGCAGCTTGAAAACGGTCTTGATACCCATGTAGGGCCGCGCGGTTCTGCGTTGTCGGGCGGCCAACGGCAGCGTGTTGTGATTGCGCGGGCGCTGTTGCGTGACACGCCGGTGCTGCTGCTTGACGAAGCGACCAGCGCGCTGGATGCGCAATCAGAGCAGGTTGTGCAGGACGCATTGGACCGCCTCTCTGAGGGCCGGACCACGCTGGTTATTGCACACCGTCTCAGCACCATCCGCAACGCGGACAAGATCATCGTGATGGACCGTGGCCGGGCTGTCGATCAGGGCACACATGAGGAATTGCTGGCCCGCGGCGGCATTTATGCCGATCTGTACCGGCTCCAATTCAGGGACGGGAAGATGGTGTCAGACCGTCGGCGTGGCATATTGGGCCGCCGTGATGCCCCCCTGCCGGAGCAGCAACCCAACCTGCTTCAACGCATCGGGCAGCACTTCTTCGGTAATTGAGACCTGCGCTAGCGGTTATATGACTGTGATAGCTGCTCTGGCGGGGTGCCTGTCACATAGCGCAGCAAGGTCCACAAGTTACGCCCGCCCCGCCGAAGCCATCCTTGCCGCCGGTATTTCGCGGCAGAGGTCACGGCGACAGCATCCAAAGCCACCAACCGGCCCTTGAGCGCCCGCGCCAGAGCTACATCCTCCATAAGCGGTTGGTCTGAAAACCCGCCCACAGCATGGTAGAGGTCACGGTGGATCAGAAGCCCTTGATCGCCATAGGGAAGTCCGAATCTGCTCCGCAAATTTGCCCAGCTTGCGACGATTGACGCGGCGATTCCGCTTTGATCAAACGATAGACGGAACCAGCCTGCAGATTGCGGCTCCTCTAGATGTTTGCGCACCGCCTCCGTCCAGCCAGCGCGCAAAACGGTGTCCGCATGAATAAACAATAGCCAGTCGCCACGTGCGGTTGCAGCGCCGCGCCTAAGCTGACCACCACGAGACGCGGGCCCATGCAGCACGTCAGCCCCCCACGCTTGGGAAACAGCTCCGGTGGCATCTTCAGACCCGCCATCGCTCACGATCAGTTCGCGGATAAGGCCCAGCTCAAGCCCCTCCATCAACGCGCCAAAGCAAGCGCCAAGTGCAGGTTCGGCGTTGAGAGTGGGTACCACTACTGAAATTTGCGCTGGCATGGCGTTCCCCTTAGTCATGCCCCTGTAAAGCGGAGCCTGAATTGTTATATGTAAAACAACACCGAAAGGACACCCCGATGACCGCATCCTCCCGCCGTATCCTGCGCCTGAGTGGCGCAGACACCCACAGTTTCCTGCAGGGGTTGATAACCAATGACATCACTCGCCTTGATGCGGGGCTGGTCTATGCTGCGCTGCTGACTCCGCAAGGCAAATATATCGCGGACTTCTTTCTAAAAGCCGATGGCGATGGCGTTCTTCTGGATGCGGATGCGGAACAAGCCGACATGCTGGCGCAGCGCCTGACGATGTACAAATTGCGTGCCGACGTCACCATTGCCCAAACCGATCTGCACCTCCATCGTGGCACAGGCCCCGCCCCCGCTGACGCGCTGGCAGACCCGCGGCACCCTGATCTGGGTTGGCGCGCCTACCGCGATGCCCCGCAAGAGGATGACGCCACCGATTGGGACACCCTCTATGTCGCTCATCTGATCCCGCAAAGCGGGGTTGAGTTGACGCCAGACAGTTTCATTCTGGAAATGGGGTTCGAACGGCTGAACGGTGTCGATTTCCGCAAAGGCTGTTACGTGGGTCAGGAAGTGACCGCGCGCATGAAGCACAAGACAGAGCTGCGTAAAGGGCTCGCCAAGGTTCAAATCACCGGCCCCGCCCCCACCGGCACCGACATCACGTCAGAGGGCAAATCAGCAGGTACGTTGCTCACACGCGCCGGCGACGAGGCATTGGCTTATTTGCGATTTGACCGCGCCACTGGTGAGATGAAAGCAGATGACGCGACGTTAAAACGCATCCCATAACGAAAAAAACGCAGCCCCAGCAGGCTGCGTTTTTAAATCCGAATTATTAGAACCCATCAGGCGCGTTCTACATATTCCATTGTTTCTGTGTTCACGATGATATCCTCATCGGGCCCCACGAAAGGCGGCACAGAGACTTTAACACCATTGTCCAGAATGGCGGGTTTGAAAGAGTTCGCTGCGGTCTGACCTTTTACCACCGGCTCTGTCTCGACGACTTTGCAGGTCACTTTTTGCGGCAACGCGGCATTGATCGCCTCGTCTTCGTGGTATTCGACAACGATCATCATGCCATCCTGCAAGAACGGGCGACGATCCCCCAGCAGATCGGCTGCAAGCTGAACCTGCTCGTATGTGTCTGTATCCATTAGCACAAGCATGCCATCGTCTTCATAAAGAAACTGCTGGTCTTTCTGCTCAAGACGCACACGCTCTACTTTATCGGCGCTACGGAAGCGTTCATTCAGCTTGGAACCGTTGCGCAGGTTCTTCATCTCTACCTGAGCGAAGGCACCGCCTTTTCCTGGTTTGACGTGGTCGACTTTTACTGCCGCCCAAAGACCGCCGTTATGTTCCAGTACGTTTCCTGGACGAATCTCGTTTCCGTTGATTTTGGGCATGTGGCAAAACTCTGACATAAGGTTGATCAAACAATGATCAGCCCTATATCTTGAGTACAATGCACAAGCAAGCAGCCCAGTTTAGGTCAACTAGCATACAAAGACATGCAAATTGAACATATCAGCCATGCACAAACGGGGTATCCGAATCGCTCTTAATCTGTCAGAAGAAGCGAACGCCGAAAATGACAAGAGCAAGAATAAAGGAAGGACGACGAGTTGAAAGATTTCGTTGATGGCACAGCTTTTAATAACGAGCAAGGCAACCGTGCCCGTAAACTTTTTGCAGCCGTAGTACTGGCTGCACTCGATGATGCAATCGCAGACGACAAGAAATATGGCAACGGTCCAGAGCAGATCGCCCGTTGGGCACGTTCACGCGACGGCCGTGAAGTTCTCAGCTGTGCTGGGATCGACCCGAACGAACGTGTTGTAACCGGCCTGATGGATTTTGTGGGCAAAGGCGTTCGGACTTCCGTCGCCCTGTCACGCGAAGAATCAGAGCGCCGCAATGCAGCTCAACAGGCCGAAGCCGCATAAGCGACTTACGGAATTTACCTAAAAAAGACGCAGCCTTCGGGCTGCGTTTTTTTTTCGTCTGACGGATTGAGTTTACTGTTGTCTCTGGCGTTGAATCGCTCTTTTCCTTGGCTACCGTTTGCGCCACTTTGCCCGTGACCACATAAGGGGCAGATAATGGCAAAAGCGATCATGATCCAAGGTACCGGCAGCAATGTCGGCAAATCAATGATTGTCGCAGGCATTCTGCGGGCCGCCCGCGCGCGAGGCCTCGATGTCCGACCGTTTAAGCCTCAGAACATGTCAAACAACGCCGCCGTCACCAGCAATGGTGGCGAAATCGGCCGCGCACAAGCGCTACAGGCCCGCGCTTGTGGTGTCGCCCCTCACACCGATATGAACCCGATCTTGCTGAAGCCTCAAACGGCGACAGGTGCACAAGTCATAGTACAGGGACAGGTTGCTGGTCATCAGGAAGCGCGTGATTTCGGGCGCAATAAGCAGACGCTCATGCCAGCAGTTCTGGAGAGCTTTCGGCGACTTGCCAGTGAATGCGATCTTGTCGTGATAGAGGGCGCAGGTTCCCCTGCCGAAACGAACCTGCGTGCAGGCGATATTGCAAATATGGGTTTCGCCCGTGCTGCCGGTGTCCCTGTGATCCTCATGGGGGATATCGACCGTGGTGGCGTGATCGCGCAGATCGTAGGGACCCAAGCAGTACTCTCCGCGGAGGATCAAGCACTGATCAAAGGGTTTTGCGTCAACAAGTTTCGTGGCGATCGCAGCTTGTTCGACGCAGGGCGCGACGACATTGCCGCGCGCACAGGCTGGCCCAGCCTTGGGGTACTGCCATGGTTCGATCAAGCCGCACGTCTGCCTGCCGAAGACGTGATGGATTTGCCAGCACGGGCGCGCTCCGGCGGCGCCGGTCTGGTCGTAGCGGTGCCACAACTGCCGCGGATCGCCAACTTTGACGATCTTGATCCACTAGCCGCCGAGCCTGCTATCGACTTGCGCATGATTACGCCGGGCATGGCGATCCCTGCAGAAACTGATCTGGTGCTACTGGTGGGAAGCAAGTCCACCATTGCCGATCTGGCAGCCTTGCGGGCGTCCGGCTGGGATATAGACATCGCGGCCCATATCCGGCGTGGGGGACATGTGATGGGCCTGTGTGGTGGTTATCAGATGCTCGGGCGCACGATCACCGACGCGGAAGGAATTGAAGGCCCGGCTGGTACTGTCGACGGCCTTGGCCACCTGGACGTCCACACAACACTGGAGCCTGTGAAAAACCTGCTGCTCAGGGATGGGACACATCTGGAGAGCGGCGCACCCCTGACCGGTTACGAGATTCATATGGGCCGGACGGACGGGCCTGATTGCACCCGCCCCTGGCTGCGACTTGGAAACGTGGATGATGGTGCAGCCAGCCGAGACGGACGTGTTATGGGCTGCTATTTGCACGGCATCTTTGCGTCAGACGCTTTTCGTGCTGCCTATCTTGGCGGGCTCGGAGCATCGTCTTCTATTGTTTTTGAAGATCAGGTTGACGAAACCCTTGATGCGCTCGCCGCCCATATCGAGGCATATTTCGATCTCGACGCGCTGCTGGCTGCGGCGGTCGAGATAAAATAGGCCTATTCCATTTCCTGTGCGGTCAAGGCGCGGTGGATTTCACGGCGCACAAGTTTGCGCACGTTGCGTGTGATCCGTTCACCCAAGGCGCCTTGCAGTTCGGATCGGACAATCTCGCTGACCAAATCGCGCAGCGCTTCTTCGTCAATCACCTGATCGTCGCTGCCGAATGCTGCGCCTATTGGCGTATCCTCTAGGGCCTCATCCGCTTCGGGTATGGCATCGATTTCGTCTGCATCAAGCGGTGCACCATTGGCATCCAAATCAACGTCATCTTCCCACACCATGGCCGAGGTGTCGGCCGCGGCAAGTTCGTCACTCGCTTCGCCATCAGGCTCCCATTCTTGACGGGTTTTTCCAATAGCAGCGCCTAGCGCGGCAATCGTCGCCTTTAGCGGGACGCTCGCTGCCCGCAGGTCGCCGAAATTAATGTTCTGCGTGTCAGGTTCGTCTTGATCAGGCTCGAAGAACGCTTCGTCACCCGTCTCATCATCAGCCTGCACTTCTACATCTGTAGAATCCGGTTGCTTTGGTAAATGATCATTCCAATCGAAATCGTCGCTAAGATGATTTTGGCGATCTTCGATTTCTACAGGCGATGACCCGGCCTCGTCAGAAATGTCAGACTTGGCGCCTGCTGCGGCGCTGTCATCTTCGTCCTTCCAGTAGCTTTCATCGCTGTAATCGTCGTCTTCGTGCGGACTATCGTCTGCCTGAGGCTGCGTCTCAAGGGTCTCCTGAACCAATGCATCAAGCGCATCCATAATCTCGTCTGGTTTGGAGTTCTGCGTAGTGGGTTCCGCCGCCACCCCATCATCGACGTCATCAGCCGCCTCATCCGGTTGCATCCATGTCTCGCGGGCGACCGATCCGAGATCAAGCGGGGCTGCCTTCTGCTCCGTGGCTTCTGCGACGCGCAAGGCAGGGGTTAGAACCAAACGCTCCGCTGCTGGTTCCACTTCTCGCTCGGCTGGGGCCGGAGTTGCCAATTCGCGTGGCGCGCTTGAAAGCCCCGCGAGCGGACGCTTGTCTTCTGATACCAACCGGCGGATCGAAGACAAGACATCTTCAACCTCTTCGTTTGTTACGGGCTTTGACATTTTTCACCACTCTCTACTCAGTCGCAAAGATAGCGCGCAGATCAGATTCTCACAATGGTCGGAAAATCGTTAATAATTATAAAACTAGCCTGTTGCCTTCACGCAGTCCTTGACCGCGGATGGACTAAGGGCCGCCCTTTCCAGAGCGGCCCCATGTAGATCATCAACCCGGCGCTGCTTCAGTCTTTTTGCAACCGCTTAAGAACCCGGTCCAGTTGTGCGCCCTGCTTAGACTTCGAAGTGGGGCTATTTTTGACCAAATTATAATATTCGTTCACATCATATTGCTGGATCGGCAAACGCAAGTCGGTGGCTGTCAACCGCCCCATGGCTGCCAGTACACCGTAGGCGGCGTTGTACAGCTGGGACTGGGCAGAGATACGCGCAGCTTCGGCATCAAGCAGGGATTGCTCAGCGTCAAGCACGTCCAATGTTGTCCGTGCGCCAAGGGTCGCTTCTTCGCGCACCCCTTGGAAAGCAATGCGCGCGGCGCGAATTTGACGGTCAGATGCCGCAAGCGAAGCCCGAGCGGAGCTAAGTTGTGCATAGGCGATGCCGACGTTTTGCTGAACATCACGGCGGACGATGTGCAGATTGCCCCGCTGGGCGTCGCGTTGCGCCTGTGCTGCGCGCACTGCGGATGAACGCGCGCCGCCTTGATAAAGCGTACCACCGGCGTTGATACCAACACTGGCACCTGTGCTAAAGTTACTACTGTCCAGATTTTCACTGAGCGAGAGCGCGCCTTGTGCCACCACAGTCGGGCGCTTCGCGGCTTCGGCCCGTTTCACAGACAGGTCCGCTGCTGCGACACTGTGCTGAACAGATCGCAGGCTTGGGTGCAAACGCACGGCAAGCCCCTTCGCCGCATTGATGTCACCGCTGAGTGTGGGCAAATTCGGCGGCGGCGACAGGCGACCGGGCTTGCGACCGATCACATTGCGATATTCTTCGATCGCGATGGCAAGGTTACCCTGAGCCGTGGCAAGGCCACTGCGGGCCTGCGCCAACTGCGCCTCAGCCAAAGCAACGTCTGTGCGGGTGACTTCTCCGACTTCGAAACGGTTCTGGGCAGCACGCAATTCCTGTGTCAGGACGCGCATGTTGTTCTGGCGGAGCTGCACAAATTCATTGGCTTCGATTACGCCCATGTAGGCCTGCACACCGCGCAGCAGAACCTGCTGTTCAATCGAAATCAACGTCTGGCGCGTTGCCAAAACTGTTTCTTTCGCCACTTCGATACCCAGCGATGTCGCACCGCCATCATACAGCAATAGCTCTGCGATCAACTGGCCATTGGCAACGAGGCTATCAACATCCTGCGCCCCAAACGTGGTGGAGTTTTGTGCCCGCCCCAAGGTTTGCGTGATACTGGCCGTCCAGCGCAGCACAGGTTCCAATGCGGCGCCTGCTGCAGCCACGTCTTCATCTGCTGCCCGCAGCAATGCGCGGTTCTGTTCCAACAATCCCGAATTTGTGTAAGCGCTGACAAGCGCGTCGGCCAATGTATCAGCCCGGGTAGCTCCGCCAAGTGACACAAGAACCACCGCAGCAAAGCCGCTGATCCTTACAGCCTTTCCGGCAGTATGCCTGATCTTACTCAATACCATCTTATTGCCTCCGATCACGGCGCAAATCGCGCAGATCTATGTTTGTTATTTTTGTCACACCGCTTGGCGGTATGAAGACATTCACAGGGTGAACGACATTTCTTTTTCAAAGCCCGGCAAAACGGGCGCACTTGCATTGAACGCCAAACGCCAGCTGATCTTACCGCCGCGCTTATAACCGATACGGGCCTCACCAAATGCGTTCTGCATAAACAGCGCCGCAATCCGGCCACCTTCCTTGAGCTGGTCCGTGATCGCAGTCGGCACGTCCGAAACGCCGCCTTCCAAAACGATCACATCGTAGGGGCCGTGCTGCGGCGCGCCATCAACCAACAGACCTTGATGCACCACCGCGTTATCCGCACCAGCCGCCATCAGAGCGTCCTGCGCTTCACGCGCCATGTCTTCATCCTGTTCCACTGCAACAACTGCCTGCGCCATCCGCGCAATTACAGCTGTTGAATAGCCCAGGTTACAGCCCACGTTGAGAACCAGTTCGTCACTTTCTATTGCCAGCGCATCAAGCATTTTTGCCAAACTGCGCGGCTCAAGCAGTGCGCGCCCCTGCCCCAGATCAATGTTTTCCCCGACATAGGCAGCTTCACGCTGCACCGCCGGCACGAAATCTTCGCGCGCAACATGAAGCATTGCCTCAATAATCGGGAATTTAGTCACATCCGAAGGGCGCACCTGAGTATCGACCATCATCGTGCGTCTTTTAGAGAAATCAGTCATGGGGGAATGCTCGTTTTTTGCAGAATCCTGTTCGGGTTAATGTGCCACAACCCGCAGCTGGCAGCAACGCCACATACCGGGTCGCGTAAGCCAACTATACGCTAAAACGCACAGAATCACAACGCAACCTGTTGCGGAAACTATGTTTTGATCAAAAGTTGCAAAGCACGCTATTGAAGCTAATCATTCTTGAAAGGCGGATTAAAGAGATTTGCGGCCTGATTCACAGCTTGCGCCCTGAAGTATGAGCCAACAAAAACCAGTAGCGCGGCTCGCTCTGAAAAGCCATCAGCGACAATCATAGAGGCCAGATCAAACAGACGATAACAAAGCCAAGCCGAAAATAACGAACAACTTTTACGCTGCCTGCCAGCCGCACGCCCTACTGTCGAAGCCAAGAAAGTTTCACGCAAAGCAAGAACTCGATTTTACCCCCTTGCAGCTTCGGCTGGGAAACCCTAATAAACGCAAGGCTTCGGCGAGTTGGCGGAGTGGTTACGCAGCGGATTGCAAATCCGTGTACAGGAGTTCGATTCTCCTACTCGCCTCCATTTACTTTCAATGACTTAGCGGATCGAATGATCCAGCACGTTTGAAAGTCTAAACAAACGTCTAAACATTCTGTTTTTGTTCCGTTCTCTTTTGCTGTGCTTGAATGGCTCGCATCTTCTGCCGAACTTTTTTGGTATAGTGCAGAACCATCGCAGGGCTTTGCCCCGTCACAGCCGCGATGAGATCATCACTGCACCCAGCTTCGAGAAGCTCGCAAGCCGCGTTATAGCGCCAACTGTGAATATCAAAGTCCAGCGCCCCAACCTGTTCCCTAATCTTACGGACAGCCTGCGAGGCACCGCGATAAGACCAGCGGTTTGTGCCGCGCTCATTGGTCAGGATGAAAACTGAATGACGGCTGGCAGCATCAAGTGCGGCGTTGAGTTCTGGAAGGATTGGAACCCAAAGCTCTTTGCCCGTCTTATTCTGCCGTATGGCAAACGCACCGTCTTGAATGTCGGACCAGCGCATTTCTAGAACGTCCCCGATCCTCTGCCCTGTGCCGAGGCAAAGCTCCATAACGAGCCTTTCCCGCGAGCCAAGCGGACAAGAGTTCCGGTAAGCGTCTAACAAATCGCGGGGCCAAGGCTCTCGTGCGACTTTCTTAGCTTTAATCTCTGGAACGCCTTTAGCTGGGTTTGCTTCGCGCCACCCCAAATCAACGCAGTGCTCCATGAGTACACGAAGTACACGCAGAGAATAATTAGCGAAGTACGCTTTCTCCGCGTTTGCGTCACGAAGCTTGATAACGTCTTTCCGCTTCATATTGCATGGATTTGCATCCGCCATGATCGAAAGAAAGAAATCCAAGTACTTATCATAATCCAGAGCAGTTCGAGGCTTTAGCCTCTTATAGCGGTGCGAACTGCGATAGTCCTTGACCAACGCGCCGAAGTTCCGGGCATTGACCCGCTTTGGCGGTGCTTCACCATTTAAAATGTCCGCATATTCTTGCCAGAATTCTGCCGTTTGAAACTCATTCTGAAATTTGCGCGAGGGCCACCCCCGCCGCTGAAAATACAGACCGTTTCTCTGCCTATACACATGCTTTGGAAGCTCACGTTTTGTCATAGCGCATATCAATCCTCTCGAACTCGTCAGCGGTTGGTTCACTTGATAGCACAAGTTCGATCTTCCTGCCCTCAATTGTGACACGACTGACCGTTCTACCTGCTTTCTCAAACGTGCTGAGCAAACTCAATGCACGTTGTTCCACCGATGACGTTGACATTTTTCTTTCCTCACTATCGGTTCGAGAAAAGACAACCATATGGACTCTAGCAACAGGAAAATTTTAGGGTTCACCACTAGATGCATATAGGTTTTGTAACAATTCGTTACTAGAGATTAGCGGCGCGAGCTAACGCCGAACCGATTAGCACAATCAATCCCCATGTCTAAAAGGCCGGATTGCTCCCACATCGATGACAAGAGACTAACCTTACCC
Source organism: Sulfitobacter sp. S223 (assembly GCF_025143825.1). NCBI lineage: Bacteria > Pseudomonadati > Pseudomonadota > Alphaproteobacteria > Rhodobacterales > Roseobacteraceae > Sulfitobacter > Sulfitobacter sp. S223. The sequence goes on along the minus strand of NZ_CP083560.1, from coordinate 1,110,889 downwards.
AAAGACTCACAGCCCCGCGCGAAAGTTCGAACGATAAATCGTGCTGAGTGTTATGGTTCGTTTTGGAGATGCCTTTGCCACCTATGGTATTGGTCCGCAGTCCCGCGTGTTAAGTGGTGACCGACTGCCGTGCAAAATTTCGGCCACCTTGATCAGTGTTCACCACTAAAAGGATATACCATCAAGAGTGTGTAAAAATATCCCGCCTATCGCCCTCTCCGATACTTACGTCTCCGAGGGCGATAGGCTTGCGTTGGGAACCAAGTCACAGCATTGGATTGAGGCCAGCACTTTCGCGCATCACGCAGAAAGCGGCGCTAGGAGCGCTACTTGCGCTCTCAGCACCCCCAGTTCAAAAATGCACCATAACGCTTGATCTAAACGCATCTCCGCGCCGCTGAGAGCGCCTTAGTTTCCCTGACGAATACTGAACACCAAACAACAGAGATTAAAAGAGCTGGTCTTGATGCTTTAATAGGCGGAAGGCGGTCATTCGCTACGCCCCGCACCAACGGCAGCTTTGCGCAGAAAGTGTGCTCTGCAAAGTCACGCGAACGGCCCTTACCGGACCTTAGTCAACGCGCCGCAAGCTGTGGTGCATATTCCCAAGTGATTGCCGCTTGCTTGCAATTATCCCTGCCGCGCGATGTCAATGAGATTGATTATTGCAAATCGGATCCAAGATCGACGTCGTGTTCCTTGAGCGAGTCTAAAGATCGTAGATTTGGAAGAGGCTGCTCAATCCGTTGAGCACTCGGCACTCGTTAAGAATGACCTTGCGCCATGGTAGCAGTGGCCGGAAGCGCGTAGACCTCAAATATCGCAGCGGTTCTGGCCATTGCGGGGTAAGAGAAGCATCCACGCCAGCATTCATTCTCCACTCATTGCACCAACAACACGTTTACTACTGAGAGGGCGTATTCTCTTGAAAAACTCCGCCGCCTCAAAACATCCTCGGAAACTTGAAACGTTGCTCTCGCAGCAAGGCCATTTATCCCACGGACCAGCCATCACTCTAACGTGCATGCTGAGCAATCGGTCAAGGTCTAATTTGGGGACGCTAATTGCGGCTTGGACCCGTCGTCGACTATCGAGGAGTCGCGTCGCCTAAAATTACAAAATACTTTTCGAGGCTGATAACGGCAAGCGGGCCGAGGATGGCTTTCTCAATTGAATCATGTAAGCCGTCTTAAAGATTTTTTGGACCTAGGGATGCTTTGAAGATGCTAGAACTCATCAGGCTGCTTGAGACTTCAGGTCAAACTGTTCGTTCCGATTTTCGTCGTTGGTTTGAAGAAATTCCAGTTGCCGCGAGTTGGACAGTTGCCTCGGACTACAGCGTTGGAAACAAGAACAAGAAAAGCGACGCGTTTTCTTTTGTAATTATGCCAAAGCATGACACCGATCAGAATATTGCATCGTGGATTTCCGCGTTTGCGCCAAAGGATATCAAAGGAACGCGTACTCCGTCTAATGAATTCCTAGATTATTTTTGTTCGCCGGTAACTTTCAGTTATAATTTCTTAGTTGAGAAAGACAGCAACTACTTGAAGGCTGCAATCACAACAGACGCTATGAAATCTATAGCAAAAAATCTTAGAGAAGTCGTTGCCGATTGGAAATCCGCAGAACCGGGTAACGAACAGTACTACACCGATTTGGACGGAAAATGCCAACAGCTGGAACGCGAGCTTTCCAGTAAGAATCCGTCAACGGCGCTTCTTCGGAGAATTTTTCTAGTTGCTTCATTTGGCGCGCTTGTATTCCACTTAATTCACGAGGAAAAATCGCCTCTAAGTATCCGGTGGATAACTGATCGTGATGCAATGTTTGATCGGCACGATGGGCTTGCGTTCGATCTCGCCTGGTTGTTGTTTCAAATCATGAGGAGGCGCTCAGGGGGTGTCATTGACGTTCTTAGACCGCAACTTATGTTTGCATCTCCGCTTATGGACGGCATCACGAAGCACGACGAGTTCGTTAGGTTGCCTGACTATTTGGCTGGTACGCTTGCTGACCTTCGATTGCCCAATGTAATGTTCAGCCATCCCAAATTTCCGACGATTTTTAACAGGCTTTTTGTGGACGCATTGAACAACGCGATAGTTGAGATTGTAGCGCCAACTGGTCGTGTTACATCGCGACGCCTAGCGTTTGGAAATCTGCCTCAGGGCGCCAATACCATTAAGCATCACAAGTAGACCTTTTTCAGCTGTCGGTCAGCTCTATCAGAAAACGTCGAACTTACCCCCTGCTGCTGACGTAAACGTCTGGTCCTGCGATGGCACCGATGTTCAGGTGGCCGCGGCAGAGTTTGGTTATCTTACAAAGATGCGTTAGAAGTTATGTAGTACTTCTGCGGTCAAATATTCAGTGAGCGAAAATATTACTTCCTGTTAAAGAGGCAAAACCGCCTTGCACCGTTGAACATCTATACAACAACTATAGACTTAAGGTTGTATTTTGAATTTGGATAGTTGCGTATGAAAATTTCGTCGTTTTGCCTCAAAAATTACCGTAGACTGATTGATGTAGAGTTGGTGCTGGACGACCAAAAAACGATACTGGTTGGGGCAAATAATAGCGGCAAAACCTCTGGTATTGGCGCTCTATACACTTTTCTAATGCGGCCTGAAAACTTGCGAGTGCGGGATATATCGAAGCAGCATTGGCAGTTAATCTCATCAATCGGAGTGCAGCTTGGCGCAGACGAGATCAGCACTGGGCGACTGGAAACGCTGAGAATGCAACTGGTAAGTCTTTTACCTCGGCTCGATGTGACTATTTGTGCTGAGGCAAGGGAAGCCTATAGGGCCAGAGACATCCTCCCCCATCTTGATTGGCGGGGAGGACCACTGGGGGTCAGGATCGCATATGAACCAGTGGAAATTGCAAAGTTGGCGGCAGACTACAGCAAGGCAAGAGAAGTGGTGGCAAAGCACGACGGCGTTTCGCTATGGCCAAAAAATCTTTTCGACTTTCTAGAGAAGGGTAGCAATTTTAGTAAATATATAAAGCAGAAGCACTATATTCTTGGCCTCGATACGGAGACCGCAATAGACTTGGATGAAGATGGTGAGCAAGCGGGAAAATCGGAGCCCCGTCTTCAACCATTAAATTCCGGTGCGCTGCGAAAGTTGATCCGAGTGGATGTGATCTCCGAACAGCGAGGGCTTGGCACCGAGGATAGTGCTAATGAGAAAGGGCCATATTCAGAGAAACAAAGGTTGCATAAACTGCTTCGCGAGTACTACGACCGCTTCTTGAATCCTGATGATTTTCCAGAGGCGGGAGATATTGAGGTTCTCCAAAAACAACAAGAGATGGAAGAAGGATTTACAAAGCGCCTTGAGCAACAGTTCAAAGCGCCCTTAGAAGAACTGGTAGATATGGGGTACCCCGGTATTGGAGGTAATCCTACTGTGGAGATTGCTGCCAAAATCAGTGGCACAGACGCGCTCCAAAAGTCTTCATCGGTCCGATATCGCTTTGATAAAAACCAAGATGAGAACCTTCCGGAAAGCTATCTCGGGCTTGGGTATCAGAACTTAATCTACCTTACGTTTCGGCTTTTGGGTTTTCGTGACAAATGGATGCGAAAAGGGAAGTCTGTATCGTCTGACGAAGATTTAACTGAGGAAATCGAGCCAATTCACTTAGTTCTAGTTGAGGAACCAGAGGTCAACTTACACGCTCAGGTACAGCGAGTGTTTATAGCGCAAGCTTACGAAACACTACGAAAACACCCCGCACTAGGTCAAGATTCAACTTTTCAGACTCAGTTGGTTGTGAGTACTCATTCGAGCCACGTCGTAAACGACGTCAATTTTAAGGACCTACGGTACTTTCGCCGCAGTTCCGCAAATGGTGCAGTCAATATGGATCATACATCCATTGAAAATATGTCCGAGTTATTCTCCACAGATGAAGATGCAATGAAATTTGTCAGTAAACACCTTAAGCTAACTCATTGTGACATTTTCTTTGCTGATGGGGTCATCTTTGTCGAAGGTCAGGCCGAACGACTTTTGGTTCCCGAGTTTATTGCCAATAGGTTTAGAGGGCTGTCCAAGAGGTATCTGTCCATTTTGGAAGTAAGCGGCGCTCATACGCACAAATACAAAGCTCTTGTCGAAAAGTTAGGTGTGGTCACACTCGTTATCACGGACTTGGACTCGCGGGACGCCGCAAAGCAAAAATGTGCACCGCAAAAAGGTGTAACCCAAACAACAAGCAATTACACACTCACAAGCTGGTATCCCCGAAAGCGCTTGATCGATGCTCTAGTTGCGCTTCCCCCAGAGCCCTCTTCCAGTAAGAGTTCGACCGTACCTTTATTTGTGGCTTACCAAAAGCCGATAGTACTCGGTGAAAATGAAGTTCTCAGCAGAACTTTTGAGGATGCGCTTATTCTTGAAAATTTCGTTCACCCGCACTTCGACGGCATCGCTAAATTGCAGGCAGCAAAAAAGAGCTTCGAAGACGGTTCAGTACTGCTTGAAGAGGCTCTATTTAGATATGTGCAAACGCTAACAAAAGGTGACTTCGCTTTTGATTGCCTTTTTTACATCGCGTCAGAAGCTGATAATTTTTTCGAACCGCCTGCATACATCCGCGAGGGTCTTGAATGGTTGCAAGCCCAGTTATTCCCCCGTTTATGAGCGAGACACCATGCCCAACGACCACACTTTAGCCACTACCAAACCAATAGAGCATGACAACCCGGTCGATGCAGGTATTCGGGAGTGCTTGCAGCTAGGATCAGGGAAGAGCTTTATCATCTTCGCTGGAGCTGGATCAGGGAAGACCTTTTCACTTGAGAACGCGCTAAAACATTTAAGATCTCTGTACCAAGAAGTGTTCTCGCGTCTTGGTAAACAGGTTGCAGTTGTCACTTTTACAAACAACGCCGCCGACGAAATTCGAGATCGAGTTGAGCGAAACTCAATTTTTACCATCTCAACGATCCACAGCTTTTGTTGGCACACAATCGCGGGGTTTAATGAGGATATTCGGCAATGGTTTTTGTCAGAGATACCAGGTGAACTTGAAAAATTGAAAGAACAGGAACGTCGGGGGCGTGCTGGCAAAGCGTCCGACGCAAGAAAAAGGAGTATCTTACGCTTAACCGAAAAGATGGAGTGGTTAGCCAATCCACAGGAATTTAAATATGATCCCAATGGGGTAAATTCAGCTCAGAATGCTCTTGCACACGCTGATGTTTTGAAGATCTTTGCCCATTTTGTAACAGTTAAACCGATGATGTCAGAAGTTCTTGCTAACAAGTACCCGTTCATATTTGTGGATGAGAGCCAAGACACTAACAAAGATGTGATCAATGCAATATTCTCGCTACAAAAAAAACAAGCTGATAAAACCGTTGTTGGCTTGTTCGGTGACAGGATGCAGCGCATATTTGGTGGTGGAGAGCCCGAGCTCGGCAAATCTCTTCCTAGCCAATGGGAAGAGTTTGACAAGCAGATGAACCATAGATCCGCTAAGCGCATTGTCGGGCTAGGGAATACCATCAGAAAAGAGGATGATGAGCGGCTACAGTATGCCAGAGATGGTGCTACCGAAGGTTTCGTTCGATTTTTTTTGCTTCCTCACGGAACCAGAGACAAGGATCAGGTAGAGCGAGGTATTAGGAAGTTCATGGCAGAGACTGCTGGTGACCTAGCGTGGAATGTGCCCACAGCCGACCAAACCGCAGTCTTGCTACTTGAGCATAGAATGGTCAGTCGCCGACTTGGTTTTGAGTTTTTGACAGACGAACTTTCTAGATCAAGTCAGATTAGGGACCGGCTTTTTGTGGGAGAAAGCTCAGAACTAAACTTCTTTTCAAACTCTGTCTTACCGTTAGTGGAGGCTGGACAAGCTGAAGACGTATTTGAAACCATGAAAATCCTACGAGACAACAAGTCGCCATTACTCCATGAGTCCGTATTCGTTGAGAATGAAACTGACCCTTTGCGTGTCGCACGCATAGCTGAAAGTGCGCTCAAGTCCGTTGCATCTAACAGCAACGTTTCGTTGAAGGACGTTCTGGCTGTCATTGCTGAACATAATCTTCTGCTTATCCCTTCCAAGCTTAAGTCTTTCGTGACCATCCAAGATGAAGTTTTGCCAGAAATTGATCTCGACAATGATATGATTGTCCCAAAAATTTCCGATCCACTGCCAGATGATGACGAATTTGACGCATGGGCGGCAGCGCTCGATACACCCTTTCGACAAGTTCGGGGTTACCGCGACTATATTGCGGGCAAATCAATCTACCGAACACACCAAGGGGTAAAGGGGAACGAATTTGAACGTGTAATGGCTATTATGGATGATGATGAAGCTGGTGGTTTCATGTTCTCCTATGAACAGTACTTCGGCGCGAAAGAGCCGACTGCAGAATTAGTCGCGAAGGACAAGGCTGGTGAAGAAACAGGATTGGGTCGCACTAGACGGCTATTCTACGTCACCTCAACAAGAGCGAAAAACAGCCTTGCTCATGTTATTTATACCGCCAACGTCGAGGCGGTGCGACAGAACTTACTGATGCGTAAGTTGGCAACCGAAGAAGAAATCTTGGTGTTGCCATTCTAATCGGCTTTAAAGCGTGCTTTGTCATTAGTTCGCGCGGTTGCCGCTAATATCTGTTTCGATAGGCCATGCTGCAACATTATTATTAATTACCAGAAGGCTGCTTTGGGCGGAGCGACGACTAGTCATAAAGCTCAAACTGATAATCTCGTCGATGATAGAAAAGAAGAGTGGTTCGGCGCACTCTCAATGAGGAATCTTTATTTTGACCCGTGATCGATGGATGGAAGACCCGAAAGCTGTAGAGGAAGCCGAGAAAGTGTATGCTTTTATTGGAATTTATGTGATTAGTTTCCAATGGTTTGAAGATAAAATTGACGAAATATTTACTCTTGGAAAGGGTGTGACAAACTCAAAAACGACGCTCAACTGGTTGGTCAAGAAAACCTTTAGCGACAAGATAAAGGCCTTTCATAAATTTGCGATAGACGATGAGTTTTTTCGCTTGGCTCCACAAAAGGATTGGTATGATGAGCTTGACATCATTTTAAAGCAGCTCGACGAAGAGCGTATCCGACGCAACGGACTCCTTCACTCCAATTTTATTTTTGACTTTCTTGCAATAGGTCAGCCTGTCATTTCGAACCAAGTAAAAAAAGAGAACGGCGTGGCCCAGATTCATAACCATGAATTATCAGTTGAAGTTCGAGACGGCATCCTACAGGAACTTGCGGATCTATCATTTCGCTTCTCAATGGTGTGCATGCAATTGAGAAATCTAGCTAAAAATCCTTGAAAATTTTAGAAACAAGCTTTTAATGACAGCCGCGGGAAAGCTGCAACGCCGCGTCAATTCGATTGGATTATGTCTCTTTTGGACGGTTCGGAACGTTCGGATGAGCTATGAGCGTCGTTGATCGATTGAAGTGGCTATCTAGCCGAATGCTAACTTTGTTCTATAGCCGGTCGGGCAGTTGGCTTTCGATAAACTTGATAAAATTGTATGACTCTCGCTCACAAACTCTCAAGATAAATAGCAACTCAATCACATCTAGCCGTCTTTCGCCCACTTCATACTTGCCGACAAATGATGGTGGCTTTCCCAGTTTCTTGGCCAGCTGGGCTTGAGACAAACCAGCCTCGCGACGCACCTCCAAGAGAGCTTTGAGCAGTTTCGAATATGCTTCCGTGTGAACAGTACCAGCCAAGATTTGATCCGCCATTATTATGACGAGATCGCTACCCCCATTTCGGGTTTACCCCCAAAATGGGGGTGATATACTGTACTTGCCGGATCGAGCAGGAGAGTACCGCCAGTGACCATTATCACTTTCTTCAACCCGATTGGCGGCAGCGGCCGAACCACTGCTGTCATGGCGATAGCCTCAGCTATCCTTGAAGAGAAAAAACAGAAACCTGCAGTTATAGACATGACAGAGGAAGCCAAGCCCACCGGTCATGGCAAACCGTCTTCGCTGACGGTTTGGGAGAGCAAAATAGTAGAGTGTGGATTTAGCTTCGACGACTTCAGAGTTGAGGAAGTCCACAATTTTGAAAGCATGATCCGTTCTGACTGTTATTGCGAAATGGATGGCTTCGCTTACCTGCTTGTAGACACGCCAAGGCGTCCAAACGACCTCGTGTTGGATATGCTAAGTCGAAGCGATCTGATCATAGTGCCTTTCAGGAACGCATCAGAAGCAGCCGTGAGCTGTAAACTGCTTGCTAAGCACGGCAAAAAGAAAACGCTGATCTATGGCTTGGTGTCCGGCGTGGAATCTGATGAAGAATACGAACTTGTGAAAGCTGCGTTCACAGGGTTGCCCGTCTTGGATAACTACCTTCCAAATGCGCCTATATTCGAACGACAGCACAAATGTGGGCACCTGTTTAACATGGACGCCCACGAGGGCGATCCAGAAAGCCTTCCGCCCGAAGAAGCGCAATTCAGTTTGATGAATGAGAATGGTTGTGTGTCGGCACAGCTTCTCTGGAAGGAGGTTCATTCGATTATTTGCAAGGATACCTTGCGAAAAGTCGAGGCGAGGCGCTCAGTCGATAACCCTATATAACTTCATTAATGTCGGGTTTCAAAGGCCGCGCCGCCGCGCGCCCCCCCCAACTTCCGGAAAGGTCTCACGATGCCCCGCTGCTCACGTTTTTCTTGAAAGCATCTGCGTTTGCTGCTCTCCTTACACTGCCCACCTCCGCTGTTACTCCAAGAACAGACTTTCACGCCGCTACCTACACCCGCAGAGCGGCCTTATCCTTACAATATCCTTGGAATGCAGCCCGGTGAAAGTATTGAGGATGCTATGGCGGTCATGACGATCCGCAGCGACGACGTGCCACCAGGCGAGACCGATGTCATCAGCGTGCAATCCCTCGATGGCCGTTCTCTAGAGTTTTCATACGAGCGGTTCCGCCAGATCGGCGGGTTGACCTTGAATGAACGGATGGGAAAAGTGGATTTCCCAAAGAACGTGATCGCCTCCCTGTCCTCGGACGCAATGGAACAGCGCCCTATTGCTGTCCGCAGGTTGATGCGCCTCCCGACAGACGAACTATCCAACTAACTGCTATAAGATGACATAAGCGCCGATTAATTTTTCGGAGAATTACAGCTCCATCTAAATGCGAAGGCGCGCCGGCTTCGGTAACTTTCACACCTCAGGCGGCAGCACCGAGGCGATAGCCTCGTTTCGTAGATATTCTATTGCGTGGGGGTTGCTTAGGATGCCACGCAAAAGGGCTGCCAGCCAACTATTTGCCCCCCTTGCATCAAGAGCCACTCGAAGCTCCATTGTAAGCTGATGCGTAACGCTTGTGGTGGTCAGCTTTGGATCTCTAAGCTTAATTTGGGTTGGAAGCGATGACCATTCATTTGCCGTCGATAAGTCGAACTGAATACCCAAGACGTTCTCAAGATGGAACGCGACAATTTCTTTCTGCGGTTCCTCCAAACTGGGAAGGGCACGGGGAATAAACCGCGCCGCTTTGAATGGCGATATGATCTCTACTTGCCAGATCGCTTGTTCCGCCCAACGGTCGAAATAGGGATGAATGAACCGCCGCGGATTCTCGCCATGAACTGTGGATCCCTTCACTCCAGAGTTGCAGTGGGTGCAAGCGGGTATAAGGTTTGCCCGCATGATAGAGAACTCAGGGAAAACCGTGCGGGGGAGGTAGTGGTCTAGGTCACCGATCACTGGTGACCCGCATACTGGGCACGATTTTAGCCCCTTTTTCCGCCTCATGCGACGAAGCTCACCAGACCCCTTGCGGTTGTCGTACAGCTTATACTGGCGGTCATGAACACCTGGGCCGAAGTTTTGCGGAGCAACCGCAAACGGACTTCCCGAATTTGCTCGGTATGCCTGATACGCTGCGATCCACGCGGCTTGGTGGGGCGTCCATTCCGGGTTCTTTGCTAATTTAGTGAGCTCCGCCTCATCATCGGCGACAGTCACAGGAAAAGTTAGGTGCTGCATTTGTCAGGCTTCCGGCTCATCTTCTTCAGGCACGGCAGCAAGAGGTTCGGCCAACCGGCGGGCAATAAAGGAAAGGCTCTCAGAATTCAGTTGAGCTCCATATTGTTCAATGACGCCGTCAATACCGAGTTCACGCCCTGTGTGATCGGCCCAATCTGCTAATGTCTTTTGAAAGCTATGAGATATGACAGTATCCCCGAACACGAATTGAGAAATGCTATCGATTGTCGCCCCGAAGGTTTGCATGCGCGGCCTGTCGATACGTATCTGACGGTCTTCAAGGGTGAGGACGTTAACGCGGTCACGGGGGGTCTCGCGTACGACATAGGCCGAGTGCGTTGCTATGACGGCAATTGATCCGGTCGACTGCAGCAGATTGTCGAGAATTTCCATCAAGTTCGAGATGAAATTAGGGTGAAGATGTGTCTCTGGCTCGTCCAACAAGAGCAGACTACCCTGTTCTATCGCTGACGCTGCCTGGGTTGCGAACCGGAGCATAGCGTACTCACCACTGCTGAGGCGGCGCACTTCCATGTCATTATTGAGGATTATAGTTTTTCGATCCCATTCGACTTGCTGTATCAATCGGATGGAATTTTGCTCTTCCAGATGTTTGCGTATTGGAAAGTAACTTTGGCCCTCAATTTCTACAACGTGCGGTAGCGTATCCCCGGGGATTCGCGCTCGCAGAGGCACATGAAGTCCCCGCCATAGACCAATTGGCTCAAGAGCTTCTTGGATCACATCCATTCGCGACTTGTCTCGGTCTTGCCCCAACACGTTTCGGTCGCCAGATTTTCGACACGCTATCAGAGCGGCAAGTAATGTGTCCGCACGGTCATCAATATGGGAGTTTACTGCAAAATACTCATAGTCAATACCGTGCCATGCCCCAATTGAGCGAGGAAAGGGATCGGTTGGAACCGACGAAAATACGATTACCCGCGAAGGACGAAGGGCAGGCAAAAAGCGTTGACGCGAGTAATCAGGTTTTTGTGGGTCATAAAGACCATCAACAATTGCTTTTAGGAGTTGTGTTTTGCCGACGCCGTTTCGGCCTATGAGAACAGAAGCCCTATCGCGGAAAATTTCATCCTGATCGAAATGGAAGGGTAATGTATAGGGATTGTCGGCACTGAGCATGCGCGCCGAAAACACGAAATCACTGGCTAATTCTTCCACTGGAGGCGGTGGATTAGGTCTAAAATAACGCCCTCCGCGTCTTAGAGCATCATAGGCACCACCATGACGAAGTGCACCAAAGTGGAAATCTTCACCGCCGATTAATGTGAGCAGCTCGGGATTGCTACCTTCCACCCTTGCGACGGTTGCGTCATGCATAATCCGCAGCGCGCTTACCCCGATCTCAAAGCCTAGAGCCGCGATGACATCCCGATACATATCGGTATCAGGGAGCAGTGAAGCAAAAGGTTGTTCGATATTGTTAACTGCGAGTAAATCACCGAACTTTCCAAATAACGCAGTAAAAACGTTCGAACTCCGGTTACTTCCTTGGAACATCACTCGCATATGGAAATCTAGGGTTTCTCCTTCAACGGGGTGAACATACAATCTTGCGAAAAAATTGCGTCCAAAATCATTCCAGCCTGGATTGTCGTGGTCGGGTATGATTGCAATGATAGGTTTTGGAAGTTCTTCGAGGTTTTCGACTGATTTCGCGATATAAACATCGACAGGCACGTCGGCTGGAATGACTTCGGGCATTTACTTCTCCTAAGTGACGCAGGCCGGGAACGTAGCACTTTGTCAAAAGCGGGGGTGTCCGCTTTTTTGTTTTCTGCTGCAATACACGGGGCAATCCCGTCAACTCATGGACGAGCATTATCGTCATCCAATCGTAGAGAACAACCTCTCAAATGGATCAGTGTGACTGCAATCCGATGTCGATCGAGCTGATAGCTTGAGTGGGGGAATCACTGCCGTCTCCCTCCAATATCTCGATATTCCAGCGCACCAGAGCCCTTTTTCAAGAATTAATTTTTGATATTTAACTATCTGGTTATCGGCGCGGTACCAGCCATTTTCTTCGAAAATCGCTGATTGTTGCATGCCATTGGTGGGTGATCAAACTGCGAATTGACACGATATACCATGCTAAACTCCTAGATCGGGTGTCTCTAGTGCAAAATATACACCCCTCTAAGCCCGTCCAATCCCAGAGAAAGAATAGACATAACAGTCATTTGCCAACTATCTTCAGCTTGACGCAGCACTTGAAGGCCAGCTAGTCATAAGAATACTAGCGATATATGGACGCCAAGATGGAACGCACTTCAGTCGCCATTAACAAGCGTGAATTCGTTAAAGCCCAGCTTCGAAGTAGTGGAACTTCTCTAAGCCAAATCGGGCGCGATCTTGGTCTGAAACCGTCAACAATATCTTCTGTCTTGTCCGGTGCGAGATCGCAAAAAGTTGAACGAGCAATTGCAGATGCGCTCAAAAACGAGCCTCAACTTATTTGGCCAGAGAGGTATTCCCCATGATCTAGTCAAAAGAAAACCGCCGAAAATCTTCGGCGGCTTCCTAGAATTAGTTATCGATTGGCGTTGGTATCTAGTTCTCTCAAATCAACCAAGCGAAGTCAAGGTGGGTGCTGCCCGCCAATGGCCGCGCTTACCAAAATGAGAAATTAGTATGTTCACAGATATACAGCGCCGAGTGCGTTACCTCTTGCAAAACCGGCTCAACAACACTCAAGTCGCTGATTTAACTAACTGTTCGCGAAACACAGCCGCTGGCTGGCGGGCAAGGCTTGCCGAACTCGACCTCAGCATTGAAGAAGCGGACGATATGGATGACGATGAACTTCGGCAGCTAGTCACCCCAGGTGTCTTCACCAAGAAGCAAACCTTTGCGATGCCAAATTTTAATCAGATTATGGTGGAGATTACCGAGCGTAGCGTAAACATTTCGACTCTTTATGATGAGTATAAAGAAAAGATCGATGTTGGTGAACGCCCGATGTCCCGGTCAACATTTTTTCGGTCTGTTCGGCAGCACGCCAAAGAAAAACAGATAACTATTTCCTTCGAATACGAACCTGGTGAGCAAATCCAAGTCGATTTTGTCGGTCGCAAGAAGAAGAAACAGCCAATACTTATGGACCAAGATGGGCATGAACAGAACTATGAACTGTTCTGCGCTGTGAGCTCAAGAAGCCGAAAAACGTTCCTTCTCGCGATTGAAAGTCAGTCGAAGCAACCAGTATTGGCTGCTTTCACCAAAATGTTAGAATTCTTTGGAGGCGTGCCTGTACTTGTTACGGTGGACAACTTCAAAGCTGCAATTTCGGAGCCTCGCAGGGGTAAATCAGAAGCTGTAGTTACTGCAGAATTTCAGGAGCTGGCTGATCACTATGGGTTTGGTTTGAAAGCGGCGAGAGTACGTAAACCGAAGGATAAGGCGTTAGTTGAAAACGGAGTTGGCATTGTACAAAATGATGTTTTGGCGGCCTTTCGAAACCGCCGGTTCTTTTCGCTCGGCGAGATGAATGAAGCTATCCGCGCACGTTTGGAGGCGCTGAACACTCGCCCCCTTACGGGTCACTTTGGCGAGAGCAGAAGTGAAATTTTTGAACGTATTGATGCTGACGGTTTTCTACCTCTACCTGCAACGCCATATGAGCACGGTCTTTGGTCTCGAAAAATCCGGGCTGGACGCGATTATCATGTTTTTTCGGAGGGTAGTCGCTACTCAGTTCCGTGGCGTTTCGCCAATCAACTGATGAACGTAAAAGTCACAACGACAACGGTGCACATCTACCATCTCGGGCGATTGATGGCCACGCACCAAAAGAGCGTTGAAAATGGTAAATTGATAACGAACCCTGATCATATGCCGGCTGCTCATCGCAGTGCAGCTCTAACACGTCTATCGGGTCTGAAGGGCTACGTACATGATATTGGTCCAAACGCCGAGCGGCTGATCGACGACCATTTTCGCGTAAACAAGCGGCCCCAAGAGACCGCCAATACTGCTATCAAACTAAGAATATTTACCGAGCAGTATTCGCCAGAACGGATTGATGCTGCCTGCGAAATGGCAGTCAATATTGGGAAGCCGTCTGCTAAAAAAGTCGAGTGTATTCTTGCTGGCGGACTAGACCAGTTGCCAACAGTTTCAAACTTTTCTCCGGAACATCCAATGCCGAAAACAAATGTACGTGGGGCAAATTACTTTGCCGAACTTTTAAATCTACCAGCGGGAGGTACGGAAGATGTCTAGCGCTCAGATCTTTGAACTTCTGCACGAGCTTCGTTTGGCCGGTTTCCGTGAGGAATTAGAGCATCAACTTCAGCTTCCTCAGTATTCAGATATGCCTATCCAAGACCGCATCCTACGTATGCTTCAAGCTGAGACGGAGCGACGTTATAATAACAAAATTGAGCGCTTAATGAAATCAGCTCAGTTCAAATACCAAGCAGAGCCAGAAGAGATTAATTTTCGAACGGGTCGTAACCTTGATAAATCGGAGATGCTTGATTTACTTAAATGCGATTGGGTCAAGCGGAAGCATAACCTTGTCGTTTCGGGCGCTTCGGGTACTGGGAAAACTTGGCTTGCGTGCGCACTAGGGGTCTCTGCGGTTCGGCATGAACTTGCGGTTCGCTACGTTAGAGTTGGGCGTCTTGTGGAAGAGGTCATGTACGCACGATTGGATGGCACGATTGCCAAATTTCGGGCGAAGCTATCTCGCCTCGATGTGCTTATCATCGACGACTTTTCCTTGAGCCCAATGAAAAAGCAGGAATTAACGGATCTCTTTGAGATAATTGAGGACCGCTCATCGCAAAGCACCACTATCATGATTGCGCAAAGATCCCCCGATGAGTGGTACGACTACATCGGAGATCCGCTTTTGGCGGACGCTTTTATGGATCGAATAAGAAGCCGAGCGCATTTCCTGCGTTTGGAAGGTAAATCGATGCGCTAGCGCGAGGACGTACAATCTCATTGAGATTGTGCGCTCAATGACTTGAGATATAGCTGCCCAATGACAAGGGATTTTGCACTGTGGTGCCGCTTGCGCAAACCGCACATTGACTTCACTGATCGAATAGCGGCTGTATCGGACTTAGTTGCCGTTCAGTGTGATGTTCAAACATTCTGCTATCAGCCCTTAATATCGGGCACCGCTCAAGGACATATTTTTTGTTAGGTCTGCGCCGCATGGTGTATGAAAATCTAGATCGGTTGACGCCTACGCCACACTTCCACTGCGCACTGCCGCAAGTCGCGATGTTTCGCACCTAAACTCTCGGATGTAAAACTGTCACGCAATTGCTGATCTCCAGTCTCATAGGCACATCAATTTGATGTTCAAGAAAGGCGAAACAGCTCATCAGCCAGTGCCAAAAGTCATATGCTGGAGGTTCCCGTAGGAGCTTCCTTAACCATGGTTTAAAGGATCAAGAATAGTCTGCGTGTGCACTAAAAGATCGTCAAAGGGTAGATTGATGGGTCGAAGTAGATTTGGGAACATAATCCTTTGATTGTTTCGACTGTCGAATAAAAACGGCCTCAATACTATCCGAAACTCGCGTTCTTTGGAAAATTCAGTGGGTTTTATCTGTTCTGAACGATCTATGGCTTGTAAAACTTCGCTTACGTCATGTTTAGACATATGTTCAGAGAAGGTTACAGTTCTGCTTCTGTATTCAACGAGTCGCAGGTCCGCAAAGACACGAACAGTGAGATTAGGATTGGGCAGAGGCGGGTAAGAAAACCCTGGTCCTTGCAGGGGACCGACAGTTTCTGGAATCTGGCATTCCGGAAAGGCCAAGTTTTCATATAATACAGCGATCAGCCGTTGAACAAAGTTATACAGCGAAGTTTCAGGTATTGACCAAACAGAATCGTATTGTGGATCAAGTATTACTGCGCCTACCTCGGGTGATGTGCTTAGGCAGAGTATATAAGCGTCTGCCACTTCAGCGTGCACATCGATTGTTCCCTGCACGGTTACATCTCGCTCGGTGCGCTTAGAAAGCTTGGCGTCAGACGTGCTGTACACACACCCAGATGTAAGTTCGCCATGAAAGGGGCGAACGATGATATTATGTGAGATTTCATCAAAGTCTAGCGGTAACGTGTGATGTGTAATATCCAATAACTCTTTGATATTTACCTTTGTTGGCTCTGGAAAAGATACGGATACATTGAAAGTGCCTTCGTACGGATCAACTATAAATCTGTTCTCGCTTCGCCGGTACTCAGACAGCGTTCCGAGCCGAAGTGTACTACCTAACTTAGGTAGATACTTCTGTGCACAATGCTTGTAGAGGCTGCCGAAACTACCAGCTGACGCTGGATCGGCATCCTCGATGTGAGGAAGCTGAACTGGTGGAGATGTGTGGATAATTGTAGATCTTATAATTTTGTTAGCCAATGTTGCGCTCTCATATCAATAGCCAAAACTTTGTGCATATAGCCCTCATCGGACATACGGCAGCAATCTCCAAAATGCCAAGGCAATCCATACTCATTCAGCGCTGTATAATCCGTGCGCTAGGAACTGTTATGAATTTCTATAATTTCAATGGGCGTCAAAGCCCTATTTAAGGTAATTTGGTTACGTCAGCAGAAGCAATTTTCTACGCGAAAACCCGAAAGTCGTATTTCCAAAAATTTTGTTTTCAGACTTCGTTGGATTGGCGAAAGCCCACTCGATGCAGACACAAAGTCGTTCTACAACTTATAGTTAGCTCGGAACGGATATCGCCTTATGTCTGCTTTCAACTCGCAATAGGCGAAGATTTCGAGCGCAACTAATGCCTATCTTCCGCCCAATGCGTCAAGAGACTATATATCCTTCGGGCTGGGAGCGGTCATTAGACGCGCCCCGCACCAAGGTCGGCTTGGGCCGAGAGCTGATTTATCGGACGCTCTTGTGCAAGGTAGCCGCGATAGGAGTAATCCTATCGCGGCTTAAAGGTAAGTTACGTGGTGCAGGTGATGGGAGCGCCGTCCTGTACGGCAGTCTGCCAATCGGCCCCGAGCGTTTCCCGAGCCGACAATGCATTCTTCGCATCGGGAGAACGAGGGTCGACGAGCTGAACAACCATTCCCTGTTCATTCATACCCGACCAGCCGTCATAACCCGTTGTATCACCCTGAATGACGAACAGGTCGTGACCACGGCGGATAACTTCTACCGCAGCGGTGCGGAACGCTACATTGCGTGTGCCGGACGAACCACAGGCTGGCGCGCCACGGGTCGAAACCTTAAAGCTAGTCTTGGAAAGCTGTTGAACATCAGTGGTTGCGCAGGCCGCGAGCATCAAAGCAACTGCTGTGATCGAAAAAATATTACGCTTCAAGTTGGTATCCTTTATAAATTGTTCACAGCTGCACAGCTATTGACTTGAGTGCCCTACGACAACCTCAGGTCGAAGCCCTTTTCAATGCCATGTATTTCTGTTGCATATGAGATACTTAGGGCAACCCCGCACTACAGCACCAGACCATTGCCTTGGACTATCCGTCAGCGGTGCTGCCAATGGCTGCCCTAGGCCCAAATTGGCTTGATGCAATTCTCAACATCGACAAGAAGCTACGCCTGAACTCTTGCTCCTTCGATCCCACCTTAGCCTCTAAACTGTTTGCTCAACGTCCCACCGTCCGACAAGGAACTCTAAACATTCTTGAAACGTTCCCTTAACTTCAGACACATCTCTAAACAAAAACATCATTTTTACCAGCCACATACCTAGTCTTGCAAATCCGTGTACACCGGTTCGATTCCGGCACTCGCCTCCAATAAAATCAATGGGTTACGAATTTTTCTGCTCATTGGGTATCACCTCGGGTATCAGTTTCTCGTTCTGTGCTTGTTCTGTTCGGGGTCATTTGCGCTTTGCTACCGCCTGTCGCGCGCGCATGATTTGGCGGGCCTCCCCCGCATATTTGATGATCATCTCTTTGGATGTATGGCCGCTGTAGCTGGCGATTTCATCGTCCGTACAGCCCGCCCACGCCAATTCCATGACGCCGCGATACCGCAAGGCGTGTTGGTCATGGGCCATCAGGCCTAAACGCTTACGCTCGCGCATCATCACACGCGCCATCGCGTGATAGTCCATTTTGGAACCGTTAGCGCGCGTCAGGATGTGCCGCGATGGGTGGGGCGCTACGCCTAGATCAGCTTTCGCTCCATCCAGTGCCGCCTTGAGTGCAATTGTGCAGGGCAGTGAAAGGACCGTATCTGTCTTATTCTGGCGCAGCTTGAGTGTATCGCCATCATAGTCGCCCCATTGAAAATCCACCCAGTCGCCGGGGCGCTGGACACTTCCCACACCAATCTCAAAAATCAGGCGAGGCAATGGCTCACCCTCTTCCCGCATCTTTTCAACGGACCCGTCGGTCCATGGCAAATGCGGTTTCTTGCGGTCTTCCGGAACTTTGAGCTGTTCTATTTCTGTTGCGGGATTGTCATCTCGCCAACGCTTTCGGATCGCCAACTTGCACAACATGCTGATCGCTGTGGGGAGGTAATTGGCAAACCTGACCCGATGGCGATTTTGGTCCATCGCCTCGTAAATATCGGCTTGGGTTAGCCGCGACACATCCATGTGACCGATTTTTTCGGTCAGATATTCGAAGGCATTTTCGAGGTCGCCTCGGTAGCGCGGGGAAAACCCGGCCCACTTGTCTGTTTCTTGCATTGCGTCGATAAGCGCAGCCCACGACGTTTTCACATTCGCTTTTTTGCCACTCAAAATTTCCCAATATTGGCGGTCGAATTCAGCCGTACCCTCTTCGGCAGTAATACGTCCCAGATAAATCATCTTGCCATTGACGATCTTGCGCACATACCAACGGCCAGACGGATGCCGCCAAAGGTATTTCTTGCGCCGACCTACCACTGAATTTGATCCCATAGCTCTGTCACATCCCCCGCTGATATCCGTTTAAGAACCTCAGTATCCCAACGAACAACGCCGGGTGCAATTTCATGCCCCGGCGGTAAGTGACCTTCGTCGACCAAAGCCTTGAACTCATTCGTGCGTAAATCGAGCAACCGCGCGGCGGTCGTCTCGCTGGCCATGATGGGTGTGTGCCGCGTCATTTGTCAGAACCCATTTCTTGGCCTGCTCTGCATCGCTCCGGCTTTTGGGCTTTGACCGTGAATTGAGAGACATATTTCTCCCAAGCTCCACTCGGAATCTTGGGGTTACGCTGCCCCGGCGCGGTGAAAATATGGTCCAGCATGTCTTCGCGGATCAGATATCGGATGTTGGTCACGGGCAGACCTACGCGCTCAGCCAGTTCCTTTGGTGTTTCGAGAGGTTTGGTCACGGCTCACCTTTCCATTGGATTTCAGTTGAAAACACTGCAAGAGTGAACAGGATCGCCCAAATCACTCTTCAAGTGCACATATGGGTGAAATATTAACTCATAGGTGCATCTTGTCAACGGACTTGAGCGGTATTGGCCTTCGTTTGCGAGAAATTCGCAAAATAAACGACATTACTCAGCCCGTTATGGCTGCTGCCATCGACGTGTCTGACCGCGCGTATAAGAACTATGAGCAGGAGAAACGGGATTTGCCTGCGCTAACAGCTCTGAACATCAGCGAGGCGTTCAGAGTGAATCTTGACTGGCTGCTGGCGGGGCGCGGCAAGATCCACAAAAGTGACGATCCCGAACTGGCTGAGGCAAGCGCAATCGCTGTCTTGTCCGAGGCTGACCGTCGCCGAACAAACCTACCTATCGCCAAGCTCGGCAAGATCATCGGGTTTGTCGCCGCGCAGGCCGCACAGACGGGCGAAAGCCCCGCACAGGTCGCCAGCCACTACTTTCAAACCCTTTAATCAGGAGACCGCCATGACCGAAACATATCAGCCGCTGAAAGCCACAAAGTCAGACTTGGACCCCTGCGACCAAGACGTACTTACCTTTGCGCGGCAAGTCGGCATCTCAGGCGCGTTCCTGTTTTTCGGTGGTGTGATTGCCTTGATCGCTACGGCGAACCAAACAACTTGGGACATTGCACGCTCCCTTTACGTTGTAATGGTTGTTCTTGGTCCTATCGGCATTATCGTAGCGCAAAGGCTTCTGCGCATATTGATGAAACATCGACGCAAGGAACTTTCGATTTTCGATCGTCTCTAGCCGGACAGTGGTTAGGTTAAACCCAGCCTTAATTCGGTGAGCTTAACTAACGCCTTGCATCGTCCCGATCCTAAGGCTGTACCCTCAGACAAAAATGAAAAGTTGCCCATGAACCAAGCTACGCAAAACTCAGGCCTAAGAGGCGCACAAAAAGCCAAAAAGGACGAGTTTTATACGCGCCTTGAGGATATCGAGAAAGAGCTTCGGCATTATAGGGATCACTTCAAAGGTAAAGTGGTTCTATGCAACTGCGATGACCCGCGAGTCAGCAACTTTTTTCACTACTTCTCCTATGGATTCGAACACCTTGGCCTGAGTAAGCTCATAACGACTTGCTATAAGAGCCGTGCGCTTGACCTGTTCAGCGAAAACGACGCCGAAGCCGCTATTTCACTAATTTATGAAGGCGACAAGAACGGCAACCGCGTGCCTGACATCGAAGAAATTGGTGTGAAGCAACTAGATGGTGACGGCGATTTTCGCAGCGATGAATGTGTCGCCTTGCTGAAACAGGCGGATATCGTAGTGACAAATCCGCCCTTTTCGTTGTTCCGCGACTACATCGCGCAGTTGGTCGAGCACGGCAAAAAATTCCTCATCATCGGAAACATGAACGCGGTCACCTACAAAGAGGTTTTCCCGCTGATTCAAGCCAACAAGGTTTGGCTTGGCCCAAGCATTCGTAGTGGTGATCGAGTTTTCGGTGTACCCGACGATTATCCATTAGAGGCGGCGGGATGTGGGATCGATGAGAATGGAAAAAAATTCATCAAGGTAAAAAGCGTAAGATGGTTCACAAACATGGATTTCGCTGAGCGTCACGAAGATCTTGTGTTGCATCGGAAATACACTCCAGATGACTATCCACACTATCACAATTTTGATGCCATCAACGTCGATGTAACAAACGACATTCCTGCTGATTATGATGGGCCGATGGGTGTGCCTATCACGTTTTTGGACAAGCATAATCCAGACCAGTTTGAAATTCTCGGCTCTAGTCGCACGCTTGGACAACGCATGTCCGAAGTTGCAGAAAAAGGAACTTTTCAACAGGGCGGGCCCCGTTTCTATTTGCCTAATGGCGATGGGACATTTCGTCGTCTCTACGAACGAATTGTTATACGAAAGCGCGCCCAATGAAGATTGTTCTCCAAGAAATCACCGTTCGCGAGCTAAGCGAAGATTACACCGACAACACCGAAGGTGGCGTCACGGGCTACGGCGGCAAGCTGGATATCCGGCCACCCTTTCAACGGGAGTTTGTCTATAAGGATGCGCAGCGTGATGCGGTAATTGACACGGCCTCCAAAGGCTTCCCCCTCAACGTCATGTATTGGGCCGTGCGTGAAAATGGCGAGTTCGAGATCATCGACGGACAACAACGCACCATTTCCCTGTGCCAATATGTGAACGGTGATTTTTCGGTGCAGATCGGCTCTTTCGAGCAGAAACGCGCGTTTCACAACCTGCAAGACGACGAGCAAGAAAGATTACTCGACTATCCCCTCACCGTTTACCTTTGCAGCGGGACGGATACTGAAAAGTTGGAGTGGTTCCAGACGATCAACATCGCGGGTGCAGAACTATCAGACCAAGAACTCCGTAACGCTGTTTTTCACGGTGAATGGGTCACAGACGCCAAAAAATGGTTTAGCAAACGGAACTGTCCCGCTCAGGCTATCGGAACAAAATATCTAACGGGTGAAGCCATTCGCCAAAAATATCTTGAGACGGCTATCAAGTGGCACGCGCCAGATGGTAACATCGAACAATACATGTCGGACCATCAAAAAGAGCAATCAGCCAAAGAGCTTTGGGACTATTTCCAAGCTGTCATCGAATGGGCTGAGGCGTGTTTCCCAAAATATCGTAACCAAATGAAGGGTGTCCCGTGGGGACCGCTCTATAACGAATATGGCCCGACTGTCATCGACTCGGCAAAGGCGGAAGATGAGGTCAAGCGCCTACTCATTGATGATGATGTATCAGCAAAATCAGGCATTTATAGCTACATCTTCGACGGCAAGGAACGCCACCTCAGCATTCGCAAGTTCTCCGAAAAAGACCGAACCGAAGCCTATGAGCGTCAAGGCGGCGTTTGCCCTGTCTGCAAAGAAACCTTTGCAATCACCGAGATGGAAGCCGACCACATCGACCCTTGGCACGCAGGGGGCAAAACCAACGCCGCCAATTGCCAGATGCTTTGTAAAGAAGACAATCGCAGGAAGTCTGGGACGTGATTAGATTGGCGTTATCAGTGGCCTAGGTTGGACGTGCCTCTAGATGCCTCTTAGTACCATGGGTATGGTAAGCGTGCTTTTTTCAAGCGAACTTCAACCATCAAAGACATTAGATGCCTCTCCATCTCGGAAATAACCGAGTGGTCTAGTTTCCTGTCCGATTGCTGGAAGGTTCCGCCGGTAATCACACGGGACAAGCGGTTGAGTTTGATATCCAGACCGCGCGTTGTCTCAATATCGTTGTCAAACAGTTCCAAATAAAGCTCTGGTAGGGTGTCGCAGAGGGCGACTAACCGTGCACCTGAAGCCTTCTGTTCGTCACATTCGTCAACGGACCAATAGTCCACCGCCAAAACACGTACCTCATCAAGTACTTCAACAATGAGATCTTCAAGTGTGTCACGCGAAGCGGTCTTGTGATCAACGCGTTTACCTCGAAATGAAAATACGTGTTTCGCAACGGCCCCTGCCAAGCCGCCGAGGAAGGCGATGGCAAAGATTCCGAGACCTTGACCAATGGTGTCAAGCAACTGCTTTGTCTTTGGCTTCCTCGATATATTGCCAAATCTGGGCGATATAGCGGTTCTTGCGCGCTTCTGTCGTCGTGATCGACAAGCGTTTTTTCAGCACCTCGAGAGTGAATCCATCTCTTACAAGACCTCCGAACGCCTCCTCCAAAAAGGAAGACGGATAGCCTACGGCCCCATCAAGGTTGATTTTAATTTCTTCTTCGCTTTCGTCCAAAAATTTCTTCAGAAACTCGTTTCTGAAGCGTTCGCCCGTTCGGTTACCATCCTTAGGATGATAACGGCCTGCCGGAACCCTTGAAAAGTCTTCAGCGATGTTGACAACCATCATGCCGCCTCCGTTAAATTTCTCTGAAAGCTCTGGATCGGGAAGATCCATTCTATCAGTGTACCACCTATATGGTGCTCGAGTGGTAAAGAAACAGTATCACAACCGTCCGCAAGTGTCACTTGTGCTTGACCACTTGTGATCCGCAGCGTCGAACCACTCACTTCTTTGACCGGGGCCTGTATATCCTTGAAGCCCTTGCCTCTCTTGTCGTCACCGGTTCTGGTTCGGGCTGCCTCCAAGGCTGCCTTCACCATGATTTCTTCCGGAGTATCAACAAGTTTCGTCAACTTTCCCAGAAGCTTACCAATGGCCACCTCTATATTCTCAACAAGGCCAGATGTTGGCAACGTCTTGGCAATTCCATGTCCTTGATCATAGATAATGACCTTAAGCTCTGATCGATCAGCGTCCATTACAGCGGCTGCCCACCAACGTTTTCCACAGCTCGGGTATTCAAGCGAATATTTGCTTAGGTACGCATGATTTGTAGCATTGAGCATCGCCTCCGCCATGCTGCTGTGAACAAAGTCAGTAGTTTGAAACTCCTCAAAAATTTGCCTGACAGATTTTTCAAATCCAAGAAATTTTTCCTCATCGCAGTTAAGGCCAGACATTAACGGTATGGCGGTCCGATGCCCATGAACCGCTACAGCCGTTTCTTCCACTGCGCTACCTTCCTTGAGATTTCCGATTAACCGAAAGACACCAAGTTGACGTAGCAATGAGATTGGCTCGCTGTCATCCTCGACCTTACCTTGATAAAATAATTCGTCGCCGGCGACACGCCGCAATCGGTCAATCTCTGCCGCTAAAATAATCGCGCAGCGCACAGAAATGGTTTCAAGATTTTCGAGACCAATCGAGTAGTGAACTGGGGTAGTTTTTCGGTATTCGCGGCGTTTCATGATCTGCTTGGAAAGCTGCTTAAGCTCCAGAAAAAACTGGATCGTTTGGTTAAAATTCCGGTCAATTGACAGAACTTCCGGACACTCAAAGCTAACAACGCCGCGGAACCGCTCTGGCAGCCTCTGAAGGCGACCGAACAATATGTCCTTACGAATTTCAGCTCGCAGTGTTCGACGCGCGGCTAATCTCAACCGCTTTGCTTTCGCTCTCTGACACTCGTATTTCATGTTACCGCTTCTAAAATGCCAGCCGATCGCTATTGCTAAACATAAATCACTAGACTTCAACCCATCAATGCGTTGAGCAGACAGCTTGGAACCTAGCCCCCATCGCCAAAACCCGGGTTCCAAGCGTCAAAAAAAGACGGAATAGATTACTTGGCCGTTTCGCCATTGAATCACAAACGGAACACCTGTCCGACCTGAATATCCTTGGCATCAATGCCCAACTCTTTCACGATGTAGCCTGCGTCACCCCATCGATGAATAATCCGCAGGTACCGATTACCGTCACCATCCTCAAACAAGCAACGGATGTTGACATAGTTTCCCCAAACGCCCGCAATGGCCGTCAAGGGCATACCAGTCGGCAAGCAATCAACTTTTTCATAGTCCCGATAGTCGATCCCAATATCTCGTGCCTGAGCAAAACTCATGGTGAAAATTTCATGGTCTAAGCGCATCTTCGTCCTTTCATTCTATAATCCGTAGCCATGACTCAGGTCCGCTTCCCGCTCCCTTGCGGCGTCTAGGTCTCTTTCAACTGCTTCTCGGCGGCCTTCACTAGTTTCAAGCTCGTCTCTAGTTGCGTGCGCAGCGTCCCGTAGCTCTGCCCCTCGCTCAACAAGCCGTTCAACGCATCCACGGATGCCGTTTGCGATTGAATGAGCACCGACACGCAGGCGGCCAATCCATCCATCTGGCTCTGCATCCTCGTCGTCGAGCGTGCCTCTAACCCGTTCAATTCCTGCGCTGAGACCTCGCAGGCCGTCACCAACCGCTCGACGCAGGCGAGCAAGTCGCGTTCCAAGGCTGTCAGGGGGGGTGCCATCTAATTCTCCTCGATCTTGATGCAGGTCACTGATCTGCCGCCCAGCATGCAAGTCCTCAGGCGCATCTTGGTCGGGTCCAGCACCAGCCATGTCCCGTCCTCCCTGTCGATCCGCGTCAGGCCCAGCTCCGTCAGTTCCGAGCGTGTCAGCTGGACTGTCCAAAGCCAGCTCGCGACCATCATCAAGGCGATCCCCGTCACGATGATCCCCGTGATGATCCAAGGTGAGAACCTCAGCCAATTCTTGATCAATTCGATCCGTTCCTCGAACAAGTTCCTGTTGTGAAACAGAAAGTGCGCCGTATCGTTCTTCATTGTAGTCTGCGCGTCGTTCAACATGGTCTGCGAGGTCTGCACGAAGGCTGTCATGTGAGATGCCATCAAGTCTTCTTGTTCTTTTTGCATCTGCGCCAGTTTCATACTCAGCCGCGATTTCTGCGTGTCGGGTTGGGGACCAGTTTTCATGGGTGAGAACGCCTTCGAGTTTGAACGGTTTTGAAAATTCAGGGTCGCGTACACTGATTGATTTTGCGGCTTGGCGCGTGACCTCGAAGCCTGTGTCTTCAAAGAAGGCGACCATGGATGCACGGTCGGTGATCAGGCCCGCGTCAATCTGGTCATATAGCGCGGACACGATGACCTGACGGGCCTCGGCACGCTCAGCACTTTCGCGCACCAGTTTGAAATCGCGGGCAAGGTCAGGCTCCATCGGGTCGGCCCAACCATGGGTCTTGTTTAACACGTCGCGCAATGTGCTGAACGCCGTCTCATGCCCCGGCGGTGCGACATTCAGTGCCCTGCCCGTCGCCAGTTCCAAACGCGGCGTGCAAAAGTGCAGCTCCACATTGCCCTCGTGGACGTGGCGCACCCAAAGGCAGTCATATTGATCTGCCTCAAGCCCCGCAAAGGCCAGAGCCTCAAATAGCTCAATGGCCTCTTGCTGGGCGTCCTCAGAAGGCTGGTCGCTGTCCGCAAAGCTAACCACGCCAGCGGTGTAGCTCCATTTGTTTGCGCTGGCGTCAATCAAATCCCGCGTCCGGTCGGGATTGCCGTGCAGAACTTCGGGCAGCGGGTCGCGGATTTTGGTCTGCGGCTGGCCGTAGTCATCGCGGATCAAATTGCGGTTTTCATCGTAGGCCAAAACCTCTCGCGCAGTCAGGTAATTCACCGGGGCCGCACCGCCGCCTGTGCCGGACGAAAAGAACGAGATAATCATTGCTGGCCCTCACTGTGCTGGCCAATGATCTGCGCAAGCTGGCGTTCTATCGCGGCAAGGCGCACGCTGACCTT
Source organism: Sulfitobacter sp. S223 (assembly GCF_025143825.1). Taxonomy (NCBI): domain Bacteria; kingdom Pseudomonadati; phylum Pseudomonadota; class Alphaproteobacteria; order Rhodobacterales; family Roseobacteraceae; genus Sulfitobacter; species Sulfitobacter sp. S223. The sequence continues at coordinate 1,084,383 of NZ_CP083560.1, read as the reverse complement.
GAGGGCGTCAATGTTGCTTGCGCGGCCAGATTTAACGGCCCCGTTGATCCAGCGAGCGAGTTGGTTGAGGTTGCCCCCGACACGGGCAACGGCAACGGTCAAAAGCGGATCAACACGCGGCACGGGCTTGCGCCGCCGCGCTTGGACCAGCCCCAAGGCCTCTCGCATCAGCGTGGCGTTGGGCAGTCCAGCCGCGTCTGCCTTGGCGACAAGTGCTGCCTTCTCCGCAACTGTGCATCGAAAGATCACAGTCTCGGAAAGGCCCTCTTTGACGCGCTCGTCGCGCGTCTGGTTGGGGTTTGAAGGGGAGGCAGGCCGCCCCTCACAAGTCCCGCCGATGTAATCGGTGGGTAACCTTGCTGTTTGCTCTGTGGTCGGATCGGTTGTGGTCATGATCTAAGGCCAGCGGCTTGGATTTGCGCTTGCGTCACCAGCTTTGAGGCGAGCAACACCGTCACCTGCGGAGCTGTGATGTGTTTGCACATCGGGCTGCAGTCACAGATCCAGCCGGCCAGCCGCGCATGATGATCGGCCTGCAACGCTGCCGCCTTCTCTCGGTCTTCTGCCTGCTTCTCGACATAGGCCTGCCAGCGCCGTGACTGAAACCAGTTGTCGGAAAAGCAGACCTTGGACCGGGTGAACCCTGCGCTGTCGGTGGCGTAGGCTTGGACGGCTTGCAGCATATCCTCCGGTGCGATCCCGTCCTTCAAGGCCTCTTCGATCTGGGCAAGGCACGCCGCCTTGTTCCGCAGTCGGTCGGGTGGATATGCTGCCAAAATCTTCTCAGCTTCTTCATCCTCCGCCGCCTCGCGCTTGCGCGAAGGAGGTTCTTTTACAGGTTCAATGGTAAGGTTTCTGTCCCGATTTGAGACTACCCCCGTCTCAACGCTGGGACTTTTCCCCCGCATTTTTGAGACGTTTCCCCCCGTCTCATTTTGAGACTCAACTCCATCAGGGCCGCTCACGCCCCCCTTCGGGCGGGCGCTTGGACCAAGCGTGATATCAAGGTGCAACTCATACTGATTGGACCCGCGCCCGCCCTCGCCATCGCCACGAGCGTGGCGCGTGACGAGGCCGCATTCTTCCAAGGTCGTCATGTGACGGAACAGCGTTGCGCGGCCCATTTCGCATTCATCCGCCAACCGCTGGGCACTGGGATTGCACTGGCCGGTTTCTTTGTTGTGGAAGTCTGCCAGTTGGATCAGCACAATCTTGGCGGCTGGTTTCAGACCTTTGACATTCGCGGCCCAGATCAACGCCATGCCACTCATGGTTTTAAGCCTGTCAAAACGCAGGTATCAGGTTCGCTTCTTGTTCGCCAAATGTCCTGATACTTTCTTGATCCTAAGCATCTGTTTTTGTGGCTAAATACACTGGATTGCAAATCCGTGTACAGGAGTTCGATTCTCCTACTCGCCTCCATTTACTTTCAATGACTTAGCAGATCGAATGATCCAGCCCGATTGAACGTCTAAACATTCTGTTTTTGTTCCGTTCTCTTTTGCTGTGCTTGAATGGCTCGCATCTTCTGCCGAACTTTTTTGGTATAGTGCAGAACCATCGCAGGGCTTTGCCCCGTCACAGCCGCGATGAGATCATCACTGCACCCAGCTTCGAGAAGCTCGCAAGCCGCGTTATAGCGCCAACTGTGAATATCAAAGTCCAGCGCCCCAACCTGTTCCCTAATCTTACGGACAGCCTGCGAGGCACCGCGATAAGACCAGCGGTTTGTGCCGCGCTCATTGGTCAGGATGAAAACTGAATGACGGCTGGCAGCATCAAGTGCGGCGTTGAGTTCTGGAAGGATTGGAACCCAAAGCTCTTTGCCCGTCTTATTCTGCCGTATGGCAAACGCACCGTCTTGAATGTCGGACCAGCGCATTTCTAGAACGTCCCCGATCCTCTGCCCTGTGCCGAGGCAAAGCTCCATAACGAGCCTTTCCCGCGAGCCAAGCGGACAAGAGTTCCGGTAAGCGTCTAACAAATCGCGGGGCCAAGGCTCTCGTGCGACTTTCTTAGCTTTAATCTCTGGAACGCCTTTAGCTGGGTTTGCTTCGCGCCACCCCAAATCAACGCAGTGCTCCATGAGTACACGAAGTACACGCAGAGAATAATTAGCGAAGTACGCTTTCTCCGCGTTTGCGTCACGAAGCTTGATAACGTCTTTCCGCTTCATATTGCATGGATTTGCATCCGCCATGATCGAAAGAAAGAAATCCAAGTACTTATCATAATCCAGAGCAGTTCGAGGCTTTAGCCTCTTATAGCGGTGCGAACTGCGATAGTCCTTGACCAACGCGCCGAAGTTCCGGGCATTGACCCGCTTTGGCGGTGCTTCACCATTTAAAATGTCCGCATATTCTTGCCAGAATTCTGCCGTTTGAAACTCATCCTGAAATTTGCGCGAGGGCCATCCCCGCCCCTGAAAATCCAGCCCGTTTCTCTGCCGGTACACATGCTTTGGAAGCTCACGTTTTGGGATAGCGCATATCAGTCCTCTCGAACTCGTCAGCCGTTGGTCCAACAGATAGCACCAGTTCGATTTTCCTGCCCTCAATTGTGACACGACTGACCGTTCTACCTGCTTTCTCGAACGAGCTGAGCAAGCTCAACGCACGTTGTTCAACCGATGACCCCGACATATTTCTTTCCTCACTATCGGTTCGAGCAAAGACAACCACATGGAATCTAGCAACAGAAAAATCTCAGGAATCACCACTAGATGCAGACAAGCATTGTAATAATTCGTTACTATGAATCAGCGGCGCGAGATCACGCCGAACCAATGAGCACAATCAATTCTTAGGCCTAAAAGGCCGGATTGCGCCCCCATCGATGACAAGAGACAAACCTTACCCAAAGATTCACAGCCCCGCACAAAATTCCGGCCACCTTGGTCAGGGGTCACCACTAAGAGGATATACCATCAGAGTAGTAGATATCTGCCCGCCTCTCGCCCTCTCCGATACTTACGTCTCCGAGGGCGAAAGGCTTATGTTGTGTGCCGGTTACGGCATTGGATTGAGGTCAGCACTTCGTGTCCCCCCAGAAAACAACGCTAGAAGAGCAGCTTGCGTCCGCAGCACCCAGCGGTCAGGGAAGCACCGAGCCGCTCGATTTAAACGCACCTCCGCGCCGCTGCGAGCGCCTTGGCTCCGAAAACCACGACTAATCATCGGACAGTAGGAAGTGAACAACTTGATCTTGATGCTTTAATGGGCGGGAAGCGGAAGTTCGCTGCGCAAGCATAGACCTGGGGAAACGAGAACTTTAGCTCCCACTCAGCACAGTGTTCCTGTAAAACCCAAACGTTCGAAAACCTGTCTCGCCCAAATTTGGTCACCCTTTTCAAATATCTGTTTCTATATCGGCTACACTCTTGCGATTTCGACAGCTTTAAGAGGCTCACATGACTATTCAAACACCCATCACAGCAGCAGAAAAAGACAAGGCAGCATTCGCGCAGGTAGACAATGGCAAGCTAAGCGACATGTTGGCCTATGCCGCAAATAAAACAGGCCGCTCACCAGTCAAACTGGGGATGGAGTTCTCCCGAATTTCGAGCAGCGACGCCAAAATAAATATTTCCGAATACATCCGGTGGGGCCTCTTTTACGAGGATCGCTACACCGAAGATCAGCGCGCGCAATTCATCTCGAACTCGCTTCATTGGCCTATCGCCCATGCCTGCAACAACCAGGGTTGGAGCAGTGCCGCAGAAGACAAAGTTCTAGCAGGAACAATCCTGAATGCTGGCGGTGCCTCCGCACCCGAGACCGTAGCCGTGATCGACACCTCACCGCGCCTCTATCCTGGAGTGCAAAAAATCTCGAACCCCGAAGATTTGCGCGATTTGATCCTCAGCCTTGGCAACACGAAACTCTTTGGCAAGATTGTTGACGGCATGGTCAGCTTTGGCGCCTTCAGCGTCAAAGACGCCGATCAAACCCATATCTCATGTGTTGGGCAGGCACCGATGACATATGCAGATTTCATGACCTCATTTTTGGGTGATAACGCCTACCTGCTTCAAGTAAAACTTGAAAACCATGAAGATATCGCGCCTTTTTGTTCGGCGCTCGCCACCATTCGCATGGTCAATCTGGTGCAAACCGACCGTGTCGATTGCCCGTTCGCGGTCATCTCCATGCCGCAAGGAGACCAGATTGCCGACACGCTCTGGCGCGGCGGAAACATTGCCTGTGAAATAGACACCGAAACCGGCGAGGTCAAAACCGTGGTGACCCGCAGTGGTCCCGAAATAGTTTTTCTTGAAGACCACCCCACACTTGCGGGCTGGATGGGTAAGAGACTGCCCCATTGGGACGCATTACGCGAGCTGAATGAACGCGCGGCACGGCTCTTTGCGCCGATCCGGTATCAATCGACTGACATCGCAATCACTAAAGACGGCCCAGTGATCGTCGAGATTAACTATGGCGGCGGATTTGGCTTGCCGCAAAACGCTGCTGGACGCGGTCTTCTCACCCCACAGATGCGCAGTTTCTTTAAGGAATGCGGTGTCCAGTTCGGCGCCAAGCCCAAAGTCGGAAAGTCCAGATTTAGGCTATTTGGCAAGGGGTGAACTCGTCTTTTTTTGCCATCAGGTGATTTCTTGACATCGGGGATGTGTGAGGAAGTTTTACCTATCCGCAAAATGAAATGATGAACTGTCCAGTGGTTGATTTGTCCCACTGAGCAGCGAGTTCAAAGGCAAAATGCTGCGCGATAGACGAATGTCAGGAAGGCGAAAGCTGCGCCGACAACGACGATTAAGCCAATCAAGGCGAAGATCGGGAAAGTCCCGCAGACTTTAAGTTCGCGTACCTGATATTTTGTAGCTGTAGCGAAAGTCCGCTGCGACGGGCCGCACAACAGCGATTGATATTGGCGATGAACGGCAGGTCCGGGCCGAATATGACTGGAAATAATGAACTGCTGCGGTTTCTAAAGGTCTACTTGTTAAAAACCGCCATATGTCCACGCTGCTTGGCTGCCGCCTTCCAGTGCTTCTTCCTTACCCCATCTGGCTCAAAAGGCGCATACTTTCCGCCAGAAAATTTGGGCCAATCGATTGCTAGACCGATCTTGACCATTTCTGCGCTCAGGTCTCGACCGTCTGGAAGGTAGCAAGTCGCGACAACACGGTCGTAAGAAATGTCCGGTTCAAGCTCGGCGGTAATAGTTTGGCCTTTGCACATTTTTACCAATTCCCACTTTGCCTTTTTCCCCCAAGGATGCTCCATTTCTGGTGCATCGATGCCTGCGAGCCGCAATCGAACCTTTCCAATCTGAATTGTGTCTCCATCAATGACATAACACTTTCCAGTTAGCGTAGCAGGTTGATCCTGCTCAATCTCCGGTTCGCTTGCTACCGTTTCAACAACGCGCAAGCTCCTCTTCATCTGCCGTTGAGACGTGTAACCGCGAGCCTGAGAATGGAATCCCTCTGACTCTGAACTACGCGGTACAGATCGAATATGGGTTTTGGATTTGAAACTAAAAATACGTAATAGAAATATAAACATGATGCTGAAATGGCCGATTATTAAATATATATCCGCAAACTTTAAAACTTCTGATTGCAAAAAATCAAGGAACCGTCTGATGCAGCTACTTAAAAACCACCTAGAACAAGTTATTCCCTTCTAAATATTCTTGATATGTTCCGGCCTTTTTCCAGCTTCATCTAGTCAGATTTACTATATAAATCAATATCATGCCTAGTCTTTCAAATCCGTGTACAGGAGTTCGATTCGCCTACTCACCCCCATTTATTTTCAATGATCCACATGAATATGTGACGATTTACGGATCGCCATTTCACCGGGCATTTTACAATTACGTTCTGGTAGTGTTCTTCTCTGCCTTCGCGACAATCACCAAAAATTTCGTTCATTTTGGTGTTACAGGGATGTACGCAAAACACCCCGCTTTTTAGTAGGAATTCTTAGTCGACGATTTCCTGAATCGAGGTGCTCGACATTGAACCTCTGACCTGCCCCCTGAGAGTCCGCTAATTTAAGTCAGCTCTGTTCAGGTTTTGGTCTTCCTTTGACCGGGTAGCATATTCTGCTGGCACAACGTCCAGCGACCATACTGCCATACTTAAACCGCCACTTGTAAAACTTCGCATTGCTGACGCCATGATTGCGGCACAACTCCTTCGCACCAAGCCCCGCCTGATGCTCTTTCACTTTCCCAATAATTTGTTCTTCGCTGAAACGGCTTCTCTTCATTGTCTGTCTCCTTGTTGGAGAACAGCCTTACCCTAAACGCCGGACATTTCTGGGGATCAGGTCGGTTGTTACACCGAACCGCAATTTAGACCGCATTAACAGTGGATGTCTGCAAAAGGCTTTTCGAGTGCATCTACGAAAGAGAAATTACCACGCCAGCTCAGTGAATATGTTGTCCTCTAAGCGCGAGCTTGGCGTGAAAGCCTCTTCGGAAATTGGTGCGAATTCCCGCAATTTGTTACCAATGGACAATCCGGACCAGAACCGTTGATCTGAGACCAATTTAATTTTGCCCTTCGGGGGGCTCAGCATGGCTGTCGCCTTTTGATCCCAAAGCACTGAGAGCTCCTGATCGAAGCGATTGGTCAGCTCTGAAGTATTAATTCGTTTTCGCCCATGAATTATGCCGACAAAACATCCTTTTCCGACATAAGCTATTTTTGCAGTCTCCGCCCCCATCACAGCAGAAAACGCTTGAGCAGAGTGCCTGAGACCCTCAAGAAACAGTGACGGTTCTTTCGGATTGAAAATGTGCCACAATGCGTCGACCTTCAAACTTATGAGCGACATCGCATAACATCCGGGCGGATATCGCAATAGGTGGTTCTCCAGAGTTCGAATGTCATAAACACCTTCTACGCCTATGTTTGGAATGTAATCGAACCTCATGTTCGTGAGTTTGCTCAGCTCTTGTCGGGCATCATTTGCAGTTGCAATGCTTTCGTTAAGCATGCCGGCACTAATGACCCGTGCTCTCAATTCAATTGCATTAAGCGGCTTTGGAAGGAAATCAGTGGCGCCAGCGTCGAATGCACGCTGCATCAGACCGGGTTCACGATTAGCGGTGATCATCAGGATCGGGGTAGCACTATACTGCTTCATCCCACGTAAAACCTGACAAAATTCAATCCCATCGGTGCCAGGCAACATGATGTCCAGCAGGATACAGTCATAAGTTAATTGCGACGCTTTCAGTGACGCAAGCGCGCTCTCCGCCGAGGCGTGACAGTCCAGCACATAATTCTGATCTTCAGGTAGATAGTGGTTAATAGTGTCAAGAATTATTGGGTCATCATCAATCGCCAGTATCCGCATGTATAAACTCACCTTCATTGTGTACCGTTATAGTGAAGTGCGATTCACTAAGAACAACCTATGCGGGCATTCTTGTGGAGCAATTATGTAAAATATGAGGCACCTTAACATGTAGCCTATACCGAAGGCTCAATTTGAGTAGTCGGTTGTTCAACGGTTGTGAGTCGGCGAATGTATGCATGTCACAAAAATATTCGTAGGCCGTTCCTTGACCGAAACAGACATCCGGCGCTGAAATTCCAGAATTTGATATCGCTCTGCCCCACAAGATCCAGACAAGAACTGGTGCATTCATCGAGCAGATGAGCAACGGCATGGCCTAGATCGTTTCTGATGCGGTTTCTAACGCGCAAGCGGCGCACAATCGGCAGATGAATTTGGCGGTGCGGGATTGGTATGCAGCAGGCGTTGAACCGTACCTAAAAATCCGCGATCAGAACCCTCGAATTTTGGCGACCCCAACCATGTCGGTATCTGTTTTGGACGTTCTATCCTCGCCTATCGTTGAAAAGGGACAAACACTGCCGCGCCCTTCTCTTTGTCCTGACCCGGACAGCGTCATTAGGCGATTAGCCCCATTGTCGGGGGTGGCATCGTATTGAATTACTCTGTTTCCGAGTGTCATCAAGGCAATGCAGGTGCGCTTGGATCGCTGCGCAGTGTGTACCCTGATGGCGAGAGCAGGCAAAATAGGCGCTCTCGACGTGTGCGGTCATCGACGTTGAAGCTGTTGTGATTGATGGGCCTGCCACCTAACGTCAGACAGACGTTGGCAGAGCGGACCCGCAGATATAACGCGAACCGAGATACGCGTGGTTTGATCCCGCACAGACCGAAGCAGCCACGATGGGCCGCAAAGTGCCGATAAACTTGAATATAGCAGATTTGCGAGGTATCGAAGAAAGGCAAGGAAACTCTTGCAACGCGCACACTTCGGTCGGAAGCATTTTGTAGGTCAATCAATCGTGAATGTGATAAAATTTATCGGGCCTGCCGTCCTTGGCTTAACACTTTCCGGATGTGCAGGCCAAGCTATCGAGAACGCCGATCCAAAACGCCCATTAGCCGTTGATCGCAATGTTGGCGACGTAAAAATCTCTACCAGACCGCTAAGCGTTGATAACGCGGTTCGGCTGGGCATTTTGAGGTCTACAGAAGTAGTCGCTGCTGAGTTGGATATTCGTCAAAAAGGCAATGATATCACCATTGCGCGCGCGGGGTTCTATCCAGAGCTATATGCCAATCTATCACCAAGCATTGACGAAGACACATTTGCTGTTGCGAATGCGGGCATCCGTTACACCCTGTTTGATTTTGGTGAGCGCGCGGCGAAGCTGAACGGTTCAGTGGCTGCAATCAAGGGATCGCAGTTTGACCTGATCGTAGAGATCGAGGATTCTGTCGAAGAAACGCTGGAAAGCTACATCGCAGTCTCCGTCGAAAATTCAAGAGTCGATTCAGCACATGACTACGTCAGCAGTGTTCGTTCACTTGAGCAGGCCGTTCGCGGCCGAGCGGAAATTGGGTTGGCATCAAGCGTTGATGTGAACGAAGTCGAAACCGCTCTGATCCAGGCCGATACAGCATTGATCGAAGCGCGTTCTGAGCAATCAAATGCTAAAGACGCATTGGCATCCAAACTGGGCGTGATGCCAAAAAGCGTTGTTCCGATCAGTGGCGTGCGCGAAGCCTTATCTACCAAGAAAATACCACTTTCAGAAATTGAATTCATCTCTTTTCCGCGCATCGTATCGCTCCAGACCAAGGTGGAAGAAGCGCAATACGCCCTTGCAGCCGCGTCTGCCGGTATACTTCCGCGCATCGGCGTAAAGCTTGGTGTCGGGATTGATCTACGTAAGGGCGAAGGGATCAATGGAACCGGCTTATCAGCAGGTCCGGAAATTTCCGAAGTGTTCTCTCTTGGGGGCGGCAGGAAAGAGCGCGTTAAGAATGCTGAGATCGATGTATCGATTGCCCAAAGCCGGCGGTCAGAAGAAATTCGTTTGGCCCGCCTTGAAGCTGTGCAATCCGTTACGAGTTTGAATACGAGTGAGCAGCAAGTTCAACAACGCAAAGAGATTTTGCGCCTTAGCATCAAGACACGCGATGTCATGTTGAGTGAGTACGAAGTCGGAACCAGGTCGCTGCGAGATTTATTGGACGCCGAGGAGCGTATCTATGAAGCGCAGGTGGATCTGGATGAGGCGCGTCGAAAGAACCTGATTGCACAGCTGCGCTACGTGATGGCCACAAATCTCGCCTCGAACAAACTTTACCGAGCACCTAAATGACGTCGACTTCCACCTCTGCTGCCAATGCGGGGTCGCTCAATAGTTGGCTGATAGCGGCTGAAACTTTGGCCGCGCACTTCGGCACAAGCTATGATCCTAGAAAAATATCTGATCCCGTGTCACGCCTCATTCAGGAAAACGGTGCGATGTACCTTGCCGCGCCTGCGATTGGCGAAGCCTTTGGCAAAGACACCGTGTTTATTGAGGTCAAAGACCTAAAACGCGCCGCGCGGAATGCGCCTTTGTTGTGCTGGAGCCATGAGAAGTTCCCCTTTGTTATTATCGGGAAAACCATGCGCGGCGACTTTCGGGTCGTGCAAACCAATTCCGAAGGCGTCGCTGAAGAAACCACATTGACGCACAAACGGTTGCGCAAGCTCTTCGCGGGAGGAATCGCATTCGAGGATAAGACACCGCTTGATGTCTGGGATGCGGACACTGCATTTGACAACAAAAAGAACTGGTTCTGGGGTTCCTTGAAACCTCTGAGCAAAAGTTTGCGCTATCTGATTTTGGCAGCGTTGATTGGCAACCTTTTGGCGGTCGCAGCATCACTGTTTGCCTTGCAGGTGTGGGACCGGGTAATCCCTGCACAATCTATCAACTCGCTGACAGTACTGGCGGTTGGCGTGATTATTGCCGTGATTTTCGAGCTGATATTGCGGCTACAGCGGGCGTCTTTGATTGACGACATCGGGCGCGAAGTGGACCTGAAAATTTCCGGCGGTGTGTTCGCGCACATGCTGGACCTGAAAAGCGACGCACGCCCTCAAAGTCTGGGGTCAATGGCTGCACAAATCCGCGAAATCAACCAAATCCGAGAGGCGATTTCTTCTTCCATGCTCAGCGCGGCAATCGATCTGCCATTCCTTTTTATCTACGTGATCGTCATTTACATGATCGGCGGCTACCTTGTTTATCCGATATTGGCCGCGATCCCCGTCGTTTTGTTCATCGGGCTGATTGCTCAATTCCCGTTAGCGCGTTTGGCGAAAGCCGGTTTGGAAGAGGCATCATTGCGCAACGGGCTGATTGTCGAAACCGTTCTGAAATCCGACGAAATCAAGCTCAACCAAGCCGAAAACACAATGCAGTTGCGGTGGGACCGGACCATTGGCGTGGGCAATGATATCAACAACCAACAGCGCAGATGGCGCAATTTCCTTACGAACTCCACTCAATCAATTCAACAGCTTGCGTATATCAGCGTTGTTATCCTTGGGGCTATCAATGTCATTGGCGGCGATCTTACGATGGGACAGGTGATCGCCTGCTCTATTCTGGCGAACCGATCCATCGCACCGCTTGCGCAGGTTTCTGCAGTCATGGGTGCAATACAAGGCAGCATCATCGCCAAACGCAGCATCGACGAAATGATGAAGCGCGACGCGGACACGCCGGGCGCGCAGCACATGCGCCGCGAATTACAAGCGCCGGACATCAGCCTGAAGGGCGTTCGGTACTCTTATAATGAAACTGAACACTTATCCTTGATCATTCCCAAGCTCGATATAAAATACGGAGAGAAGGTCGGGATCGTGGGACGTATCGGATCGGGAAAATCCACGTTATTGCGCCTGTTGTCCGGTCTGGCGGAACCATCAGACGGCACCGCCCTACTCGACAACACAGAAATGTCTTTGACCCATCCTGCTGATTTGCGGCGCGCAATTGGATATCAGGCCCAAGGATCGTCCCTTTTACGCGGGACCATTCGGGACAACCTTTTGATTGCACGACCGTCTGCTACGAATGAAGAAATGATGGCTGCCTGCGATGTAGCGGGTGTGCTGACACTTATCAAAAACAATCCGCGCGGGCTTGACCTCCCCATCAACGAAGCAGGCGCCGGTCTGTCCGGAGGGCAAAAGCAGTCACTGTTGCTGGCGCGGGCGATCCTGCGGGACCCAGCCATTCTGCTGCTGGATGAACCCACAGCCTCAATGGATGACCAGACAGAGGCCACTTTTATTGCTTCATTGAAGGAATGGGCCTCCAGTCGGACAGTCGTGATCGCTACGCATCGCCTTAAACCGCTTGAGATGTGTGACAGGTTGGTCGTGATCAACGAAGGACGGATCGTCCTGGACGGTCCGAAGCAGGAAATTCTTGATCAGCTCAACAAGCCGAGGACCGCTTAGAATGGCCAGTTCAGCAGAATTCAAAAAAGTCGCTGGCCGCGGCCAAAAGCGTATTATTGTGACGATTACCGTGGTGGTGATAGCATTTTTGCTTTGGGCCTCAGGGTCGACATTGGACGAGGTCGCGATTGGTTCCGGTCGCGTGATCCCCTCTTCACAGAAACAGCTGGTACAAAGCGTGCAAGGGGGCCGCGTTGTGCAATTGTTGGTGGCCGAAGGCGATGTTGTTGCCGAAGGTCAGCTGCTGGCCGTTCTTGACACCACCCGCATTGAGGCGGAACGCGAAGAAATTCAGGCGGGCCTCAATGATGCAAGAGCGCAGCAGCAGCTTCTGACCACCTTGCTGCAGGACAAAAGCACCCTATCGCTGTCAGAAGACTTACGCCAAGAAGAAGATCTTGTTCGGCAAAAGACAGCCCTGTTCAATGAGATGCGTTTTTCACATACCCAGAACGTGAGCGACCTTGAAGGCGAACGCGCTTTGCTTCTTCAGGAGCAAGAGATTTTCCAGCGGGCATCTGCATTGGGCGGAAGTACCGAGATCGAGCGGCTGCGCCTTCAGCAAAAGATCGCGTCGATTGAGACAGATTTGAACAATCTGCGCCAGTCTTACAAAAGCGACTTACAAATCCAGTTGGACGAAGTGAACCGTACGGCGATCCAGTTGAATATCAGGCTGGCCGCTCAACGTGAGCTGCTTGTTGGCAACGAACTGCGGTCCCCACGACGCGGTGTGGTGCAAGAAATTCTGGTCAGTACCGCGGGCGGTGGCGTATTGCCTCCTAACGGGACGGTGATGGAGATTGTCCCGATAGAAGATCGCCTGTTGATCGAAGCCCGCTTCAGCCCGCGGGACATCGCCTTTATCGCGCCGGATCAAATCGCGCGGATAAAAGTCACTGCCTATGATTTTTCAATCTACGGGGATTTGGAAGCAAGGGTTCTGCGCGTTTCACCGGATTCATTTCAGGATGAACTGCAAAAAGGTGAATACTATTTCGCCGTCACGCTTGAATCGGAGCGTACTTTCTTCACAACGCCCGACGGAAAAGAGCTTTCGATCATTCCCGGCATGACTACTTCGACCGAAATCCTGACAGGAAGCCGGACGGTTCTGCAATATTTGCTCAAACCATTGAACAAAGCGGCCGAGGCATTGCGAGAGCGTTAAGGCGTGCCTTCTAACGTGATCGACATCTCGCCCGTTTGCAGCATCTTCCCATAGCGCGCCGGAATGTTTGCTGTCACCTTTCCACCCTGTACCTTGCCTTGATAGCGGCAAATCACATGTGCTGTCTGCGGACGGCGATCGGTCAGCACCCAGTTCAAATCAGTACCGTCAGGATGTTCAGATGTGATAGCCATAACCATCGCCCCTTCAGCAAAACCCACGTGGAAACCATCGGGGCGCTCCCCATCGGGAAATGGTTTGGCATCCAAGAATCCAAAGACGGAATCGTGCTGCGTGAGGCTATTTCTCGCGTATGGCCACACGTAGGATCGCAGGAAATATTGATCTGCAAAGTGCGAGTCTTCCACCGGCTTTCTTAGAAAATCAGTGACCATATCGGCCATCAATGGCAGCGCACCCTTTTTCACCCCCCACAACCCTGCCAGCAACAGTTCTGTATGTGTGCCAATATCGCGCATCGCATGAAAACCTGTTTCGTCGTTGATCCACTCTTTTACCGCAGCGGCTTCCCGCTGGGAGATCACAGAGTCTGCATCGCGAAAAATAACGCGGCGCACGTCAGGATCATCATAGGCTGCAAAACGCCACATAGGCCCTGGCCAAGCCGCAACATCCTGCGCAACCTCACAGACTTCGCCACCGGCTGATCTGATCCGCTTGATCACAGTAGCAGGGACGGTGTCATCGACGTAAAAACGGCACACCCAGTCAGGGTATAGCCTGGGTTGTTCGATACAATTCAGGATTGCCGTCTCGCAATATTTCGAGTTTCCGCCGAACAACGAAAAAGCGATGACATCCTTTTGCGCTTCTTGGGCCAGTTCCGCCAATGGCAGATCAACGGGCTTATCTCGCGGGACCAATCCGTCCCGCAGCTCCAACGCCTTTCGCCCAACGATCGCAGCTTTTTCCCATTGCTTTAACGCTCCGTGTGCGTGTGCTGCCGCATCAGCAGCGCTCAAATTCGATGGGTCCAACGCCAATGCCTTTTCAGCGTAGACAATCGCGTCAGCCCACTTTCCCAAGTAAATCGAGGCAACCGCAGCGTCTGAAAAGATGTTCGGATGCGCAACGCCACGCCTGATTAACGCAACAACAACATTAAGCGCCTGATCAAACCGCCCTGCCCTATAGTGAGCCAGATACCGTGCCTTGGCCGCCTCCATATCCGGAGCTGCCTTTTTCACGCGCTTGGATTTTTTCTTCGCCATTCAAACATCCTTGGACATACCAGAGTGCCATGACAGCGGTTAGCTTTATGACGCAAAAGCAACCTGACCCAGTCAACCTGCGATGACAAGGAAAACGCGTCATGGACGGCCTCATGCACCGATGTTCCAGTACAATTCGCTCCAATAAAAAACGAAAAAGGGCGCGTTACTTATCCACAACGCGCCCTCTCACTCAAGCCTATGAGAGCTTAGCTTTCGATCACGCTGACTTCTGTGTCGATGATCAGAGTGGTGTCATTCAACCCGACATATACGTCATAAACCTCACCCTCGATGGAGCGCTGGTTATCTGTTGCCGTGTATTCGCCAGTCGTCAGGTTAACCGTGTCAAAGGCATCACCACTGATGATCAATTCACCACCTGAAGCAACGGCAAGAACATCGGCAGCCGTCAGAGTAACATCCTGTGCGTTCACGCCGTCATCCATATCAATATAGACAAGACCGCTACCCGATACATTCCCAAGATCAAGGTTCAGACCGTCATCGCTCAGGATTATGTATGGATCTGCCAGCGTTACGGCACCCACTTCGCTTGCATCCAGATCAACCTCGGTGCGATCTGTTTCTCCGTCGCCGTCGCTGTCTTCGGTCAGATAATCCGCCAGGCCGGTACCGCTGGTGTTGGTCGTGCCCTCATAGGCATCCCAGATACCATCGTCGTCAGAGTCGATATCAACAGAGTTCAGAATGCCGTCACTGTCGATATCATCCTGTGCTGGTGTACCGGATAGTTCGACTGCATCACTGATACCGTCAGCATCGTCATCTTCATCAAACGTGTCGCCGAACCCGTCACCATCGGTATCTATTACCGCGGTTGTTAGCCCAATCCCACTCGTTCCTGCTCCATCAGTTTGGGTTGCAAACAACGTGGCGCCATCTGCGATTGCCGCAGCTGTCACAATCGACCATGTCCCATCGGCAAGAACAGTTGCACTTCCGATAGCTCCTGTTGCGAAATCTGAAAGCGCAATAACAGCTCCGGCCTCACCAGTCCCGGAAACATAATTTGCTTGATCACGGACCGACGCATTGATCTTGGGAGGAAGTGGACCCGCAAGGTTGATGTTTTCGATTTGCGAATAGTTGATCGTGACAGAACCTCCGGCAGCGTTATCGAAGGTCACAGTCCCTGACTCCGCACCACTTGCGGTGACAACAACATTGTCCAAGCCCCGAAGGTCGAGAACATCACCAAAGCCACCATTGCTGGGATCACCAAGGTCTTCGCCCGTTTCACCACCGGTGATGGTAATGGTACCCGTACCCGCAAGTGTGCCATCCACACTGAATACATCGTCGCCGCTACCACCCAAAGCTATGTCACCGGCACCAACGATCAGGTCATCGTCACCTGCCCCACCATCAAGGCTGTCAGCATCTTCACCACCGACAAGCGTATCACTACCGGCACGCCCCTCAATGGTGTCTTCACCATCGCCCCCATCAAGATAGTCATTACCGGTGCCTGAGTCTTGGAAAACCATGGCAAGACGCTGCGCTGCCAAGTTACCATCAACGACCACATCAAGCAAAGTAAACGAAAGGATTGGCTTGCTCATCAACAAGGCAGAATCCGCATTCACTGAGAACTCCGGAGCAAAATAGACCTCTCCATCAACAGTCTGAATGATAACGGCTGTGAAAGTCCCTGATGTGCCATCTTCGAACGTAACAATTGCATTATAAACGGTAAGCGCATCCAACGTTTTGCTCACGCCGCCAATAATCATCTGTTCATTCGCAGAGTTGGTATTTTGAGGGCTGGTAAGACCAGATACAAAGCCCGCGTTGTTATCAATTTGACCGTCACCATCCGCATCGTTCGTCATCGCGAGCAAAACCCGTTTGCTTAGCGGACTATTCGCAGTCCCATAGGTCTGCCCCGAAGGATTGGAAGCATTCGTACCGAGGCTGGTGTTGTTTTCATTTACGATATTGCCCTCTATCGGGTCAATATCCGCAAAATTACCAAGCGAGATAACATTGTAGTTCGCGGACTGTACGACACTCGGCACGGGCGCTGCGTCGTTGTCACCAACGATAAAGTCGTTCCCGATACCGCCGTAAACAGTATCATCGCCCTGACCCGCATTAACGGTATCGTCACCGCCGTTGGCATTTATGACATCGTTCAGGCCGTCTGTTCCGTCGATTTGATCACCTTGGACATCTGTGTAGCCAGCGCCCATCACTTCGGCAGTATCAAGCCCGTCAACAACGCCATTCGGTACCGCGTCATATGCTTCGGAGACAGTGCCAGATGAAACACCGTTAATGTCTGTCGCAACTGCGGTCGCATTGCCATCCGGCTCAACTCCGGTTGAGGTTGCCTCATAGGCGCCGGTTCCGTCCGCTGTCACAGTGACCGTCTCACCCGACGGCATTGTAACCAGGACCGATGCGCCGGGTTCTGTCTGCCCCGTCACAGTCAGCGTACCGTCAGGGTTTGCCCCGTCAGCAGCAGAGATGGTGATTGCCGGCGCTGTCGCATCAACAAACGGTGCGACAGCCGTCGCTTCATTGCCGTTATTGTCGGACACTTTAGCCGTCACATTGCCGTTAGCCACCGGCCCAGCAACGATTGCAGTATAGCTACCACCTGCTTGAACCACCGCTGTCGCAGAAGACCCGTCGTCAAACGTAACAGTCACAATTGAGCCGACAGGCGCAGTCGTCGTGCCAGGAACAGTCACATTTCCTGTGTCATCTGATGTAAGTGTGCCAATAGTCAGCGTGGGCGGCGTCACGTCGTTGATCGCCCCTGTTGCCGTCACCGCGGCATTGCCGTTGTTGTCGGACACATCTGTGGTGATCGCCTGATTGTCCACCGGACCCGCCAGCGTGAAGCTGTAGCTGCCATCCGCCGCTGAGGTCGTCGTGACCGTCGAGCCGTCCGCCAGCGTCAGCGTCACAACCTCGTTCGGCGCCGTTGAGCTGCCGGAGATCACAACCGTGCCGTCCGTTGCCGTGCTGTCCACCGTATCAATGCTGATCACCGGCGGCGTCACGTCGTTGATCGCCCCTGTTGCCGTCACCGCGGCATTGCCGTTGTTGTCGGACACATCCGTGGTGATCGCCTGGTTGTCCACCGGACCCGCCAGCGTGAAGCTGTAGCTGCCGTCCGCCGCTGAGGTCGTCGTCACCGTCGAGCCGTCCGCAAGCGTCAGCGTCACAACCTCGTTCGGCGCCGTTGAGCTGCCGGAGATCACAACCGTGCCGTCCGTTGCCGTGCTGTCCACCGTATCAATGCTGATCACCGGCGGCGTCACGTCGTTGATCGCCCCTGTTGCCGTCACCGCGGCATTGCCGTTGTTGTCGGACACATCCGTGGTGATCGCCTGGTTGTCCACCGGACCCGCCAGCGTGAAGCTGTAGCTGCCATCCGCCGCTGAGGTCGTCGTGACCGTCGAGCCGTCCGCAAGCGTCAGCGTCACAACCTCGTTCGGCGCCGTCGAGCTGCCGGAGATCACAACCGTGCCGTCCGTTGCCGTGCTGTCCACCGTATCAATGCTGATCACCGGCGGCGTCACGTCGTTGATCGCCCCTGTTGCCGTCACCGCGGCATTGCCGTTGTTGTCGGACACATCTGTGGTGATCGCCTGATTGTCCACCGGACCCGCCAGCGTGAAGCTGTAGCTGCCATCCGCCGCTGAGGTCGTCGTGACCGTCGAGCCGTCCGCCAGCGTCAGCGTCACAACCTCGTTCGGCGCCGTTGAGCTGCCGGAGATCACAACCGTGCCGTCCGTTGCCGTGCTGTCCACCGTATCAATGCTGATCACCGGCGGCGTCACGTCGTTGATCGCCCCTGTTGCCGTCACCGCGGCATTGCCGTTGTTGTCGGACACATCTGTGGTGATCGCCTGATTGTCCACCGGACCCGCCAGCGTGAAGCTGTAGCTGCCATCCGCCGCTGAGGTCGTCGTGACCGTCGAGCCGTCCGCCAGCGTCAGCGTCACAACCTCGTTCGGCGCCGTTGAGCTGCCGGAGATCACAACCGTGCCGTCCGTTGCCGTGCTGTCCACCGTATCGATGCTGATCACCGGCGGCGTCACATCGTTGATCGCCCCTGTTGCCGTCACCGCGGCATTGCCGTTGTTGTCGGACACATCCGTGGTGATCGCCTGGTTGTCCACCGGACCCGCCAGCGTGAAGCTGTAGCTGCCGTCCGCCGCTGAGGTCGTCGTGACCGTCGAGCCGTCCGCAAGCGTCAGCGTCACAACCTCGTTCGGTGCCGTCGAGCTGCCGGAGATCACAACCGTGCCATCCGTCGCCGTGCTGTCCACCGTATCAATGCTGATCACCGGCGGCGTCACGTCGTTGATCGCCCCTGTTGCCGTCACCGCGGCATTGCCGTTGTTGTCGGACACATCCGTGGTGATCGCCTGGTTGTCCACCGGACCCGCCAGCGTGAAGCTGTAGCTGCCGTCCGCCGCTGAGGTCGTCGTGACCGTCGAGCCGTCCGCCAGCGTCAGCGTCACAACCTCGTTCGGCGCCGTCGAGCTGCCGGAGATCACAACCGTGCCGTCCGTTGCCGTGCTGTCCACCGTATCAATGCTGATCACCGGCGGCGTCACGTCGTTGATCGCCCCTGTTGCCGTCACCGCGGCATTGCCGTTGTTGTCGGACACATCCGTGGTGATCGCCTGGTTGTCCACCGGACCCGCCAGCGTGAAGCTGTAGCTGCCGTCCGCCGCTGAGGTCGTCGTGACCGTCGAGCCGTCCGCCAGCGTCAGCGTCACAACCTCGTTCGGCGCCGTCGAGCTGCCGGAGATCACAACCGTGCCGTCCGTTGCCGTGCTGTCCACCGTATCAATGCTGATCACCGGCGGCGTCACGTCGTTGATCGCCCCTGTTGCCGTCACCGCGGCATTGCCGTTGTTGTCGGACACATCCGTGGTGATCGCCTGGTTGTCCACCGGACCCGCCAGCGTGAAGCTGTAGCTGCCGTCCGCCGCTGAGGTCGTCGTGACCGTCGAGCCGTCCGCCAGCGTCAGCGTCACAACCTCGTTCGGCGCCGTCGAGCTGCCGGAGATCACAACCGTGCCGTCCGTTGCCGTGCTGTCCACCGTATCAATGCTGATCACCGGCGGCGTCACGTCGTTGATCGCCCCTGTTGCCGTCACCGCGGCATTGCCGTTGTTGTCGGACACATCCGTGGTGATCGCCTGGTTGTCCACCGGACCCGCCAGCGTGAAGCTGTAGCTGCCGTCCGCCGCTGAGGTCGTCGTGACCGTCGAGCCGTCCGCCAGCGTCAGCGTCACAACCTCGTTCGGCGCCGTCGAGCTGCCGGAGATCACAACCGTGCCGTCCGTTGCCGTGCTGTCCACCGTATCAATGCTGATCACCGGCGGCGTCACGTCGTTGATCGCCCCTGTTGCCGTCACCGCGGCATTGCCGTTGTTGTCGGACACATCCGTGGTGATCGCCTGGTTGTCCACCGGACCCGCCAGCGTGAAGCTGTAGCTGCCATCCGCCGCTGAGGTCGTCGTGACCGTCGAGCCGTCCGCAAGCGTCAGCGTCACAACCTCGTTCGGTGCCGTCGAGCTGCCGGAGATCACAACCGTGCCATCCGTCGCCGTGCTGTCCACCGTATCAATGCTGATCACCGGCGGCGTCACGTCGTTGATCGCCCCTGTTGCCGTCACCGCGGCATTGCCGTTGTTGTCGGACACATCCGTGGTGATCGCCTGGTTGTCCACCGGACCCGCCAGCGTGAAGCTGTAGCTGCCGTCCGCCGCTGAGGTCGTCGTGACCGTCGAGCCGTCCGCCAGCGTCAGCGTCACAACCTCGTTCGGCGCCGTCGAGCTGCCGGAGATCACAACCGTGCCGTCCGTTGCCGTGCTGTCCACCGTATCAATGCTGATCACCGGCGGCGTCACGTCGTTGATCGCCCCTGTTGCCGTCACCGCGGCATTGCCGTTGTTGTCGGACACATCCGTGGTGATCGCCTGGTTGTCCACCGGACCCGCCAGCGTGAAGCTGTAGCTGCCGTCCGCCGCTGAGGTCGTCGTGACCGTCGAGCCGTCCGCCAGCGTCAGCGTCACAACCTCGTTCGGCGCCGTCGAGCTGCCGGAGATCACAACCGTGCCGTCCGTTGCCGTGCTGTCCACCGTATCAATGCTGATCACCGGCGGCGTCACGTCGTTGATCGCCCCTGTTGCCGTCACCGCGGCATTGCCGTTGTTGTCGGACACATCCGTGGTGATCGCCTGGTTGTCCACCGGACCCGCCAGCGTGAAGCTGTAGCTGCCGTCCGCCGCTGAGGTCGTCGTGACCGTCGAGCCGTCCGCCAGCGTCAGCGTCACAACCTCGTTCGGCGCCGTCGAGCTGCCGGAGATCACAACCGTGCCGTCCGTTGCCGTGCTGTCCACCGTATCAATGCTGATCACCGGCGGCGTCACGTCGTTGATCGCCCCTGTTGCCGTCACCGCGGCATTGCCGTTGTTGTCGGACACATCCGTGGTGATCGCCTGGTTGTCCACCGGACCCGCCAGCGTGAAGCTGTAGCTGCCGTCCGCCGCTGAGGTCGTCGTCACCGTCGAGCCGTCCGCAAGCGTCAGCGTCACAACCTCGTTCGGCGCCGTTGAGCTGCCGGAGATCACAACCGTGCCGTCCGTTGCCGTGCTGTCCACCGTATCAATGCTGATCACCGGCGGCGTCACGTCGTTGATCGCCCCTGTTGCCGTCACCGCGGCATTGCCGTTGTTGTCGGACACATCCGTGGTGATCGCCTGGTTGTCCACCGGACCCGCCAGCGTGAAGCTGTAGCTGCCATCCGCCGCTGAGGTCGTCGTGACCGTCGAGCCGTCCGCCAGCGTCAGCGTCACAACCTCGTTCGGCGCCGTTGAGCTGCCGGAGATCACAACCGTGCCGTCCGTTGCCGTGCTGTCCACCGTATCAATGCTGATCACCGGCGGCGTCACGTCGTTGATCGCCCCTGTTGCCGTCACCGCGGCATTGCCGTTGTTGTCGGACACATCCGTGGTGATCGCCTGGTTGTCCACCGGACCCGCCAGCGTGAAGCTGTAGCTGCCATCCGCCGCTGAGGTCGTCGTGACCGTCGAGCCGTCCGCAAGCGTCAGCGTCACAACCTCGTTCGGCGCCGTCGAGCTGCCGGAGATCACAACCGTGCCGTCCGTTGCCGTGCTGTCCACCGTATCAATGCTGATCACCGGCGGCGTCACGTCGTTGATCGCCCCTGTTGCCGTCACCGCGGCATTGCCGTTGTTGTCGGACACATCTGTGGTGATCGCCTGATTGTCCACCGGACCCGCCAGCGTGAAGCTGTAGCTGCCATCCGCCGCTGAGGTCGTCGTGACCGTCGAGCCGTCCGCCAGCGTCAGCGTCACAACCTCGTTCGGCGCCGTTGAGCTGCCGGAGATCACAACCGTGCCGTCCGTTGCCGTGCTGTCCACCGTATCGATGCTGATCACCGGCGGCGTCACATCGTTGATCGCCCCTGTTGCCGGCACCGCGGCATTGCCGTTGTTGTCGGACACATCCGTGGTGATCGCCTGATTGTCCACCGGACCCGCCAGCGTGAAGCTGTAGCTGCCGTCCGCCGCTGAGGTCGTCGTGACCGTCGAGCCGTCCGCAAGCGTCAGCGTCACAACCTCGTTCGGCGCCGTCGAGCTGCCGGAGATCACAACCGTGCCGTCCGTTGCCGTGCTGTCCACCGTATCAATGCTGATCACCGGCGGCGTCACGTCGTTGATCGCCCCTGTTGCCGTCACCGCGGCATTGCCGTTGTTGTCGGACACATCCGTGGTGATCGCCTGGTTGTCCACCGGACCCGCCAGCGTGAAGCTGTAGCTGCCGTCCGCCGCTGAGGTCGTCGTGACCGTCGAGCCGTCCGCCAGCGTCAGCGTCACAACCTCGTTCGGCGCCGTCGAGCTGCCGGAGATCACAACCGTGCCGTCCGTTGCCGTGCTGTCCACCGTATCAATGCTGATCACCGGCGGCGTCACGTCGTTGATCGCCCCTGTTGCCGTCACCGCGGCATTGCCGTTGTTGTCGGACACATCCGTGGTGATCGCCTGGTTGTCCACCGGACCCGCCAGCGTGAAGCTGTAGCTGCCATCCGCCGCTGAGGTCGTCGTGACCGTCGAGCCGTCCGCAAGCGTCAGCGTCACAACCTCGTT
This sequence comes from Sulfitobacter sp. S223, assembly GCF_025143825.1. Lineage (NCBI taxonomy): Bacteria > Pseudomonadati > Pseudomonadota > Alphaproteobacteria > Rhodobacterales > Roseobacteraceae > Sulfitobacter > Sulfitobacter sp. S223. The sequence goes on along the minus strand of NZ_CP083560.1, from coordinate 1,062,046 downwards.
CGGTGCCGTCGAGCTGCCGGAGATCACAACCGTGCCATCCGTCGCCGTGCTGTCCACCGTATCAATGCTGATCACCGGCGGCGTCACGTCGTTGATCGCCCCTGTTGCCGTCACCGCGGCATTGCCGTTGTTGTCGGACACATCCGTGGTGATCGCCTGGTTGTCCACCGGACCCGCCAGCGTGAAGCTGTAGCTGCCGTCCGCCGCTGAGGTCGTCGTGACCGTCGAGCCGTCCGCCAGCGTCAGCGTCACAACCTCGTTCGGCGCCGTCGAGCTGCCGGAGATCACAACCGTGCCGTCCGTTGCCGTGCTGTCCACCGTATCAATGCTGATCACCGGCGGCGTCACGTCGTTGATCGCCCCTGTTGCCGTCACCGCGGCATTGCCGTTGTTGTCGGACACATCCGTGGTGATCGCCTGGTTGTCCACCGGACCCGCCAGCGTGAAGCTGTAGCTGCCGTCCGCCGCTGAGGTCGTCGTGACCGTCGAGCCGTCCGCCAGCGTCAGCGTCACAACCTCGTTCGGCGCCGTCGAGCTGCCGGAGATCACAACCGTGCCGTCCGTTGCCGTGCTGTCCACCGTATCAATGCTGATCACCGGCGGCGTCACGTCGTTGATCGCCCCTGTTGCCGTCACCGCGGCATTGCCGTTGTTGTCGGACACATCCGTGGTGATCGCCTGGTTGTCCACCGGACCCGCCAGCGTGAAGCTGTAGCTGCCGTCCGCCGCTGAGGTCGTCGTGACCGTCGAGCCGTCCGCCAGCGTCAGCGTCACAACCTCGTTCGGCGCCGTCGAGCTGCCGGAGATCACAACCGTGCCGTCCGTTGCCGTGCTGTCCACCGTATCAATGCTGATCACCGGCGGCGTCACGTCGTTGATCGCCCCTGTTGCCGTCACCGCGGCATTGCCGTTGTTGTCGGACACATCCGTGGTGATCGCCTGGTTGTCCACCGGACCCGCCAGCGTGAAGCTGTAGCTGCCGTCCGCCGCTGAGGTCGTCGTCACCGTCGAGCCGTCCGCAAGCGTCAGCGTCACAACCTCGTTCGGCGCCGTTGAGCTGCCGGAGATCACAACCGTGCCGTCCGTTGCCGTGCTGTCCACCGTATCAATGCTGATCACCGGCGGCGTCACGTCGTTGATCGCCCCTGTTGCCGTCACCGCGGCATTGCCGTTGTTGTCGGACACATCCGTGGTGATCGCCTGGTTGTCCACCGGACCCGCCAGCGTGAAGCTGTAGCTGCCATCCGCCGCTGAGGTCGTCGTGACCGTCGAGCCGTCCGCAAGCGTCAGCGTCACAACCTCGTTCGGCGCCGTCGAGCTGCCGGAGATCACAACCGTGCCGTCCGTTGCCGTGCTGTCCACCGTATCAATGCTGATCACCGGCGGCGTCACGTCGTTGATCGCCCCTGTTGCCGTCACCGCGGCATTGCCGTTGTTGTCGGACACATCTGTGGTGATCGCCTGATTGTCCACCGGACCCGCCAGCGTGAAGCTGTAGCTGCCATCCGCCGCTGAGGTCGTCGTGACCGTCGAGCCGTCCGCCAGCGTCAGCGTCACAACCTCGTTCGGCGCCGTTGAGCTGCCGGAGATCACAACCGTGCCGTCCGTTGCCGTGCTGTCCACCGTATCAATGCTGATCACCGGCGGCGTCACGTCGTTGATCGCCCCTGTTGCCGTCACCGCGGCATTGCCGTTGTTGTCGGACACATCCGTGGTGATCGCCTGGTTGTCCACCGGACCCGCCAGCGTGAAGCTGTAGCTGCCATCCGCCGCTGAGGTCGTCGTGACCGTCGAGCCGTCCGCAAGCGTCAGCGTCACAACCTCGTTCGGCGCCGTCGAGCTGCCGGAGATCACAACCGTGCCGTCCGTTGCCGTGCTGTCCACCGTATCAATGCTGATCACCGGCGGCGTCACGTCGTTGATCGCCCCTGTTGCCGTCACCGCGGCATTGCCGTTGTTGTCGGACACATCTGTGGTGATCGCCTGATTGTCCACCGGACCCGCCAGCGTGAAGCTGTAGCTGCCATCCGCCGCTGAGGTCGTCGTGACCGTCGAGCCGTCCGCCAGCGTCAGCGTCACAACCTCGTTCGGCGCCGTTGAGCTGCCGGAGATCACAACCGTGCCGTCCGTTGCCGTGCTGTCCACCGTATCGATGCTGATCACCGGCGGCGTCACATCGTTGATCGCCCCTGTTGCCGTCACCGCGGCATTGCCGTTGTTGTCGGACACATCCGTGGTGATCGCCTGGTTGTCCACCGGACCCGCCAGCGTGAAGCTGTAGCTGCCGTCCGCCGCTGAGGTCGTCGTGACCGTCGAGCCGTCCGCAAGCGTCAGCGTCACAACCTCGTTCGGTGCCGTCGAGCTGCCGGAGATCACAACCGTGCCATCCGTCGCCGTGCTGTCCACCGTATCAATGCTGATCACCGGCGGCGTCACGTCGTTGATCGCCCCTGTTGCCGTCACCGCGGCATTGCCGTTGTTGTCGGACACATCCGTGGTGATCGCCTGGTTGTCCACCGGACCCGCCAGCGTGAAGCTGTAGCTGCCGTCCGCCGCTGAGGTCGTCGTGACCGTCGAGCCGTCCGCCAGCGTCAGCGTCACAACCTCGTTCGGCGCCGTCGAGCTGCCGGAGATCACAACCGTGCCGTCCGTTGCCGTGCTGTCCACCGTATCAATGCTGATCACCGGCGGCGTCACGTCGTTGATCGCCCCTGTTGCCGTCACCGCGGCATTGCCGTTGTTGTCGGACACATCCGTGGTGATCGCCTGGTTGTCCACCGGACCCGCCAGCGTGAAGCTGTAGCTGCCGTCCGCCGCTGAGGTCGTCGTGACCGTCGAGCCGTCCGCCAGCGTCAGCGTCACAACCTCGTTCGGCGCCGTCGAGCTGCCGGAGATCACAACCGTGCCGTCCGTTGCCGTGCTGTCCACCGTATCAATGCTGATCACCGGCGGCGTCACGTCGTTGATCGCCCCTGTTGCCGTCACCGCGGCATTGCCGTTGTTGTCGGACACATCCGTGGTGATCGCCTGGTTGTCCACCGGACCCGCCAGCGTGAAGCTGTAGCTGCCATCCGCCGCTGAGGTCGTCGTGACCGTCGAGCCGTCCGCAAGCGTCAGCGTCACAACCTCGTTCGGTGCCGTCGAGCTGCCGGAGATCACAACCGTGCCATCCGTCGCCGTGCTGTCCACCGTATCAATGCTGATCACCGGCGGCGTCACGTCGTTGATCGCCCCTGTTGCCGTCACCGCGGCATTGCCGTTGTTGTCGGACACATCCGTGGTGATCGCCTGGTTGTCCACCGGACCCGCCAGCGTGAAGCTGTAGCTGCCGTCCGCCGCTGAGGTCGTCGTGACCGTCGAGCCGTCCGCCAGCGTCAGCGTCACAACCTCGTTCGGCGCCGTCGAGCTGCCGGAGATCACAACCGTGCCGTCCGTTGCCGTGCTGTCCACCGTATCAATGCTGATCACCGGCGGCGTCACGTCGTTGATCGCCCCTGTTGCCGTCACCGCGGCATTGCCGTTGTTGTCGGACACATCCGTGGTGATCGCCTGGTTGTCCACCGGACCCGCCAGCGTGAAGCTGTAGCTGCCGTCCGCCGCTGAGGTCGTCGTGACCGTCGAGCCGTCCGCCAGCGTCAGCGTCACAACCTCGTTCGGCGCCGTCGAGCTGCCGGAGATCACAACCGTGCCGTCCGTTGCCGTGCTGTCCACCGTATCAATGCTGATCACCGGCGGCGTCACGTCGTTGATCGCCCCTGTTGCCGTCACCGCGGCATTGCCGTTGTTGTCGGACACATCCGTGGTGATCGCCTGGTTGTCCACCGGACCCGCCAGCGTGAAGCTGTAGCTGCCGTCCGCCGCTGAGGTCGTCGTGACCGTCGAGCCGTCCGCCAGCGTCAGCGTCACAACCTCGTTCGGCGCCGTCGAGCTGCCGGAGATCACAACCGTGCCGTCCGTTGCCGTGCTGTCCACCGTATCAATGCTGATCACCGGCGGCGTCACGTCGTTGATCGCCCCTGTTGCCGTCACCGCGGCATTGCCGTTGTTGTCGGACACATCCGTGGTGATCGCCTGGTTGTCCACCGGACCCGCCAGCGTGAAGCTGTAGCTGCCATCCGCCGCTGAGGTCGTCGTGACCGTCGAGCCGTCCGCCAGCGTCAGCGTCACAACCTCGTTCGGCGCCGTCGAGCTGCCGGAGATCACAACCGTGCCGTCCGTTGCCGTGCTGTCCACCGTATCGATGCTGATCACCGGCGGCGTCACGTCGTTGATCGCCCCTGTTGCCGTACCTTCATTGCCGCTCTCATCAGTCACGACAACAGTTACATCTTGGTCGTCTACCGGGCCTTCGAAAGTCACAGAGTAATTGCCATTGGCATCTGTTGTCGTAGCGACAGATGTACCGTCTACCAAGGTTACAACTACGGGTGCATTTGGCTCATCAGATGTGCCCGAAACGACCACATCACCATCAATCGTAGTGGAATTAATGCTGGAAATATCGACGACCGGAGGAACGTCGTCCTGATACAATCCCTCTGCAGGTCCGCTCGCTTCTGTACCGCCTTCTTCGATTTGGGTAGCTGTTACAATACCATCAACCGGCTGTGGAGTTGTAGAAGTGGCTGTATATTCACCTGCCCCATCTGCAGTAACGATGACGGTCTCACCTGTTGGAAAGGTAACTGTAACCTCAGCATTCGCTGAAGCCATACCAATGACCGTAACAGTACCATCACCGGCCGGCAAAACAGTATCAATGGTCGGCGGCAGTAGTGGGCCATCAACAAAATCGTCCACACCGGGACCGCTCGACTGGGTGCCACCTTCCAAAACCTGTGTTGCAGTAACTGTGCCATCTGGCTGGGTTTCAGTCGACGTAGCAGCGTAGTTCCCTTCAAAATCGGCAACCACAACGACCGTTTCACCGGATGGAAATGTGACCGTAACAGTCGAACGAATACCCGCGGTGCCCACAACAGAAACAGTGCCGTCCGGATTTTCCTCGGCAACCTCAACCGTCGGTGCAGGAATAGGATCAGCCCCCCCTCCACCACCAGAAGCGCCCCCAAGGGCTAAAGCAGACAGTCCCAAACCACCGAGCAGCGCCGCCAGCGGGAAACCGGCACAATCATCGAAATCAATCGGAGGCAAATCACCAGCCTGCAGGAAATAGCCCTCCAGACGGATTATTTCACCGTTGGTCAGCTTAATAACAAGATCATTTCCGTCACGATCACCAGCGACGACCCGATCAAGATCCAGGCAAATATGGACAAACTCAATAGCCGCGGAAACCGAGTAAGTTGCAGACTGATCGCTTTCAACATGGAGGATCTGGGCCTCTGTCAAACCTGCTGGCTTCTCACCGATAGCGTACCAAGTATTTTCCATTTACTGCTCCATTCGTTAATTTATACGTTCCACCGCGCTAAGAACGCATGATCGCCAGTCGTTACACCCAGTACATGCTCATACAACGTTCCGAAAAAGCACATTCGGATAGGTTTACTGATCTTTCGCATAGCCGGACATTAAGACAGCTTTGCGACAATTTCGCGGTGAATTTTATGTACATTTCGTCAAGTGAAACCACCTTCAGGTTGCATATTCAAGACGCCTTTAAGAGAATTTTAACTATTCCAAGATCACGAATTACCGTGCGAGACTTGCGCAAACGCTGAAAAGGTCGCCGGATGGATTCAGCGGAAAGGAGCTATGTTCCCGTTAAGGTTGATGATTTCTGCGAAGAATTCAGGGGCCAGTTTTCAAATCGGCCATACTAATGCACCCAAAGGCATGCACATCTCTCCAAAGCGTACGTGCTAAAGGCATGTGGTCCCCAAAGCCGCATACGCGTATCGATATCAACGATAGGGTCTATGGCAATCCGGGAGCACAGCTTTTGACCCAGAAGGCGACAACCGTTTCGACCTCGGCCTTACCAGTTTTGTTGACCGACAAGAACGGCAATTAGGGGACCTTCACGGGCACGGTCGTTTCTAGGGGGTCATTGTTTCAGAGCGGCTATTCTTACAGGGTGCTGCACGTCAATGAAGCTACTCTCATCAGGCATAGTGAACGCTCAAATCGATCTCTATATGCATGGCTTTTCTTTGATGAATGGTATCGTCCAGTCACCCAATCCAGCGAGTGACGGCTATTTCAAACATCCTTTCCCAATCCCCAAAATTCAGGAGCTGCGGTGTGCGACAGATTTTCATCTTCCCCTTGTATGGGGTTTGCAAATTCGTGGCTACACCAGCCGTTTATAGTTTAACACGGCATTTTGTGCCTGCAGGGATATCGCCGTTGGGATTTGGCAGTTCGAGTCTTACAAAAAAGGTGCTGCTTGCGGCATCAAAAACACTATCTACAACAGTGACCTCAGCCTCAAAGCTGCGGTCAAATGGCAAGACCTGGCGCACTTGGCGCGTGGTCCCTACAGAGACCCGACCGAAAGCTGTGATCGGTGCGAATACACCCACATGCAACGGGTTCGTTTCCGCCACTGTAACAATAGGCGTTTGCTCATTGGCAAATTCACCCTTGGCAGCAAGGATCGCTATTACAATGCCATCAACGGGGCTGCGAAGAACGCGCCGGTCGCGCACTTGCGTCGCTTGCGCCAGCTCAATCAATGCAACTTTCTGATCCAACTCCGCTTCCTCTACGGCCAGCTTGGCAAGTGCCAGTTCGATCTCCGCGCTTTGACGCAGAGCGACGGCCGCTACATTGCGCTGCTCAAGCTGCAAAGCGCGATCAAATTCCGTTTGACGCAGTTCCAAACGCGAGATTTGCGCCCGCAAGTTTACGTCAGAGGATGCCCGCGCTTGCGCAAGGTCGATCTGGAGGGTTTCAAGACGGTCATCAAGCTGCGCCAAAGCCTGCCCCACTTTGACACGGTCCCCCCGTTTGACCAAAACCTCGGAAATAATGCCGTCTGTTGCTGCAGAAAGGTCCGCGATCGAGCGTGGCTCGATCAGACAATCCAGATCTATCAACGGCTCCGTACCCGCTTGCTGTGCCTCTGCCTGACCGCTGTTCACAATCGCCGTCAGGCTGACAGTGGCCGCAAGAACCACACCTGTAAGGTTTCGCGCCGATGCCCTGATCATTCTACTCTCCCAGCAAATCCAAATTGTTCTTCACGGCGCAAATCATGCCGCAGTAAGTCCGTGCGCGCGCGTGCATGCAACCGCTCTGCGCGCGCCTGTGCGCGGTGGAACGCCTTTGCCCCCTGCACCCACCGCAATATGCGCGCGCGGCCAAAGCTGCTGATCAGTGGGTCCTCCCAACTGACGAATGCCTCGCAACTACCCGGATCGCCCTGCCGTGCACAGCGTCCGATCACCTGCCTGTCGATGCGCCGTGCTTCGTGTAGTTCCGTCAAGAGCACGTGCATCCCGCCCAAGGCCCTTACCTGTGTCGCCAAACCGATATCTACGCCACGCCCCGCCATATTGGTCGCAACAGTGATCGCGCCAAGCTGTCCGGCAGCGGCAATAATCTCGGCCTCCTGACCAGATTGCGCGGCATTCAGCAACTCATGCGGCAATCCTGCTTCCGTCAGACGTGCAGAGACCGCAGCACTGGCCCGCACCGTACGGGTTGCAATCAAAACAGGACGCCCCTTTGCATGCAGCTTGGCCACACGTGCGGCGACCTTGTCCCACTTCACCGCTTCGTTGCGCAAAATACGTCCACGTCCATATTTGCGCCTCGACGCCCGCGGGGGCGGGACAGGCACCACAGACAATCCATAGACCGCGCGTAACTCGGCCGAAACTTCGCGCGCCGTCCCCGTCATGCCCGCCAGTCTGCGATATCGGCGGAAAAACCTCTGATAGGTCATGCGTCCGAGCACCTCTCGGCGTCCCGTGATCTCGACATCTTCCTTGAGCTCAATCAATTGGTGCAGACCGTCCGACAGAGCCCGATCAGGTGAGACCCGACCAGTGTATTCATCAATCAGCTTTACTGTGCCGTCTTCGATCAAATAATGCTCATCGCGGTCAAAAAGATAGCGCGCCGACAGGGCAAGCGTGGCGGCATTCTCGCGGCGCGCCGTGTTGCGCCAAATGCCCCCCATCTCTTCTGCCTCACGGGTCAGGGCACGGCGGCCGGAGGCGGTCAACTCAATCTGCCTACCAGAACGGTTCACGACAAAATCGCGCCCCTCGACCAGCAACTGTGCCAAGTGCCACGCCGCTGCCGCCCAGTCAGGATCAGGCTGAGCTGTTGCCGACAGGATAAGCGGCGTGCGACATTCATCGATCAAAACAGAGTCCGCCTCATCCACGATCGCAAAAGGCAATCCATTCATCGAAATACCCGCGCCACGCGGGGTCTGCGCACTGATCATGTCAAAGGTCAGCCGCAGCGGCCCGACTTCTCCGGTCAGCCGGATGCGGTCGCGCAGATAGTCAAATGCCATCTCCTGATTGGATCCATAGGTGATCGCGCAGCGGTAGGCAGCGGCGCGGTTCTGATGCTCGATATCAGCAGTGATCAGCCCGACCCGAAGGCCCAAAGCCTCAGCAAGAGGCAACAAGGTTTCAGCATCGCGTGCGGCAAGGTAGTCATTGGCCGTAATGACATGGACGCGTTCGCCCATCAGGGCGATCATCACAGCGGCGACTGAGGCGGTGAGCGTCTTGCCCGATCCCGTCTCCATCTCGGCGAGCCGTCCCGAGACCAGAACCAAGACACCGGCGATCTGGCTGCGAAACGGCATAAAGCCAAGCTTGCGTTGTGTGAGGACGCATAGAAGCGCCAGCAAGTGCCGCGCAGGGCGAGACAGCGGCTTGCGCAGATCTGCCCGCTCTCTTGCCGTCTCGATGCGGGCCAATAGGACGTCGTCCTCAAGATGGCTGAGCTTGCGTGCCTGACGGGCGATGCCACGCGCAAGCCACATCATGCGCCGACGTGTGGCAACAGCGACAACCGGCTGGGTCCCCTGTGCTATCACCCACTTCAACGTAAAGCGCCAGTCCAGCGGCTGCTCGGCCCCTTGTGCAGGTACCATTTGCCGAAAAAGGCTAAGTCCTGCAACGGCTTGCGCCTTGGTTGGCGAGGGGGAAACCTGATCAAACATTGAAACGTCGCAAGAAAAGTTGCCGCAACCGGCGCCATCCGCGCTGAACCAACGGCTCTGCCCCGTGGTCAAAACGCACATGGACGCGCATGCCTAACACTAAACTGGGTGGTGCCGCTACCGGTTCCAGATCAAACTGCATCACCGGTTGCAGCGCCACCGCTGCACCGTTTGCGACAGGATCAAGCGAGAACTGCCCCCCTCCCTCGGTCGTCAAAGCGAGCGAGGCCAGTTCATATCCGATTGCAGGCACTTCTCTGGCAACACGCGCCTCAAACCGGTTTTCAGGCGCATCCGCAGGACGCATTTCAACACCCAGCGTGCGGGCCCTGACAAGGTCGGCCTTGTCTTGGGACACCGCTACGCGCACGACGATGGAGGCCGGATCAACCACATGGCCGATAACATCACCCCGCCGCAAAAAACGCCCTTCAAGATCACCGGCATTCGGCAAAACAAGCTCTCCTGCCCGGTGCGACACGACATCCCGCGCAACAGCAAGGCTTTGCAGGATGTTCAGCTCCTGCTCTGCGCGCACGGACTGCGCCTTCCACAGCTGCATATCATAGGCACTCTCGCTTAGGGCTTGTTCGTACCGGTAGCTATATTTACGGAACTCCGCCTCGGCGGCACGCAGACTAGCATCCGCATAGGGATCGGAAAGTTTCAGGATAACTGCACCCTGCGCGACATGATCGCCAGAGGCACTGACGACCTGCTCGATCATGCCTTCGGCCTCAGCATAAACCGTCTCGTCACGAGTGGAATGCACCACGCCTTCGGCCATCGTCCGGTACGGGACCCGGATCACCCCCAGTGACAGCACAAGTGCACAAATCACAATCCCACTGACCGCAAACGCCCTGCCCCGCCGCCCCCGCAGCCGATCTCCAACCACAACAAACTTCAAGTGTTTGAGCATCGGCACAATAAACATCAACGTCAAAGACCAGATCGCCAGCGCGATGCCGACTATGAAAAAACGCACAGCCACAATGGAGATTATCGTCACCGTTATCACGATCCGATAGCAAAACGCTGCGATAGAATAGAAAAAGAACCATCCTTTTTCGCCGCGCGCCCGCACTGGAGACCGCGCATCGGCAATGCCAAAGGCATAACGCTGGATCAGATAACCCAGATATTGGTTCGACCGGTTGCCAAGATTGGGGATTTCAATCGCGTCCGCCAACACAAAGTACCCGTCAAAGCGCAAGAGCGGGTTACCATTGAAAAGCAGCGTTGAAATCCCGCCGATGACCATCGTATTAAATGCAACCGCCCGCCACAGTCCCGGCTCCAGCTCGACCCACAGCAGCATTGCGCCCGCAGCCAGCCCCAGCTCAACCATGATGCCCGCCGCACTAACCAGAATCCGTGCGCGTTTGTCCGGAAATCCAGAAGCCGCAGACGCGTCAACGTAGGGCACGGGGATAAACACAAGAAACATCAGGCCAACTTCGCGCACTTCGCCGCCAAATTTCTTTAGCGCAAACCCATGGCCCAGCTCATGCAGGAGTTTGACCACCGGATAGACCATGACCAGCGCGATGAGCGAATTTGTGGCCAGCACACGGTCGATCAGGTTTTCGGTCAACGCGTCCCAATGCTGTACCGCCGTCACAGCACCAGCGCCGAGAAGCAGCAGATATAATAGCCCGCCCCAGATCGTAAAAAACGGTCGCGCGAGCGGCCAGCATTCCGTTAGTAACCGGTCCGGATCCATCAGTGGAAACCGCAGCGCCAGCGGGTTCATAAATCGCGCAACCAGCCCTTTGCCTTCCTTTTTTAACGCCCGCTCAACCAGCCGGTCATTGTCGGGCATTCCATCTGTTACCAGCAGATCAATCGAGCTGAGCTGCGCAATCGTGCTGAGCATTTCATCTTGCGTGGGCGCAGTCTCACCCAGCTCCGTACAGGTGATGTCCCAGATTTCACCAATGGTGCGCTTGCCGTCCATCTGGGCCACGACCCAATGCGTGCTGTCCGACAATCTACAAAATTTGCCTGACAGGGGATCGCGCATAACGAACCATTCAACACCACGAAACACCTGTCGCGTAATCTCGGTGCGCGGAGCAAGCCACGGGCGTAGATGTGCTGCGCGGTACCATATCGGGCTTTCAAATCCGGCGGCCATCCTCTCAGCCCGTCCAGCGCCAAATGGCCAGTCGTGCCCAATCTATGATCGGCCGTGTCCAGACATCGATCAACAACCGCTCTTCAACCTGGACTTTACCGATGCCGCGCATTCCGGGCCGCAAATCGCCTGAAGTTTCGGTCAGCTGCGCCTCTACAATGGCAAAGTTACGCCCGCCTTCGGCATTCATCCTCGGTGTAATCTGGGTGAGCTTGAATTCGAATTTCTGGTCTGGCAAGGGCGCAAGAACAAGCGAACCGGTCTGGCCGATCCGCACTTGATCGAGGTCGCGTTCCTCAACCTCCAGCGCGACACGGTAACTGTCCAGCGGAGCCAGACGGAAGAGTTGTTGCCCCAAACGCACTGCCGCTCCGAGAGACTGGCTGTGATCGCCCTCAATCACGACCGCATCAAAAGGCGCGCGCAAAACAGCACGATCCAATTGGCGCTGCGTCAGTTCCGCCTTTGCGCGGGCCTGCTCGATATTGGCCGATGCGATGCGCGCAGTTGCGGCTGAACGCTCTGCAAGCGCTTGGTCATACTCCCCCTCATACCGGCCCACATCTGTGAGCCAACGGGTCAATTCGATCTGCAGATCACGCTGGTCAAGGCCCAGCAGCGGCTCGCCTTCTTGCACGATGTCACCGGCACGGACGAATTGTTCAGCGATATGCCCGTCGAACGGCGCGACAATCATCCGCACGATTTCGCCCTGAATTTCCGACTGTGCCACAACGCGAAAATCCGCTTTGGCATACCAGAAAAACGCAATCAATCCAGCAAGCGTCAACACTGCCAGTTTGCGGCCCAAATAGCCTGCTCCCAACAAGCGGCCTAGGGCCTGACGGCCGCTTTGCCACAGCACACGCAGCACGCCACGTTCACCTTGTTCACGTTCGTCTATCAAAGCACCCAGTGCCGCGCCAACGCCCTCGGCAACCATTAAGTCTTGCTCCGAGAAACTCTCACCTGCTGGCTTTGCAAGCTGCAAAGCACCAATGGCTTTCCCGTTCGCGCCAGAAAAAAGGGCGACTGACAAAAGCTCGCCCATGCCTGCCTCACGCAGCAAGGCGGCATGATGTTGCGCCACCATGAAATCCTGAGAGTCTCGCGGCGGATAAAGCACTGAGCCTTCTTGGTAAAATGCCTCAGACATCGCCAAAGCGATAGCTTGTGCATGGGTGGTCTCGCGCGGGCGCTCCGAGACATCGGACAAGGCTGTGACTTTCATCCGCCGTCTCTGTGTCGCGCGTCCGATCGCAACATATGCGCAGTCCAACTCACGCGCCAGAAGGTTGCAGGCAGCCAACATGGCCGACCGCGACGAGTTCGCCTCTAGCACCGCGCCAATCGTGTCGAGAACCAAGGATGCTTTTGCGCGATCGCGATCTTCGGAAAATGCCAGATCACGGCGCAGCGCCGCTATGAGCCAACCGCTCGCCCAGCGCATGGCATGAAGCACCGCAGTAGGGTCATCTGGTTTCGTCTGGAATTCCAGACAGATCGCGCCATGTACCTCTTGATCAACGATCAACGGCAGAGCCAAACATGTCCCCGACCGCACAACGCCCCGCTCCTCTTCAAGAGCAGCTTCGACCGTGTTCATGATGGTGTGGCCCGGACTGCCCCCCTGCGGCCACAGAGCGATAGGCACAAGACCGTGCGGCATCATCACCACGACCGCGCCAGCCGCACACGGCCCAAGCGTTCGCACGGCAAGCGCAAGCCAGACCCGCGCAAAATCATCCAGATCAAGATCGTCAGAAAATCGTGACCACAGAGCCTTGTCCAGAATCGAAACAGTGTCGTCCTGGGCCTTCGGGGTTTCCGACGCGCCGGACCGGTCAGGTGGGGGCCTACTCATAATCTACTCCCCGCAAGGCGGCGGATTGTGAAAGGATCAGCCGCTCAGGCGTCTCCGCCCTTGGCTTTTTGCCCACCCGCAGCCGCAGCAGCGGCCAACCCGTCGAGCTTGATCTCGCCAAAGCGACTTTCATATTGAGACAGAACAGCGCCCATCAAAACAAACAGTCGCTTTGCGGCATGCGGATTGAGAATAATCCGCTCTTCCAGCCGCACATCAAATTCTTTACCCGCAGCAGGGTTCCATGTCTGGTTAGATCCGAACAAAAGCGTCACTTCCTCACGCGTTGAGGAGGCATTTACCACGTTCGCATAAGTGGTCTGCATTTGGCTATCATCCCAGTTCACAACCGGTGCCGCAGGAGCGCCGACTTCGGCTGTGGTGGTCGATGCGTCAGCGTCTTTTGCAGCGGTTTTCTTATTCGTCATCTGAAGTTCTTTCTCATTGATATTTATGGATTATATGCAAAACAGCATGGCTCAGCCGCTGCTAAAGCACAAGAAAAATCATCTATTTCATATTGTCGGTCCAAGACTAGGCAGCAGGGAATTTACCCTGCTGCGCAAATATTACTGGGCGGCCCACTTAAAGGACTTTCCCTTGCCCTTAGCCTTGCCTTTTCCTTTCACCGCCAGAACCGGTGCAGTATCAGCCGCATCCAGAAGCAAGACTTCGTCAGGGGTCAGCATACCATCTACCCGTGCATCATAAACCAACACCTCATTTGTGTTGGTCGCTGGCGCAATATTTGCAGCATCTTGCACCGACATCACAGGGAAGAGCGGTTGAGCAGGGTCAAAGCCACCAATCTGCGTGGTATCGCCCAACGGCGACAAGGCCGAGACGATCTGGCTTTCAACAGATTGAACCGACAGCATGGTAACGCTGGTGTCGGCCTGCAAAGGCGCAGCGGTTGCGGCAGGATCAGCGTTTGACCCACCCTTCCCATTGTTGCCTTTTCCGTTGTTTCCGTTGCCGTTACCACTGTCGGTACCGCCTCCGCCAGTCGTACTAGTGCCCAGCGTTGTATTGCCTGCCGCACGGGTGTCTTTGGCCCCGTTCGAATTACCGGGCTGAGGATCATCAGGCGCACCACGCTGATCGCCTGCATGCGGATCTTGCTGTTTGACAAGGCCAATTTCGCCAAACGGCTCGCCATTGCGTGCGGCGTCTCCTCCGTCGGCAATACGGGTCGGATCGGCGCCGTCCGCCTCGGATAGATCGTAGAGGAACGCTACAATCGACGGATTACCGGCGCGGATAATCGTTCCTGCACCGAATGGAGAGAATGGCACGAGGTAGCTGTTGAATTCGCCATTCCAGTCGATCATCCGGTCGCCACCAGTATTAGCAAGAAGGATGTCACGCCCGCCGCCGCCAAAGGCGATATCGGCATAGCTGTCAAATGGGTCAGGCGCATCGTTGATGCCGTCATTCGTCGAACGATCATCGTCGATGTCCAACATGTCATCGCCAAAGCCACCAAAGACATGGTCACGACCTGTCCCGCCAACCAGCCAGTCATTGCCCAGATCGCCAAAGATGCGGTCATCACCATCGCTAGCCAGACCGTCAACCTGGTCGGTGGTATCGGTGCCTGTGCCATCGCCCGCATCAAAGTTGAGCAAGAAGGGCACAGCGTTCGCATTCGTCGCCGGATCAGCAAATACATAGCCGTTGGTCGGATCAACAAAGATCAAGGGCCGCGGGCTGTTCTCGTCATAGGCGGCAAATTCGGTCAGACGACCATCCGCGCCACCCCAGTTAAGGATATTTCCCGGATTGCCGGGATTGTCATAGCTGAATGGCAACAAGATGAAGTCATAGGTCACCCCGTCCAAAGTATAGCTCACGTTGCCCGGCATTGCCTCGGCACCCGAAATAGCATCCGAGCCATATCCACCGTGCAGCGAATCCGATCCCAAACCGCCAAAGATGATATCATTGTCACCGGTAGAGCTGTCCGCGACATAAGCAATCGGATCAGCCAGATCATCCGACGAGAACGGCGTCAGATCGACTGTCTTTTTCAGCGCGTTGTCCAGATGGATCACAGCCTGATGGATGTCACCATTGGTCGCGATCAGCTCATTCGTAGCGACTGTTCCAATACCGTAAAGCGTTTCGGCCAGACCCGCGTCTGTAGTATTCTTCGACGTCCATATCCGACCATCGCCGCCGATCACGCCGTCCTGCCCGGTACCGCCAGACATCCAGTCATGGCCGTAACCGCCGATGATGTCGTCGTCTTCACTGTCACCATAAAGCGTATCGTCGCCGACCAGTCCGTAAAGGGAGTCGTCACCGCTTTCGCCGTGGATTTCATCCCCCTGCCCCAGATCGCCCGCAGCAGAGACCGCGTCTACGTCGGCACCTCCAAGCGTATAGTCGATCATTTCAGCCGCACGCACCACGATCCGTTCATCGCCACGGGCGTGGGCTGCGTAATGCTCGTCTGCATTATCGTCCAGTGCGTCATAGTTGAACGACACATAGCTGCTGTTGGCCGCGTCCGTGCCTTCAACCACACGGAGAATACGGCCATTGTCGCCAAGGATCATATCCGCATCGCGGGCGTGACGCTCTTCAATGGTAATATCTGCCGTACCGGCGTCCAATGCGCCAAGGTCTTCGACATAGTGGTTGCGCGCAATTCGCGTGCCCGCACCACCAAACAGGATATCGGCTCCCGTCGGGGTCCGTTCGTCCAGCGTATCAAGGCTGTAGAGGTCGGAGTTATCACCAAGGATATCGTCCTGCCCGAGGTTACCAAAGATCAGGTCGTTGCCGCCGTTGCCTTCAATATAGTCGTCGCCGTCTTCTGCTGATTTTACACCCGTGCTCAGCTCGAAAGAGGCGCGCATGATCAAGGCCCCGCTCGCGTCGCGCATCGCAAACACGCCCGCGTCATCCTGGTCCAAACCGTCAACAGAGCCATCGCCTTGAACGGTATCATCACCAAGCTGGGCAAAGATCACATCATCATCACCGCCACCCGCGATATAGTCCGAACCGAAGCGGTTTTGGGCATTGCCTTCGACCGCAGTGTTGTGGTCCAGCAAGTCAATTTCGAAGTTTTCCCATACCGCGGCATCTTCGGTTCTGGCCATCGCAGTCCGGTCAACAAGAGCAGCGCCCTCGTCCCCCGTACCAATACCATCACCGTAAAGCTGCGTGCCGCTGAGTTGCACAAAGCGTGGGTCTGTCACATCGTCAAACAGCGCATCTGCAATGCGATCAAGGGTGACATTGTCGCCAAAGATCAAATCTCGGTGCGTATCGCCATCAATTACGTCCGCACCCGCGCCGCCAATCAGCACATCCTCGTCTGCGTCACCAAAGATTGTGTCAGAGCCGCCTTGGGTATTGTCGGTGATCGTCACATGGCGAACGACATTGTCCAGCAGCTCAATCCGGCCAAAGTCTCCCAACACGATGTCGTTTTGCGCACCCGCTGCAATACGGTCATTGCCAAAGCCACCCAGAACAAGGTCGTCCCCAAGTGAAGTGGTTATCAGATCATCGCCGCCTTGCTGCGTATCCATTGTGCGGATCACATCCAGTGTTGTCAGATCAACTCCGCTTGGGGCTGCCCCCTGCGCGGCAAGCGCCGTACCGGCATAGACATCGTCAAAGATAACTTCGCCATTATCTCCCAGCACGATGTCTTTTTGATCATGCGTACTTGTCAGGCCGCCAATGTGATCGCCGTGTAGCGTATCATCGCCCAAGCCACCAAGAATAATATCGGTGCCCGACGCACCGGTAACGAAGTCAGCAGCCCCCGTAGTTGCGGCAAAGCGCTCTATCGCGTCGGTCGTCCGAATTTGGATAAACAGGCCGTCATCCATGCGGATTTCACCATTGTCACCCAGCACGACATCATCGCCATCAACAGCGGCATCAAGATTGCCTGCGTCATTGCCATGCACCGTGTCACTGCCGTAGCCCGCAATGATCAGATCAGCCCCGCGATCGCCAGTAATCAGGTCATTATCGCCCTGACGATTATTCTCTTCAACGCCTTCCTGAGCTTGACTGGTTAGCACATCGAGATCGGACAGATCACCATCCGCATCCCAGACCAATTGACCGTTATCCCCGAGGATCAAATCATTGCCGTCATGTATGCTGCGAAGTCCGGTCATGTGATCGCCGCGGATCACATCCTGTCCCAGACCGCCGATCAGGATATCGCCACCCGAAGCGCCCGTAAGCGTATCATTGGAGGAGAAGCTGTCTGTTGCATCTGTGGCGCGGATTTGTGCGAACTGGCCAGTCGTTAAAAGGATTTCGCCATTATCACCCAGAATGACGTCCGCTGTGTCCAACTCTGCGTCTTCGTTCGTGTCGCTGTTACCCGACAGCTCATCAGCACCGTAGCCACCGAAGATAAAATCGGTCCCTGCATTGCCCGAAATGATATCTGCGCCCCCAAGACCGTCCTGCGCGCTCGCAACCAGATCAAGCGTGGTGAAGTCCGGCGTTGTCTCCGTTCCCCAAAGCATCAGGCCATTATCGCCGAGGATGACGTCATCACCGTCGATCAGGCCATCACCTGCACCGATGTCTGTGCTGCCCGCATCGCCATAGATCGTGTCGGCGCCAACGCCGCCAATCATCCGGTCCGCACCAGCGCGGCCACGCATAAGGTCGTCGCCACCTGTGGCAGAGCTCACGTCCGTGCTTCTGATTTCCGACAGGCGTGAGGTGCCGGTCGAGGTCTCGAACAGGATCAAACCGTTGTCACCGATCAGCAGATCATTTCCATCCGTGGCACCTGCGTTGCCCTGAACGTCATCGCCGTCAATCGTATCACCGCCGAAGCCACCAATCACAATGTCAGCGCCCGCATCGGCCGCAATCGTATCAGCACCGCCAACAAAATCACCTGCACTTGTCACTTGCGACAGGATCGACGTGCTCGGTGCCATACTGTCATCGAGCGTCATATCAATCCGGCCATGATCACCAAGGATCACGTCATCGCCGTCTACCGCGCCCAGATCAACCACCGCAGCATCACCACGGATGATGTCACCGCCCAGACCACCAAAGATCAAATCACCGGCAGCATTGCCAAAGAGCGCATCCGCGGCACCGTTGGTCCGGTATGTTTCTGCAAACTGCAACACACCGTGCAACAGATGGGCATAGCCAGCGTCGCCAAAGATCAGATCAGCGCCATCGCGCGCTTCGGCTCCTGCCCCATCGGCATCACCAAATACAGTGTCGTTGCCTACGCCACCGATAAGCATGTCCCTGCCTGCGTTGCCGCGCAGCGTATCGTTACCGCCGATCGACAATTCAACCGAGTTTACTCGCGAGACGAAGGTATCCACTGTCTCACCGATGACAGGATTCAAATTGGGGGATGCGCCAAAGTCAAAGGTCACCCGACCCAGATCACCGAATACGACGTCATCATCGCTCAGCACTCCAGCATCATCGACGCCTGCTGTGATATCATCGTCCGCCTCACCGCCCATGATTATATCGTCGCCCGCACCGGTCGAGATCACATCATCGTCACCGCCTGCATCCGCAATCGCAATCACAAGCCCGGCACCCCATTGCACCATATCAGTCTGGTCTTCAGGGAGAGTCGAGATTCGCAGACCCGATGTCTCGTCAGGCGCGGTTGAGAAGTCAGGCGAGATGGTCATGCCGTTAAGGGTGTTCCCCTCGATCAGGCGCGGCTCTTGCAGGAAGCCGGTTCCGTTGTTTACGTCAACATAAAGACCGATCAGACCGGTATCACCACTCGACAGCGGATCACCCTGCAGACCGCTTGCCAGATCGGGCAGCGGTAATGTCTGGTTGGTGTTCAACACGCCAAAGCCAAACGGCCTCACGGCAAGGCCGCCGATCACATCCGGCGTCTGACCAAGACGGGTGACAACCGCGCTTACTCCGTTTGCATTGGGAATCCCGCGATAATCCACACGGCCAACATCGCCCAGAACAATATCCGCACCACTGCCGGTCAGGATTGTATCCTTGCCAGCGCCACCGAAGACAACCACATCCATTGAGGAGCCTTGAGCGTCAAAACTGTCATCGCCACCCTGCAAATCAACCGAGAGATTTCCATCCGCTGGATCAATAATCTGCCACGTGGCATCTATGCCGAAGGCATCGATCGGGCTATCAATATTCAGCGTATTTGCGTCATTTCCAAGGATCCAGCGCTCAGCCAATTGCAGCCCGTCTGCATCCAGAATGCGAACTTTCTGGCCCAGATATTCATCAACGGCAAAGCTGCCATCAAGGGTAAGAGTGGTCCGGAAATCTGCTGCGTCCTGCGCGTTTTCCAGCACAGCGGACACGCCGGCAGCCAAGAGACGCTCTTCTTTGTGGATATCGGCCGTGACGGTATCGCCCACACGCACGCCCGGCTGGTTCGGATCAGCAATTTCGTCGCCGGTGCGGATGATGGTCCAGACCCGTCCGCCATCATCACGGGTTGGCGTCCCCTTGATTTCAAAGTCATTGTAGCCCGCACCAAGCGTGATATCGATCACTTCAAGGTTGCCGAACGTGATACCGCCTGCGCGCTCACGCTCACCGATCACGGTGTTTGGCCCCATGTTTAGTCCAAACAAACGGTTGGCGGTCAGAACACCGCTGCTGTCTGCCGGGCTGTCATCATCATTCACAAACATCACATCAACCGATGCGACTTCTTCAACAAAGAAATTGAGGCTTTCGGACGTCAGGGCATAGCCCACATCACCCGTCAACGCCTCAATTACAGTGCCGTTTTCATCTGTAGCAAGCTCGTAGGGCGCATTCAGCGTAAAGACGACTTCGTCATCGGCCAGATCGGCCGTCCCTTTGGTGTCAATCTGCGCGTCGATGATCAGGCGGAACTGGTCTGTCACGGACTCTGCATTCTGGGCCGAGACGATCTCAATGGTTTTGCCAACAAGCGCGCCGATTTCCGCATCAGTGGCCAGCGGGAAAGGCTCGGCGGTGTCATCAACAGAGACGCGCAAGCGCAGATCATCCAGCACAATTCCCGTCAGATCCGTACGGCTCACGGTGATTTGCGTGTTACTTGCCGAATTGTCGATTGCCAGTGCCGTGCCAATGCGCGGCTTGGCATTCAGTTCACCCGGCAGGCGCACAGGCTCGGCCAAACCGTCCAGCGATCCGCTGCCGCCTGCACCGTCGATATAAACAGGTCCAAGGATGCCAGCCAGCGTGGCAGGACCAGGTGCAAACACTTTGGTATCCCCGCCGTCCACAACGGCATCGTCAACCGCAGCCACCGAAATGACCATGGGTACGTCCCATTTGTCAGGTGCAAAGGTAGCCATCACTTTTGTTACCAGATTGCCACCTGAATCGAATTGCTGGTTCCCGCTGGCATCCAGCGCCGCCACTTCGGTGAGCGCAATGGTATCGCTGCCCTGCGTAATACCCGTGATCTGGAGCTGTACCAGATCATGGCGGATTCCGCCTGTGAGGGTGGATTTTGTGACCAACTCTGTAAGATCAACGGTCACTGCAGCACTTGGCTGACCCGTCAAGACCAGCTCATAGGTATCGCCTGGGCCGCCCTCAATCACATCTGTCGATCCCCCGGTTTCACGCAGCAGCAGCGTTGGCGCGTCATCATCCGAGATCGTCACCAGAACGCTTTGGGCAAAGGCTTTGTCAAAGGTAGGAAGTTCGAAAGTATAGGAAACAGCAATCTTGCCGGACCTCTCTGATGGCTGACCCGCGGCATCGATAAACATGATGACGCCAGAGCCTTCCACGACAACATAGTCCCGCCCTTCAATCTGGGCGACGTTATCAACGGTAAATGCGGTGATCGCTTCGGGCACCTGCGTCAAACTGAACGAGGTAACCGGTGCACTGGCTGGAATATCGAGGGCCAACGAGGTGCTATCCTCGGTCACCTCAGCAAAATCAGGGGCAAAACCAAAGCGGATCTGCTCTGAATGCGCACCTTCGCGCGCAACGTCATTCACCGCGCGCACTTCGAGCAAGACACCGCCCAAGGCATTTGCAGAGGTGAAATCAATGGATGTGACCGCTGCGGCACCCTCGGCCGCGCCGACAGCCACCAGACTGATCTGTGAGGTGTCATAATCCAGCGAAAGGGTCATCGTATTGCCCCCCACCACAGGTTGGTTCAGACGCAGGCGCAGCACGTCGCGCTCACCCTCTTGATCGCCGTCTGATCCTTCAATCACAGCAGTTAGCGTGTCGTCATCCGCGATTACATTGCCTGCGCCGTCAAGCGCGATGTTCTGATCAACAATCAGGCCCGGCGTGTCGTTGTCATTGATCGTCACTTCAACGCTGCGGGTTTGCAGCCCGTCATACAAGCCGATGCTGAAGACGGTATCTGCCGCAGGATTAACGCCCCAGATGCCGTTCAACGTCAGTTCGGTCGCGGTGTTGCCGACAATCAAAAGCTCTTGGCCAGCGCCCGTGCCACCCACGATCTTGAGCTTGCGCCCGATCATGCTGTCGTCCGCGCCAAATTGTAGCGAAGCACCAGAGGCCGTTGTCGCAGTAAGAGTGGATCGGTCGTCGAAAATTTCTTCGGCTTTCATCTCGGTCACATTATCGACGAGGCCGGTTATAGCATCCGAGACGCGCAGGACAAAACCGGACTGCAATGTAGCAGGCAGATCATCCGCGTCCCAAGCGCTGTCAAATTCAAGCTGCATCGTCGCGCCAAAATCTACAGCGCCCGTGATGAAACGGCTTTGCCCAAATCCAGGCCCGGACGAGATCGTCAGACTGCGGCCCAGCAGATCATCGGGTGTCTGTCCCTGCAAAGCGGTTTTCAGAACAACCATCGATGTAACTGTCGCCTCGATCGTCGCATTGGCATCCACCACAACATCAACGCCCGATTTGAACAGATGCGTTACAACGCCGTTAGTCTGGTCTTCATAGGCGTCATCATCATAGTTGAACGACACCGGAAGGTTGCTTTGACCATCGAGATCGCCGCGAGTGAACAGGCTGCCGGGGGTCTCTTGACGGATACCGTCGGCAATAACCGACACATTTTGCGCAATAGCCCAATTCGCCGCCGTAAACGTCAGCGTGACTGCAGATCCATCCGCTTTGACACTTGCGCCACTGGCTGTGCTTTCAACGCGGAAGGCATATTTGCTTTGATCGCGACCATCGGGTGAAGGCAAAGGCGCGCCCACAATGACCTGCACATCGCGCGTTGGCGCCCGTGTCAGAACAACAGAGTAGACATCGCCAAGGGCTTCGCCTTCGTCAATGATTGTGCTACCCTGAGTTTGGGTGATCACGGCAAAGGCCTGATCATTGTCCGCCACATTTGCCGAAACGCCAAAGACCTTCTGACCGTCATAGCGCGCATCCGAAGAAGTCATGTCGTGGGTGATGATGCCGGAATGGCCCCGCAGATCATTGGAGACCACAGGCGGTGTTGGTCCGCTGGCACTGAAGGTATCGCTGCCCAAGCCGCCGAACAATTCGGTGAACACTGTACTCTTGGTGGATTGCAGGAAGAACCGGTCGTCCCCCTCACCCCCGTCAACCCGCAGGCTTTCGATGTTTACGAAGCTCACGTTCAAACCTGCGCCAAACACGCCCTCGTCCGTGATGACAAAATCATCACCGAATTCCGTGCCGATCACAACCAGCGTATCATAGCCGTCACCGCCATTGATGTTGAGCGGCGCATTCACGGCATACCGCACCGTGTCTGCACCGGCACCGCCAGTCAGATCCGTCCGCTCGCGCTGCGGCTCGGAAGAGCCGATCAGGGCAAAGGCGCGTACTTCGAAAAGATCATCGCCGCTTTCGCCATTAAGCTGCAAGGCGGCAAGGTTGTGATAGACAACAAAGGTATCGTCCCCGATGCCGCCATTCACAGTCATCGGGAAACTGATCCCGTTCGACAGCCAGCCGCGCGTCGTCTCGATCGACAAGAAGAAATCGTCAGCATCAATGCCCGTATCGATTCCGCCATTCTCGGCGTTCACATTGCGTGCGGTGCGGAACAATTGGCCAATCTGGAACTGGTCAGCGCCGGCGCCACCATTGAGCGTCATCTCCGCTGCGGTGTCATCGGCCGCAAAAATGTCGTCTCCACCGTGACCGTTTACGATCAAACGCTCAAGCGTGGCACCATAGTTGACCCGCTCGACGTAGAATTCACCATTCAAACCCGCGATAAACGCGTTCGTACCGGACGCATCCGAGCGCACAAGGAAGCGGTCGGCACGGTCCGTGCCGTTGACCTCAAGAAGGTCCACATCACCGGATTCGCCGGCATCTACAATAGTAATCCGGCTGTCTGTAGTCCCACCAGAAAAGTTCACGCGATAGGTATCGCTACCCTGTCCGCCGTTCAGATCATCCGAGCCTTTGGTGGCTGTGATCAAATCGTCGCCGCCACCGCCCTCGACCGTGTCGGCACCCGTGCCGCCATAAAGGATGTCATTATTTTCTCCACCTTCAAGCCGGTCAGCCTGACCGCCACCCCGAAGATCGTCCATGCCCGCACCACCGCGCAGATGGTCGCTGCCGCCGCCGCCCAGAACCAGATCATCACCGGCCCCTGCCGTCACATCATCATTGCCCATACCTGCGATAATAATGTCTTTCGAGCCGCCCGAAGTGATCACATCACCCGCGCCGTCTGCCCCAATGGCCAAACGCTCCAGCAGAACATTAACATTGCTCGCGTCCGTCAACGCCAAGAGGTTTGCGACAAAGTCATCCGACGCCGCAACTAGCAAGGACGACATAATCCGCCCGCTGTCGCCGAAGATCAGATTGTTGCCCTCACCGCCCGAAATCGTATCAAAGCCGCTGCCGCCAAAGATCATGTCTTTGCCCGCATTACCGCTGACCATATCGTCGCCATCAGAGCCGAAAATCACGTCGTGGCCCGCGCCGCCAGTGATATTGTCAGCGGCACCACCACCGTCAACATCTGTAACGCCGCCATTGTGCAACGCATTGAGGTTGCTCAGAATTTTCATACCTGTGCTGGCAAAGCTCAAAGTCCCGCCATCACCCAGAAGCAAATCGTTGCCGGACCCGCCGTCAAGTGTATCGCTATTGCCCGCTCCGATGACAATATCGTCACCTTCGCCGCCAGAAACAGTATCTCGCCCGTCCGTCGCTGTCGCTTTGGAAGACACCACGGTCTCTAGCAGATTGGCCTGATCACCCAACACAAGGTCATCGCCCGCACCGCCAAATACGTCGTCATCACCCGAACCACCGATCACAAGATCGTTGCCGCTGGACCCGATGATCGTGTCGCTGCCTGCGCCACCGTCAAGCAGGTTGAATCTGGACGACACCACAGTCGGTGTTTGATTATTGGTGAACTGGATCAGGTCGTTCCCTGCACCACCACGAATGTCAAAGTGGACTTCGTTCCCATTCCAGCCTTCCAGCGTAATGTTATCATTGCCGTTGCCGCCATCGATAACAATCGTCTGGCCCTTGCGAACTTGATAGGTAAATGCCGCGCCACTTGTTGGGCTGTCTTCACCAAAGCCATTCGGGGTCGTAAAGACATCGACGTTGATAAAGGCACCCGCATCCGTACCCTTGCGCACCGTGACGGTTTCACCAAAGTCCGTCGGATTGCCCAGCAAACGCTGCGGCGCAAATTGACCGGTGTTGATGATCAGATCGCCATTGGCAGCCTCAGAGGCCACGATTGGAGGGCGGAAGAAATCAATCTCGAATTCGGCAATCGTGAACGGATCAACCAGATCCCATTCTTTGTCGATCTCGAACAAAAATAGATCAATCTTTAGGAAGGCAAACAAGCGCGCAAAAATCTCGCCCGTTACGTCAAAGATCGCAAGCGGCGCAAGTAATTTATCCGCATCATCCGGCGCGCGCGTCTGGTTCACGAAGTTCGATACCAATTCGTTGATCCGCACCTTGCCATCGTTGTCAGGGTCAAACAGATCAAACAGAATTTCGATGAACAGACCACCGGCCACACCCGCCCGCGCCACACCGAGGTTCAACTCGGCAGCCGCCGTAATGCCACCAAGGAACGTCAATTCTGGGACGTCGGCACCAGTGCCATCGGCGTTTTCACGGTCAGACACATATAGTCCGTCCAGCAACAACAGCGGGTTGCGGAAATCACCGTCTACAAAGCTTGAAATACCCGTCGTGTCATAGCCAAAGGCAAAGTCAGCGACAAATTCAATCCCGAGGTTCAGCGAGACCCCCAACGGGCCAAAGATCGAGAAGAAGAAGCTCTTTTCGAAATCGGCAACGAGAGGCGCCAGATCATAGGTCACAAGTGTGGCCTCATCGCCCATCAGCAGACCGAATATCTGGCTTGGATCGGACAGGATCGGGAAGGCAAACGCGCCATTGGCCTGCAAGAGACCCTTCATGGTCCGCGCACCTTTTTTGTCGGCATTGTTGCCGTTGGCCGCTGCAGTATCGATTTCGCTGTTCACATCACTGGTTTGCAGCGTGCCACTGGCTTTGCGCTGCTGATAGACATCATTCCCCGAGAACCCGTCACCAAACGGATTGCTGCCTTCACTGCTGCCATCAAGATTGTCGAATATGACAAAATCACCAATCGGGATAACCAGATTGATGTTGCTTTCCGCAAGCTCGGCCACGGTGTTGACCAGCGTGATCACTTCGGCAATCGCCTTGATCATGCCGGGATCGACCTTGCCCGCAGTGGCGGCGATATCCAGCATCGTCAGGTTCACGCCGAACACATCAATCAGCGGGATTGGAGCCGTCAGAACATCAATCAGTGGCTGCAATGGCTCTGTCACCTCAGCCACTTTTTCAACAATAGGACCAAGAACTTCAGTGATATATTCACCCAAATCCAACTGCACATTGTTGAAGGCAAGATATTTCATGCCGTCCGCAAGCGACGCGCCAAGATCGTCTGACTCACCGCTCCCGATCAAAACAAACGTATTTTCAAATTCCCACAAGAAGTCGAAATCAGCCATGATCGAAGGGAAGCCAGAAGCACTGTTACCGCCCAACAAGCTCGGCGATATGCCAAGCGTCGCGTCCAGAACGGCCGCCGCGGTTACATCAATCCCGAAATTCAGACCAATCTCGCCAAATTCAGCGAGACCCAAGCGGTTCCGGTCATCGCCCCCACCGCTTTCAACATCGTCGGTCACATCAAGCGAGACTACAGCGGTCAATTCGGTCGTCTCGTCCAAGCCGTCGCCGTCAATATCACGCCCCGAGGACGTCTCGGCGTTTAGACCCAGAAAGCCCAGCTCGCCGCTGATAGAGCCCCTCGGCGTTGCCGTTGCGGTGAATTGCAGTTCCTTGATCTCGTCGCCATTTTCGTCGATCTCATTACCCACATCAAGGTAGAAGCCTTCCTTGGTCGAAAGGCCAAAGCCAAGATTGAGCGCCCAATCAATGCTCAGGTCCATCTCCGCCTCGGAACGCAGACCAAGACCGGGAATGCCGATATCAAACCCAAGGTCGATGTTGCTGAGATCGTCGGGTAACAGCTCTGCCCCGAGGGTGAAGTCCCAGAATATGTCGGCAGCGCTAATGTCTGCACCTTCAAACAAGACCTGACGCAGGGCTTCTCCGTCCAGCGCGATATAGTCGCCCGCCGTTTGTTCGGTCAGGTCAGCCCCGTCAATCGCAAGCAACAAATCCAAGCCATCTGGCCCAAGCAGATCGAACAACAGGTTTGAGATCACGTTGAGGTCGGCATCGGTAAAGTCAGCAGCTGCATCCTCGATCGCGTCCACAGCATTGCGGAAGTCACCGATAAAGTTATCACGGAAATCACCGATAAAATCAGATGCATCGGCAAAGGATGACCCAACAAGTGGCAGATTCAATTCTGCCAATGTGCCAAATAGATTGTCGCCCAGCAGCCCGAGGAACCCGTCAAAGCCGTCAACGGCGAGCCGGATGTTGTCAAAGATCGACAGGCGCGAGAAATCGAAAGTCTCAAGGTAGGAAACAAGCTCGCTGATATCGATGACAACATTGCCGCCGGTGATCGCCGCATCCAGCGATGCGTCATTTGTCGCGACAACAAGCGATGCAATGTTGGCAAGGTTGCCCTGCGAAGTGGTGAGCGCGGTGCCTGAGGAATTCTCTGTGATGGCGTCACCTACACGGATTGCTCCGATATAGTTGGCATCATTCGGGAAAAACAGTGGCAGTACACCTTCGACGGTGCCATATGCGCCGTTCTGGTTACCACCAATGTCGAAAACACTGCCCAGCTGGATGTCCGCCAGCGCGATGGCCTCCAGTCCGGCATCTGCCCATGAAACCGCAGCACCAGCATTGATCTCCACGCGCGCCGTCTCGGTGTCACTGTTCTGGATCGCCAAGGCAAGCGGCCCCAGCGAGGCGTTAAAGGCAAGGTCTTCACCGCCGACACTCAGTGTCGCTTCAAGCGCTGTTTCATCCAGCAAATAGACGGAATCCGCCACCGAAGAGGACGGATCAAGAATGGTATCAAGGTCAATGCCGAAGGCCAGCGTCATAAAGACACCGCCCTCTGCCCTCAGACCCGCCGAGCCGGAGAAATCAACGATCCCACCGATGCCCAGATCGTCAAAAATGTCGCCAAAGCCAAGATCGGCAAAACCCACATTCATGGTTTCGCTAAAGGCGGTGCCCAGATTAAGGCTGAAGGTCAGCATTTCCTGATCGCCGTTGTCTTCAAAGCCGATGCTGAAGGCTTCAAGCGCGTTATTCGTAGTTCCGGTAGCAAGCTCAAACGCTTCGCTCAATGTCGCCGAGGACAGACCAATCGCGTCATTCAACGCGTCTTCGAGGAATTGCAACGATCCTGCAGGATCATCGCGCAGCGCATTGATATAATCGCGCAGATCATCGGCCATGGCCAAGACATCGCGGATGGATTGATCAAGGACAGGAATGTCTTGATCAAGGAACTCGAAGCTTTCGAAATCGGCAAGGAAATCTGCGACAAGGATCAGCGCGTCAAGAATTTCATTCAGGCCGAAGTTACTGATCCCGTCGCCCAGTATGGCCGATACATCAGGCAGATCGACAGAGACAGAGGGGCGCAGCACCACGTTCTCAATGACCGCTGTTTGCAAGGTGGTGACAGGCGCACCGGGGCTGATCTCGCGCAGGTTTTCAAGCGTGACCGTGGTTGTGGGCCCGTTGGAAAGCGTCGCGATTGTTGCATCGAAGATCGTGCCATCCGCGTTCGTGAAC
Organism: Sulfitobacter sp. S223; assembly: GCF_025143825.1. Taxonomy (NCBI): domain Bacteria; kingdom Pseudomonadati; phylum Pseudomonadota; class Alphaproteobacteria; order Rhodobacterales; family Roseobacteraceae; genus Sulfitobacter; species Sulfitobacter sp. S223. The sequence goes on along the minus strand of NZ_CP083560.1, from coordinate 1,033,738 downwards.
CGCAGGTCAGCACCAACAGCGAGGACATCGCTTAGGTCCTGCCCGACACTAAAGCTGTCAGGCCCTGTAACGTTCAGGCCGCCATATGTATCAAATCGCATCCCCAGAAACGGGTCGCCAATGGCCAGAACGTCGACGCCAAAGCTGACGGAGGTATTCCCGCCCAAAATCGCGCTCGACAATGCGTCAAATCCGGCGGAACCACCTTGCAACGACAGTTCAAGATCAGCGCCACCATAGCTGGTCGCGTCCGGATCGCCGCCTGTCCCCTTGGCAAAAGTGATTTGGGGCAAGGCCAAAAGGTCCAGCGGGCTGTCGCCATTGCCGAATGTCTCGATGATCTCACCAAGCGTCAGAATGTCATCACCGGCAGGCGCGCCCACTGATGTGTTGAACCCAAATGTGGCGGTCGCTGCAAAATTCGCTGTACCTGTCAGGTTGACACCGATGAACCCAAGGCTTGCCTCGGCCTCAACGCCGGTCTCAAGCACGCCTTGCCCGCCGCCCTGCCCTGCGTCGCCCACGATAGCGTTCAACCGCACACCGACGAAATCGGTATCTCCGTTGCCTGTCGCATCAATACCAACACTGCTGTCTATGGTATAGGTGCCTGCTGTCAGGTTACCGACACCTGTCAGGCGGATGCTGGTTCCGATATACTCTGTCAAATCAAAGGTTTCGGAGTACACTACATTACCAGCGCCATATACCGCAAGATCGCTGATCAACCGTCCTGCTTCGGCCTCAAAGGTAAAGCTGCCCACATCGGACAGGTCGTCACTGCGCAGGAACAGACGGTCCGCCAGTTGCACGCCACCAATGTCGGTACCCGTGATCACCCCATCCGGCGTCTCAGGGGTTGAACCCGCGATAGTTACGGCCGTATCTGTTCCAACGATCCCCAGATCGGATGCTGCGGTTGAGCCATTTGTCGCCTCGACCGAACGGAGCAGAACGCCTCCATTGTTATAGCTGATCTGAATGCTTTTGCCGGATTCGTCCTCTGCCGTCAGTTCGTCATCCGGGGTGACAATCGCCTGCAGGTTGCCCGCGCTATCGGCGGCCTCGATCGCGGCGAGCACATTGCCCAGATTGACTGCATTTGTCAGATCAACAGTAAAGACCGTGCCATCATCTAAACGGATTAATATGTCATCGGTGTTTGATGCACCCGCTTCAAAGCCCAGTTCAGGCACGCTGTTTACAACGGTAAAATCATTCGCACCCAACGGGTTGCCGGATTTCACCGTCAGCACCAGCAGGTTGCCCTGATAATCGGCCTCGATTACTTCGGACAGGTCCGACGTGGTGCCATTCAATGCTGTCCAATCAGGCCCGCGCGCCTCGGAGATGGCCGTGTTCAAATCGGCGACCAGATCAATAATATTACGGTTCAAAGCCTGAGTGCTGCCGCCATCAACAGACAACGTTGAACTGGCAGGGACCACCACATCATAGGCCGTACCGTCGATATTCAGCGTCAGAGTCACATCATTGGCAAACACACCGACGCCCTTGGCAACCGTGCGCGCCGCTTTGAGAGTTTCTGTACCAGCTTGCCCATCATTGATGCCCAAAACCGCAATCGCAGGATCGCTATCTCCGACGTTCAATTGAATGCCAACACCTGCGCCCGCAGAGAACACGAGTGTGCCGGTGCCATCCACCGCCGCCGTGATACCGGTCGCACCGGCAGACAGATCGGCGTTGATCAAACCCGCAATAGTTGCGGCGCTCACTTGAAGATCCTGATTGGCCAACTGCACTTGCGTGCTTGTACCGGCTGTGGTGTTCATAACCGTAAAGTTCAGTGTCGCAATGCCTGTAGGCACTCTTGTTCCCGTGACCGCCTCTTCAGATTTCGGCTGCACTTTCAGCGCGCTCAACAAGGTCTGCGGATCCATATCGCCCGTGTCAGAGGGCACGCTCCCCGCAGGGACGCCCGGGATCGGGTCACCCGTGACTGGGTCGATCGTGACCGGGCCCGGCGTGAAATCAGTGGTCAGGTCAATCCCGAAACCAATCTGCAAATCGCCCTGCCCTGTCAGGACAATGCGGCTGTCGCTGCTGACGCTTGCCAGCTCGCCCAGATTGAGATCAAAGTCGGTTTCAAGCTCTGTCGCAAACAGGCTGCTCGACAGGGCCAGATCAAATATGAGCTGGTCCTCTGTGGTGTCATAACTAAAGCCGCCCGGCAGGATGCCGCGATCCTCGAGAATATCAAAGAAGCCCTGCGCAGAGCTGAAATTCGCGCCGTTAAAGCGGTTCAGCAAACCTGCCGTATCGTCGCCTAGGCCAATGTTGTTCTGCAGCGCCTCAAGGGTCACTTCCATGTCACGTTGCAGGCTTGCGCGGGTCGTATTGAAATTCACAGTCACGCTTGCAGCCAAAGCCGCACCAAGCTGGCCGCTTAGATCGGCCACAGTCCAAGAGCCGCCGGCTCCGGCAGTGATCAGCGCCGTATCGACAAGACCGCCCAGCGTATTGTCGAACTGGACAGAGGCCACAGTCGTATCGACGACTTTTAGCTCAAGTGCTGTTCCGACACCGCGGAATTCGATGAATTCGGCCAGACCTGCCTGCCCCAAAGCATCATTCAGATCGGTGACCAGCTTGTCCGATGCATCTTTGACGCCATCCGCGCCACGATCGTACAAGATGAGATCGGACAGCATGCCGCCCAGATCAGCGATGTCATCTAAACCTCCGGAGACAAAGGGAAGATTAATGTCGGACAACAAAGAGCTATCGGTCGCGTCTTCCATCCAGACGATGAAATCAGCCAACATCGAAATCAGATCATCAGCAGAAAAATCATTGAAATCAAGGAAGTCCGCAACATTGCCGCCCAGAGTGACCTCTGCACCTTCGCCGTCGAACAAATCTGTCTTCGAGAACTCAAGGGTCATCTGCCCCAAGCTGGCCAAGCCACCACCCGCAGCGAGCGTTAAGCTGCCATCAAGGTTCGCATTCCCACCCAAAGAGAACACATCAGAGTTAAAGTTGTAGCTGGCACCGGTCGTCGACAACGTGAGCGCAGCGGCTAGGCTCGAGCCACCTGTGACCCCTGTAAAGGAAGCGGCACCGGTCGCGTTCACGCCTGCGGCCGCATCCAGACTCCCGGTGATGACCCCTTCCAGAACGCCAACCTGCGCTCGGGTATCGAGGTCCAGATCAGCCACAAATCCCGCGCCCAAGCTATTGATTTCACCGCTAACACCCGAGACGCCAACCGTCAGTGAGGCATTTACGACGGCACCGACGCCCAGACGCGCTTCGGCCTGCGCGTCCAGCTCAAGCCCGACTGCATCGGCTTTCGCGCCGAGATCAATCGCCAGTCCTGTTTGCCGCGCCCCTGACAGCTCGAAATCAAAAATAACTTCATTGGTCCCCGTGAGACCAAAAGACACCTCGGACAGATCAAGGTTCAACGCACCAAGCCCGACCAGACGTTGCTCAATCGCGTCGCGCAGAATTTGCTCTGGCGTGGCGCTAAAGCCAAGCGCCGAGGCAACGGCATCAAACGTGCCTGTTGTGACGCTCAAGGATTGCACGTCATCCGCTTTGATCTGGAATGCGATCCTGTCATCGATCTCGCTGACAAAAATCCGATCCCCAAGCTCCGCAAGGGTGGCGTTCGTCGCCAGCTCAGCGGCAATACCATTCACGATCTGCTCAAGGGCCGAAGCGGCTGTTACCGCAGGAGAAGGCGTCAGAATTGTCGGCAGGACATCGACGACCAGAGCCTCGTTAATGACCGTGCCGTCTGTCAACGTAAGCGCAACATCAACACTGAATTGACCGGCAGAAATTTGTTCTGTCAGCTTCAGCGGACTCTTTACCGACGGCCCGACCTCACCTGCTGCAAAATTAACTGCGTTCAGCGCCGACTCAAAAACCGCAGCACTGCTGTCACCGGTCGGAAGGGCGGCGATAATTTCCGCACGTGTCGCGTCAATCATCTCGTAGAAATCAATGGCCTGCCCAAGGGTGACACCGGCCTGTCCAATCAGTGTGCTTCCCCCGATAAAAGGTAAAGACTGCGCAAATTCGGCAGCACCGGACAGCCCTGCGAGCACATCGGCAAAGGTATCAAAACCGTCACCAACCGCATCAGTGATCTGCGCCAGCGTTAGCGCCAGATCAGGGCCGCTAATCGAAGCTATGTTGTTCGCCGTCCCAGCAGCCAATCCACCAAGCGAGGTGACACCGCTGCCCAACTCGACCAGATCGCCTGCGCTGGCCTGAAAGCTCTCAACATCACGCAAGCTGACTTCACCATCAAGCGCTGCAGTTGCTCCGTCGATGATCCAGGTATTCAGGACGCCTGTACCAGAATTGATAACCGTATCAATCCCATCGCCGCCATTGAAAGTAACTGGAGGAAAGATGAAATCACCCAGAATGAGCTCATCATTCCCAGCTGTACCATCAATCGTGATCGTGCTGACATCAGCAAGCGTATGCGTTTCTGTCACGGTGGACATGTCAGCTCTGATCTTTTCGATCTCAAGGTTGCCGCCATCGATATCTAGAGCAATCTGCGCAAACCCCGCCATCGAGACGATCGGATCAGCTGACAGCAATATCCGCGGCTCCAGCATTTCCACGTCCATCTTCGCCGCCCGCGGCCCCTTGCGCGGTTTTGAAAGGATGGCACGAGGGGAAACGGCCCTCAGAAAGCTTGATTTCTTTTTACCAGCAGGTTCGTTCGCACTACCCGAGAGCTGCTCACCAAAAATAAAATCTTTCATGCAGAAGTATCCAATATGTGCGAAGCTTCAACCACGTCTCAGGCTGACGGTTGAAGGCAGTATAATCAAAAAAGCGCATTCAGCGAAAAACATGCCGAACTATACTGATAAAAATCGAGGCAGCAGGTGCGGTTCGAATAAAGTGGCAGGCAGACCACACCCGTAATTATTACAGATCAATAGACCTCACGAAACTTACCTTAAGTCAAGAAAAACCGAGCAATCGTTAGATTTTCAATTGAAAATTGCAAAATTCCAGATCGATAATTTCGACCAAGGATTGATCCGCTAGCTACGCCCTGTTCCAGGAGGCCGGCTGCTGTGTGATCTTTTTTACGGCCTCGGAACCGGCCTTGAGGCGACCATTGCCAGACACTATCGATCTCGTCGTTGCGGTGCAGTAATGTGCCGTGATCTGGCAAAACCGGACAGCGTGTTAGGGTTTATCCACGATGACGACAGGAGACAGAAGTAAAGCAAAGAGGCAGTTTTTCAGACAGGTTTAAATTCGCAGCGGCGCTTGAGGCGCATCGTCAAGATCGTACAAGGCAAGAGATAGCAGCCGAGGACAACAATCGGGCCCAAACAGCACCACCGCATCGCCTCCCAAAAACGACTGGAATACTCGGAGGTTTCTGGAGCGTGATTTCAGTTTACGCCGATCTTAAAAGTTAGTTCAAATAGTCGGCAAGGGGACAGATCGTGCCAGCCTTTAGTAGACTGAATAGTGCGATTTGCACCTGTTTCATTAACATCAGCACTTCCAAGCCTTTGAAATTAAGCGCTCGCCAACCGCATTATTTTTTGCATTTTATTCAATGATTTCAATACATACAGGAGTTCGCCTCCCTACTCGCCCACATATTTTTCAATGACTCAACGGATCGTCTAGTTCTGCCGATTTGAAAGTTTAGACATTTCATTTTGTACTGTCGCTTTTGCTGCGCCTCAATCGTCGGCATCTTTTGCTCTAGCTGCTTGGTATGGTGCACACTCACCGCTGAATTCTAACCTGTGAGAATGGCGATGGCCGCATCCGGAAAGTCGCCGATCCGGTGCCCAGTAAACCCTGAATATCCGGCGGCCCTGACGGGTCCCCTCAAGATGTGCTGACCAGATTAAGTCATCATGCCACGCAAGCTATTGGTTGTGTCTGAGGTAAACCAGAAAAGCAGATTACGGGAGCGATGGATGTTTGCCCTCGGTTGAAACTTTGGGGCAAAAAGCACTGCTGCAACTCAAGCTATGAGTCTCAATTGGAGGTTTGCGACTGGGCGAAAGCGCCCAAGAGCATAACCGGTCCGTTTCCCAGTAGCATGAACCTCTCGAGGCGCTCGCGCTGGAAGCGGGACAACCATTCCTTATTCTCGGTTTCGCTACGTCATTGAAAAATTTCACGCACATGCGCGCAGGCCACATTGTTTCCATCGCCGCAATTATTTCCGCGCACGACCAGAATTATGTCGTATTTAGATTGCAAACAGCCCTAAGGGTAAATGAAAATGATAGGTAGCAACGATGGACTGGCTGACATTATTTCTGACTAAATCTTGGGATGCGGTGCTCACTGCGGGCTTGGGAATTCTGACCCCAGCCATTTTCTTCCTGTGCTTGGGCTACTTGGTAAAGCGCAAAGCCCTGTTCCGAGACATTCGCCGCGCTCTTCCAGAGACTGGTCTAAACATCCAAATCATGGTGTTTAACCTTGTTTTTACCGTACCGCTCATTGTGTTTGCCGCAACATTCCTCTCAGACTTCTGGCACTCTACCGGGCTGGTTTTGTATTCCCCGGAGGACTGGAGCGGCTGGCCCGTTGTGGCCGTCGTTGTTATCGCCATCGTAGTAGGTGATTTTGTTGGATATTGGCGGCACCGGTTCGAACATAATTCTTTTCTGTGGCCGTCACATGCGGTGCATCATTCTGATACAGAGATGACTTGGCTGTCGCTGGAGCGTTTCCACCCCATCAACCGTTTTACGACCTTTGCTATCGATTCCAGCGCGCTTCTGCTCCTTGGCTTGCCGCCCTACGCAGTTGTCGCCAACTCGCTCGTACGCCACTACTATGGTTTCTTCATTCACGCTGATTTGCCTTGGACCTACGGCAAGTGGAACATCCTTTTCGTCTCGCCAGCCATGCACCGCTGGCACCACTCAGCGGACGAGATCGCCTATGGACGCAACTTCGCAACGATCTTTGGTCTGTGGGACTGGGCATTCGGCACCCATTATGTACCCGGTCCATGTGACGGCCCACTGGGCGTGGTCACAGATGAAATGAGCCCTACGCTCTGGTCTCAACTAAGCTACACGTTCCGCCCCAAGGCCTACGCAAAGCTGTTCCGCCGCAATCAAACAGAAACGTAGTGCCGAATGCTTTGCACTGCCCTACAAAACCCGAACCGCGCGTGTCATCACGCGCGGTTCGTTAAAGTAACGGCTCACCGCCAACCGCCCCGACAGCATGCAGGCTAACTGGCCGCTGTCGCACCAGTGATCTTCTGATGAGTATGGATAACCAGCCTCACCGCATTGTCGGGCGTACCATCTTTTAGCAGTACTTTTCTGGGCCATTCCATTGCACTGCGGAATATCGGTCCCCATGCGACCATCCAACCGGCAGAATTTTTTCGATCATCGCGAGTTCGTCCAAGCTCAGATCACGTGTCGCACCCTCTAAAAGTTGTGCAAAATGCACCGTAGAACGTGTGCCCGGGATCGGGATCACGTGATCGCCTTGCGCCAATGTCCATGCAATCGCCAGACCAGCCGCAGACATCCCGATCTGATTGGCAAATTCCTTGAAAGGTGCAACCGCGGCAATATTGGCGCTGAAATTTGGCTCCATAAAGCGGGGGTTGTTTGCCAGGAACGGCAGTTCCTGTGCAGCGGCATAACTGAGAGGTGTATCAGTAAGGAACGAACGCCCAACAGGAGAGAATGCCACCATGGCCACGCCCAATTCGGCACAGGTCTGGATCAGCCCCAATTCAGGCAGGCGGGTCGATAGAGAATACTCTGATTGGACGGCCGCGACAGGATGAACCGCATGCGCTCGGCGCAGCGACGTTGGCGCAATTTCGGAAAAACCTATGGCCTTTGCCTTGCCCTCTTTCACCAGACCCCCAAGCGTTCGGGCCACCTCTTCAATCGGGACAGAGGCATCGCGGCGATGCACATAATAAAGATCAACCGCTTCGACACCCAGTCTCTTGAGGCTAGCTTCCAGTTCTGTCCGTAGATGCGAAGCCGAGTTATCGAAAATGTTGCCCGGACCATCGGGGTTGCGGGCAATGCCGCCCTTTGTCGCAATTTTGAAATGCTCTTTGGCCTGTGGATGGGACCTTAGGTAATTGCCGATCACGGTCTCCGACGTGCCCATGCCATAGACGCTTGCCGTGTCGATATGAGACACGCCCACTTCTCTGGCAGCGTCAAGGATCGCATGGCTTTCGGTCTCATTGGTGGGGCCGTAAAAGTTGGAGAACGACATCGCCCCGATGCCAACTGGATGAACAAGAGGGCCGTTCCGGCCAAGGCAGCGAAGTTTCATTGCAGCTTTCCTGATCCTGACGATGCGCGGAAGCATCCGATTGTCAGCACTATCTCAATGGGAACGGGTAATGTCTATAAGACGCTCACCAGATAGTCCGATCCGCAACTATCTATTGGACATCCTTTAAATGTTATAGCCATGCTTGTGGAAAATCAGGAGAAACAAGAAATGGCACTTACAGCGATCATCGAAGCTCATGGCGGACCAGAACAGTTCAAACTGGTCGACAAAGAAGTCGGGGAGCCCGGCAAAGGCGAGGTGCGCATCGCCCACAAGGCCGTCGGCCTGAACTTCATTGATGTATACCAACGCACAGGCCTCTACCCGATGGAGCTGCCCCATGCGATGGGTATGGAAGCCGCCGGTCTGATTGAAGCTGTTGGCGAAGGCGTCACGCATCTTAAGGTAGGTGACCGCGCGGCCTATGCGTCTCAGCCACCGGGTGCCTACGCCGAAGCGCGGGTCATGCCCGCAGCACAAGTTTGCCCCCTGCCCGACGGCATATCTTTTGAGGAAGGTGCCGCGATGATGCTCAAGGGCATGACCGTTGAATACCTTTTCCACCGGACATCACCGCTGAAGGCGGGGGACACCGTATTGTTCCATGCGGCAGCAGGTGGCGTTGGCCTGCTGGCCTGTCAGTGGGCCCGCTCTGAAGGGATCACCCTGATCGGCACGGCTGGCACGGATGAGAAATGTCAGCTTGCGCTGGATCACGGGGCCAGTCACTGCATCAACTACAACACGCAAGATTGGGTGGCACAGGTGCGCAGCCTCACAGATGGCAAAGGCGTTGATGTGGTCATGGATGCCGTGGGCAAAGACACATTCGAGGGGTCGCTGGATTCGCTCAAGCCGTTGGGAATGATGATGTCTTTCGGGAATGCCTCTGGTCCGGTGCCACCGTTTGATGTGGGAATATTGGGCAAAAAAGGATCGCTGAAGATCACGAGGCCGACCCTGTTCACCCATATCAGCGATCACGCCACCTGTCAGGCGATGGCAAAGCATTTGGGCGAAAAGGTGCTGTCTGGCGACGTAAAGATCAATATCGGCCAACGCTTTGCCCTACGCGATGTTGCAAAGGCCCATGAGGCATTGGAAGCACGCAAGACCACAGGCAGCACGATCCTTGAAATCTGATAGCGAGGGCGGCAGGTCAGCCTGCTGCTCCCTCCTGCCCTATGGCGGTAAGACCGTTGCGCGACGGCGCACGCTGATCAACAGGCCCACTGTCAGCAAAACAAGTGCTGCGATACTGATCGCGCTTAGGCTCTCTCCCAAAATGAGAGCGCCCAGAATACCACCGCCGCCCGGCACTGCCGCAAGGATTGAGGAGGTGTTACCATTGCCGATGGTGCGCGACGCATGGGCAATGAACAAAAGCCCCATAAGATTTGGCACAAAACCCTGATAGACAGCTTGCAGAAGCAGTGGACCGGTTGGCGCGTCCGCCAGACCTGAGGGCAACCACATGGCATACACAGGCATATACAACGCAGCGTTCACCACCGTCCCGCAAAAGATAATCTGCATCGCGCCCAGTTGCCAACGCTCGGACAAAATGACGTAGAAGGAGAAAAAGACCGCGCCTACGATAAACAGCAGGTCCCCGATCCAGGCAAGTTCGCCGCGTGTGACCGTACCGTCCCACGCCAGCACAATGGCCGAGACAAGGATCAACGCAGCGCCAAAAAGCTGTCGGGGGGACGGCGACGCGCGAAACAACAAAAGACCGATCAAGATGCCCACCAGCGGCAGCACCCCGTTCATAAAGATGCCCCCATGTGCGGCGGGGGCAAACAGAAAGCCTGAAAAGACGCTAAGAATATACATTGGTCCGAGGATGAACGAGACCACCGCAATTTGCGTCAGCTTCATTCCGCGCCAAGGCTTGTAATAAATGCACAAAGGCACTGCCACAAACGACGCAAGCCCGTAGCGCATCGCAGCCAGATCATAAATCGTAAGACCGCTATCCGCTGCCACCCGACTGACGATCAGCCAGAAGGACCAGACAAACACAATCGTCCATGCGGCCAGATAGCCGGTCAGTTGGGAAGGAGAGCCAGTGGTCATCGTCGCTGCGCCATATCCTAAAGCACGAGAACAAGCTCCCGAGCCTAAGGAGTAGGAGGTCCCCCCTGCCATGACAAGAGGGGCCTCCGATTCTTACCGCCTGTTACGAAAGCTTACGCTTGATCCCAAGCGCGGTCGCCGTTTTCGTCTTTTACGCGGGTCGGCAGACCGATGGTGTCCAGCAGCGTAAACAGCGGCTTCGGGTCCAGCTCTTCGACGTTCATCATCTTGCCATGGTCATAGTAGCCCTGTGCGATCAGCATCGCAACAGCCACTGGCGGCACACCAGCGGTGTAGGAAATGCCCTGACTGCCGACTTCGTTATAGGCGTCTTTGTGGTCGGCGACATTGTACACGAACACTTCGACTTCTTTGCCGTCTTTGACACCTTTGACCAGATCACCGATGCAGGTCTTACCAGTGTAATTCGGCGCAAGGCTGGATGGGTCAGGCAATACCGCCTTCACCAGCTTCAGCGGCACAACCTCAAGCCCTTCGGCTGTCGTTACCGGCTGCTCTGACAGCAGGCCAAGGTTTTGCAGCACGGTAAAGACGTTGATGTAGTGATCGCCGAAGCCCATCCAGAACCGGATATCTGCCTGCGGATAGTTGGCCGCAAGCGAGTGAACCTCATCATGGCCGGACATATAGGCCTTTTGCTTACCCACGACGGGCAGGTCCCATTCGCGGCCAACCTCGAACATCTTGTTCTCTTGCCATGCGCCTTCCTGCCAGCTGTAGACAGTGCCCGTGAACTCACGAAAATTGATCTCCGGATCGAAGTTCGTCGAAAAATACTTACCGTGATTACCGGCGTTGATGTCCACGATGTCGATCGACGTGACCTCGTCCATAAACTCGTCCACGGCAAAGCGCGCAAAGGCGTTAACCATGCCAGGATCGAAACCGGCACCAAGGATCGCAGTCACACCAGCCTCGGCACAGGCTTCGCGGCGTTTCCATTCGTAATTTCCGTACCACGGCGGCGTTTCGCAAATCTTGGTCGGGTCTTCGTGGATTGCCGTGTCGATGTAGGCAGCACCAGTCTGGATACAGGCCTCAAGCACGGTCATGTTCACGAAAGGCGAGCCTACGTTGATCACAATCTGCACGCCGATCTTATTGATCAACGCGACAACCGCATCCGTGTCCATGCCATCTACTTCATGGGCCTCGAACACGCCCTCTTGTTTCATCGCTGCCTTGTCATGAACGCTTTGAATGATTGCTTCGCATTTGGAGACTGTCCGGCTTGCGATATGCAGATCGCCCAACACGTCATTATTTTGTGCGCATTTATGCGCGACAACCTGAGCGACGCCACCAGCGCCAATGATAAGAACATTGCGTTTCATGTATCCAAGAGACCTCGTTTGTTTGGTGTTCAGAGTTGATCGGGGGTTCAGGACAGGGCAGCCACGAAATCTTCATAGCCGAATTCGCGGACCAATCGTGTTGAGCCATCCAGTTCGCGGATGGCAATGCTTGGCATCTTCACGCCGTTGAACCAGTTTTTCTTGACCATTGTATAGCCTGCGGCGTCCTGAAAGGACAGCCGGTCACCGGCTTTCAGCGGCGCGTTAAAGCGGAATTCGCCAAAGATATCGCCAGCAAGGCATGACTTACCGCAGATCATCCATTCGTGGTTTCCTGCGTCCGGTGCCACCTTTGCGGGCTCGCGGTAGATCAGCAAATCCAGCATATGCGCCTCGATGGAGCTGTCGACGATCGCAAGGTTCTTGCCGTTGAACATGGTGTCCAGCACGGTCACTTCCAACGTCGCAGCGCCCGTGATCGCAGCCTCGCCGGGTTCCAGATAGACCTGCACGTCAAATCGTTGCGCAAAGGCCTTCAGGCGCCCGGCCAGCTTATCAAGAGGATAATCATCGCCAGTAAAGTGGATGCCACCGCCCAGACTGATCCAGTCCATCTGCTGGATGATCGCGCCAAAACGCCGCTCAATCAGTGTCAGCATCTCATCAAAGCGGGCGAAATCGTCGTTTTCGCAGTTGTTGTGGAACATCAAACCGCTGATCTTATCCGCAACTGCGGCAATCGTTTCTGGGTCGTGTTCGCCCAGACGGCTGAAAGGGCGCGCGGGATCTGCCAGATCGAACTCGGATGTGGATACGCCGGGGTTGACGCGCAGACCGCGGATGTGACCGCTAGACGCCTCTTCGAATTTGCTGAGCTGACCGATGGAATTGAAGATGATCTTATTGGAGCACGCCAGCACTTCGTCAATCTCGTGATCTGCATAGGCGACCGAATAGGCATGTGCTTCGCCTGCGAATTTCTCATGGCCCAACCGCACTTCGTAGAGCGATGACGATGTAGAGCCATCCATATACTGCGCCATTAGATCAAACACCGACCACGTGGCAAAACACTTCAACGCCAACAGGGATTTCGCGCCCGATGCCTCGCGTAGCCACGCGATTTTCTCAAGATTGGCTAACAGGTTGGTTTTGTCGATCAGATAGTATGGTGTTTGCACTGGACTGTCTCACACTGGGGTTGGCGGTCTGAACCGTTATCTAGGGCGTATGCCCGCAAAGTCAGCCGCAACACGGGTCGCCACCTTTAGCGCGCAAATGCACACTTCGAAAGCCCTTCGTCAGTATTGCGCGCGCAGATATTCCATCACAGCAGTGCGCACCGACATATCGCCGCGTGCGCGCGCCTGTTCAATCACTTCACGCACCTCTCCTAGGTCGCAGCGTCGCAGCAGGCTTTTTACCGGCCCGATAGAGGCAGGCCGCATGGAAAGCGTCCGCATTCCGATTGCCGCAAAGCATAGTGCCTCAACTGGACGGCCCGCATCCTCGCCGCAAAACGACAATGGTGTGCCGGTCGCTGCGCAGCGTTTCACAATGCCCTCAAGGAACGTGAGGAAGCTGACGTTAAGCGTATCATAGCGCTTGCGCACCCGCTCGTTCTCTCGGTCGGCAGCAAAGAAAAACTGCTTCAGGTCGTTGCCCCCGATCGACAGGAAGCCGACCTCCTCGAAAAACTTGTCAGGCGCGAAGGCGAGGCTGGGGGTCTCCAGCATGGCGCCGATTTCAATGGAAGATGGCAGCTTGTGCCCCAGTTTTTCTTCCCGCGCGAGCGTCTTGTCGACCTCTGCGCGCGCGGCGCGATATTCCTCGAATTGGGCGACAAAAGGGAACATCACCGTCAACGGCCCCCCATCGGCGGCGCGCATCAACGCCTGCAACTGCATCCGCATTATACCAGGCTTGTCCAGTCCGACACGGATCGCGCGCCAGCCCAAAGCCGGGTTCGGCTCATCGTTTGGCTTCATGTAGGGCAGCACTTTGTCCGACCCGATATCCAGTGTGCGGAACACAACCCGCTTGCCATGCGCGGCATCCAGCACGCGCTTATACTGCACGCTCAAATCCGACCGGCGCGGCATCTGGTTGCGCACCAGGAATTGAAGCTCGGTCCGGAATAACCCCACGCCTTCGGCGCCGGAACTGTCCAAAGAAGGAAGATCCGCCATCAGGCCCGCGTTCATATGCAAACCGATGATATTGCCGCACTTGGTTTCTGCCGGTTTGTCACGGATAGAGGCGTAGCGTTCTTGCGCAGCGGCCTGCATCGCGATCTTGTCCCGAAAGGCAGAGGCGACGCTATCGTCCGGCCGCAAATGCACCACGCCCTGCTCACCGTCCACCATCACGTGATCGCCATTCAGCGCCTCGTTGGTGATGCGTCCGGCATGCACGATCAACGGAATCGCCAGCGCACGCGCGACGATCGCGGCATGGCTCCCGACGGAGCCTTGTTCCAGCACGATACCGCGCAGGCTGCGTCCGTATTCAAGCAATTCGGCCGGGCCTATGTTGCGCGCGACAAGGATCGGATCGGGGGGCATCTCGGCGCCAGTGTCCGAACCCTGCCCCGTCAAAATGCGCAACAGCCTGTTGGAAAGATCGTCCAGATCGCTCAAACGCTCTCGCATATAGCTGTCACTGGATTGCCCGATCCGTGACCGCGCCAGTGATTGCTCTTTCTCGACCGACGCCTCGGCAGAGAGCCCCTGAGTGATGTCAGCCAGCATCCGCTTCATCCAGCTCTTGGAGTTGGCGAACATGCGATATGTTTCGATCACTTCCTGCTGGTCCTTGTCGCCCCGTGACATGGTCAGCATTTGATCCACGCTTAAACGCAGGGCATCTACCGCGTCAGTCAGGCGCTGCGCCTCGCGTTCTGGATCATCAGCGATAGGATTGGATACAACAACACGCGGGTCGTGCAGCCAGATGTGCCCTTCGGCGACGCCTTCTTGCGCAACCGTTCCGCGCAAAAGCACAGGCTGGCTGTGGCGCGCAGACATGGCAGCCCCCTCGCCCACGAACGCGCCAAGCTCTGTCATTTCGGCCAGAACCATGGCGACGACTTCGAGGGCGTAAACCTCATCCATATTAAATTCGCGGGCAGTCTTGGACTGCACGACAAGCACGCCAAGGGTATCGCCAAGGCGCTGGATCGGAACGCCCAGAAAGCTGGAGTAAATCTCTTCGCCGGTCTCTGGCATATAGCGGAAACCGCGCGCCTGCGGGGCATCGGGCGTATTGATCACACGCCTTTGCTTTGCCACCCGACCAACCAGACCTTCACCCATCTTCATGCGTGTCTGGTGAACGGCGTCCTTGTTCAGACCCTCTGTCGCGCAAAGCTCAAGCGTATCTTCATCGCGCAACAGGTAGATCGAGCAAACCTGACAGCCCATCGAGCTACCGATCAGGTGAGTGATTTTATCAAGCCGCGCCTGACCGGCGTCATCCCCCGCCATGGCGTCACGCAAACGCCCCAGCAGCTTGCGGCTGTCGCTTTCTGTACGTTCTGGCATGATGTCCCTAGTCTTTGCTTGGCCCCACCATAGCGTCTGCCTGCCCTGATGGGGAGAGGAAATACGCCTATAGCGCGAAGTCGCCTCTCCCTTGCCCAATCATCAGGCGGCACACTAACAAACGGACGTAGCCCATTGATTATTAGGGTGAACCCATCCCATCAAAGGAAGGCTCGGCTTAGGCCGCTTTATCGAGTTCAAAGGCGTCGTGAAGCGCCTGCACTGCCAGTTCCATATATTTGCGGTCAATCAGTACACTGATCTTGATTTCAGATGTCGTGATGACCTTGATGTTGATGCCCTCGTCCGAAAGAACCTTGAACATCTTGGCAGCAACACCAGTGTGGCTGCGCATGCCGATGCCTACAACCGACACCTTGGCAACGCCTTCATCGACTATCAGTTCGTCATAGTTGATCACGCCATCCTGCGCTGCCTTCTGCATCGCGATATCGGCGCGTTTCACCTGATCAACAGGGCAAGACCACGTCATGTCTGTGCGGCCTTCTTCAGCAATGTTCTGAACAATCATGTCCACGTTCACGCCGCCTTCGCTGAGCGCGGTAAAGATCGTGGCCGCGATGCCCGGCCGGTCGGCGACCGACACCAGTGTCATCTTTGCCTCATCACGGCTGAACGCCACGCCCGCTACTACATTGCTTTCCATGATTTCCTCCTCAGCGCAGACGAGCGTACCAGCATCGTCGCTTTGTTCTTCAAAACTCGACAGCACGCGCAGCTTGACCTTATAGCGCATCGCCAATTCAACGGACCTTGTTTGCAATACCTTTGCCCCAAGGCTTGCCAACTCAAGCATCTCTTCGAATGAGATCTTGTCGAGCTTGCGCGCCTTTGCCTCGACGCGCGGGTCGGTGGTGTAAACACCGTCCACATCCGTATAGATATCACACCGCTCGGCGTTAAAGGCTGCTGCAAACGCCACAGCCGTGGTGTCGGATCCGCCACGACCAAGGGTGGTGATCCGGCCTTCAGGGCTCACGCCCTGAAAACCGGCAATGACTGCGACCTTCATCCCGTCCTCAAATTTGGCAAGGATGTTCTCAGGTGGAATTTCCTCAATCCGCGCAGAGGCGTGGGCGGAGGTCGTCTTGACCGGCACTTGCCAGCCCTGCCAGCTGCGCGCCGGTACGTCCATTTCCTGCAACGTCAGCGCCATCAGGCCCGCTGTCACATTTTCGCCGCTAGAGACGACAGCGTCATATTCGCGTGCGTCATAGAGGGCCGATGTCTCGTTAACCCAGCCGACCAGCTCGTTGGTCTTGCCCGACATAGCGGACACGATGACGATCACGTCATAGCCTTTGGCCACTTCTACACCCACGCGTTTTGCCGCGCGGCGGATACGGTCCAGCGTGGCAACCGAGGTGCCACCGAATTTCATCACCAATACAGGCATCAGACCCTCGCTGTTGTCATTCCGCGATGGCTTTACGCGAGCGGAGGCGCAGGCGCAAGATCACTAGGGACAAGCCATTAGTAGGGATGCGCACGACCGTCCCATGTTTCGAAGCAGCCTGTCGTCTTGATGTTGAGCGCCGCAAACCGCTCTGTCAGGCCTGCGACCGCCTCATCCACCGTGATCGCGGCGGAGGAACCGCCCATATCCGTCTGCACCCAACCAGGGTGATAGATACCCACCGCAATGCCTTGGGCCTTGAGATCGGTTGACAGATTGCGCCCTAGATTCAACACAGCAGCCTTCGATGCGCGGTAAATATAGCTGCCACCGGGGGCAAGTTCGGACGATGCCATCTGCGATGAAATAATCGCGATCCGCGGGTTCGCAGCACGACGCAGATGCGGCAACAGCGCCTGAATGCTTAAAAACACACCTGTCACATTAGTAGCAAAGCTTTGCGCCCAAATATCTGCACCATAGCCGCTGTCCAGATCAGCGCCCTTGTCAAGATAGACACCCGCGTTACAAACTAGCAGTTCAACCGCTTGTTCGCCCAGCTTTTCCGCCATCTCTGTGTGGCTTGAGGGCTGGGTGACGTCCAGCGTGATATCAGCCGTGACAGAACGTCCGGTCCCCATCACATCAACACCCTGATCGCGGTAATACGCGGCAAGACCTGCACCAATGCCACGGCTTGCACCTGTAATCACAACTGTCATCGATCAATCCTCGGGGTTATTGCATTTTCTGTTTGGGCTTGAAGGGAAGTGGCAGCACAGGCACCCCATCATCAAGGAGCGCGCGCGCTTCGTCGGCACTTGCCTCGCCGTAGATCGAAGTTTCAGGGGACACGCCTTCGTGCATGTCGCGGGCTTTTTGAGCAAACTCGCCCCCGACATAGGTTGCATTTTCCTCAACCTCGCGGCGCATGTTTGCGATCAGTTCGGAATTCTTGTCTTGCTTCGACGGCGCGACTGCAGCGCCAACCCTTGGTGTCATCAGCGCCTTTTGCACATCACTTGTACCACAGGAGACGCAGGTGACATGGCCGCCAGCCAACAATACGTCAAACGCCGAAGCCGACTTGAACCAGCTTTCGAATTCATGGCCCTCCCGACATTTCAACGCATAGCGGATCATGTTCCATTCCTAAATCTAGCTGCAGTGTATCACGATGTGGCGTCATCGCCCAGCAGGTCAAGCGGGCTTTGGCTCTGAAACAGGGGAAAAGCCCATTATCAGCTTGGCCAGCTCTTTATGCGGCAACATTTTGGCCGCCTTCTTACGAGACACCCATTTCCGGCGGCGGTCTTTCACTTCAGGGAATTTCTTTTTCAACGACTTCACTTTGATCGGATACAGCATTGCAAGACACGGAAAATCTTCTTCCTCTTCGCGGGTACGTGCATAGGAATAGACGCCGATGCAGGTATCACTGGCCGTGCCAACAACGCCCGCCTCCTCCCAGGCCTCGATTGCTGCACATTGAGCAGGTGTCTTACCATCCATGGGCCAACCCTTCGGGACAATCCAGCGCTTGCGACGCCTTGAAGTGACAAGAAGAATTTGCACTTTGCCCCGCCGTTTACGCCAGCACAGCGCGGCGAACTGCGTGCGCGCGCTGTCTTTTGCGCCCCCATGAAGCGAGATCGGCATTTGTGTAACCATATTTTGCCTATGATCCTTCAAAAACCGGTTAGCAAGTGCGTTTAAACGCAAAACATCCGCAAAGCCAGCCGCGCGCGCTTCATCCGCATTCAGGCCAAGGCCAGTTCCCGCATCTTCACGACAAGCCGCTTGTTCAGCTCTTCTGGCGTGACATCCGCCTCAATCGCCAGCTTGCGCAACCCGAAATGCACATGCGCCATATCCTGATAATAGCTGGTGTAGGCATAGTTCGTCGCAGCCCCTGCTACAGCGCCCAGAACAGGCACAGTCTGGGCTGCCAGCTTTTGCCCCATAACGACCGCCAAGCGTGGTGCAACCTTATGGATGATCGACTGGACTGCTTTCCCGGACAGCGCAATCCGCGCTGTAAGAAATGCAAGGTCAGATCCGTCATCCTCTGACAGTGGTCCCGCCGCAGAGAAGACCTGCACACAATCAAAGCGAACTGATTCAAGGTCGGGGTCAAAACCGTGTTCGACCGCAACGCCTTCAATCACGCGCAACAGCAATGTCGTCGTCACTGGCAACTCCGCCAGCGCGGTCGGCAAACCGCCTGCACCTCCCACTGCGCCCATCGCAGCCGACACCGCCGAGTTCAGCCAAGAGGCCTGATCCGGCACATGGCCACGGCTTTTGTGGGCCGCGCTCATCGCGTGATCCAAAGCGCGCACAGTGGCGCCCTCAAGCTGTTTGCGGACGCTGGCCGGCAGCCGCTCCAACAGGTTTTCGGCTTGCCCGCCGATCAGATTGAGAACATTGATCCCAACCCCGCCCGCAGCCTTATAGCGGCGCGCGATCCTATCAAGTTCGGCTTCAACGTCGATCGCCGCAGGTAACTGGCTTTTTTGCATCGGGGTCTCCTTCACCTTCTATGTGGGCGAAGTGGCGGGCTTTTTCAACGCACGCGCGTAACCTCGCCCGCTATTCCGTCCCAAGCGCCTTCGCGCAAGGCACGCCCCAACACACGGTCGGGATTCGTGGGGGGCGGCATGATCACATTATCCAACCGCTCAAATCCGTAGCGCCCGTAATAGGGGGCATCCCCAACCAACATCACGCGATCCCACCCCTGAGGGCCGGCAAGCTCCAGCGAGGTTTCGATCAGCAAAGCCCCCAATCCTTCGCCCTGCCGGGTGGGGTGCACAGCAACCGGCCCCAAAAGCAATGAAGTATGTCCACCAACCAGAACGGGCCAGAACCGGATTGCACCGGCCAGAATATCCAGCTCGTCACGCGCCACAAGGCTGAGCCCCGAAACCGGCGGAACACCTTCACGCAATCGGTAGGATGACAAAGCAGTGCGCCCCGGTGCAAAGCACGTGTCATAAAGCGCTTCTACCTCCCAAAGGTCATCTGCATTTTCGGCGGCAAGCTCGTACAACGTCGGCGCTCCGGAGTTTTCTACTGGTCAGCGGCCTATCACGGCGCTAGCTCTGTATTCAATAACAACAGAAAGACCCGCGAAAAATGTTCTACCGCCCAGCCGACGGCCATGGCCTGCCGCATAATCCATTCAACGCAATCGTCACGCCACGCCCCATCGGCTGGATCTCTACCCGCGATGCGCAGGGGCGCGACAACATTGCACCCTATTCCTTTTTCAACGGGGTCGCCTATGTCCCCCCGCAAGTGATGTTTGCCTCAACAGGCGTAAAAGACGACGTGGACGGGACCAAGGATTCCATGGCCAATATCCGCGAGACCGGCGTGTTTTGCGTGAATATCGTTGAGTATGCCGCGCGCGACGCCATGAATGCATCCTCGGCTACGTTGCCCCATGGCACGGATGAATTTGCCCACGCCGGTATCGAGAAAGCCGAATGTGAAGCGATCAATGCCCCCCGCGTCGGCAACGCGCCCGCAGCGCTTGAATGTAAGATGACCCAGATCGTTCAGATTGAAGGTGCAGCAAACTTTGTTTGTTTTGGCGAAGTCATTGGCGTTCACCTGCGTGATGATTGTGTGGTCGACGGCCGCTTTGATGTGACCCGATATGTCCCGCTCAGCCGCCTTGGCTATCGCGATTATACCGCAGTCCGCGAAGTATTCGAGATCGTCCGCCCCGACGATTGATCACCTACCCCAAACGATCAAGATCATCTGCCATAGCCTGCGCGAGGGCTATGGCATCCACATCGGCGCGTTCCGCCATGATGCGTAGCCCCACCAGATCCGATTGATACCGCTGCGCCAACAGCTTTGGATCGTGGTCTTTGGATATATCGCCATTTTCCTGTGCGGCAGCAAAGAGCGCCGCAAAACGCGTCTCCATTTCGGACAGGCGTTCCGCGGCCTTTAACCCCAGATCATTGTTTGTACCCAGCATTTCCACGTAGGTCTTGGCCAGCATACAGGCCCGCGTCTTACCCGCCCCAGACACAACAGCCATCGGTTGCCGCTTGAGCGCGCCCAGCGCTCCGAACTCGGCCTCCAACGCGGCAAGCCGCGCAGAGCCGTCGCGGGCATAGCGATCCATTGCCAACCCATACAGCGCGTCCTTGGAGCCGAAGGCAGCATAAAAGCTGCCCGGTTTGAGCTTTAGAACACGCTCGAGGTCTTTCATGGATGTCCCAGCCCACCCCTGCTGCCAAAACAGGTCCCTTGCGGCATCAATTAGTGCTTCGCGGTCATATTCGGGTCTTCTGGCCATAGATCACCAATAGTTGAACGGTCACTCAACTATATACTTGAACGATCACTCAAGAAAGGCTAATTCCGACTCATCTAAATAATTCCCAAAGGACCTGACCCATGACCGACTTTCCATCACACGACATCGACAGCGCCCCGGAAGGCTCCAAGCCCTTGCTTGAGAAGTCACAGGCCGCTTTTGGCCGCCTGCCCGGCCTTCACAAAGTAATGGCGGAAAGCCCCCAGATGCTTGAAGGGTACCAACTGCTGCACAAGCTGTTCACCGAGACCGATTTCGACGCAGACGAGCTGACCGTGGTTTGGCAGTCAATCAACGTCGAACACGAATGCCATTACTGTGTGCCAGCACACTCCGGCATCGCGAAAATGATGAAGGTTGATGACGCGATCACACACGCACTTCGCACCGAAACCCCCCTGCCCTCGGACAAGCTTGAAGCACTGCGTACCTTTACCCTTCGCATGGTGCGCGGTCGCGGCAACGTAGACGATGCCCAAATGTCCGAGTTCTTCGCAGCAGGCTATGGCCACCGCGCGGTACTTGATGTGATCCTCGGCATCGCCCAGAAAACCATGTCCAACTATGTGAACCACGTTGCGGAAACGCCGCTTGATGATGCGGTTAAGCCTTTGGCATGGACACGCAGCGAAACGCCGCTGAAAGTCTGATATCTTACAAAAGAAAAGCCCCGCTAACGTTTATGTTAGCGGGGCTTTTTTGTGTCGGTGCCGGGATTAGTGACCGCCCAGGATACCCGTGCGCACCTGATAATTCACCGCAACCTGATAGTCCGGATCATCGTCACTATCGACCATCAGGTGACCTGCCTTTGTCAGCAAGGCATGACAATCACGGCTTAGGTGGCGCAGCTCGATACGCTTGCCTGCGGCTTCGTATTTACCGGCAATTGCCTCAATCGCCTGCAAGGCGGACTGATCTACAACTCGGCTGTCGTCGAAATCTACAATAACCACCGAAGGATCGTTGCGCACATCAAAGAGTTCGGCAAAACCTTCGGCTGAGCCGAAAAACAGCGGCCCCTGCACCTGATAAACTTTGGCGCCCTCCGGTGTTTCATAGGTCTTGGCATGAATGCGACGTGCATTGTTCCACGCATAGGCCAGCGCACTAACGATCACACCCACGACAACAGCGACGGCCAGATCTTCGTACACGGTCACGACGGTCACCAGCAGGATCACGAATGCATCCATCAGCGGCACCTTGCGCAGGATCGTCAACGAGTTCCACGCGAATGTGCCGATCACGACCATGAACATCACACCAACAAGCGCGGCTAGCGGGATAAGCTCGATCAATGGTGCGGCGACGACGATAAATAACAGAAGGAAAACTGCGGCAGCAATCCCCGCCACCCGCGTCCGACCGCCTGACTTCACGTTGATCATCGACTGACCAATCATCGCGCAGCCGCCCATACCGCCAAAGAAACCGGTCACAGTATTCGCAACACCCTGCGCGACACATTCCTGGCTTGCTCCGCCACGCGTGCCGGTCATGTCGCTGACAAGGTTAAGCGTCAGAAGGCTTTCGATCAGGCCAATCGCCGCAAGGATCACGGCATAGGGCGCGATGATGTACAGCGTCTCAAGGTTCATCGGCGCAAGAGCCGTACCATAAAGGCCTTCACCAGTGCCGAACGGGTTGTGGAATGATGGCAGGCCACCCTGAATGGAAGCCAGATCACCAACACGCGGCACATCCATACCAGTGAAGATAACAACGGCCGCGACAATACCAATCCCGGCAAGCGGCGCAGGCACAAGTTTGGTGATGCGCGGCATAACCCAGATGATCCCCATCGTTGCCGCGACAAGCGCCAGCATCAATACCATAGGCATTCCAGAAAGCCATTCCCCGCCACCAAGCCCATGACCGGTATCGACCATGGAACCGGGCACCTTGAACTGGCCCATCTGCGCCAGAAAAATCACAATCGCGAGGCCGTTTACAAAGCCCAGCATAACGGGATGCGGCACCAGCCGTATGAACTTGCCCCACTGCATGACACCAGCGAAAATCTGTAAAAGCCCCATCAGCACAACGGTCGCAAACAGATATTCGACCCCGTGCTGGCTGACCAAGGCCACCATCACCACCGCCAAAGCACCTGTTGCGCCGGAAATCATGCCCGGGCGGCCACCGATCAGCGCAGTGATCAGCCCCACCAGAAACGCCGCATACAGACCCACCAACGGGTGGACACCCGCCACAAAGGCAAAGGCAACGGCCTCTGGTACCAAGGCAAGAGCCACGGTAAGGCCGGATAAAAGCTCGATCCGCATGCGCGATACGGAAAAGCCATCCTGGCCCATCCAGCGCAAATCGGTCACGTCCATATTTTTGGAGGACAGGTTCTGGGTAAAGCTGCGGAAGATACTACGCGCCATGATCTCTCCTGAGATGTAGGGGATTGGGATGTATTGCGCAGCAACTAGACCATAGTGCACCAAAAGAAAACCCGCTGTCAGGGCCGCCATTTGTGCGGCGGCATCAGCTCGGGACACTCAACAGATTGCAATGCAAGTCTGGCTTGCCCGAGAAAGGGATGCCACCGGCCCCTCACTGTCGTGTGAATACGGGGGCTTTGGGGCTTTTCACCATCCACCAGCCAAGGCAAACTGCAAGCTGAACCAGAAATCGAGGCTCCCATGACACCCACAAAAATTGCAGTAATCGGCGGCTCCGGCATTTATGACATTGACGGGTTAACGGATGCACAATGGACCACCGTACAAACGCCTTGGGGCGACCCATCCGATGCGATCCTGACCGGGAAGCTGGAAGGCATCGAAATGGCCTTTCTGCCACGTCACGGTCGCGGCCACGTCCACACGCCCTCCACCGTGCCCTACCGCGCGAACATCGACGCGCTCAAACGGCTGGGCTGTACGGATATCATCTCAGTCTCGGCGTGCGGATCGTTCCGAGAAGAGCTGGCACCAGGGCATTTCGTGATCGTGGACCAATTCATTGACCGGACCTTTGCACGGGAAAAATCATTCTTTGGCACCGGCTGTGTTGCACATGTGAGCGTTGCGCATCCAACCTGCCCGCGTCTGTCGGACGCCTGCGAAGAAGCGGCAAAGGGCGCAGGCGTGACCGTGCACCGTGGCGGCACATATCTGGCGATGGAAGGACCGCAGTTTTCGACGTTGGCTGAAAGCAATATGTACCGCAACAGTTGGGGTGCTGACGTGATTGGTATGACCAACATGCCCGAGGCCAAGCTCGCCCGCGAGGCCGAACTTTGCTATGCCTCTGTCGCGATGATTACCGATTATGACAGCTGGCATCCCGATCACGGAGAAGTGGACGTATCCGAAATTATCAAAACATTACAAGGCAACGCCGCCAATGCCCGAAATCTGGTTGCGCGCCTGCCCGTGCTGCTGGGGACCGAACGCGCGCCCTGCCCTCATGGCTGTGACCGCGCACTTGAATACGCGGTCATGACCAGCCCTGAAGCGCGTGATCCAGCGCTTGTTGCCAAGCTGGACGCCGTGGCCGGACGGATTCTCTGATCTCTTTGGTCCGAACCTCGATGCTGCTTGCCTGCGCTGCGCTACCCGCGCTGGCGCAGGACTTTGTCGAGAGTGAGGGCGCACTGGATGACATGGCCTTCTACCGCCTAGTCGCCTGTGGAGCGTCGCCCGACGGCATTTGCGCGAAACCCTTTTACCACTGGGATCAGGATGTCATCACTGTTGGCATCGTCGAACGCGCTCCTTCGTTCTTGGGCGGCAAGTTGAAGCGTGCCGAAGCTTCGGTGGTGCGCGCGGTGCAGCGGCTCAACAAGATCGGTATGGGCGTGCGACTAGTCGAAGCCGCGCAAACGCCGGATATCAAAATCTACCTGCTTGATGCCGCCCGCGGCGACCGAATAGCTGCCGAAACAGCCACCCTTCTGGACGGCTTAATCATGGCCAATGCCATCACCGCCCTGGATATTGACGGTAATACAATCAAAGGCGCAAGCATCGGATTTTCCACCACCATGACCATCCGCCAGTATGAATCCGTGATGTTGGAAGAAATCACGCAAGCGTTGGGACTGATTACCGACATCCGGAACCCTTATTACCTCAGCCGTTCAATCCTGTCGCAAGACGCTGACAACAGCTTGAAAACTTTGGGCGCGCAGGACAAGATGGCGTTGGTCCGACACTATCCACCGCAATGAAAGGCAACTATGCCCATTGATCTATGGCTTACGTTTGTTGCGGCCTCCGTCGCACTGCTGCTCATTCCGGGCCCAACTGTGCTGTTGGTGCTCAGCTATGCCCTTTCGAAAGGGCGATCGGTTGCTGTCGCCTCTGCCGCAGGCGTTGCCTTGGGGGATCTGATCGCCATAACAGCCTCCCTGATGGGGCTTGGCGCACTGGTGTTGACCTCCGCCACGCTGTTCGTTGCCCTCAAATGGGTTGGCGCGATCTATCTGGTCTATTTGGGGGTAAAGTTGATCCGATCAGCCCCTTCCGATGGCCTGTCAGTGCCGGAAGCAGACAGTGTCACCAGCGGAAAGGTTTTCAGCCATGCCGCCGCGGTCACCGCGCTAAATCCAAAGAGCATCGCGTTCTTCATTGCCTTCGTTCCGCAGTTTGTCCGGACCGAATCCCCCCTACTGCCGCAGTTCGCCATTCTGATCGTAACATTCGTCGCTCTTGCTGCGCTCAACGCATTGGCCTATGCACTGGCCGCCGACCGGCTGCGCCGCGTCATCGCAAAACCCGGCATCATCGCGTGGATCACCCGCGCGGGCGGTGCTGCCCTTATTTCCATGGGCGTTCTGACCGCCACATTGCGCAGGAGTGCTGCATGAAAACCGTCCGTGACTACATTCGCACGATTCCCGACTTTCCGCACGAAGGGATCATGTTCCGCGACGTGACCACCCTATTTGCCGATCCGCGCGGTTTCCGCATGGCGATTGACCAGATGTTGCATCCCTATGCCGGTATGCGCATAGACAAGGTTGTGGGTCTTGAGGCGCGCGGTTTCATCATGGGTGGCGCAATTGCACACCAGCTCAGCCTCGGGTTTGTACCGATCCGCAAGAAAGGCAAACTGCCGGGCAAAACGATCAGCCAAGATTACCAGCTTGAATATGGCGAAGCCACGATGGAAATCCACGAAGACGCCGTGCAAGCTGGCGAAAAAATATTGGTGGTGGATGATCTGTTGGCCACTGGTGGCACCGCCGAGGCAGGTATCAAACTGCTTGAGCGTCTGGGCGCAGAGGTCGTTTCGGTCAGCTTTATCATTGATCTGCCAGAGCTGGGTGGCCGCAAGCGGCTTGAAGCCATGGGTATAGATGTTCAGGCCCTGTGCTCATACGAGGGCCACTAAGGTTTACCGCCAAGGTTGAAAAGATTGTCGACTTGCGCAACGCTGACCACAGGCGGGCGCAAGGAGACAATTTATGGCAGCAACGGTATATCTCGGACAATGGCCGAAAAAGGCCATAGCCATCATCGCAGCACTGATATTGGTGCAGTGCAGCAGCTTAAATATACATGTCCCCCCGGACGAAGAAAAAGCGCTGGCAACCGACGGCACGATTTCACGCTATCACGCCCTGCTCAACACGCCGTTTACCCACCCGCTAAACGCTCACGGCTATATTATTGGCATCGAAAAAAGCCCCCGCGCCAAGATCGGCTTTCAAGGCGACAGCGCTGATTTCATGCGCCTACGCGCGCCGTTTGCCGCGACAGCACAAATGCATCCGCGCGATCTGGCCCAGCAGCGCAGCTCGTTTGATGCGGCACTTGATGACCCCAAGGTCATGTTTGTTTCTCACATATTGCGGTATGGCGGCACCAGTGAACCTGCCGACGCATCAGTTCAACTGATCCACAGTGCTTATAGTAATACTGCTTTTGGTCCGTTCCGCGACACCGATATCTCTGCCAGCTATGAGGCAGGCTGGGCAGCGCTGGACAGGATGGAAGATCTGGTGATCAAAGACATCCGCGCAGCACGCGCTGCTGGTCGTCCCTATACACACCTACTGTTTGCTTCGATGGGGTGGAACAATGACCAGTTTGAGGCGATCGCACGCTATAACGCTGTGCTCCAGCATAGCCGCCGCGCCGCGCAGAAGCGGGGTGCGCAGTTCAACCCTCTGGTCATCGGGTTGACGTGGCCTTCTGTTTGGGGCGGTACATCGGTGATAGATTTGGCAAACCGCGCGGCCCACATCGGCAGCTATACGACAAAAGCGCGCGATGCGGATGAAATCGGCTACGGCATTGCCAACCATATCCTTAACGCCAGTTTGCCGCGCATTGAGGCGCAGACAGGTTTGCCACTGGTCCTGCTGGGGCATTCCATGGGTGCGCGCATCTTGACACGTGCCTATTACTCAGCCGCTCTGCTGAAATCTCCTGAAAAGCGCAGCGGCCCGGGGCCGACGGTCATCAGTCTTCAAGCGGCATTCAGCGCCAATAGGTTTCTACCCGAATATGAATTGGTCCCACCTGTCCGCTGGATACTTTCGGGCGAAGGCGGTCCTTATCAAAATCATTCTACACCCGATGGCCGCATGGTCATGACCTGGTCTGCGCACGATACCGCGAACCCCATCGCTCGTTTTGCGACAGGCGCCCGCCATGTAGGTGGCAAGGCAGGCGCGCGACGGATCGACGCCAAGCCAGAACTGACCCGCATATTCGAGCAAGCCAGAATCGCCGACCGCAACGGTGTTGCGAAACTGGACGGCGCCTGCCAATCGGCATCGCACTCAGGCAAGGTGCTATATCTTGACGCGACAGGCATAATTGCGGCGCATGGTGATATCGCAAATCCTGCCGTGGGCGAACTGGTGTGGAAGCTTGTCGATTGCTTGGGCCCCTAGCCGCGCAGCACAGCGCCCGGATTCATAATTCCATTTGGATCCAGCGCAGCCTTGATCGCGCGCATCGCAAACAGCTTTGCCGGATCGCCGTACTTCTCAAGGTCGTCGACCTTAAGCCGCCCGATCCCGTGCTCGGCCGAGATTGACCCACCCATTTCATGCGTCAGGTCATGAACACAGGTTTTGATGGCATCGCGCTGGTTTTCATGATCAGCACGGGTGCGTCCTACCTGAGGAAAAACATTGTAATGCAGGTTCCCATCGCCCAGATGGCCAAAGCAATTGATCCGGAATTCACCCATCTGTGCCAGTCGTTCACCCGCTTGTTCAATAAAGTCCGCGATGGCCCCCAACGGCACAGATATATCATGGCTGGAAACAGAGCCAACGCGCCGGTTGGCTTCCGGAATGCTTTCACGGATGTTCCAGAAATCCTGTGCCTGTGCGGTAGATTGAGCGATGAGACCATCAAGCACGAGGTCTGCCTCGGACGCATGTGAAAATAGCGTTTCAAGCGATGCTTGCGGGTCCATGTCAGCCGCAAGGCCAAGGTCGATCAGAACACACCATTCGGGCGGTTCGGCAAAAGGTTGACGGACATCTGGCATCGTCTCGGTCAGAAAATCAAACCCCTGACGATGGATCAATTCAAACGCGCTCACCATTTCTCCGAATAATTCCCGCGCCATACTCAGCAGCTTGAGCGCGCTTGCAGGGCTTTCCACCACCAACAAAGCTGTGCCGGTCCGGGCCGGCCGCGCGAACAGCTTGAGTGTCGCAGCCGTGATCACGCCTAATGTCCCTTCTGCACCAATCAAAAGGTGGCGCAGATCGTAGCCTGTGTTGTTCTTACGCAGTCGCGTCAGGCCGTTCCATATCTGCCCATCCGGCAAAACCGCCTCAAGCCCAAGGCAGAGATCACGGGCGTTACCATAGCGAAGCACGCCCGTCCCACCCGCATTGGTCGCAAGGTTGCCGCCGATCCGCGCGGTCCCTTCTGCCGCCAGAGACAGGGGGAACAGCCGGTCAACGGCTTCCGCAGCGCTTTGGACATCTGCCAATATCGCGCCCGCTTCGGCCACCAATACATTTTCATCAGGGTAGACGGCGCGAATGCCATTCATGCGTTCCAGCGACAGGATCAGCGGGACAGCGCCCTCTTCGGCGATCTGCCCCCCGACAAGGCCGGTTCCCCCGCCATAGGGCACCACACCCACGCGGGCTTCGGCGGCCAAACGGATCAGAGTTGAGACGTCTTGCGTCGTGCGCGGCTTGGCCAATATCGCTGCCTGTCCGGCGTAGCGTCCGCGCGGTTCTTCAAGATATTGCGCGCTGGCATCATACAGCGTGTCTATGGGCAAGGCACTGCGAAGCTTGTCAGCAAAGGCGGCGTCGGCGGGGTTCAAGTGATCTGTCATGGTTATTGATCTAATGCGCCCGAGTCAGATGCAAGAGCTAAGGATCACTCGTCACGCAGATATTGCGGACGCAACACCATCACAGTCGGGTGGGAGGGTAGCGCATTGCGCCGCACGTTCAGCATCGGCCCTTCGACGCGCACAACGGAAAATTCATCATCTATCCCGTCCAGAAAATCTTCTAGTGCGAAATCAGAGAACCAGTGCATGGGCAGCACAATGCGCGAACGCAGGCGTTTGACGACCGATATCATTGTCGGCAGGTCAAGGGTCATCCCGCCATCCACTGGCACCATGACAACATCCAATCGCCCGATAGCAGCATATTGTTCGTCCGTCGGAGCATGGTGCAAATGACCCAGATGCCCGATGCACAGGCCCGCGATCTCAAACACAAACACCGAATTACCATTCGGTTCAACGCCGGAGAATTGCGACCGGATATCTGTCGATACATTTCGGATCAGCACTTCGCCCAGATCAAGGCGATGCGTCACCCCCTCTCCGAATGGTCCCCATCCCGGCAGCACATGTGCGATGGCGGGATCAGGGAAGGCCGTCCAATGGGTGTCATGCGCGTGGTTCATTGTCACCAAATCCGGGATTATGCGGGTATTGCCAATGAACCCCGTGAAGTCGGTGACCATGTTCAGGCCGCGGGCACTGCGGATAAGAAAGCTCGCGTGAGAGATGTAGTGCAGGTCAACTGTTTCATCCGGGACCGTGCGCAGTGAGGCAAGGCGCACATAGCGCATCCCAGCCGCGCCATCAGCCAAAGCATGACAATGGCTAGGCGTGCGCGTGGTGGCATCCTGCGCAAAAAGCGGTGCAGACATGAGTATGAAAGCGGCAATCAGACGGAACATCATAGAAGTAAATATAGCATCAGTTACACAATCGACCAAAGCCAACTTGCTTTTGCTGTTGTCTGCCTCTGACCGAATGCCTGCTGATTAATCAGGAAACGATTGTTTTTCCGCGCCTGTCGCCGCGCAAGGCAGCATAAAGAACATGGGTGCGCCAGCGTCCATCAATTTGAAGATAACTCTGCGCCACGCCCTCGTACTTGAAACCCGAACGCTCCAGAAGACCGCGCGAGGGGGTGTTCTCAGGCAGGCATGCAGCCTCGATGCGGCTTAGGTCCAGATGGTTAAACGCATAATGCACAACGGTCTCGATCGCCTCACGCATGTACCCCCGACGCGCAAAGCTTTCTCCGATCCAGTACCCCAGTGTTCCCGCCATTGCCGGGCCACGCCGAATGTTGTCCAACGTGATCGCCCCCAAAAGCACTTGATCCTTACGACGGATCAAAAACAGAGGCAGCGCGGTGCCTGCGCTGATTGACCTATTGGCCCAATAGACGCGGTTGGAAAATGCCTTTCGCGACAAATGATCTTCTGACCATGCCGGCTCCCATGGGGCAAGAAAGTCGTGGCTGGTACTGCGCAGGGCCACCCAAGCACGAAAATCCGTATGCACCGGTGACCGCAAAGTCATCCGCTCTGTTTCAAGCTTGAGTTTGCGCCGCGCAAGAAGCATTAGGCAGCGCGCCTTGCCTCAAGCGCTTCTAGCGTTGGCGCCCCGTCCACCGGACCATAAAGCGCAAGGGCGGCTGGCGCAGTGGTGGCCATCCGTTCGGCAAAGTCACGCACGTCGCCTGTGGTCACTGCATCAATTTGCGCAATCGTTTCCTCAAGCGGCGGAATTCGATCCCAGATTTGCATCAGACGGGCCAGACGCTCCGCCCGGTTGGACGGGCTTTCCAGCCCCATCAGCAACCCTGCTTTCATCTGCGCCCGCGCACGTGCGACTTCAGCAGGGGACATGTCAGAAGCTGCACGCTTCATTTCGTCGATGGTAATGCCCGCGAGTTCCGGCAATTGCTCACCCGAGGTACCGGCGTAGATCGTCATCATGCCCGTATCAGCATAGGCGCCCGCCTGCGCGAAGATCGTGTAGCACAGGCCACGGTTTTCACGAACCTCTTGAAACAGACGGCTCGACATGCCGCCACCAAGAGCCGAAGCATAGATCTGCGCCACATAGATATCATCTGCACGGTAGCCGGGCGATTCAAACCCAAGCGCGAAATGAGCCTGCTCCAACACTTTGGACTGGCGATGCTCCCCGCCTTGGTAAACGGCTGGTAATACCTGCATAAGCGGCTTTGGCTTCATATCGCCGAATAGCTTTTCTGCCATAGCGACAAGGGCATCATGGTCCACCGCACCGGCAGCCGATAAGATCATCTGCTCGGGACCATAATGTTGGTCAATGAAACCGGTGAGGTCCTCACGGGAAAAGTTTGATACACGTTCTGACGGCCCAAGGATCGTGCGGCCCATTGCCTGATCGGGATAAGCCTGTTCTTGCAACCAGTCAAAGATCACGTCATCTGGCGTGTCCAGCGCCTGACCGATCTCTTGCAGGATGACACCACGCTCGACCTCGATCTCGGCGTTGTCCATGACCGGATTGCGCAGGATATCCGCGATCACCTCAAGGCCAAGCGGTACATCGTTCTCCAGAACACGTACGTAGTAAGCTGTCACCTCGCGGGAGGTATAGGCATTGATATACCCGCCCACGTCCTCGATCGCCTCGGCAATCTGCAACGCGGATCGGGTCTTGGTCCCTTTGAACGCCATATGTTCAAGAAAATGGGCGATGCCATTCTGGGCAGACGTCTCATGACGGCCCCCCGCGCCTACCCATACCCCGATAGAGGCCGAGGCAAGGCCCGGCATTTGTTCTGTCACGATGCGAAAGCCGTTCGAAAGGCGGTGCGTTTGCAGTGTCACTGAGCAATCAGTCCTTTGATATGGGTCTTGAGCGCATCCAGATCGTTTGGCACGCGGGTCAAACGCTCTGGGCGGTCATAAAGGTCCGCCATGCGCGGAGGCAAGGGGGGACGGATGCCTGTTGCCGCTTCTACGGCGTCAGGGAATTTGGCTGGATGCGCCGTGGCCAGTGTGACCATCGGCGTTGCCGGATCGCGCATCTCATTCGCTACCTTCACACCAACGGCAGAGTGCGGGCACAGCAGTTCGGCGCTATGCGCAAGAACATGTGTGATTGTGGCCGAGGTTTCTTCCTCTGAGGCGCGACCGGAGACATAGTGTTCGGACAGGGCCTGCGCCGCCCCTTGGGACACATCGAAGCCACCCTGCCCCAGCTCTGTCATCAACTGCGCCACGGCATTGCCATCGCGGTCATAGGCGTCAAACAAGGCCCGCTCAAAGTTCGAACTGACCTGAATGTCCATGGAAGGGCTGATCGACGGATGCACAGTGTCCTTGTGATAACCTTGCCCGCTTAGGCAGCGGTGCAGGATGTCGTTCTGGTTGGTGGCCACGACCAGTTGATCAATCGGCAGGCCCATCTTCTTGGCGATGTATCCAGCGAAGATATCGCCAAAGTTACCAGTTGGCACGGTAAAGCTGATCTTGCGGTCCGGTGCACCAAGGCTAACGGCGGAGGTAAAGTAATATACCACCTGCGCCAGAACGCGGCCCCAGTTGATCGAATTCACACCAGCGAGCTTTACCCCGTCGCGGAATTCGAAATCGTTAAACATGTCTTTCAGACGCGCCTGACAGTCATCAAAATCGCCATCCAGCGCGAGCGCATGAACGTTGTTCTCGGACGGGGTGGTCATCTGACGGCGCTGCACCTCAGAGACACGACCATGGGGGTAGAGGATGACGACATCGACATTATCAAGGCCGCGAAACGCTTCAATCGCGGCGGATCCGGTATCGCCGGACGTCGCACCTACGATGGTCACACGTTCGCCCTTACGGCCAAGGGCCAGCTGGAACATCTGACCAATCAACTGCATGGCAAAGTCTTTGAACGCCAGCGTCGGGCCGTGGAACAGTTCAAGCAGGAAGTGGTTTGGCGCAAGCTCCTTGAGCGGTGCGCGGCTGTCATGCCCGAAGCCTTCATAGGCGTTGGCAATCAGCGCGCGAAATTCCGCATCGGTGAAGGTATCCCCAATGAACGGGCGCATCACGGTAAAAGCGACGTCTTCATAGGATTGACCAGCCATTGCTTTGATGTCGGCATGGCTCAACTGTGGAATGGTCTCCGGTACGTAGAGCCCTCCGTCACGGGCAAGCCCCGTCAGCATCGCTTCCTCGAAGGATAGGATCGGGGCGGTTCCGCGGGTGGAGATATAGCGCATGGATCAGCTCGTCTGTTGGGGGGCGCGGCGGGCGCGCAGGATAAAGGCTATGCTCATCGCGATCCAGATCGCGGCAAGGGAGAACCACGTGATCGCGTATTGCAGGTGGTCGTTTGGAATCGCAGCAGTGTCAACCGGCAGCGGCGTCACGGGCGCATCATCGAAAGATGTTTGCTTGGCCACGACAAGCACGGGTTCGGTGCCCAATGCGACAGCCATGGCTTCGACATCACGCGCGAACCAGATATTTTTGGCGGCATCGGGCCCCGGTGTGAAGCCGTCTGTTTCGTCCGGCCATTGCAGGTTCCCACGGACCGTGACGGAACCTACATGCGCTGGAACATCCTGTTGGTCCACGGGCGTAAAGCCGCGGTCCAGAAGCACGCGACGGTCCCCCATCTCCAGCGGGGAAATGATGCGGTAGCCGGCGCCAATCTCTTTCTGGCTGACAAGGACGCGCAGGTAGGCAGGCGCGATCACCCCCCTGACCTCCACCGGCAGATAGGAATCATTCATCGGATCAAGCTGGTCAGGCAAAGGAATCGGCGCTGCGTCAATCCGCGCGTCGATGTCGGCAATCACACCCAGCTTCCAGTCCAGTCTTTGCATCTGCCAAAAGCCAAGCCGCAGCAGAATAGCTGCCCCGCCAAGGCCGATAATAATAAGGAAAAGGCTGCGGCGCATGAGGTATCCCACTGGCAGGTAGTGACGAAAAACGCGCGAGGCAGGGCCCCGCGCGTTGGTATTTAACCTTATAGGCTAAAGGTGCAAGCCCGTGCTTACGCCGGAATGCCCCAGATGTAGACGGCGAAGAAAAGGAAGAGCCATACAACATCAACGAAGTGCCAGTACCAAGCAGCGGCCTCAAAGCCTACGTGCTGTTCGGGTGTGAAGTGGCCGGCGCGCGCGCGCATCCAGCAAACGAACAGGAAGATTGTACCGATCACAACGTGGAAGCCGTGGAAGCCTGTTGCCATGAAGAAGTTGGAGAAGAACGCGTCGCCGCCGAATTCCCAACCTTCGTGCAGCAGGTGCTCGTATTCATACGCCTGCAAGCAAGTAAAGAGCAGACCCAGAACAACTGCGATGATCAGGCCGTTTTTCAGATCAGCGCGGTTGTTGCCGTGTACCAGCGCATGGTGCGCCCAAGTAACAGCACAGCCAGACAACAAAAGGATCAATGTGTTGATCAGTGGCAGGTGGAACGCGTCAACCTGATAGATCACCGGCTGCACGTAGGATGTGCCGAAATACTCGCTCATCGGGTAGATCGCGTGCTTGAAGAAGCTCCAGAACCACGCTGCAAAGAACATCACTTCGGACATGATGAACAGGATGAAGCCATAACGCAGGCCGATTTGTACCACCTTGGTGTGATCGCCGATCTTGCTGTCTTCAACAACTTCGGACCACCAGGCAAAGCTGCAATACAGCGTGCCGACGAAACCGATCCAGAAGACGAATGGTGTCACTGCATGCATCCACAGAACACCGCCTGTGAGCATGACAAAAGCAAACAGCGCGCTCAGCAGCGGCCAGATGGATGGGGCTAGAATGTGATAGTCGTGATTTTTTGCATGGGCCATGGCGCGCGTCCCTATGTCCTTTTGTTTAGTTCAGGTCAGTTGGCTGATCCGTTTCAAGGGCGGCATACCCCTCGGGCAGATCAATTTCGTAGAATGTATAGGAGAGCGTGATGGTATGTATATACTGACCTTCACGATCCGATACGATTTCGGGGTCAACAAAGAAGCTGACGGGCATTTGCACGCGCTCACCGGGGGCAAGCACCTGCTCTTCAAAACAGAAACAGTCGATTTTTTCAAAAAACGCGCCCGCCTGATAGGGGGTTACGTTATAGGACGCCTGGCCTGCGATTGGCTTGTCAGTAGGATTGTAAGCCTCGTAAAACGCGAGGCCGGTCTCACCGATGCGGATTTCCATCTCGCGGACAACGGGCTTGAACTCCCATGCCATATGGTTGTTCACGGAGCCATCGAAACGCACTTTAACAGTTTGCTCCAGAACCTCGTCCGATGCCACGGACGACACACCCGGCACACCGCCAAAGCCCGTTACGCGACAGAACCAGTCATAAAACGGAACGGAGGCCCAAGCGAGGCCACCCATCACCACCACCAGACCAACGGTCTGGGCGACAGTCTTTTGTGGTCCGGATATCGCCATCAGTCGTTGCCTCCCTCACCGATTTGCTCACCGACGCCGTTTGCCTGCGAGGCAGGAATACGGAAATCGGTAGATGTAATCTTGGTGTAGGTCAGCGCCATCACGAGGATGACAAATGCACCCAGCATAAGGCCAACGCCGATGTTCAGGCTTTTGCGGCGTCCGTGTAGTTCGTGTTCAGGTCTCAGGGCCATTACCAGCCTCCCAGTCCAACAGGTTTCAAGGTCGCTTCGATCAGGATCGCTCCAAAATGGGCAAAGAGGTACCACAGCGACAGCAAGAAGAACTTGCGCTCTACCGCGAAATTGTCGGCTTCGGACATATCTTCGTCCCGCTTCCAGATGTCATAGGCGCCTTTCAGGAAAAGCGCGTTCAAAACCAATGCAGTTGCCAGATAGATCCAGCCGCCGATTGCGGTGAAGGCCGTACCAACAGCAAGGATGACCAGCAGGACAGTATAGGCAAGAATATGGTTGCGCGTGGCGCGGCGGCCATGCGTGACGGTCAGCATCGGCACTTTTGCATCATCGTAATCGTTGCGCATGAACAATGCGAGCGCCCAAAAATGGGGCGGCGTCCACATGAAGATCAGCGCAAACATCAGCCAAGGCTCGATTGCGAAGCTACCAGTTGCAATTACCCAACCGATGACAGGAGGAAACGCGCCCGCCGCGCCACCGATCACGATGTTCTGCGGGGTCGAGCGTTTCAGCCACATGGTATAGGGCACAACGTAGAAAAAGATGGTGAAGGCCAGCATGAAACCAGCCAACAGGTTTGCGCTGAGTGACAGCATCATCACGGACAATCCGGACAAGGCAGTGCCCAGATACAACGCCGCTTGAGGTGTGACCTTGCCTGCCGGGATCGGACGCTTGGCAGTCCGCTTCATCACCGCGTCAATATCTGCATCCCACCACATGTTCAGTGCACCAGAGGCGCCTGCCCCGATGGCCAGAAACAGGATAGACGCGAAACCGATGACGGGATTAACGGACACAGGTGCCGCCAACATGCCCACAACAGCTGTGAACACAACAAGCTGCATAACCCGTGGCTTCAACAGGGCATAGTAATCCCCCAGTTGAGGATCAGCGTCATAGCTTTGTGCGGTTGTCACGTCAGTCATCGGAGTTTCATCCTAAAACAGGCTAATACGGAGACGCCACAGCGCAGGGTCAGGCGCTGTGGCGGCAGTCGTCGGGGTCAATGCCCCGACCTAAGATTTAGTCAGCCGAAGCAACAGTCAGTGGCTGCGGTATACCCGCATACTCTTCTTTGGCGCGGCTCAACCATTCGGCATAAGCCTCTTCGGAGACGACCTTGACTGTGATCGGCATGTAAGCGTGGGCAATGCCGCACAGCTCTGAACACTGACCAAAGTAAACGCCTTCTTTCTCGGCTTTGAACCAAAGCTGTGCCAGACGGCCCGGAACAGCGTCCTGCTTCACGCCAAAGGCTGGAATGGTCCAAGCGTGGATCACGTCGGAACCGGTTACCTGCACAACAACCGTTTTGTTCACCGGAACAACAACAGCTGTATCTGTTGCCAGAAGCCATTCGTTTTCACTATAACCTGCGGCTTCCAGTTCTGCGATCACTTCAGGTGTCTTGCGGTTCTCGCCGCCCAGCGCTGGAGCGCCGATCATGTAGCTGTCGAAGCCAAAATCATCATCAACGTACTCATAGGACCAGTACCACTGGTTGCCTGTCGCTTTGATGGTCACGTCAGCAACAGGAATCTCCTGCTGGCGGAACAGAATCGGCAGCGACCATGCGCCAATACCCACGAGGATCAGGATCGGAACAATTGTCCAAGCGATCTCAACCGGTGTGTGGTGCGTGAATGTCGCAGGTGTTTTGTTGCGCTTTGCATTGTAGCGGAAGGCAACCCAGAGGATCAAAGCGGTTACGAAAAGTGTAATCGCAGTGATGATCACCAGAATCATACCGTCGAGCCATTGAAGATCCGTTGCCAGCTCCGTCACGCCGGGCTGAAAGCCCATCTTGCCGTCTACCGGAACGCCAATAATCTCAAGACCCTGTGGATCAACGCTTTGTGCCCAAGCGGGCATGCTTGTAAAGGCGGCCATAAGGCCCGCAAGTGTGAGGTGCTTTGTCATCATTTTCGTCCTGATATTCTTGACCCTAGGTGGCTAAAACGCGCAGAGAAGCTCCCCTGCCGTTGTAATCTGGCGCCTTACAATCATATTCTGTGAACGAAAGAAAGTCCTATGCTTGCGTCAGATGGACGCGAAGCGCCCCTTCCCCGCCCTCAGGAGCACCTTCTCATGTCAGACACCCCCTTCTCACCTTTTGACGACAGCCTTGATCGCGATACCGCGTTGCAGGTCCTGCGCGAAGCTGTGGCAGGGGCAGATGACGGGGAACTGTTTTTCGAGCGTCGCCGCTCCGAGGGGTTGATGTTCGACGATGGCAGGCTCAAGACGGCAAGCTATGATGCCGCAACGGGCTTTGGCCTGCGCGCGGTGCGCGGAGAAGTGGCCGGTTATGCCCACTCCACCGAACTTTCCGAGGCGGCCCTGCGCCGGGCCGCGCAAACAGCACGCCTTGCCGTTGGTGATGGCGGAGGCACATGGGCCGATGCGCCTGAAGGCACCAATAAAAAACTGTATACAGACGAAGATCCGATCGCCGGTGCGGCATTTTCGGTAAAGGTCGAAACACTGCGCGAGATTGACGATTTCTGCCGCAGCCTTGATGGACGTGTGGTGCAGGTCAGCGCCTCGATCGCGGCGTCTATTCAAGAGGTCGAGATTCTGCGTCCTGAAGGCACGTCTGTACGGGATATCCGCCCGATGACCCGCGTTAACATATCGGTCATTGTCGAACATGAAGGCCGCCGCGAAAGCGGTACTGCAGGCGGCGGCGGGCGGATTGGCCTCGACGGTATGCTTAAGCCCGAAGACTGGCAGGCAAGGGCCCGCGAGGCGCTGCGCGTCGCGCTTGTGAACCTCGAAGCGGTCCCCGCCCCTGCGGGCGTGATGGACGTGGTCCTTGGACCCGGCTGGCCGGGTATCCTGCTGCACGAAGCCATCGGTCACGGACTGGAGGGTGATTTCAACCGCAAAGGCTCCAGCGCGTTTGCAGGGTTGATGGGCCAACAGATCGCGGCCAAGGGTGTGACCGTTCTCGACGATGGCACCATCCCTGATCGCCGCGGCAGTATCAGCGTCGATGATGAAGGCACGCCCAGCGCCAAGAACGTGTTGATCGAAGACGGTAAGCTGGTCGGCTACATGCAAGATCGCCAGAACGCGCGCCTGATGGGCGTGAAAAGCACCGGGAACGGACGCCGCCAAAGCTTTGCCCACATCCCTATGCCGCGCATGACCAACACCTACATGCTGGGCGGTGATACCGCACCCGGAGATATAGTAGCCGGTCTAAAAGACGGCATCTACGCTGTTGGATTTGGTGGCGGTCAGGTAGATATCACCAACGGCAAGTTTGTGTTTTCCTGCACCGAAGCCTACCGCGTGCAGAACGGCGTCGTCGGTGCGCCCGTCAAAGGGGCAACACTCATCGGCGACGGGGCCACGGCCCTCAAACAAATCCGCGCTATCGGCAATGATCCGAGCCTTGATCCCGGCATGGGCAACTGCGGCAAACAGGGCCAGTGGGTGCCTGTGGGTGTCGGCCAGCCGACGTTGATGATCGGTGGCCTGACGATTGGTGGTGCAGCGGCTTGATATCAAACCATCCAGCCCAAGCTGGCGCAATGATCTAAGCGCGGCCCGTTCCCGCAAGGTAACTGGTCCGCTTTGGTGCGGCGTTGTGTCAATCTGCTGTATTCTGGTGACGGGTACCTTTGTCATGCTGGTCGGCAAATAGCTGCAAGGCATGGTTTTGGTGGCTGGTTGCCTACGGCGTTAATAGGAGCCGTGGGCGCCGCAAAATTCGGCTATCCTTTTGACGAATTTGTCGCTGGCACCGCGGGCGACGAATTTGTCGCTG
This sequence comes from Sulfitobacter sp. S223, assembly GCF_025143825.1. Lineage (NCBI taxonomy): Bacteria > Pseudomonadati > Pseudomonadota > Alphaproteobacteria > Rhodobacterales > Roseobacteraceae > Sulfitobacter > Sulfitobacter sp. S223. Next base: position 994,098 of record NZ_CP083560.1, on the reverse strand, counting down.
GCACCGCGGGCAAAGGTTAACCATTTCTCATGGCTCAAGGCGTCGGTGCGGCCATAATATTCGGGATGCTCCTACGTTTTTGGCCGCCGTCCGCGTTAGGGGGCCCCAGCAGATGAGCTAACTTGCTTCAGCCAAAATGCCCGCAAACGATTCATTCCTTGTTAACCAGCAAAAGTTATATCTGATTCTAGCAACAGACGGAGACACGGGATGACTATCGAGGACCATAATCCTTCTTCCACTCACCCCCCACTCCCACCCACCCCGGAAGACGAACAGTTTGCCCGTCTCCGTCTGCTGCGCTCGCGCCGGGTCGGCATATCTACGTATAAACGTCTGCTGATCGAACACGGCACTGCGCAAAATGCGCTGGCCGCGCTGCCCGAGGTGGCGCGCGCTGCGGGCGTCTCTGGATACGAGATTTGCCCCGAAGGTGTTGTTCGGGCAGAGCTGCGCGCAGGGCATGCCTTAGGGGCGAAGTTGCTGCATGCAGACCACCCCGACTATCCAACAAATCTGGCAGAGCTCGACGACGCGCCACCATTTCTCTGGCTCATGGGTGATCCCGCGCTTCTCACCCGGCCGATGATCGCGCTGGTGGGTGCGCGCAATGCGTCATCGCTGGGGACGCGTATGGCGCGCACTTTGGCACATGAACTGGGTGAAGCCGGATTCGTGGTAGTTTCAGGCCTTGCGCGCGGCATTGATACCGCGGCACATCTTGCCGCTTTGCCCCACGGCACCATCGCAGTACAGGCCGGCGGTGTTGACGTTATGTATCCTGCAGAGAATACCGGCCTTGCACAGGATATCGCCAAGCAGGGCCTGCGGCTATCGGAACAACCCATCGGTTTGCAGCCTATGGCACGACACTTTCCAACCCGTAACCGGATCATTTCCGGCCTTGCCCGAGCCACGGTTGTTGTAGAAGCCGCCGCAAGGTCCGGCAGTCTGATCACCGCCCGCGACGCGCTGGATCAAGGCCGCGATGTGTTTGCCGTGCCAGGCCATCCCTTTGATGCACGCGCCGCCGGTGGCAACATGCTGATCCGCGATGGCGCAACACTTGTGCGCAACGCAGCCGACATCATTGAAGCGCTGGGTCCAACATTTGAGGATCAAGAGCAGCTACCGCTTACGCCAACCAATTTTAGTCCGACTGTCCCTCAAGCAGCCAAGAAACCGCGGCGCACCCTGCGCGAAACTGCGAACCTGCACATGTCGATATTGCAACGGCTTGGCCCCTCTCCCGTCGCAGAAGATCAACTTATCCGCGATCTACAAATCACCCCTGCTACCTTTACACCTGCTGTCGTGGAACTGGAGATGGATGGCAAGGTAACGCGCTCTGCCGGGGGTCTGCTGTCACGTCCGGTCTGACACTGGTCTTAGCGCACCGCCACCTCAACGCCACAGCGATGAATATCTGCGACAAGATGCACACAACAGGATTTCAATCCCTGAATTCAGCGACAGATTACACAGCAAAAGCCAGCATATTCAGGTGCGTTTCAACAGTATGATCCACGACATCACAGCGGTACGCATTGACAAAGACCCCTTGCATCCCACATGTCAAAGGCCATAGACGCCGCAAAACACCCCGTCGAAGGACCTTAGTTTTATGCCAGTAGTCGTTGTCGAATCTCCCGCCAAGGCCAAGACGATCAACAAATATCTCGGTGACAATTTTACGGTTCTGGCCTCTTACGGCCACGTACGTGACCTGCCTCCCAAGAACGGATCGGTCGATACAGAAAACGATTTCGAGATGATGTGGGAAGTCGACTCAGGCTCGAAAAAGCACATGAAAGCGATTGCCGATGCGCTGAAGAATGACAATGAACTCATTCTCGCGACTGACCCCGACCGCGAAGGCGAAGCGATCAGCTGGCATCTTCAAGAAGCTTTGACACAGCGCAAGTCGATCAAGAAAGACACACCTGTAAGCCGTGTTGTGTTTAACGCCATCACCAAATCGGCTGTGACCGAGGCGATGAAAAACCCCCGTCAGGTGGATATGCCTCTTGTGGAAGCATACCTTGCCCGCCGTGCGCTTGATTATTTGGTGGGCTTCAACCTTAGCCCGGTTCTGTGGCGCAAGCTGCCCGGCGCCAAATCCGCTGGCCGTGTGCAGTCTGTCACCCTGCGGCTGATTGTCGAACGCGAGATGGAGATCGAAGCGTTCCGCCCCCGCGAATACTGGAGTGTAAAGGCGCTGCTCAGCACACCGTCTGGTCAGGAATTTGAGGCACGGCTGACCGAACTTGCTGGCAAGAAGCTTGATAAATTCGACCTTGGGGATGCGACAAAGGCCGAAATGGCCGTGCAGGCTGTATCCAGCCGCGATCTAAAGGTTGCTTCGGTTGAAGCAAAACCGGCAACGCGCAACCCTTCTGCCCCCTTTATGACGTCGACCCTCCAGCAAGAGGCGAGCCGGAAATTCGGCATGGGCGCACGCCAGACCATGAGCACCGCCCAGCGTCTCTATGAGGCGGGTCACATCACCTACATGCGGACAGATGGCATTGATATGGCACCGGAAGCAGTACAAATGGCGCGTGATGCGATCTCTGATCGCTATGGCAGCCAATATGTGCCTTCCAGCCCGCGCGTCTACAAGAACAAGGCCAAGAACGCGCAAGAAGCCCACGAATGCGTACGCCCCACCGAGATGTCCAAAGACGCCGACGCGCTCAAGCTCATGGATGGCGACCAGCGCAAACTTTATGATCTGATCTGGAAACGCACGCTTGCCTGCCAGATGGAAAGTGCCCGGCTTGAACGGACTACGGTAGATATTTCCTCGGCGGACAGTCAGGTGAATTTGCGCGCCACGGGGCAGGTTGTTCTTTTTGACGGGTTCCTCAAAGTCTATGAGGAAGGCCGCGATGACGTCACCGATGAAGACGAACGCCGCCTTCCCCAGATCAGGCAGGGCGATGCCCTGAAAAAAGCAGCAGCCGCGCGCTATAGCGAAGAGTTCGGCAAGGCCGCTGGTCTTACGAGCGAAGAGTTGATTGACGCGGGCGACAAAGGACCATCCGGCATGCAGCGCAAGTCAGGTGCGCTGTTGGCTGAGAAAGACGCGGTTTTAGGGGCACAGCATTTCACCCAGCCGCCCCCACGGTATACCGAGGCCACGCTGGTCAAGCGGATGGAAGAGCTCGGCATTGGTCGCCCGTCCACATACGCGAGCATTGTCACAACAATTCAGGATCGCGGCTATGTTCGGCGTGAAGGCCAGCGCCTGATACCCGAAGACAAAGGCCGTCTCGTTACAGCATTCCTTGAGAACTACTTCCGTCGTTATATTGGATACGATTTTACAGCCGATCTGGAAGACCAGCTGGATAAAGTTTCTGCCGGTGATGCGGAGTATAAGGCTGTCCTCGACCGCTTCTGGCGCGACTTCTCTGCTGCAATTGCAGAAACGTCAGAACTGCGGATCACGGAAGTGCTTGAGAAAATCAACGATGTGTTGGCGCCTCACCTCTTCCCGCCGACAGAAGATGGATCAGACCCGCGTCTATGCCCTAACTGTGGCGCAGGTCGCCTCAGCATGCGCACAGCACGCTCTGGTGGTGCCTTCATCGGGTGCTCCAACTATCCTGAATGCCGCTATACCCGCCCCTTCGGCCCGCCGAATCCTGAAGCTGAAGCGTCGGCTATTCCTCCAGAAGGTAAGCTTTTGGGCGAGGACCTAGGCGATGAGATTCGCGTGTTCAAAGGTCGCTTTGGCCCGTATGTGCAACGCGGCGAAGTCACCGAAGAAAACAAAAAACCTCCGCGCCAGTCAATTCCAAAGGACTGGCCGCCTGAAGAACTGGACCTTGAGCGTGCCGTGATGCTGTTGTCATTGCCGCGCGAAATTGGCCCCCACCCAGAAGACGGAATCATGGTCTGGGCCAACATTGGCCGCTACGGCCCCTACCTTAAACACGCGCCCAGCACGTCTGATCGCGGTGGCACCAATGCCAACCTTGAGGGGATCGACGAAGTCTTTACCGTTGGCATGAACCGCGCGGTTCAGCTGCTGGCGGAAAAGGTTGCCTCACGCGGGGCACGCGGTAAGGCGGCAGCACCCTTGCGTGAGCTGGGCGAACACCCCGAAGCAGGTGGGCCGGTCAATGTGATGAAAGGCAAATATGGGCCTTACGTGAAGTGGGAGAAGATCAACGCGACCATTCCCGACACGGTAGACCCCGAAGAAATCACACTGGCGCAAGCCATTCACCTGATAGACGAGCGCGCCGAAAAGGCGGGCAAGAAAAAACCGTCTGCAAAAAAGAAGGCCCCTGCCAAGAAACCGGCAGCAAAGAAGAAAGCGCCAGCAAAGAAACCTGCTGCGAAGAAAACGGCGGCTAAGAAGCCCGCCGCGAAAAAGAGCGAAGAATAATCCGGCGCAGGGATGTCGCAGTTTTGCAAAAAACATGAGGCATCCCTGCTCCGCGCTTTGTAATTTCTACATTATGTGATTGCTTCTGCTCAAAACGAGCAGAAAACGAGAGCAGTATGACGACTTCACGAGTGACGCGCCGGCTGATGCTGGGCGCGACAGGTTTGGCCCTTTCGGCTCCTTCCCTTCTTTTGGCTAAGCAAAGTGCCCGCCCATCAGTGAACCGCCACAACATAATGGGTTTCTCTACACATGACTGGCAGGATCATTTCGATACCCTTGGAAAGGCGAGTATCATTGCAGACACCAGCTCTCGTGCGCTGCACTTCTGGAGCGGGGATGGCAAGACATACAAAGTTTACCCAACATCTGTGCCACGCAGTGACGAGCTGACAAAACGAGGCTTTACGACCATCGTACGCAAGCGTGTCGGGCCCGACTGGACACCGACCCCGTCCATGATCGAAGAAAACCCCGACCTTAAGTACATGCCACCCGGCCCCCACAATCCACTGGGCACACATGCGATGTATCTTGGATGGCCTGCCTATCTGATTCACGGCACCCACGACCAACGCAAAATCGGCCGCCAATCCTCAAGTGGCTGCATTGGTCTATATAACAGAATGATTGCAGAGCTCTACGAAGCCGCTCCGGTAGGGACGCAGGTTCGCATTATCTGACAGGCCTCTGCCGCGGCGCGGCATTCCATTGACATGGGAATGACGTGCCGTCACATATTGCCCTGAACGTACACACGGAAGGGGAGCACCATCTGATGAAAAAAGTCTATCAAAACGCCGCAGAGGCCCTAGAGGGGGTCCTTGAGGACGGTATGCTGATCGCCTCAGGTGGTTTCGGCCTATCTGGCATCCCCGAACTACTGCTGGCCGCGATCCGCGATGCCGGCGTCAAAGATCTGACCTTTGCGTCCAACAACGCCGGTGTGGATGATTTCGGTATCGGCATCCTGTTGCAGACCAAACAGGTAAAAAAGATGATATCCTCTTATGTGGGTGAGAACGCCGAATTCATGCGCCAGTATCTCTCTGGCGAGCTGGAGCTGGAATTCACGCCACAAGGCACATTGGCCGAGCGTATGCGCGCAGGCGGTGCAGGCATTCCGGGCTTTTACACAAAGACGGGCGTCGGCACAGTGATTGCCGAAGGCAAGGACGTAAAGAATTGGAACGGTCAGGACTATATCCTTGAAGAGGGTATTTTTGCCGATCTCTCGATCGTCAAAGCCTGGAAAGCAGATGAAACGGGCAACCTGATCTTCCGCAAGACCGCGCGCAACTTTAACCCGCCGGCGGCGACATGCGGAAAGGTCTGCATCGTCGAAGTCGAAGAGATCGTACCGACAGGTAGCCTTGATCCCGACCACATCCACCTCCCCGGTATCTATGTGCATCGCATCATTCAGGGCACGCACGAAAAGCGCATCGAACAGCGCACAACCCGTAAACGTGAGGAAGCATAATCATGTGGGATCGCAATCAAATGGCAGCACGCGCCGCGCAAGAACTTGAAGACGGCATGTATGTAAACCTTGGGATTGGCATTCCGACACTGGTTGCCAACTATGTGGGTGACAAAGACATCACCCTGCAATCAGAGAACGGCATGCTGGGCATGGGTCCCTTTCCCTATGAGGGTGACGAGGACCCCGACCTGATCAACGCAGGCAAGCAGACGATCACAGAAATGGACCGCACGGCGTATTTCGACTCTGCCACCTCTTTCGCGATGATCCGTGGTGGTAAGATCGCTGCTGCGATTCTTGGTGCGATGGAAGTTGCCGAAAACGGTGATCTGGCAAACTGGATGATTCCCGGCAAGCTGGTCAAAGGCATGGGCGGTGCCATGGATCTGGTGGCCGGCGTTGGCCGCGTGATCGTGGTTATGGATCACGCCAACAAGCACGGCGAAAGCAAAGTACTGAAGGAATGCACGCTGCCACTAACCGGTAAAGGCGTCGTAGACCGCATCATCACTAATATGGGTGTGCTGGACGTGGTCGAAGGCGGCCTGCGCATCGTTGAATGTGCCGAGGGCGTCACAGAAGAAGAGCTACGCGCTGCAACCGACGCTACTTTGGTCTGATAACAAGGTGCTGGCAAAGTCTCAAAGTTAGGCTTTGCCCGCTCTCTACTTCATCTGGTTAAACACGCAGCCGTCCGAGATTAACTCGGGCGGCGTTTTACATAGCCCCTTGGCCACTTGGAATGCTGCCAGCACCTTTGGCACATAATCGCGGGTTTCAGGAAATGGCGGCACACCTGCGTGTTTACGTACAGAACCCTCCCCCGCATTATATCCTGCAAGCACCAAGATAGGATCATTGGCGAACTCACCCATCAGCCAATCAAGGTATTTGATCCCGCCCGCAATGTTCTGCTGGGCGACATTACTATCCGTAACGCCGAAACGGCTGGCAGTATCCGGCATCAACTGCATAAGCCCCTGCGCGCCCGCACTGCTGATGGCATCAGACTTACCGGACGATTCAACCGAGATCACAGCAAGCGCCAAAGCTGGCGACACCTTCGTCCCGATAGTTGAGCGCAAAATATCCACACCATGGACCTTTGCGATGTCCTGCATCTGCTGGAGGCGAGGTGCAGGCACACGGGAATTGGAGGCAGACAATGTATTCATCGCCATTTCCAGCCTTCCCGGACCGGATTCTGCTGCATCCGGCGAAATCTTGGCCCAGAACCAATCGTACTGCCCCCCCTTTGGCCGTGTGATTGCACCCGATGGCGCTGCTGCGACGGCGGCTGGCGCAGGCGTCACGTTTTGCGCAGGTCGGTTGATCTGCACTTTTACCCGTTTGCGCGCCCCGGATTTGGGCGGTTTTACAAATTTCGGTTTAAAGTCAGCGAACGGAGCCGGAGAATCTGCGCTTAGTTCGGCTCCTACGGGCGAAAATGCCAGGGCGGCACCCAATACAATAGATAGGGATGTGCGTTTCATGATGCCTGCTCTCGTTTTTGGACTGCTTTTTTCCGTTAATATTGCGCAAAATACCCCCCCGATCCAGCAAATGTGCCCATAGATGATGGCGATTTCGCCACAATTGGGGTGTTTGGGACGCATGAATTAACTATTTAGGCTCAAGGAAATATTAAATCTCGTTAAATATCAGTTACTTAAAGCAAACATAGCGATTTTAACGGTTACCAGTGTAAATGCCGCAATTGCGGTCAAATTGATGCCCCATTCATCCAGCTATATAGCGTCATACCAAGTCAAGCAGGCCTGAATGAGAGCGGGCCGGGACGCAAGACAGGGTTGGAAACTAGAAAACTTATAGATCCTTTGGAGGGATACAACATGATGAAATTCGTAAAAAACTTCCGCAATGACGAAGACGGCGCCGTAACAGTTGACTGGGTTGTTCTGACAGCTGCGGTTGTTGGCCTGGCGATTGCTGCCTATGGCTCCATCAAATCCGGTGCAGAGTCCATGACTTCCAACACAGGTAACTTCCTTGGCGCACAGACTGTTGGTGCTGCTGACTTCGGTACACAAACCGCTCCTTAAGGTTTGCTAACCCAACCTTAAAATTTCAGGGGCTGCGTTCTGCATAGAATGCAGCCCCTATTTCATTCCCGCAACCGCGCTTATCAAAATAAGAAACAAGAGTATCAATATGATGAAGCATATCCATACTTTCATGAACGACGAAGACGGGGCAGTCACAGTCGACTGGGTCGTCCTTACAGCAGCAATTATTCTGATTGCTATATCCGCCTTTGTGTCGATCAAGCAGTCAAGCAGCGCAATGAGTGCATCCATTGGAACGTACCTGACAGAGACCGACCAGGACGCACTTCGCAACCCGAACCAATAAGCCCGCAGGGCCACAATTGACCCTCATTCGGATACAATACCGCCACAATCCAAGGGTAACGTAAGGCATACCGGAAACTTCCGGAGAGCTTTTCAACCACCCTAATCGAAAGAGGAACACAAAATGCGTATGATCTTTGGACTCGTGCTGCTGGTCGGCATCGCGTTGGCTGGCGGCGCGGTGTATCTCGCAAAGGGCCAGATTGGCCAATACAAAACTGCCATTGCGCGTGCAGAAGCCGCGAAATCCCAAATTGTTCCGACAAAGAGCATCTTTGTTGTGAACCGCGCTCTGAAGTATGGCGAAAAACTCGGTAAGGACGACGTACGGGCGGTAGACTTCCCTGTTGCGGCCCTTCCCGAAGGCCATTTTGATGATCTGGCCGTCATCTTTCCCGACAACACCGACCTGCCCCGCGTTGTGCTGCGCCCTATTGAAAAGGACGAAGCACTGCTGGAGATAAAGGTAACAAAGCCAGGCGAAGATGCCGGCCTTACGTCACGGCTTGAACGTGGCATGCGTGCCTTTGCAATCCGGGTCGACGTATCATCCGGCGTATCAGGCTTCCTGCGCCCCGGTGACCGTGTGGATGTCTATTGGACTGGCCGCGTTGGCGGAGGCCAAGACCGTTTGGAAGTGACCAAGCTGATCGAAAAAACAGTGCCGCTGATCGCAGTCGATCAAAGCTCCGGTGACGTAGAAGGCGCGCAGATCGCACGTACTGTAACAGTTGCAGTCAGCCCGAACCAGGTCGCCGCGCTGGCGCAGGCCCAGTCCACCGGTCGCTTGTCACTTTCGCTGGTTGGCGTTGGCGATGACCTCGAGATTGCGCAGAATATCGAGGTCAATCAGAAGGACCTGCTTGGCATCGAAGAGCAAATTGAAGCACCCGCTGCGGCTCAGGAAAGGGTTTGCACCATCCGTACACGTCGCGGAGCCGAAGTTGTTAACCTGCCAATCCCGTGCACCAACTAAGGCGCAAAAATCACTGCCGACCCCCTAATTATATAGCTATTTATGACGCCGTTCCCTTTTGGGGGCGGCGTTGTGCTTTGCGGCTCTGTTGCCATTTATCCACAACAATTACCCCTCGGAGTGCATTGATTCTTGCAATAAAATCCGAATTGCCGCAGAGTTATCCAAACGACGGGCAAAAAGACCCTATTTTGAGGCGTGATCAAAAAGGCAGGTCACATGAAAATCGATAGATTTCTGAAGGCAGCTCTTCTCGGGCTGACACTCAGCGTATCCGCATTTGCAGTGACCGCCCCCACGGTGGTCAACGCAGATAACCTGCGCGTAGTGAAAAGTGGTACCAGCACCAGGCTGCAGGTGCCGCTCAACCGTGCGATTGTTGTAGAAAGCGATACGCCATTTGCAGAGTTAAGCATTGCCAACCCAGGCATTGCGGACCTCTCCTCGCTGTCGGATCGCACCATTTATGTTCTTGGCAAAGCGCCTGGCACAACAACCCTGACGCTTTTTGATGCAGCAGGCCGCTTGATCACAAATGTCGATGTGGTCGTGACGCCTGACTTGTCTGAATTCAAAGAACGTCTGCGGCAAATCTTGCCCGGCGAACGTATTGAAGTACGCTCCGCCAATGACGGCATTGTTCTGTCAGGTGTTGTGACATCAGCCCAAAAGCTCCAGCGCGCACTTGAGCTCGCAGAACGCTATGCTCCCGAACGCGTATCGAACCTGATGAGCGTGGGCGGCATTCAGCAAGTCATGCTAAAGGTACGTTTTGCAGAGATGCAGCGTTCGGTTTCAAAATCTCTTAGCTCTTCGCTGTCTCTTAGTGGTGGCATCGGGAGCGACTTGGGTGTGCGTGCCGGTACTGGTGGCTTGACCACCAACGGTGGGAGCACAGCAGCGATCGCAGGGTCCCTGCCCGACGCAAACACAAACACTGGCGCGATCCTGTTCGGCTTTAATGCCGGTTCGACGCAAGTGGGCATTCTACTTGAAGCGCTTGAGCAAAAAGGCGTTGTTCGGTTCCTCGCAGAACCCAACCTTGTTGCACTTTCCGGTCAAGAGGCGAAGTTCCTCGCCGGTGGCGAATACCCGATCCCAGTATCCCAATCGGACGGCAGAACCTCCATTGAATTCAAGCCCTTCGGTGTAGAACTTGCATTCATTCCCCGTGTTGTGGACAAAGATCTGATCAACCTCGAACTCAAGGCAGCAGTCTCTGCGATTGACCCGGCCAACGGGATCACCCTTGACGGCGGCTTCTCGGTTTCTGCCTTCTCACGTCGCGAAACTTCGACCACGGTCGAGATGCGCGATGGCGAAAGTTTCGCGATTGCCGGTCTGCTACAGGATGATTTCACAGACAACTCTTCCCAATTACCTTGGATCGGCGATGTGCCGGTGCTTGGCGCGCTTTTCCGCTCTGCCAACTACCAGCGAAGCCAGACGGAATTGGTGATTATCATCAGCGCACATCTTGTCACGCCGACACGCGGCGAAGCCTTGGCACTGCCGACTGACCGCATCAAACCACCCACCGAACAAGACCTATTCCTTCACGGCCGCACAGCCGCAGGTACGCGCACTCCTAGCAAGGGCGCTGCAGGCGAGGTTGCCAAGCAGGACTTTACCGGGTCTTATGGCTATGTACTGGATTAAGCTAATGCAACGCATGACCCATCGGAATATCATTACGGGCAGCCTACTGTCAGCGGTTTTGGGCCTTGGTGCCTGCGCCCCGAGCTCGGATGTGGTCTATACTCAGTTTTATTCCGAAGCAGGCTCACTGGTGGATACCGGCAGTTTTGGCGAAGCGACGCTGAACAACCGCTTGGTCATGACCGGAGAGCGTCAATATACCTTCGATCTTGCCAAGCGTTTCTCGACCGAAGTGGACAGCACGGTGAACTTCGCGTTCAACTCCTCACAGCTGGAGCCGGGCGCGCAAGCGATCCTGCGCAAGCAAGCTGATTGGATCCGCCAGTTCCCAGAAATCCGCTTCCGCGTATATGGGCATACTGACGCTGTCGGTTCAAATCGTTCGAACAAGGCCCTCGGCCAACGCCGCGCGAATGCAGTTGTCCGCTACCTTTCTACGCTCGGGATCAGCTCCAGCCGTCTTGAAGCCGTTGTTTCCTTCGGAGAAACACAACCTCTGGTCGTGACTCAGGGTCGCGAACGCCGCAATCGCCGGACGGTGACAGAAGTGAGCGGTTTTGTATCGCGTCACCCTACCGTTTTGGACGGGAAATACGCGCAGATCATTTACCGCGACTATGTCGCAAGCGCGGTCGCCAGCGCTACGCTGTCTACGCAGGGCGTCGGAACACTCGGCACAAACTAAATAACTGAAATTACTTACAAAGCCGCCCTTCAGGGGCGGTTTTTCCATTTTGTCCCCCGCGTTGGCTGACGGGTCAATCCCGCGCTAAGCCCGTGATCGTTTCAAGATACCCAACAATCGCAGCTTTTCGGCCCCAATCCTGCCCAACTTCACTGCGATGAATTCCTCAACAAGAAAACTCTGTCCGGGCAAAATGTCTGGCGGGGGGCTGGCGTGGTCCGACACAGTGCCTTTCGGGCCCGTCAGACCGGGCAGAATGCCCTTTGATAGAAGGAATGAAGGCAATGAGCAGCGTAATGCCGCAACCAGAACAGGATATGATCCTTGCGTGCACGGTCAGCCGTGATGTGCAAAACTTCGATCTGCTGATCGAAGACATGGAGAGTGTACTTGGCGAAAGCTGGGGGGATCTGGGTTTTGCCGAGGCTCTGTCGTTCTTCGGGCAACCCGAAGCAAAGGGCATGGAGTTCATCGCCCTCGCGCTGGATGACGCAGACGAAGACAATCTGCCCATGATGTCCGAAATCATCCTTCAAGCCAAAAAACGCGATATCAAGGTGATCCTGATCGCTGAGGATGTCACACCTGCGGCGCTCCACTCCCTATTGCGGCAGGGCGCCGATGAATTTGTACCCTATCCGCTGCCCGAGGGTGAATTGGCGCAGGCCATCGAGCGGATCCGCACCCCTGCCCCCGCTCCGGTTGAGGCTGCTTCGTCCTCACCGTTACGCGCAGGCGCCCAAAAAGATGGTGCTGTCATTGTTGTTCACGGCCTGGCCGGTGGCACAGGCTCTACCACGTTGGCAGTCAATCTGGCTTGGGAGCTCGCCAATCTTAGCAAAACTGACAGCCCTTCCGTCTGCCTGCTGGATTTGGATTTGCAGTTTGGCTCGGCCTCTACATATCTTGATTTGCCGCGCCGCGAAGTGGTCTATGAAATGCTGTCGGACACCGAATCCATGGACGAAGAAATCTTCGGTCAGGCGCTGGTAAGCTATGAAGACAAATTACAGGTTTTAACCGCCCCTTCTGACATGTTGCCACTGGACCTGATCACTTCCGAAGACGTCGGTCGGGTTCTGGATATGGCGCGGAACCAATTTGACTATGTAATCATCGACATGCCTTCGACGCTTGTTCAGTGGTCCGAAAGGGTTCTGACCTGCGCCCATATCTATTTCGCTATGCTTGAGCTGGACATGCGATCGGCCCAGAACACGCTGCGCTTCAAACGTGCGTTGCAGTCCGAAGAGCTGCCTGTTGAAAAACTGCGCTATGTGTTGAACCGCGCCCCCAAATTTACCGATCTCAATGCCAAGAGCCGGGTCAAGCGGATGGCCGAGAGCCTTGAAATCAGTATCGATCTACAGCTGCCTGATGGTGGCAAACCAATCACGCAAGCAAATGACCACGGCATGCCGCTGGCCACGTCCACGCCCAAGAGCCCGCTTCGAAAAGAAATCGCGAAGCTGGCAGCGTCCCTGCACAACCTGCGCGACAATGATGCCGCGGCGGCCTGAGTTCCGAGCAAAGAAAGCATACTGAAATGTTCTCCAAATATAAAAAGCCGGAAGCCGCCCCTGCCCCAGCAGCCTCGGTAACCGCAATTGAGACAGCCAAAAAAGAAGCCGCTGCATCGGCCTCCATGCGCCGTGCATCGCAGCCGGCGGCTGCGGCTCCGGTAGACAAGGAGGTAAAGCGCAAGCAGCGGATGGGCGACATCAAGCTCGAACTTCACCGCGTTCTCCTCGACAATTTGAACCTTTCAGCTCTTGAACACGCCTCTGAAGCGGACCTGCGCCAGGAGATCAATTCGATCTCGGCCGAATATCTTGGCGAAAAGTCGATCGTGCTGGGCCGTGAAGACCGTATGACGCTCAACTCCGAGCTTTATGACGAAGTGACCGGCCTTGGCCCGCTTGAGACGTTGCTAAAAGACGACACAGTAAACGATATTCTGGTAAACGGACCGCAGCAGATTTTCGTAGAACGCTCAGGTAAGCTGGAGCTGACGGATGTTACGTTCAAGGATGAGCGTCACTTGCTGCGCATCATCGACAAAATCGTTTCAGCCGTTGGTCGCCGCGTAGATGAAAGCAACCCTTACGTCGATGCGCGTCTCAAAGATGGCTCGCGATTTAACGCGATGGTGCCGCCAGTTGCGGTGGACGGTAGTCTGGTTTCCATTCGTAAGTTTAAGAAAGACAAGCTTGGCATCGATGATCTGGTGCAATTCGGCGCCTTCACCGAAGAGATGGCTGCATATCTGCAAGCCGCCGTTGCCACCCGTTTGAATGTGATCGTTTCCGGCGGTACAGGTTCTGGTAAAACGACCACGCTGAACGCGCTGTCATCGTTCATCGACAACGCCGAACGCATCCTGACGATCGAGGATACGGCCGAACTTCAACTGCAACAGACACACGTGGGCAGGATGGAATCCCGCCCGCCAAACGTGGAAGGCAAAGGCGAGGTTTCCCCCCGCGACTGTCTGAAAAACGCTCTGCGTATGCGTCCGGACCGTATCATCGTGGGTGAGACGCGTGGCGAAGAAGTTATCGACATGCTTCAGGCTATGAACACGGGCCATGATGGTTCCATGACCACGATCCACGCAAACTCTGCCCGGGACGGCGTGTCACGTCTTGAGAACATGATCGCCATGGCCGGCATCGAAATGCCCTTGAAAGCGGTGCGTTCCCAGATCTCCAGCGCTGTGAACCTGATTGTGCAGGCTTCACGTCTGCAAGATGGTTCGCGCCGCATGACGTCGATCACCGAAATCACGGGGATGGAGGGCGATGTTATCTCGATGCAGGAAATTTTCCGCTACCAGCGCGTCGGCCTGACCCCCGAGAACAAGATTATCGGCCACTTCACAGCCACAGGCGTGCGCAGCCACTACGCTGAACGTTTCCGGATGTGGGGTTATGATCTGCCGTCATCCATCTATGAGCCCATCGCGGCCCAATAACATCAAGCGCCGTTGGCGCACCAACACGATGCGCCTCAGGCGCGCTAACACGATGCGCCTCAGGCGCAATAAGGACCAAGGTCATGAGTGCAGAACCAATCATCTACGGGCTGATCTTTATCGGTGTACTGGTGCTCGTCGAAGGCCTCTATCTGGTGGCGTTCGGTAAATCCATTTCGCTGAACAGCAGGGTGAACCGTCGCCTTGAGATGCTGGAAAAGGGCCAACGCCGCGAAGAAGTGCTGGATAAGCTGCGCAAGGAAATGCAGCAACACATGAAAGCGCGCTCTATCCCGCTTTACTCTTTGCTTTCCGAAAAGGCTCAAAAAGCCGCAATCGCCTTTACGCCACAACAATTGCTTTTGGTCATGGCAGCGGCTTCAGCCATTATCTTTATGGGGCTGACAGTCGGCACAGCCACTGATCCTCTTGTCCGGCTTGTGATGTCTATCGGCATGGGCATCGGTGGCGTTTTTCTGTGGATTTCCATGAAAGCCGGCAAACGGATGGGTCTGATCGAAGAACAGTTGCCTGACGCGGTTGAACTGATGGTGCGCTCCTTGCGTGTGGGTCACCCCTTTACCAACGCAATTTCGATTGTCTCAAAGGAAATCCAGGATCCGCTGGCATCAGAATTTGGTGTAATCGCTGACGAAGCGGCCTATGGCCGTGACGTAGGCGAAGCGCTGAAGGACATGGCTGAACGCTTGGACATGCAGGATTTGCGCTTCCTCGCCGTGGCTGTGACGATCCAGCAGCAATCAGGCGGTAACCTTGCAGAAATTCTGGCCGGTCTGGCCAAGGTTATCCGCGCACGTTTCCGTCTGTTCCGGAAAGTGAAAGCGATCACAGCCGAAGCAAAATGGTCTGGCAAATTTCTGTCCGCCTTCCCGATCCTCGCGCTGATCGCGATCAACGTGACGAAGCCGAACTATTATGACGAGGTCAAGGAAACGCCATACTTCATTCCGGCTTGCTTCTTCGTCGGGATATTCCTTGGCATTAACCTTCTGGTGATGCGCGTGCTCACCAACATCAAAGTTTAAGGGGGCAGTCATGCTCAGTACCATCAATACAGCAATCGGTGACGTGATGGGTCCCTTCGGGATGATCATCATCCTCGGTGTGATCGGGACCATCCTCGTCTTAGCGACGGTTGCTATGATGATGAACCAGCCGGAAGACCCTCTCGACAAGCTCAAGCGTCAGCAAAAAGGCGGTGGCAAGGGGGCCAATGATCAGGTCCAAGCCTTGCGTCAAAAGGACGGCAACGCCCAGCTTGAAAAATTCGCGACCTTCCTTGAGCCGTCAGACGACAAAGAACTTAGCCAGAAGCAGCTTGAATTGCGTCAGGCGGGCTATCAGTCACGTGATGCGGTGCGCATGTTCTATTTCGCGCAGATGTCTCTGGGTTTGCTGGGCCTGCTGATTGGCGTGGTTTACACAAATATCATCGTCGAAGGCGATATGAGCACACAGAAAACCGTCATGTGGACCCTTGGGCCCGGCGGCATGGGATACTGGCTGCCGAAATATTGGGTCACGCGCCGTGTCGCTGCCCGCAAAGAAGAGATTGAACGCGGTTTCCCGGATGCATTGGACATGATGCTGGTCTGCGTGGAAGCGGGTCAATCACTGGACCAATGTATTGTACGTGTCGCCCGTGAACTGCGTGCATCCTATGCCGCGCTTGCCGATGAATTCGAAGTCGTCGCGCATGAGATGAAAGCCGGTAAAGACAAGGTGAACGTGCTGAACGACATGGGCACGCGCTGCGGCGTACAGGACGTGTCATCGTTCGTAACCGTGCTGGTTCAATCTGCCGCTTTCGGTACATCCATCGCTGATGCCTTGCGGGTCTACGCAGAAGAGATGCGGGACAAACGCGTAATGCGCGCCGAAGAGGCCGCAAACAAGTTGCCAACCAAGATGACACTTGCCACAATGATGTTCACGGTCCCACCGCTGCTGGTCATTCTTGTTGGTCCTTCGGTCATGGGTATCTCGAAAATGGGCGAATTGGGTGCTCCTGGAGCGAATTAATGATATCACGGTTGTGGCGCACGATCGCCCTTCTGATCCTGTCTCTTGCTTTGGCCGCCTGTTCTTCAGGCGGCTTTGGCACGTCTTTGTTCGGACCGAAAAAGAGCGCGCTGGATGCACCTGGCGTTGATTTGCGCGCCGATGGTGCGGACAATCTGGAAGTAGGTCACCGCCTTGTAGCCTCCGGCCAGTATGAGTTGGCAATCCGGTCTTTCAACCGCGCCGCCATTGATCGCGGGACCGTAGATGCCGAAATCCTGTCCGGTCTGGGCACAGCCAATCTGGGATTGGGACGTTTGGGACAGGCTGAAACCCTGCTGCGCCGAGCGGTTGAACGTGACGCAACCCAACCCGAAATATGGAATAATCTTGGTGTTGTCCTGATGGAGCGTGGCAAAAATGCCGATGCCACACAGGTATTCCGCAAGGCTTTTGCGCTGGACAATGGCGAAAGTGTCTCAATTCGTGACAATCTACGTTTAGCACTCGAAAAAACAGAGAATTCTGGTACGTTTTCGGATAACTTGAATGAATATAAATTGGTGCGCCGTGGATCGGCTGATTATCTGATCCGTTCGGGGCTGTGACCTAAAAATAGGCATGGCATCGCAAATCCCGCACTGGGGCACCGCATGAGGCAGAAGCAGTAAAGGACGCAAAATGCGCCACACCTCCGTTTTGAGCGCCCTTTTGGTAGGGGCAACCGTTTTGGCAGCCTGCTCTGAAAAGAGCGCGGATGAGACCGTTGAGCGTGCCTTTCAGGACGTAAACGTCATTGATGATGCAAATCTGAATGATGTGATGCTGACAGTCGCTGACCCGAACGAGGCGGTGACATACTTCCAACGCATCGTCAAAGAACAGCCTGATAATATCGAATTCAACCGTGGCCTTTCGCAATCACTAATCCGTGCCAAGCGCCACGATGAAGGTGCCGCCGCATGGCAGCGCACCGTCGCTCTTACCGGGGCTACTGATGATGACCGCGTTGAACTCGCCGATGCCTTGATCCGTGCTGGTGACTGGGCCAATGCCGAGAAAACCCTGACAGCGATCCCCCCCACCCATGAAACATTCAAGCGCTACCGCCTTGAAGCGATTGTTGCTGACAGCAAAAAGCAATGGAAAAAAGCCGATAGCTTTTATGAAATTTCAGCAGGGCTGACCACTTCGCCTGCGCCGGTACTAAACAACTGGGGCTATTCAAAGCTTACGCGCGGTGATTACAAAGACGCAGAGCGTCTGTTCACCAGCGCGGTTACTCAGGATGGAACGCTGTTTACAGCCAAGAACAATCTTGTCCTCGCGCGGGGGGCTCAGCGCAACTACAACCTACCGGTTGTCCCCATGGACCAGACAGAGCGCGCGCAACTGCTGCACACTATGGCGCTTTCTGCGATCAAGCAGGGTGATGTGGAGACAGGCAAAGGCCTGCTGCGCGAAGCCATAGAGACCCACCCACAACATTTCGAGGCAGCGTCACGTTCACTTGCTGCCCTTGAAGCTTAAACAATGACGATCACAAGCTACGCCGCTGCGTGGTATCTGCCATTCGTCCTGCCTGTGTGCCTCTATGTGATGTACACTGACCTGTCGCGAATGAAGATCACCAACAAGGCAAACCTCGCGCTGGTTGGTATTTTCCTGGTTACTGGATTGATCGTCCTGCCGTTCGATACCTACTTGTGGCGATTGCTGAGCCTTGTGATCGTCCTGATCGTCGGGATGTTGCTTAATGCCGCAGGGCTGATGGGCGCAGGGGATAGCAAATTCATCGCAGCCGCAGCGCCCTTTATCGATTTGGGCGATCTCAACCTGCTGACCTGGCTGTTTATGGCCACACTGGTAGCCGCAGTCGTCACCCATCGCGGCATCCGCATGACCTCTCTGCGCCAGCTCGCGCCCCATTGGGAAAGCTGGCATCAGGGCAAGAAATTTCCAATGGGCCTCGCCCTTGGTGCCACACTTATTATCTATCTGGTCCTTGGCCTCCTTTATGGTGCCTGAATAACGCCATTTTTGTCCCGTAAGGCATTTCAAAAGCCCGGGTAAATCAGAGGGACATAGCAGTATGAACGCCCCGAACACCGCCGTCATGGCACCACCGCCACCTAAGACATTGACAGACATGCGTCTGCCCATCGTCATGATGCGTGACATTCTGATCAAGACGATCTTCCGCAAGAACCTTGATCTTGTAAGTGACCTTTCAAAGGCTGTCTGCCTACCAATCCCCGTTGTGCAAGAGCTGGTCGATATGTGTCGTACCCAGCGCCTGATCGAAGCGACAGGCACGCTTAACGCGCAGAACGGCAACGAAATGGGTTACCAACTGACCGACGGCGGCAAGGCGCGCGCACTTGATGCCCTTGCGCAGTCTGAATACTTCGGCCCTATGCCTGTCCCGCTTGATGTTTACAAAGAACAGGTCAAACGCCAGTCGGTCCGCAATATGCAGATCACCCGCGCGCAGCTGACCGGGGCGATGGGCCATCTGGTATTGCCGGATGATCTTTTGGACAACCTCGGCCCGGCCGTTTCTGCAGGTCGTTCCATTCTGATGTACGGCCCGCCCGGCAACGGTAAATCCTCTATCTCGAACGGTATCCGTGATGCTTTGGGCGATCAGGTCTATGTGCCGCGCGCAATCGAATATGCCTCGCAGGTTATCACGGTGTTTGACCCGATTGTGCATAACGAAGTCGCCTCTGCCGAGCAGGACCCGACATCGCTGCGCCGCGTCACGCGCTTTGACGCCCGCTATGTCTGCTGCGAACGACCCACCGTGATTACAGGCGGTGAATTGACGATCAGCATGCTTGATCTGGTCTACAACCCAACCGCACGCACCTATCAGGCACCCTTGCAGCTCAAATCAACCGGCGGCATTTTCATTGTGGATGACCTTGGTCGTCAGGCTGAATCGCCTCAGTCTTTGGTCAACCGCTGGATTGTTCCCCTCGAAGAGAGCAAGGACATTCTCGCCCTGCAATCGGGCGAGAAATTCGAAGTCCCCTTTGACACGCTGGTGATCTTTTCCACCAACTTCCACCCGAACGAGATCTTTGACCAAGCGGCCTTGCGTCGTATTTTCTTCAAGATCAAAATTGACGGACCGGATCAGGCAAACTTCCTCAAAATCTTTGCCATGGTTGCCAAGAAACGCAAAATGCCGCTGGACGAAGCCACACTTATCCATCTGCTGAAGAACAAATACCCTACAATCGACAACGTCTACGCCAACTATCAGCCGATCTTCCTGATCGACCAGATCATCGCGATCTGCGAATTTGAAGGCATCCCCTACCAGATGAGCCCCGAATTAATGGACCGCGCCTGGGCAAACATGTTCGTCAAAGACGAGCACATCGTGAAATGATGCCATGCGGTCACTGACAGGTGTTGCAGGGTGCGGCCGAATGGGCGCACCGATGCTCAGAGCTCTACGCGCGGCGGGTCTACCGGCACGGGGCTATGATGTTGTCCCTATGGACAGCCCCCATATCACCGATGATATTGCCGTATTTTCAGAAGATCTCGACACGCTTATCACCGTGGTACGTGACATCGATCAAACCGAAGCTGTGCTGTTCGGCGAACAGAACCTTACGGCTATTCCCAGCCTCATCCGGATCATCATCTGCTCCACCCTGTCACCGCGCTACGTCCGCGACCTGCGTGCCCGTATACCGTCACATATATCCCTAATTGACGCACCCATGTCCGGTGCCCAAATCGCCGCCCAGGAGGCGCGCCTCAGCTTCATGCTTGGCGGCGACGAGAGCGATCTTGACGCGGCTCAACCCCTTTTCAGCGCGATGGGCAAACATTTTCACCGGATGGGAGAATTCGGTGCAGGTATGCAGGCCAAGGTTCTTAACAATCTGCTGGCTGCGTCCAATACCGCCATGACCCGTCTGGTGCTTGATTGGGCCGACGACGCCGGCCTCGAGATCAGCGCCCTGCTTGACCTGATCCACACCTCGTCCGGACAAAACTGGTTCGCATCGGGCTTTAACAGCATCGAATTTTCCCGCGATGGACATGCTCCTGACAATACCATCGCCATTCTGGTCAAGGATATCGCAAGTGCCTTGGACGCGGCCCCCGAGAACGCGGATACCTCCCTGCCCGAAACCGTACAGCGCAGCATTGCGGCACTAAAACCCCGCCGCTGATCCGGCATCGCATTTCGGTAGGGCACAAAAACTCTGACGATTGGACCGCGAGAGGGGCTGGCCGCAATGCACTCCGGTGCTATCTTGCACACCATGCAATCCTTGCCCCCAAAATTCCAACAATGGTTCGCCACAAAAGGCTGGTCGATCCATCCCCACCAGCAAGACATGCTGGAGCGCGCAGATGCGCCTGCTTTGTTGTTGATCGCCCCTACAGGCGGCGGCAAAACCCTATCGGGCTTCCTGCCCACCCTTATTGATCTGGCCGAGGGCGATCACGAAGGGATGCACACGCTCTACATCTCGCCGCTCAAAGCACTGGCCGCAGACATAAAGCGCAACCTGACCACGCCCGTAGCCGAAATGGAGCTGCCCATCCGGATCGAAGAACGCACAGGAGACACCACTGCCAACGCGCGCAAGCGCCAGCGCGCCGATCCACCTCATATCTTTCTTACTACGCCCGAAAGCCTGGCCCTGCTTGTCAGCTACGAGGATGCGCCGCGCATGTTCAGGGGCCTCAAGCGCGTCGTGATCGACGAAATTCATGCGCTTGCAGAATCCAAACGCGGGGATCAGATGATGCTCGCGCTGGCGCGGCTCAATGCCATCTGTCCGGATCTCAAAAGAGTTGGCCTATCAGCCACCGTTGATGATCCTGCTGCCATCGCGCATCTTATGGCCCACCACCCCGACCCCTGCGAGATATTGCTTGCCGATCCGGGCCCGGCCCCTGACATTCAGATGCTGCGCACGCAAGAAGCGCCGCCTTGGTCCGGCGGTGGCGCGGCTTATTCAATTCCCGCCGTGTTGGAACAGGTCAAACAGCACAAAACCACTCTCATCTTCCACAACACCCGCGCGCAGGCCGAAATCTTCTTTCACAACCTCTGGCTCGCCAATGACGAGAGCCTGCCAATCGGAATCCATCACGGCAGCCTTGACCGTGAACAACGCGCGCGTGTTGAAGGCGCAATGGTGCGCGGAGAGTTGCGCGCGATTGTCTGCACCGGCAGTCTCGACCTTGGCATCGACTGGGGGGATGTCGATCTGGTGATCCAGATCGGAGCGCCCAAGAACGTTAAGAGGCTCGTCCAAAGAATCGGGCGCGCCAATCACCGCTACAATGCGCCCTCCAAAGCGTTGCTCGTGCCTGCCAACCGCTTTGAGGTGGTCGAATGTTTGGCCGCACTTGAAGCAGTGCTGGAAGGAGAACTGGACGGTGACCCGCGCGGCGCAGGTCCCCGTGATGTTCTGTGCCAACACATCCTGATCACGGCCTGCGCCGGCCCTTTTGACGCAGATGCGCTTTTCCGCGAAGTTACCTCCGCCGGCGCCTATAGCGCCCTCACCCGCACGCAGTTTGACGCCTGCCTCGATTTCTGCGCGACAGGCGGCTACGCCTTGCGCGGATATGACCGGTGGCAACGGTTGATCCAGCGACCCGACGGGCAGTGGCAATTGCGCGACCCGCGTTCAGCACGCGCCATCCGCATGAATATCGGCACAATTCAAGACACGGACACCCTTAAGGTCCGTATGAAGCGCAACCGCGGCGGCAAGCCGTTGGGCGAGATCGAAGAAGGCTTTGCCGCGACCCTCACGCCGGGGGATACGTTTCTGATTGGCGGGCAAATCGTGAAATACGAAGGCCTGCGCGAAATGACCGTAGAGGTTTCACGCGACAGCGCCAAAAAGCCCAAGATCGCCACCTTCATGGGGACAAAATTCGCGACCTCAACCCAGCTCAGCGCACGGGTCCAGCGCCTGTTCACCCAAGAAAGCTGGCCAGAACTACCTGCGCATACGGCCCAATGGCTAGAGCTTCAACGCACCCACAGCCAGCTACCCCAGCCCGGCCGCCTACTGATCGAAAGCTTTCCGCATGATGGCCGGGAGCAGACTGTCTTTTACGGGTTTGCAGGGCGCAATGGTCAACAGACGCTCGGCCTGCTGCTGACCAAACGGATGGAAGAATTGGGCCTCAGCCCCCTCGGTTTTGTTGCCACAGACTACGCGACCCTGATCTGGAGCCTTGATCCCGTCACTGACCCTGCCCCCCTGCTGGACTCCACTGCGATAAACGAAGGCATGGAAACATGGCTGGCCGGGAATGCCGTCATGAAACGCACCTTCCGGGCCAGCGCAACCATTGCGGGCCTGATTGAGCGAAACAGCCCACAAGCACGCAAATCCGGACGACAAGCGACGTTCAGCTCGGATATCCTTTATGACACGCTAAGCAAATATGATCCTGATCACCTGATGCTCGACATCACGCGAGAAGAGGCGATGCGCGGGCTGGTGGACTTTGGCCGCATCGAAGAAATGTTGGCGCGTACTCGGGGGCGGATTGATCATATTACACTGCCCCGCGTCACGCCGCTTGCAGCGCCGCTGTTTCTGGAGATGGGGCGTGTGCCCGTCAAAGGTGCCGCAGAAGAGCGACTGCTGGCCGAGGAATCTCGCCGCCTGATGGAGCAATCCGGCTTGGCACAGATTACTCCTGCCGCCTCGGACAAACCCCGCTGGCGCGTGGGGTTCTGAGGCACGCAGCCCCCTCTTGCGCAGGTTCGTATTCTGTTCCACACCATTTATATGAACGGATATGAATTCACTCTCTCGGGCGCACCGCTAAAAGCGCTGGGATCAGGCGCATTGTGGTGGCCGGACGAAAGTCTTCTGGTGGTAAGTGACCTGCATCTGGGCAAATCCGAACGCATCGCACGTCGCGGCGGCACGTCATTGCCGCCCTATGATACCCGCGACACGCTGAACCGGCTTGCTGCTGATCTGGCTCTTACTCATACACGCACGGTAATTTGTCTGGGTGACAGTTTTGACGATTTGGCCGCTGCCGAAGCGTTACCCGAAGAAGAACGCCAATGGATTTTCCGCCTGCAAGCGGGCCGTCGCTGGGTTTGGATCGAAGGCAACCACGATCCTGGTCCCGTCGAATTTGGCGGCGCCCACTTGGCCGAGCTTCCGCTTCCCCCGCTTACCTTTCGCCACATAGCCCAAGTAGGCTCAAGCGGTGAAATTTCGGGGCATTATCACCCGAAGGCAACGCTACAGGCGCGCGGCCGCAGCATCACCCGCGCTGCATTTCTGATCGACAGCAATCGCGTGATCCTACCGGCCTATGGCACCTACACCGGCGGGCTACACAGCAGGACGCCGGTTCTGGGTGATCTGATGCGAGCCGAAGCGATTGCCGTTCTTACCGGTCCCAACCCCACAGCCATTCCTATGCCGAGGTAACAAATGGAAAAGTCAGCAGTCAAACGCATCACCGAAAGCTTTGCCGCACAAAGCATGATGACCACGCTAGGGGCCGAATTGTCAGAAATCACAGCGGGATTGGTCCGGATCACTGCGCCCATCCTTCCCGGTTCACGCCAGCAACAAGGATTCGGCCATGCGGGGCTTACCTTCGCGATTGGCGACAGCGCTGCTGGCTATGCTGCTCTGACAATGCTGCCGCTGGATCAGGAGGTTGTGACGGCAGAGATCAAAATCAACCTATTGGCCCCTGCGCGGGGCGATCTACTGATCGCAACCGGCCGCGTGATCAAACCTGGCAAAAGGTTGAGCGTTGTGACCGCTGAGGTCCACGCAGAGGAAGACGGTAAACAGACCCTTATCGCGGTCCTGCAAGGCACGATGGTGCCTGTCCCTTGCTAGACCAGACTTACCGGAATACCCGTCGCCCAATCCTGTCAGGGAAAGGCCCGCTGCGACATGATCGCGAACACGTGGGCGCGGTTCTAGATGTCGTACCGGACCACGAACGCTACGCTGCCATTTCATTGGCATAGCCGACGGGACAAAAGTAATCCGCCTCCTGTCTGCTCGTGCATTCTTTCACGTCGTTGCTGCTGTTTCTGATGCGCTTTGACATTGCGGAAACGATCAAAAACGCACCTAGGGAACGAATAAGGCCCCCGCCAATCGCGAGGGCCTTCAGGTTTCTACAGGCAGGCCTGAGATATCGTTTGCTATCAGGCTGTCAAACCTTCGGGTTCGTCCAGACCATTGGCGCGGCAGCAGGCCGTCACCGTGTTGGCCAAAAGACACGCAATTGTCATCGGCCCAACGCCACCTGGTACTGGCGTGATCGCCCCAGCAACAGCTGCGCAGCTTTCGTAATGCACATCCCCCACCAGCTTGGTTTTGCCTTCACCTTTTTCCGGTGCATCCAATCGGTTAATGCCCACGTCAATTACAGTTGCACCAGGCTTGATCCAGTCACCGGGCACCATTTCGGGGCGGCCAACTGCTGCCACAACGATGTCCGCGCGGCGGACTACATCGGCCAAGTCTTTGGTTCGGCTGTGGGCAATCGTGACTGTAGCACTGTCGTTGAGCAAAAGCTGCGCCATCGGCTTACCAACGATGTTGGAGCGCCCAATCACCACCGCATCCATCCCCGAGATCGACCCGTGGTGACCGCGCAACATCATCAGACAGCCAAGCGGCGTACAGGGTACCATGCTTTTTTGACCCGTGCCTAGCAGGCCAACGTTAGATATGTGGAACCCGTCCACGTCCTTTGCCGGATCAATCGAATTGATGACCAAGTCTTCGTTCAAATGCTTGGGCAAGGGCAGCTGCACCAAAATACCGTGGATTTCGGGATCATTGTTAAGCTGGTCGATCAACGCCAGCAAATCGCCCTCGGCGGTATCAACGTCAAGCTTGTGCTCAACTGATTTCATGCCGACCTCGACGGTCATCTTGCCTTTGGAACGGACATAAACCTGTGAGGCGGGGTCTTCGCCCACCAGCACCACGGCCAAACCAGGTGTGATCCCGTGATCTGCCTTCAGGCGGGTCACATGTGTTGCCACTTGTCCCCGAACCCGTGCTGCAAATTCTTTACCGTCAATAACCGTCGCCGACATATGCCCTGCGCCCCTCTTTTCGTGTTGCCGTTAAACTCAGGCCCTAAACCAAAGCGGGAGAAGGGTCACCCCTTCTCCCTAGTCAATGTTTGGGTGTCCGGATCAGAACAGCCCTTCTACGTCACCGTCTGCGTTTAGCTTGATGCTCTCTGCCGATGGGACACGTGGCAGGCCGGGCATGGTCATGATCTCACCACAGATTGCCACAATGAAACCGGCACCTGCGCTCAGCCGGACTTCGCGTACGGGGATGTTGAACCCTGTCGGCGCGCCGCGCAATTCCGGATCAGTGGTAAAGCTGTACTGCGTCTTGGCCATACAGACAGGCAGATCGCCATAGCCTTGCTCTTCCCATTCGGCCAGCTGTTTGAGGATTTTGTTATCCATCAAAGCTGCATCCGCGCGGTAGATTTTGGTCGCGATCGTGTTGATTTTATCCGCAAGTGTCATCTCATCGGGGTAGATCGGCGCAAAGTTTGCTTCGCCCTTTTCGATGGTCTCAACCACTTTGGTCGCCAGATCGGCAGAGCCTTCGGAACCCAACTCCCAATGGCGCGACAACACAGCTTCGGAGCCTTGGGTCGCTACATAGTCTTTAACTGCCTGCACTTCGGCGTCGGTATCCGTGACGAAATGGTTGATCGCTACGACCACTGGCACACCAAAGGATTTGAGGTTTTCGATGTGACGGCCAAGGTTGGCACAACCGCTTTGCACCGCTGCGACATCCTCGTTGCCCAGATCGGCCTTTGCAACGCCGCCGTTCATCTTCATTGCGCGCACAGTGGCAACAAGCACAACTGCGGAGGGCGCAAGACCCGCCTTGCGGCATTTGATGTTAAGGAACTTTTCAGCACCCAGATCAGCACCGAATCCAGCTTCGGTCACAACATAATCTGCCAGCTTCAGGGCTGTGGTTGTCGCGATGACAGAGTTACAGCCGTGGGCGATATTGGCGAAAGGACCGCCATGCACGAAGGCAGGGTTGTTCTCAAGCGTCTGCACAAGGTTCGGCTGCATCGCGTCTTTCAGCAGCACAGTCATTGCGCCATCGGCTTTGATATCGCGGGCGAAAACAGGTGTGCGGTCACGGCGGTAGGCCACGATCATGTCACCCAGACGCTTTTGCAGGTCTTCAAGGTTTTTGGACAGACACAGGATCGCCATAACTTCAGAAGCCACAGTGATGTCAAATCCTGTTTCGCGCGGAAAGCCGTTGGCCACACCGCCAAGGCTGGTGGTGATTTGGCGCAAAGCGCGGTCGTTCATATCCACCACGCGGCGCCAAACGACGCGCCGGGTGTCGATCTCAAGCTCGTTACCCCAGTAGATGTGATTGTCGATCATCGCACTCAGCAGCGAATGCGCCGATGTGATGGCGTGGAAATCACCGGTGAAGTGCAGGTTCATTTCTTCCATCGGGACGATCTGCGCATAGCCGCCACCCGCAGCACCACCCTTCATGCCGAAGTTTGGTCCAAGCGACGCTTCGCGGATACACACAGCCGCGTTTTTGCCGATGCGGTTCAGGCCATCGCCCAGACCCACAGTCGTCGTGGTCTTGCCCTCACCAGCCGGTGTCGGGTTGATCGCAGTAACAAGGATCAGCTTACCATCGGGGCGGTCCTGCACTGAGTTGATGAACGACTGGCTTACCTTGGCCTTGTCGTGCCCGTAGGGCAGCAAATCATCGCTGGAGATACCCAGCTTGGCGCCGATCTCCTGAATGGGTTTCTTGGACGCTTCACGCGCAATTTGGATATCAGTCTTGAAAGCCATGGTTATCCCCGTTGTGAGCCGCTTGGGCTTGTTCTAGCTGATGCATACAAGGGCGCGCTACAGCGACACGTCAGGATTGCGACATTTCTGCCTTCCGTTGCGGCGTTGGGTGATCGCATCGTTTCTTTTAAGAAACCACCGACGTGCTTTGGTACTGTAGGGACCGCCATTGACCACCGCACGCCCATGTCCCAAGCTGGTCGGAATTAAAATATGTAAAGGTCCGCTATGATCCGCTCACTTCCCTATATCGCCTTTCTGGGGCTGGCACTGTCTGCTTGTACGCAGCAACAGCCCCCGCAGGCGCGCGGCGCTGCGTTCTATGCAAAGTATTGCACAAGCTGCCATGGCACGTCGGCGCAAGGCGATGGTCCGGTTGCCGCCAGCTTCCGCGTCCCGCCGGCGAACCTTACCCTGATAAGTGAACGCAATGGCGGCGTCTTTCCAACAGAGGATGTCATGGCGCAGATCAACGGGTACGAAGGCCGCCATCAGTTCGGCGGAATGCCAGAATTCCAGAAAGACCTGAACGGACCTATGGTTGATTATATGACCGCGTCTGGCGAAGTTATCGCAACTCCACAGGCGCTGATTGATATCACAAGCTACCTAGAGGACATCCAACAGGATTGATCAATCGCGCGTTATGGCGCCCAAGCCCGTTGGTCTGGCACATGTAGGCGAAGCTTATCGCCTACCGCCAACATGCCTTCACATTCAATCCATGCGGTGACTCCGCGTTTGCCGCGGGCTGCGGCCTTGAAGGCTTTCCCGCGGCCGTCCGCTTCTTTCTCAATCTCGCGGGCAGGTAGATTGCAGGGGCCGTTTTCCACATCGATCACAATCGTCGCACCGCTGTCAGCTTGCAGCCGCGACGCAGGGGGAAGGAAGGTGAAGTCGGGAATTCCCTCAACGACCATCGATGCACCCAGCAGCCGCGGATCCAGTTCCTCAAGACCGATAGCAGCGGCGATTTGGTGCAGTTCTTCAACAGACAGGATCGATAGCTGCCGCGTGTTGCTGATTTGCGTGCGCTTGGGATGCCGCGATGTGACGCGCACACAAGACGCCCGCGTCAGCCCGCCGTGATAATCCGCGTCAAACCCAGCAAAGGTCGCCATCACAGCCTCCAACGATTCCGAGCGGATGTCAGGACGATCAAGCGGGACTTTTCCCAGCCATGTGATCGTGCCGTAATGATCGGTGGGAATGTGTTCTGCCATGTCGGCCTCCTGCTTCTTTCTACAAACTGATCGAACACACTGGAAATGAAAAGGCCCCGCACTGGGCGGGGCCGATCAAATTTTGTTCTGTCCGTTTCACACAAAGTGATCAGACAGAGGGTTCAGGCTCCATTCCGCCAGCCGGTGGGTTCTTCTTACCCTTGGCCTTTGGGATAGCAGTGACGCTTGGCGCAGAACCGCTATCGGGCTTGTCATCCTCATCAGGCTCGGTTGGCGGATTACCTGCCATCACACGCTTGATTTCATCACCTGTCAAAGTCTCATATTCAAGAAGACCCTGAGCCAGGCGTTCGAACTGTTCCGCATTGTCTTCGATCAGCTTGTACGCGCGGGCATACCCCTCATCGATGATGTGCTTCACCTCGGATTCGATCAGCTCTTTGGTCGCTGCAGAGACGCTAAAGCCGCCTGCCCCGCCGTTGGCCTGGTAACCTGCCGCAGCTTCCTGATAGTCGATATTACCAACTTTGTCAGACATGCCATAACGCATCACCATGGCGCGGGCCAAAGCACTGGCCTGCATGATATCACCAACTGGGCCGGACGACACGGAATCAGCACCATACTTCCAGATCTCGGCCGCTTTGCCTGCCATTGTCATGGCAATGCGCTCTTCGGCTTCGTCTTTGAACATTTGCAGCTTGTCCATTTCAGGCAGGCTCATCACCATACCCAAGGCACCACCGCGCGGGATGATCGTGGCTTTATAGACCGGATCACATTTCGGCAGCATGATTCCCACAATGGCGTGGCCTGCTTCGTGATAGGCCGTCTTTTCCTTCTGATCCTGCGTTAGCACCATCGAACGGCGCTCAGCACCCATCATGATTTTATCTTTGGCGCTTTCGAAATCCAGCATCGCGACAAAGCGTCGGCCAAGACGGGCAGCTGTCAAAGCGGCCTCATTCACCAGATTCGCAAGGTCGGCACCAGAAAAGCCCGGCGTACCACGCGCAATGATGCGCAAATCAACGTCAGGACCAAGAGGTGTCTTGCGTGCGTGTACGCCCAAAATCTTCTCACGACCCTTGATATCGGGGTTGCCCACGGTGACCTGACGGTCAAAGCGGCCGGGGCGTAACAAGGCAGGGTCCAACACGTCCTTACGGTTTGTAGCAGCGATGATGATCACACCTTCATTGGCTTCAAAGCCGTCCATCTCGACCAGCAACTGGTTGAGGGTCTGCTCACGCTCGTCGTTACCACCGCCATAGCCTGCGCCACGGTGACGGCCAACGGCGTCGATTTCATCGATGAACACAATGCAAGGCGCGTTTTTCTTGGCCTGCTCGAACATGTCGCGGACACGGGACGCACCAACACCCACAAACATTTCGACAAAGTCAGAACCCGAGATCGTAAAGAACGGCACGCCTGCTTCGCCCGCAATTGCGCGCGCCAGCAGTGTTTTACCGGTACCGGGAGGGCCCTCAAGCAACGCGCCCTTAGGGATTTTGCCGCCAAGACGGCTGAATTTCTGCGGATTGCGCAAGAATTCAACGATCTCTTCAAGCTCTTCTTTAGCTTCATCAATGCCGGCCACGTCGTCAAATGTCACACGACCATGCTTTTCTGTCAGCATCTTTGCTTTGGATTTGCCAAAGCCCATAGCCCCGCCTTTGCCGCCGCCCTGCATCCGGTTCATGAAGTAGATCCAGACACCGATCAGCAACAGAATAGGAAGCAGCGAGACAAGGAATGTCTGCAAACCGCTTTCCTGCTGGCTTTCAGCACGGAAAGGGACGTTGTTTTCGGTCAAAAGCTTCGTGACCTCTGCATCCGTAGGCTTGATCGTCAGATAATCATTCCCGTCGGACTGACGGAAACGCACCTGCTCGCCGTCAAGAGTTACGTTGCTCACATTGCCATTCGAAACAGATGTTACGAAATCGGAATAGCTGATCTCACGATTTTGCATCGTGCTGCCGGCGTTTCCGTTGAACAGATTGAACAACGAGAAAACGAGTACCAGCAATATGGCCCAAAAAGCGAGATTGCGAAAATTGCCCAAGGATAGTCTCCTGAATACATCTCAGCCAAAGGAAAGCTTTGGCTACTGCCCTAAGATAGACATGCACAGGCTCAGTTCAATGTCATAATGCAGATCGAAAAAACGCGTTGGCGCCCTGTGCCAGCTCCCAATGCCAGTTTTGACTGGTTTTAACCACAGGTGAGGATAAAAGCGTGTCACCATGCCACAGTCCCGGAAGGCTAAGTAAGACACTTCGCGGAAGGTCGAAATCTCTCCAATTATCGCATTGTTTCAATCCGTTAGATGATAAAGCGCGAAGCTCCAACAGCATTGGGTCTGTGTTGTTAGCCACAGGCAGACAGCGCCAGCGTCCGTCCCAAAGGGCGTCTATTGATGCCACCTCACTTTTTACCGCATTAAATTCGCGAAAAAGCCAAGCATCATCTTTTCGGCAGAGAAGTGCGCATCCGGCAAGCGTTGTTGCCTCTCCCGCCACCAAAGCATGCATCAACTGCGTAAGACCCGCTCGTCGGGGGGGATAAGAAGAAGGTGCAATCCAGTCCAAAGCGCGGCGTAATAACCGCCGCTGAACCTCCGGTGGATAAGTTGCGAATGCCTCCCTCCGCAGAACGATTGCCCCGTGCAGCAGACGCACGCAAGACTGTGCAGCCAAGGTGGTATAACGCTCCAGCGCGTCGCGCGCCTCGGCCATATTGGCCGCGACTACGCCCAGACCTTCCGCAGTGATACCAAGCGCTTCGAGCGCCCCCATCGCTTGGCGTGCCTTGATCCGATCAAAGCGGGCATCTTCGTTACTGGGGTCGTCGATCCACGCAATTCCTGCCTTTTTCAGATAGTCTCTGAGAGCAGTGCGGCTGATTCCAAGCATCGGCCTGAGCCACAGCACACCCGCGTCTGTTCTTTGCGCCGCCATCGCGGACAACCCATCCACGCCAGACCTGCGACCAAGCCGCAAAAGAACGGTTTCAGCTTGGTCATCTGCGGTATGGCCCAAGGCCACAGCATCCAAATTTTGTGTTTTGGCCCAATCGGCCATGAGCCGGTACCGGGCCTGCCGCGCGGCATCCTGCAAGTTTCCGGATTGGTCCCACTGCTCCCACCGCAAAATGTGATGTTGCAGACCCAAACCCGCACAGACCACGGCAACCTGCTCTGCCTCGGCTGCTGAGCCTTTGCGCAATCCGTGATCCACCGTCACTGCCTGCAAATAGCCGCCGCGACGCGCGTAGATTCGGGCCAACAGGTGCAACAATGCAATGGAATCACTACCACCGGAAACAGCAACGCCCAGCCTTGCTGGCAGGGGAGCACCAAGAGCCGTCTCAAGCGCTGTCTCAAGCGGCTCTTGCTGCATTAGCTTACGAACAGCCCAAAGCCTGCTGGCGGCTGGTCGCCTGCCCTACATAGGGGCTGTCAGGGAAACGCACTGCAACTTCGCCCAGCGTCACACAGGCCTCGCTGCTTTGCCCAAGCGTACCCAGTGACGAGCCTAGCTTAAAAAGGGCTTCGGGCGCATTTGGTCCTGCCGGTGATGCCCCGAAGCTGGCCAGATAGGCCCGAGCAGCTTCACGGACATCGCCGAGACCCTCCAGCGCATCGCCGCGACGCAGGTCTGCTTCAGCCGCTAGCGGAGAGCCCGGATAGGTCTGATTGAAGGTCGCAAACTGGTCTGCGGCGGTGCGAAAGTCACTTGATGCGAGCGCCTCCTGCGCCCGCTTAAAGTCGTCTTGCTCGCCCACGGCAAGCTGGCTGGTGTTCGTTTCCGGTGCTGGTGCGGGTGCAGGTGCTGTGGCCTGATCCGCGCCGCCCAATGTGGTGGTAGAGCCAAGCGCAGAGATGTCTCCGCCTTCCAGCTCGACCAAACGGAATTCAAGATCGGCAATGCGGCGTGTACCATCATCGACGATACGGTTGATGCGGAACTCCAGCTCTTCGGTCTTGGACGTGACACGGCTCAGCTCGCTTTCCATTGCGTTCACCCGATCAAGCACGGAGGCAGGCAATTGCGCACCCCCTGCTGTACCAGTGGTTGACAGCTCACGCTTGAGCTTGGTCATCTCCACATTGAGAACGGTCAGTTCCTGTCGGATGTCGGCAAGAGTTTGCGCATCTTGGGCGGCGGCCCCCATCGGGACCGCCCCCAGAACAACGGCGAAAACAAAAGCAAAGCGCATCACGTGCTCCTTTAGCTGGTTTGGCCACCGGCCAGCACGGTCACCGCGCGGCGGTTTTTGGCGTAGCATGCCTCGTTCGAGCAGATCTCGATCGGGCGCTCCTTGCCGTAGCTGACCACGCGAAGACGTTCAGCAGGAACGCCTTTGGACAACAGATATTCCCGCGCAGAGTTCGCCCGTCGGGCACCCAGTGCAAGGTTGTATTCACGTGTACCCTGCTCGTCGGCGTGACCTTCGATCACAGCCTGATAATCAGAATTTGTCATCAGCCATGTTGCCTGCCCGTCCAGTGTGGAACGGCCCGTGGCGGTCAGCGTTGACTGGTCCACCTCGAACAAAACGCGGTCGCCGACAGTCTGATTGAAATACGCGGCCGAGCTTGGATCGTTGGCACTACCCGGGACAACACCGCTCAATGGCTGGCTTCCCGTGGGGTTCACAGGCAAATCGGTATCACCGCCAAAACGGTTCGGGTTCGTACAGGCCGACAGCGCCACAGCTGCGACCAGCACGGTGATAGGAAGAAATTTCATCTGCTCGACCTTTCTAAAAGTCTTTTGTTTTCCCAAGGCTACCACAAGGCAACCTGTCAGGGGAAGGGTTACTGCTGGAGCGGCGACCAGCTTGGGTCTGAGCCGCCTTCAGGGGTTTGCACCTGCCGCAGAACGCGGCCGGTAATATCGACGGAGTACAGCGAAGAGGCACCGCCCTCGCCTTGGGTTTCGCGGGTAAACATGATCACGCGGCCGTTCGGTGACCATGTCGGTCCCTCGTCCAGAAACGATGCCGAGAGCAGGCGCTCTTCAGAACCATCCGTACGCATCACACCAATGTGGAAGCGGCCCGCGTTCTGCTTGGTGAAAGCGACCAGATCACCACGGGGCGACCATACCGGCGTGCCATAGCGGCCTTCACCGAATGAAATCCGCCGCGCTTCACCGCCACCGGCGGACATGATGTAAAGCTGCGGAGAACCCGAACGGTCACTCTCGAACACGATCTGGCTGCCATCGGGGCTATAGCTGGGGGCTGTCTCGATCGAGGGCGTATTGGTCAGGCGCACAGACTGGCCAGAGTTGATATCCATACTGTAGATATCTGTATTGCCGCCCTGCGAGATTGAGAAGACGACCGTTTGGCCGGACGGCGAGAAGCGTGGCGCAAAGCTCATCGTGCCTTCGGCGCTTTGCAGAACACGGCGCTGGACCGAGCCGATATCAAGCACATAAATACGGGGAAAACCGCTCTCGTAGCTGGTGTAAAGCACCCGGTCACCCGAAGGCGAGAAACGCGGCGCCAGCACGATTGAACTGCTGTCGGTCAGGTAGCGGACATTGGCGCCGTCGTAGTCCATAATCGCCAGACGCTTTTTGCGGTCATCCTTGGGACCCGTCTCAGAGACATAAACCACGCGGCTGTCGAAATAGCCGCCCTCACCGGTGATGCGGCTGTAAACTTCGTCGGCAACCTTATGGGCCATCCGGCGCCAGCCTTCGGTTGTGCCAGAGAATTGCAGCCCCTCACCCAAATTGGTGCCAGACACCACATCATAGACGCGGAATTTGACATTCACGCTATTGCCTGAGACCGAAACGGCGCCCGTGACAAGCGCCTGAGCGTTGATCGCTTTCCAATCCGGAAAAGAAACGGGCGCGTTAAAATCATTGTACTGCGCAATGAAAGCAGAGCTTGGAATTTCGCGGAACACGCCAGTGCCTTGCAAATCGGCGGCAATCACCCGCGCAAGATCAGAAGCAAGCTGCCCCGCGTCACCTGTCTCAGCCTGAAAATCCGGTACAGCAAAAGGTAAGGGCTGAATAATCCCCTCCTCGATCGTGATACGCAAAGGCCCTTGCTGCGCCTGCGCGCCAGCGGCAAAGCCCATGGCACAGACAAGCGCCATACAGATACTCAAGTACTTCATCGCAAAATCGTCCTTTCAGCATTGAACGTCAGTTCAATATTCCGCCATTACTCGTATTTCTCAACGGGGAGAGAGTATCCCCGGTTCCCGCAGCGCAAAACCGCTCGCTTTATGACAGCAAATGCTTGCGCCTGCCCCTTCGCTTCTGACAGCAATCGGTCTGATTCTGCATCAAACCTACCGCTGCGGTCCAGTGAAAAGCCAATTTCGGCCTCTCCCGCCCCGGTGATGACGAAACCGCCCCTCATCGAATGCGCATCCGCTCTGGGTTGAAGGTCATCTCGATCTCCTGCCACTGGCCATATTTTTCAGCAGGCAGCGGATAGCCGTCTTTCTGGCACAGAAGAATGGCACGTCTGGCCGCGCCAAAGGCCGCATCCGCCGTTGAGGCATCGCCGCCTTCGCTCGCGATCATCCGCAAAGAGGAACTAACCACTTTCCCATCTTGCGTCATGTTCATGGCAATTGTCACCGTAGTCTGCGCCCAACGCGCGCCCGGATCCACGTTCCAACAGGCTTGTACGGCGATCCGCAGTGCATCCTTTTCACCCGACGACATCGGCGGGCCGCTTGGTACAGATGCCGTGGCCGAACTCATCGCTGCCTCAAGCGCGGCCTGAACGGCGGCATCATCCACAGAGTTGGTGTCCTGCGTCGGTGCGGCAGGCGCTGGTGTCTCCACGGTTCGTGTTGGTGCCGGAGCTGACGGCCTGCGCGCAGGCGGCCTCATCGAAGCCGTTGGTGACGCGGCCGGCGGTTCAGTGGCTTCTGTCACAGTACGGTCGGACGCCTCTGGCGCCTGGGTTGCTTCGCGCGGCTGCTCAATCGTTTCACCGGTTTCTTCCGGAATGACAGCTTCTTGTGGCGCTGGTTCCTGCACCGCCTCGGGCTCAGGCCGCGGTGCGGGTGTCGGCGCAATCACTTCGGCTGGCCGCTCCACAGGTCGCGGAGATACTGGCGCTTCCTGCACAGTGACTTCGGCAGGTGGTTCAGGCAGTTCCGGCGCAGCTTCAGAGACTTCCGGCACGACATCTTCGACAGGTTGCGGGGCAGGCTCGGCTACTTCCGCTGGCGGTGGAGGGGCAACTGGTTCTGGCGGCGTCACGTCCACTTCGGGCGCGTTTTCAGTGACTTCGGGCGCTGCAGGTGTTGGCGTTTCGGCGATTTCGACTGGTTGACGCGCAGCATCTACCATCGCCTGATATTCCGCCCCTGAAATCATAGCAACTTCTTGCACCTCAACCGGATCAGGCCGAGAGGTGAACAACCCGCCAAACAGAATCCAGGTGATGAAGGCCACGTGGCCCACCCCTGATACGATATTTCCTGTTTTGCGCGCGCGCGACATCGTTAGTTCCCGGAACTGTCCAGCGTAGGCCCGCCAATGTCGGTCACTAGACCGATGTTGGAAAACCCGCCTGCGTTCAAAGCGCCCATAATTTCCATCACGGCGCTATAAGGCACCGTGCCATCTGCACGCAAAAACACACGGTCGCCTTCACGCTCAGCTGCAACGGCGCGCAATTTCGGAATCAATTCCTCCCGCGCGGTTTCAGTTGTCATGATCTGCACAACACCGTCCGCCGTGATGGTCACGGTCAATGGTTCTTCCTGCTCTGCGGGCAAGGCTTGTGCCGCAGTTTTTGGCAGTTCAACAGGCACGCCCACCGTCAACAGCGGTGCGGCCACCATAAAGATGATTAACAACACCAGCATTACGTCAACGAATGGTGTGATGTTGATTTCGGACATCTGCGCAGCACCGCCGCGGCGCCTCCGCCGACGGTTTCCGCCCCCGCTTTTTTGCATGACCCCGCCCGCCATGGCTCAGGAATCCAGTTGGCGGCTGAGGATTGTGGCGAATTCATCGGCAAATGCCTCATAGCCGCCCAGAATCGCATCGCTGTCAGAATTAAGCTTATTATAGAAGACAACGGCAGGGATCGCAGCCATCAGGCCAAGCCCTGTCGCTAGCAACGCCTCGGCAATGCCGGGGGCCACAACGGCAAGGTTGGTATTTTGCTGCTCTGCAATCTCGATGAAGGCGTTCATGATCCCGAAAACAGTTCCGAAAAGCCCGACGAAAGGGGCGGTCGATCCCGTGGTGGCAAGCACCGGCAGCCCCTTTTGCAGACGCTCCGCCTCTTTCGCGATCGCCACATCCATGGAGCGGTCGATACGCGCTGTGGCACCGGGGATCAGCCCGCCGTCTTCGCGGTGCGACCGGCGCCATTCAATCATACCGGCGGCAAAAATCTTTTGCGCGGCTCCCGCAGGCTCAGGCCCGATCTGGTCAAACAACCCGTCCAAAGGCTCACCCGACCAAAAGGCATGATCGAACTCTGCCGCTTCACGTTTGGCCGCGCGATACTGGATGGTTTTCTGAACGATGATGGACCATGTCCAAAAGCTTGCCGCTACAAGGGCCAACATCACCAGCTTTACGGTGAACGTTGCCTGGGCAAACATGCCCCATACGGTAATGCTGCCGCCAATTTCGGCCGCTATCAATGCTGTCTGCATGTTTGTGCTCTACTCTTCTGCCTCGGTCGGGCCTGTTCTCAGGCTCCATTTGAGTAGAATCTATCCCAGCGCAAGGCAAAAAGCGAGAGCCAAGCGCAGCACTGCCAGATCACATTTCAAGCAGGCGACATTCCGCTGGCAGACGCACCGGTTTTCCGCTGGCACCGATGCAAACAATCAGCACCTTGGCCGTAAAAATCAGGACATCATTACGCCAGACCTCTTGCATCATAACCATACGCGCAGGGCTCAAACTGTCCAAAGTAGTGCGCACCTCCAGCACGTCGTCAAAGCGCGCAGGGGTGACATAATCCGCCTCAACACGCCGCACGGCGAAGACAACGCCAGCCTCTTTCATGGCCAGTTGATCAATCCCAACCTCACGTACCCAGTCACTGCGTGCCCGTTCAATATAGCGCAGGTAGTTGGCGTAATAAACGATCCCCGCCATATCGGTGTCTTCGTAATAAACGCGGATTTCCTTGCG
This sequence comes from Sulfitobacter sp. S223, assembly GCF_025143825.1. NCBI lineage: Bacteria > Pseudomonadati > Pseudomonadota > Alphaproteobacteria > Rhodobacterales > Roseobacteraceae > Sulfitobacter > Sulfitobacter sp. S223. Next base: position 956,298 of record NZ_CP083560.1, on the reverse strand, counting down.
GTGGATCATTGAATACCTCCTGCCTTCATCCGCGCATAGAGTCGCAGCGCATGACTGCTGTCCATCGCCGCGGCAGGTAACACCGGATCATAAGCCGCCCTGATCAGACCAGCCACATCCGGCCGCAAAATCGTGGTATCCCCCGCCATCGCCAAAGGCGACTGATCCCGAAAAGCAGTATCGGACCATAACAAATACGATTGCACAATCTGGCTCAGCGCCAGCGTCTGCGCAGGCACCGCGCTCAGATGTTCGTCCATGCGCAAGAAAACAAAACACGCCTTGATCGCGCCCGCCTCGTCGAAGCGGAAAAACCTGTACTGGTTCGCATCAACGTCCCTGAGTTTACCCACCAGACCGTCCAGTTCAGGCACCAACCGATCCATTCCCGGCACATCCAGCAGCTCTTCCCATTGCTCAAAGAAGAACACCATCAGGTTGGAACCAAGCTCCATGTCCGTCTCGGCCATTTTATGTCCAGCCAAAGCGGTCACCGCCTCGAGCGCGCCCTTGACCACCTGCAAGGTTTCTTCCTGCACACCGAACACAACAGGAGCAATCGGCCGCCCCCAACGCGCAAACACGAATTGCCCGTCTTCACGCGTAAACAGTGCTTCAATCTGCTCCGGTTCCATCGCTTTCAAATCCTATTTCTTTTGGCCAAAAATATCCAAAGCACGCCGTCAGCCAAACAGATCAACATCGCGTTTGGGCGGCTCCATGCCCAGATGCGCCCATGCCTTTTGCGCCAACATGCGGCCCCTCGGTGTGCGCTGGATCAAACCTTGCTGCAATAGGAACGGCTCAATCACTTCTTCCAACGCATCGCGAGACTCAGAAAGGGCGGCAGACATCGTCTCGATGCCCACAGGTCCGCCCTGATAATTTTCTGCAATCAGCCGCAGGTAGCGGCGATCTGCGCCATCCAGCCCAAGATGGTCCACACCCAAACGGGTCAATGCCATGTCAGCCAAGGCACGCGTCACGCGGCCATCACCTTCGACCACGGCAAAATCGACCACACGACGCAGCAAGCGGCCTGCAATGCGTGGCGTGCCGCGCGCGCGCTTGGCAATTTCTCGTGCGCCGCCCTCGTCTGCGGGTGCGCCAAGCTTGCGCGCATTACGCTCGACTATGATGAAGAGTTCGTCTTCGGTGTAGAACTGCAATCGCGTCGGGATGCCGAAGCGGTCGCGCAGCGGTGTGGTCAGCAACCCCATCCGCGTTGTTGCCCCGACCAGCGTAAACGGCTGTAATTCGATCCGAACGGTGCGCGCTGCAGGCCCCTCACCGATAACCAGATCAAGCTCGAAATCCTCCAACGCAGGATACAAAACCTCCTCAACCGCAGGATTCAGACGGTGGATTTCGTCGATGAACAAAACGTCGCGCGCCTCAAGGTTGGTGAGGATCGCCGCCAGATCGCCCGCCTTTGCCAGAACCGGCCCAGAGGTCATCCGGAACCCCACCCCCAATTCGCGCGCCATAATCTGTGCCAACGTCGTTTTACCCAGCCCCGGAGGGCCGTGGAACAGCGTGTGGTCCATGGCTTCTTCACGCTGTCTGGCACTTTGGATGAACACCTTGAGGTTCGCGCGCGCCTCTGCTTGCCCGACAAATTCGTCCAGCATTTGCGGACGCAAGGCGCGGTCGAAATCCTCGGGCATTCCCTCGGGTCGTACTATTGGATCACTATCAATCATGCCGCCCCCAAGCGAAATATGCCCCAAGGGCCTGTCGAGCGTACATTACTCTTTAGGTGCCAGAAGTTTCAACGCCGCACGGATCAACGTAGGTGTATCAGCATCTGGTGCCTCACCTGCTGCGCGCGCGACCGCACCCGCAGCATCACCGGGACCGTATCCCAGATTCGACAACGCCGACAGCGCCTCTGATTGGGCGCTGGCATTGGGCGCTTGCGCAGGGGCGCTGCGCGGGGCCGGTTTCTCAATTACTTCGGCTTCAGCATCGCCTGTCGCTTGCGCGACGGAGCCGCCCATAGCCATCATCCCCGGTGCCTTGTCTTTCAGGTCCAATACGACGCGCTGCGCAATCTTCGGGCCGATACCCTTGGCCACCTTGACCGCATTCCAATCACCCAAGGCAATCGCCCGGCTTACCCCGTCAGGGCCAAGCGCCCCAAGAATAGCCAGTGACGCCTTCGCGCCGACGCCCTGAACCGACGTCAGCAAGCGGTGCCACTCTTTCTCTGCCAGGGTCGCAAAACCGAAAAGCTGCATCAGGTCTTCGCGCACCAACAGATCAGTATAGACAGCGGCCACTTCACCAACGCCCGGCAAACCTGCCAAAGTCCGGTCGGAGCAATAGACAAGATATCCAACACCACGCACATCAATCAGCACATGATCCGGTGCGCGATATTCGATCCGTCCGGTAATCTTTCCGATCATGCGCTCGCCCTCGCGACTGCCGCTGCAAAGTTGGATGCACCGCCATGATGCGCATGAGTGATCGCAATAGCCAATGCATCCGCAGCATCCGGCCCTTCAAACTGAACGCCGGGCAATTGCATCCGCACCATATGCGCGATCTGTCCCTTGTCGGCATGCCCGACACCGACCACTGTCTTTTTCACATTGTTAGGCGCATATTCCCCAACGGTCAGGCCCATCTGCGCGGGCACCAGCAGGGCGATGCCCCGCGCCTGTCCCAGCTTGAGTGTCGCCACACCATCCTTATTCACAAATGTATGCTCAACCGCAGCCGTCTGGGGCCGGTAGGTCACAAAAATACGCGTAAGCTGCGCGTGTAATGTCAGCAGACGTTCCGCAAGATCCATACCCGTTTGCGAATGACAGATTCCGTTTGCCACATGACTCAGCTTGGATCCCGCCACATCGATGACACCCCAACCCATGTTTCGCAGCCCCGGATCAATACCGATTACCCTGATCATTCACCCATGCCCCTTGGTATTGTTGCTTTTTGGTTGCAGTAGCACGAAACGCGAACATTGCCTACTTCTTTCCACACACCAATCGTTTGTGACCGACGAACTGTCGCTTTCAAACCATTCTGCTGCAGCGCAGAAAAATGCGGCACATCAGGTATGAAAAACGACACCGTTTGCGCCCCTGATTTACCATAAAATACGACAAATTAGCCGTCAAATGCTGCTATGCAGAAAGTGCATAGCAGCCGTGCAGCGCTATCCCTTGCCTGATGTTCTCACTCTGCCTATTTGGGCATCAGAACGCTGAAAACGTCAGCAACAACTCTCTAAATTAAGGACGGCTCCAATGGCTGCTTTTGACACATCCCGCACCACCTATGGTGTTGCATCCTTTGCAAACCGCGCATGCGCATTTGTTGCCGATATGGCAAACACAGTTAACGCGTGGAATGATGCCCGCATCACCACCAGAGCACTGGCAGGCCTGACAGACCGCGAGCTGGCGGACATCGGTCTTGAGCGTGGCGACATCGACTCCGTAGCGCGCAGTGCTATGATCCGCTGAGGCGGCACCAGATACGACAGAAGACCTGGCCACGCCAAAGCCACGCATTGCGTGCTTTTAGCGTTTTGCAGTTTTCCGAAACTGTAAAAATGGGTCGCGTAGTTTGGACCGGAAATCAAAAAGGCCGCGTCGGGCAATATCCGAAGCGGCCTTTTCTTTTTGCGCAAACAACACACGCGCAATAGCCTAATGCAGCAAATCCCCCCCGGGAAGTTCACAGCCTAGGTAATTTGGTGATTAGTGTATCAGGTATGCAAGCTGATCCGCGAAGAACTGCGTGGCTGGATCGACGACCAAAACAACTGCGCCCCACTGCTCGACAATCGAACCGTTCTGCAAGGTCGCAAGGCGTTCATTGTATGTTTCTGGACCATTCGCATAAAGCATGAATGCCTTGAGACCGAGAAAACACAGAACCATCAGGAACGCGCCTTTTACAGGCAGACGCAAACGCATCGGTTTTGGCTTTGCGATAATGATGCCATTATTATCAACACGCGTGGTGTAACCGCGGCGAATAAGCTTGGACCGCTTTCCGTCCACGTTGTTCAAACGCGTGTTAAAATCGTCTCGTGTGTAAACCATGACAGTGGTCTCTCTCAACATCAGCCCCCACCAATGTTAAGAAATAACTAACCAAAGAATGTGGCCGAAATGAGGCAAATAGGGCAAACTGAAGTCAAATGAGGTATATTCTAGTTCATTTTCCGAAGCACTATCGTCGTCCAGTCACCAATACTTTCTCTGTGATGTAGATTGATGCCAGATTGTGCATAAACCTCGATCACTTCGTCTGCCTGCTCGTTCAGGATACCTGAGAGAATCGCATAGCCTTCGGGTGCCATTGCACCGGCCATATCCGGCGCAAGAGCCACAAGCGGCCCTTTAAGAATGTTTGCGAACACCAGATCAAACGGGGCGGCCTGCGCCAACGCGGGGTGATCAAAGCCTGCTGCCTCTACGCAGGTCACGCGGCCTTCTAGATCGTTCGCAACGACATTGACCTGCGCCACATCCACTGCAACTTCGTCAATATCAGATGCCAGCACCTGATCTTCCCAGATCCGTGCAGCTGCCATCGCCAACACGGCAGTGCCGCAGCCGATGTCGACAACGCGCTTGCCGACGAATCCACCGTTCGCCAACCGGTCCAGCGCGCGCAAGCAGCCCAGTGTGGTGCCGTGGTGTCCGGTGCCGAACGCCATCGCGGCCTCAATCAGCAGCGGTTCACAGTCGGAGGGCACTTTATCTGCGTCATGACTACCATAGACAAAGAAGCGCCCAGCCTCGACCGGCGCAAGCTCACGGCGCACATGGGCGACCCAATCGGTTTCAGGCAGTTCAGAGACAACAAAGGTCTTCGCGCCCATGGCCGCAGCCAGAACCGCAAGCGCCATTGCATCGGGTTCTTCCTCAAAATAGCCACCGACTTCCCACAGACCGGAGCCGTCTTCCATCTCGAACACGCCCACGCCTGTCGGTTCGGGCGTCATGCCTTCCATTGCCTCACCCAATTTATAGGCAGGCTCGCGGCCGGTCAGCGTGGTCAGTGCGGTAAAGGTAGGCATCTATCGGCTCCTGTGTCTGTCAGGGTTCGGGTAGGGGGGCGGCGGTGTGAGGTCAAGGGCTTCCGGTGCATCGGCTTTCAGACCCTTCACATAGAACCATCCCCAAATTGCGGAAACTGCGCCCACTGTGATACCCGCAGCCGCCTGCCCGTATATCACACCAGCTGCGCCGAATACGCCAGAGAACCACAGCGCGGCGGGCATGCTCAGCAAGCCGTCCTTGGTCCAGTTTACCAGAGTCGAGCGCGCGGGTTTGCCAAGATTGTTGAAGGCCGCATTTGAAACAAACAGCGCCCCGAAAAAGATAAATCCGCCCACGCCGATCTGGACGAACGCCATCAATACATCCGCGCCCTGCCCTATCAGGCCAAATGCACCGATGACATAAGGTACCAGCGCAACGAAAAGCCCCCAAGCGACCAACGTATACAGAAAACAGAACAGCAGCGCATCGCGGTAGGTACCACGCACGCGGTCCAACTGGTCCGCGCCAAAGTTCTGGCCAAAAATTCCGCCGATCGCGCCTGATAATGCGAAGATTCCACCAAACACAACCACCGTGAGCCGTCCGACAACCGCCCATGCCGCCACCGCATCGTCACCAAACGGCGCCATGACAATGGTCAGAAGATAGTTGCCTACAGGCGTGCTCATCTGTGTTGCTATCGCCGGTATTGCCACCGCAATGAACGGCGCGCCAATGCTGCGCAACGTGCTGAACCGTGGCTTGTCCACAAGGTTCATCTCAAAAATGGCAAAGCGCACAGCCAGGGCCAACAGCGCAAAGCGGAACAGGACAAGGCCAGCAGCCGCCCCGTCCAGCCCCCAACCCCAATAGTAAATAAGGAAGGGATCAATCACCAACAGAACCGTGCCGGCAAACAGCGTGATATACATCGCCTTGGCACCGTAGCCGTCCGCACGCAGCGTGCCTGACATGACCAGCGCTGCTGACATAGGGACAAGAGAAGGGATTGTGATCGCAAGGTAGCGCGCGGCCAGTCGGGCTGTCTCTCCCTGTGCGCCGGCAAAGCCGACCAGTTGGTGCCTGAACACCACGATCAAGGTCGCAACGACAACCAGCGCGCTGGCCGCAATCACAACAGCAGCGCCAGCTTGCCGCCGCGCACTTTCCCGATCTCCTGCGCCAATAGAACGGGAAACGACGGCCGTCGCCGCGATCATCAGCCCAACCGCGACCGAAACAGAAAAGAACTGGACCGCATAAGCAAAGCCAATTGCCGCGACCAACTGCTTGTCGCCCAATTGGGACACCCACAACAGGTTCGCCGCATCTACGATAAAGACAAAAGTAATCCCAAGCGCGCCAGTGGCCGTCATCCGCACGACATGCCCCATTGTGGAGCCTGTGAGAAAACGGCCCTGGGCGCTCATTTAGCCACTTTGAGCCTGCGCTCCACAAAAACCGTCTCGTTGCCCTCATCCGGGTGGCGCGGAATCAGCGTGGCCAACAGGAACGACACGAACGCCATACCAGCGGCCAGAAAGAACACCGCCGCCGGTGACACCAACCACAACAACCCCAACATCACAGGCAGAAAAACCGCCGCAATGTGATTGATGGTAAAGGCCACCGCCGCCGTTGGCGCCATGTCGCCAGGGGCGCCAATTTTCTGGAAGTAGGTTTTGAGCGCCAACGCCAACCCAAAGAACATATGGTCCAGTACATAAAGCACAGCGGCGATCTGAAAGCCCCAATCAAAAAAGTAGACGCCACCATAAGCAAGGAACACACAGACCAGACCAGTATATTCGAACAACAGCGCGTTGCGCTCACCAAAGCGCGCCACAACCCGCCCAAGAACCGGAGCAATCAGCATGTTGAGCACAAGGTTGATGAGATATAGGCCCGCAACCTCATGCACCGCAAAGCCGAACTTTTCGACCATCATAAAGCCGGCAAATACCATAAAGATCTGCCGCCGCGCGCCCGACATGAATTGCAGCGCATAGTACAGCCAGTAACGCTTGCGCAACACCAGCCGCTTGATCTGTGGATGCGGGCTTTCATATTGTGGAAAGGCCAGCAGGGCAAAAAGCGCCGCCGCAATGGTAATGCCGCCGCCCGCCATAAAGACGATGTTATACGTCAGGCCCAGAGGCTCCCAGAGGACCATGATCACAAAATACACAAGGAACGTTGCCGCCGAACCTGTGGCCATCAACCAGCCCAAAATCTGCGGCGCACGGTCACGCGGAAGCCACTGCAACTGCAAAGACTGGTTCACCGTTTCATAGTAATGGAACCCGACCGAACTGAGGAACGTCAGGATCATGATACCCGCCAACTGCGGGAACCACGCCGTCACTGCTGTGGCCGCCCCCAGCAGCATAAGCGAGACCAGACCCAGCATCTGCTCGCGCACGAAGATGATCAGGAAAATAACCAGAAAAGACAGAAAACCGGGGATTTCGCGTATCGTATGCAGCAGGCCGATATCCGCCCCGTCAAACTGCGCAACTTCTTTCACGAAGTTGTTTAGCAGCGCATACCAAGTAAAAAACGCAATCGGCATGGCCAAGGCCATCACAAACAAAAGCGCAATAGGACGCCGCCAGACGGGTTGGTCTTTGGCATCGTCGAGGGTCAAATATTCTATCATGCCTCAGCTTTACGCCCGCAATTGTCCAAAAGCGATAGCAATATTGCCTTTGTCCTGCGCGTGAAGAAAGAGCATTGCAAAGCAAGGGTAAGCCCTTTGCGACCGGAGGAAAATTCAATCCGGTCTAATAAAAGCTTTGCGGATCAATATCGACAGCAAGACGCAGGTCGCCCTTGAGCTTGATTTGGCTGACCCATTTGGCCAGCGCCCGCTGCAAAGCCACGCTTTTGTCTGCCTTGACCAAAAGCCGCACGCGATGGCGACCGCGCACCCGTGCAATCGGGGCCGGAGCCGGACCATAAACCTGTGCGCCTACATCGCGCAGCGCACGGTCGTTGCGGGCCAACTGGTTGCCCGCCTCGAACACCGCCGCAACATCGGGGCCGCTTAGGATAATCCCGGCTAGCCTGCCATAGGGTGGCATTCCTGCCTGCTCACGCTCTTTCGCCTCAGCCTGCCAGAAGCCTTCCTCATCCCCTGCCAAAATCGCTCGGATGACCGGATGGTCGGGTTGATAAGTCTGCAACAGCGCCGTACCGGGGGCTTCGGCGCGCCCTGCCCGCCCTGCCACCTGACGCATCAGCTGGAACGTGCGTTCAGCCGCACGCAAGTCACTGCCCGATAGCCCAAGGTCCGCGTCGATCACACCGACCAGTGTCAGTTTGGGAAAATTATGTCCCTTGGCCACCAGCTGCGTGCCAATGATGATATCCGCCGCCCCTTCGGCAATTCCCGCGATCTCTGCCTTCAAGGCACGCGCCGATCCGTACATGTCAGAACTAAGCGTGGCGATGCGTGCATCGGGCCAGAGTGCGGCCGCCTCTTCGCCTAAGCGCTCCACGCCGGGACCAACAGCGGCCAGCTTGTCCACGGCCTCGCAGGACGGGCACGCCTCTGGCATGGGTTTGCTTTCGCCGCATTGATGGCAGATCAACCGCTTAAGGAAACGGTGCTCGACCATGCGCGCATCGCAGTGATCGCATGCAATCTGGTGCCCGCAGGCCCGACACAGGGTCACCGGCGCATATCCGCGGCGGTTGATGAACAGCATCGCCTGCTCACCCCGCGCCATCCGCGCGTCCACTTCTTTCTTCAGTGCTGGCGACACCCACCTATCTGATGGCAGCCCCTCGCTCCGCATATCAATTGTTCCCATCGTCGGCATCACCGCAGGGCCGAATCGCGAAGTTAGTTCAAGTCTTGTGTATTTGCCTGCCTGCGCGTTGGCCCAACTCTCAAGGCTGGGCGTGGCAGAGGCCAGCACGACATGCGCACCGCAAATGGAGGCACGCAGAACCGCCATATCCCGTGCATTATACAGCACGCCGTCTTCTTGTTTGTAGGAAGTGTCGTGTTCTTCATCGACCACGATCAGACCCAGATTCTGGAACGGCAAAAACAAAGCTGACCGCGCTCCGATGACCAGCTGCGCTTGCCCCTGCCCGACCATGCGCCAAATCCGCCGCCGCTCTGTCATCGTCGCGCCCGAATGCCACTCAGCAGGTTTGGCGCCAAATCGCGCTTCGACGCGAGTCAGGAATTCGGATGTGAGCGCGATCTCGGGCAAAAGCACCAGCGCCTGCCGTCCGCTTCGCAGGGCAGCAGCCACGGCTTCCAGATAGACTTCGGTTTTGCCCGATCCGGTGACGCCGCGCAGCAAGGTCGTACCATAAGTGCCTGAGGCAACGCCCTCTGCCAGCATCTTGGCACCAGCCTCCTGATCCGCGCTCAGCTTTTTCCCTGGCAGGGCAGGATCAAGACGCGGATATGGCTGATCGCGCGGACTGTCCTCTTCATGCACGACATCCTGCTTCATCAGCCCTTTGATGACAGACGAAGTCACCCCTGCCATTTCTGCCAGTTCCTTAAGCGTGAAAGACAAATCACCGTATTCGGCCAACGTCTCCAACACCTGCGTGCGTGCCTTGGTGACGCGGTCCGGTTCTCCGGTGCCACGCCGGTAAACTTTGCGCATCGATGGCGGATCACCCAAACCCGGCGCACGGGTGCACAGCCGCAGCATCGCGCTTAGTGGTGTCAGCGTATAGGCTGCGGATTTCTCAAGGAAGCTGACCATCTCGGCGCGCATCGGCGAGACATCAAGCACCCGAATGACCGAACGGATTTTATTGTAGTCATAGTCACCCTGCCCCGGCCCCCAGACGACACCGATCACCTTGCGCGGACCCAGCGGTACCTCGACAAACGCCCCCAGATGGCAGCCGCCTTCGGGCGCCTTGTAATCCAGCGCACGGTCCAGCGGTTGTGTGGTCAACACAGCGACCAATGCACCTTCATCAAAGAACATCTGTTGCGCCAAGGGGGCTTCCTTATGGCTAAGTGGAACGGAGGACAGCGGCGACCGCGCAAAAACAGCTACAGCATGGCCAACATAACCGCCCTGCGCGCCATTCCAACCGCCAAGCGGTCTTGTCAGGGATTTTTCCCGTCTTACGCAAGATAACCTGCGCTTCGCGGATCATTGCCGCCCTTGCCATCAGGCCCAGCAGGCCGAAAAGCACGCAGTTGGTCGGGGCTAGGCGGAAAAAACGGTTGCAGCATATTGCTTTGTATATGTTCCATAGTACAACGGCACTTCGCGTGACGCATAGAAATCAGGGGAATGGGCAGCCCGCCCTCCGCCCGCACGGCAAATTTGGCACTATCCCCTGAAAACAGGGCAAAAAAGAGCAGAAAATATAAATCTGCCGTGCTATAGGATGTCGAAACAAAACGAGAGCAGCATGAGCAGCAGCCCAAAAATTGAAGACGCCCTTCGTGAGGCGATCATTTCGCAACCCGATGTGATTCTGGATGACAACGATCTCATGCAGGCGCTTATTGCGGCCAATGAAAAAGCGATGGGCGGTAATATCGTCGATCTGCGCGGCATCGCTATGGAGCGGTTGGAGACGCGGCTTGACCGTCTTGAAGACACCCACCGCAGCGTCATTGCCGCTGCTTATGAAAACCTTGCAGGCACCAATCAGATCCACCGCGCCATTCTGCGGATGCTCGATCCGGTAGAATTCGAGACCTTTTTGCGCGATTTGGGCGGCGAAGTCGCCGAGATTTTGCGCGTTGATGCGGTCAAACTGGTGCTGGAGTCAGTCCAGAATGACACAGATCCCGCCGTTCAACGCCTTGGTGATGTGCTTAACGTGGCAGAGCCCGGATTTATTGACCGCTACCTGACCCAAGGCCGCGGCGGCACCGTGCGGCAAGTTACGCTGCGCTCGATCCAGGATGCCTCGGATCACATCTATGGTCCAAATTACGAATGGATCCGCTCCGAAGCCTGCCTCAAGCTGGACTTTGGCGCAGGTCGCCTGCCCGGAATGTTGGTTATGGGGTCTGAGGACCCGCATATGTTCGGCCCACAACAAGGCACAGACCTGCTGGCCTTCTTTACCGGCATATTCGAGCGCACAATGCGCCGCTGGCTGTCTTGAGCGATCCGGCAAGCACCCTTGCCATCAGCGCCGCTGCGCGCGACGCCCTAAAAACTTGGCTGGATCATCAGCGCGCCCTGAAAGGGGCCGCTGAGAACACGCTGACGGCCTATCGCGGGGATGTGACCGAATTTTTGGCCTTTATGAGTGTTCATCACGGCTCGCCGCATGGGTTGGGCGCGCTGGCCAAGATCACTGTCAGCGACATGCGCGCGTGGATGGCTCAAACCCGGACCACTGGCGTTGGCCCGCGCAGCCTTGCGCGCAAGTTGTCGGCAGTGAAAGCCTTCTACCGCTGGCTGGCAGAGCGTGAGGGGTTTGAGCCGACTGCCGTTCTCTCCACCCGCGCGCCGAAGTTTACCAAGAAATTGCCACGCCCTTTGGCCGTAGATGCGGCCCGTGAGCTGATCGACTGCGTCGAAACCCAGGCCCGTGCCCCGTGGGTTGCTGCGCGTGATGTTGCCGTGCTGACCCTGCTGTGGGGCTGTGGCCTGCGGATATCCGAGGCGCTTGGCCTGACTGGTGCCGATGCGCCTTTGCCGCAGGTTCTGCGCATTACCGGTAAGGGTGGTAAAGAACGCGTTGTGCCGGTCTTGCCTGCCGCGCGCCTTGCGGTGGACGCCTATCTAAAGGCCTGCCCACACGCGCGCGAAGCCAAAGGGCCGCTGTTCCGAGGCGTGCGCGGCGGTGCGCTTTCGCCCGGGGTGATCCAAAAGGTCATGGCAAGCGCGCGTATGCAACTGGGCCTACCTGCAAGTGCGACACCGCATGCGATGCGCCACAGCTTTGCCACCCATCTACTGGATGCAGGCGGTGATTTGCGCGCCATTCAGGAACTTCTGGGCCACGCGTCTCTTTCAACCACACAAGCCTATACGGCCGTGGACACGCTGCGTCTGATGGAAGTGTACAACAGCGCCCATCCGCGCGCCTGATCCGTTTTTCTGTTTGCTTGATACCATCTGATTTGCGAGACACCCTTATGACAAAACAAAAATTAGCCCTCGCAGTTCACCTGCTGACAGGAACCGGCGCAGTTTTCGCCATGCTTGCTATGTTGGCAGCTGTTGATGCAAAATATGACCTGATGTTCTTGTGGCTGGTGATCGCCTTCTTTGTGGACGGAATCGACGGGCCGTTGGCGCGCAAATATGATGTAAAGACAAACGCGCCTGAGTTTGACGGCGTGTTGCTGGATTTGATCATCGATTACCTGACCTATGTCTTCATCCCCGCCTTTGCCCTGTTCAAGTCGGGCCTGATGGACGGATGGAGCGGATGGCTTATGATCATCATCGTGACCTTTGCCAGCGCAATGTACTTTGCAGATACCCGCATGAAAACAAAGGATAATTCGTTTTCCGGATTTCCAGGCTGCTGGAACATGCTGGTGCTGGTGATCTTCGCGCTTGGCATCCCGTGGTACGTCAGCCTTGTTCTAGTTACCTTCTTGGCCATCACCATGTTTTTGCCAATCAAGTTCGTACATCCAGTGCGTACGGAACGCTGGCGCGCAGTCACGCTGCCAATGGCGCTTGCGTGGACGTTTTTCGCCGGCTGGGCAGCTTTGGTGAATTTCCATCCCGAAAGCTGGGCTCAATGGGGACTTGTTGTGACCTCGATCTACTTGCTTTTCGCAGGTCTGGCGCAGCAAATCCTATTTGACGGCCGCGACATCTAAAGCAGAAAGCCCCCTGCGCCTTCATGGCGCAGCAGGGAAACCTTGGTCTCCACCCCACCTGCCCCTGAAAATCCTGTCAGGCCCTTTGCCCCCATCACACGGTGGCACGGAATGATGACAGGTATGGGATTCCCACCACAGGCCTGCCCCACGGCCTGTGCAGGCACGCCAAGCTGACGCGAAATATCGCCGTAGGTGCAGGTTTCTCCGAAGGGAATGGCAGACATGGCGTCACACACCGCACGCTGGAAATCAGAGCCGCGCACGCGCAGCGGCAGATCAAACGTCTCTAGCGTGCCTGCATCATAGGCCAGCAGCTGACGGCGGGCTTCTTCCAGCAATTCGGTGCTGTCTTCGCCCGATCCACGCCCCCAATTCAGCGCGGTGATATAACCGTCTTCTTCCGTGAGGATGAGGGTGCCGAATTGTGTGGGAACGGTGCATGTTTTCATGCAGGCATTATGGAGCCTGAGCATCAAAGGCTCAATCCGGATGATGCGCAAAGAACGCGGGGCAGACCGTGTGACCTGCCCCGCGCTCGGTTTTTCTAGATTACATCGCTTCGTCGCAGCGGCCGCAGACACCTTCATGTGCATGTGTGCCGACATCTGGCAGTACCTTCCAGCAGCGTGCACATTTCTCGCCCTCTGCCTTGGCAAAGATCACGGCCACGCCTTTGACGTCATCAAGGGTAAAGGCACCTTCAGGCGCGTCCCCTTCTACGATTGTGATCTGGCTGGTGATGCACAGATCCGCAAACGTGTCGGGGTTCGTGACGATCTTTGCCAGCTCGGAGGACAGATAGACAGTCGGCCCTGCCTCAAGCGACGAACCGATAACCTTGGCGGTCCGCTGTTCTTCCAAGGCACCGGTAACAACGCGGCGCACAGCGCGCACTTTTTCAGAACGCGCCGCCAGTTCGTCGTTGCGCCATTCTGCCGGGGTGTCCGGGAAGTCCACCAAATGCACCGAAGTCTCCTGACCGTTCCGCTCAAGCCAGACTTCTTCCATAGTGAAAGGGAGAATAGGGGCAAGCCATGTGGTCAGCCGCGCATAGAGATGATCCAGCACGGTAAGCGCCGCAAGACGGCGTGGCGTATCACCATCGCAATACAGCGCATCCTTGCGGACATCGAAGTAGAAAGACGACAGATCAAGCGTGGCAAAATCAAAGATCGCGCGGAACACGCCCTGGAAATCAAACCGCGCGTAGCCGTCACGCACCACACCATCCAGCACCGCCAGCTTGTGCAGCATCAGCTGTTCAAGCTCTGGCATATCATCCTGCGCAACTGCCTTTGACGCATCGAAGTCAGGCAGCGAGCCAAGCATATAGCGCATCGTGTTGCGCAACCGGCGGTAACTGTCAGCCGTGCCTTTCAGGATTTCATCCCCGATCCGCTGATCATTCGTGTAGTCGGTCTGAGCCACCCACAAACGCAGGATATCCGCACCATACTGGTCCACGATCTTTTGCGGAACGATGGTGTTGCCGATGGATTTGGACATTTTCATGCCTTTGGCATCCAGCGTGAAACCGTGTGTCACAACCTGACGGTAAGGCGCGCGGCCATAGGTCCCGCATGATTGCAGCAATGATGAATGGAACCAGCCACGGTGTTGGTCGGTCCCTTCCATGTATACATCAGCGATACCATCGTCCGATCCGTCTTCGCGGTCGCGCAGGGTAAAGGCATGTGTCGAACCGGAATCGAACCACACGTCCAGAATATCCATGACCTGATTATAGTCGTCGGGATTGACGATACCGCCAAGGAAGCGTTCCTTCGCGCCTTCCTCGTACCATGCGTCAGCGCCTTCGGCTTCGAACGCCTCGACGATACGTTTATTTACCTCTTCGTTGCGCAGCAAGAAGTTGGCATCGGTCGGCAGCGCACCTTTCAGCGTGAAGCAGGTCAGCGGCACGCCCCATGCCCGCTGGCGTGACAGCACCCAGTCAGGGCGCGCTTCCATCATGGCGTGCAGACGGTTACGGCCCGATTTGGGCGTCCATTTCACGTTGTCGATTTCTGTCAGCGCGCGTTCGCGGATGGTCTTTCCGAACTGGTCCTGACCATCGCCAACGGGGCGGTCGATGGCAGCAAACCACTGCGGTGTGTTGCGGTAGATCACCGGTGCTTTGGACCGCCAGCTGTGCGGATAGCTGTGTTTGATCTTACCACGAGCCAGCAGGCCACCGACTTCGACCAGTTTGTCGATCACGGCAGAGTTGGCGTTGCCCTCTTTCCCGTTCGGCTTCAGAATCGCCTTGCCGCCAAAGAACGGCAGATCATCGCGATAGCGGCCATCGGGGTTAACGTTATAGGTGATCACCTGCTCCAGCATGCCCAATTCACGGTAGAGGTCATATTCCTCAAGCCCGTGTGAAGGTGCGCAGTGCACAAAGCCTGTGCCTTCGGTATCGGTCACAAAGTCAGCCGCACGGAAGTCGCGCAGATCGTCCCATTCGCCATTGCCACCCTCGGCCCCGGCAAGCGGGTGTTGCAGCTTGATTTTGGCCAGATCGTCTTGGCTCACGTCGCACAGACGGCGGTACATCGTCTCATCCAGACGCGCGGCTTTCAGCACGCCTTCGGCCAGATTATCAGCCAGCAGATAGCGGTCGCCGATCTTGACCCACGACTCTTCAGGCCGCCCGGTGATCTCGTACAAACCGTAAGAGATGCCCGCGCCATACACCACGGCCTTGTTGCTCGGCATTGTCCAAGGTGTAGTGGTCCAGATCACGACCTTCGCGCTATCCAATGTCGCGTCGCCTGTGCCCACAACCTGAAACTTCACCCAAACGGTAAAGCTGTCCTTGTCGTGATACTCAACCTCGGCCTCGGCCAGTGCAGTCTGCTCCACCGGAGACCACATCACAGGCTTGGAACCTTGATAGAGCGTGCCTGTCATCAGGAACTTCATGAATTCCTCCGCGATCACCCGCTCGGCGTGGAAGTCCATCGTCAGATAGGGGTTCTTCCAGTTGCCGGTGATGCCGAGGCGCTTGAACTCTTCGCGCTGGATATCGACCCAGCCTTCGGCAAAGCTGCGGCACTCGCCGCGGAATTCGTTGATCGGCACCTGATCCTTATCGCGTCCCTTTTTGCGGTACTGCTCTTCGATCTTCCATTCGATGGGCAGACCGTGGCAATCCCAACCGGGGATATAGCGCGCATCAAAGCCCATCATCTGGTGGCTGCGCACGATCATATCCTTGATCGTTTTGTTCAGCGCGTGGCCGATGTGCAGATGCCCGTTCGCATAGGGAGGGCCGTCATGCAGGATGAAAGGTTTGCGTCCGGTTTTTTCGCGCAGGCGATCATATACGCCCATCTCTTCCCAGCGTTCTAGCCACGCTGGCTCACGCTTGGGCAGGCCGGCACGCATCGGGAAATCGGTCTTGGGAAGGTTCAGTGTAGATTTATAGTCGGGGGTCTCGGCGCACATAAGGGGCGTCCTTTGTCATAGGCAATGTCTGGAAATATGGGGTCGGTGCGAGAGGCTCAAACACCTTTGCCCGGCGGCTCAGGACTGGCTGAGCGCCGGGGAAGTAATTCGCTGTATGATCAGGTGTACTGTCATCTTGGTCAGGCTTATAGGCCTGCTCTGTGAGGGGGGCAAGCCTGTCTTGGCTACTCCTGCGCAGGTGGGAGGGTCGGAGGCGTGCTGCCCGCATCTTCTATCCCGTCCCGCTGTTGTGCCCAGCGGTTGAGCCATGCCAGCGCCGCAAGCGCAAGACCCAGAACAAGCAAAGAGAACACCCGCGTCAGCCCGTCCAGATCACTGACATCAATCACGAACACCTTGGCCACAGCCAGCCCGATCACCACCAAACCCGCTTTGCGGACCAGCGCAGAGCGTCGCGCAAGCGATTGATAGAACAGCGCCGCACCGGCCACGAGCAAGACGATCGTGTAAGTATACTGTTCAGGCTGAGAGATCCCCCATGACAAAGGCATCTGTTCGCCCCCCTGCCAGAAGTGCCGGATCGCGGTGAAGGCCCAAAAAGCAGCCAACGCGCCACCAGTAACCGCCAGCGTCAGCCGCAGAACATGGTCAATCCTGCGCAACCGCCATGCGCCTGCCAGTAGCACCAGCGCCGGAAGCAGGTAGGCTGCAGCAAGTGTGTTGAACACAATCGGACCAAAGACATGCTCCGGCTGAGGGCCCTGACCCAGCGGCGGGTAGAGAACGAAGGGGCCAAGCAGCGGGTTCGCTTCGGTCAGTGCACCCAATAGCGCCCCGCCCCCGAACAACGTGAAAACTGCGGCCAATGTCCAGCGCACTTTAGCTAGCAAACCGGCGGACTTCCCATCCGTCCGTTGCAGCTGCGCCAGTGCCAGTCCTAACCAGATCGCGGCATTAAGACCAAGGGTCCAGTGCGTATTGATGAAATCCTCGCCGATCTCGCGTTCGATCCAGCGCAGCAACAGAATGCTCACGGTCAGGCCAGCCGTTGACCAAGCCGCTGAATCCAGCATGGTCTTTGCGGTCATGCGCACCAAAGGACGCAGCAGCCAAAGCGACGCGACGAAAGCCGCAAATGTACCGACATAAGCCAGCAAGACTCCCGGCAAAGGACCTGTGCCCGCATAATTGAGGCCCGGATCAACCACCAGCCGGTAGCCAAGGGTGACCACTCCGACCGCGATAAACCAGCCCAACTGTGGCAGGTTCCACTGTCGATCAAGAGCCGCAGCAGCGATCACGGTCACCGCCAGTGCCACTGTCAGTGCGACCGCGCTTAGAACGATCACAAAAGCAAATGCCAAGCAGGCCAGTGCCGACATCACTGCAAAGCTAACCTGCAAGCGCGCGTTGCCGTCCGCACGGGCCAGACGCTCTGCAAAGATTGCCATCAGCACGGCAAGCCCGGCAGCATGAAGCGCCCACGGATAAGCGCCGATCACCTCTGCAGGGCGCCATCCCATTTCAAGCACAATAGCCATGGCGGGGGCATAAACTGCGGCGACAACCGCCCAGATAACGCCGAACGGCCCGCCACGCAGCGCCCGCCACAAAGCCAGCACTGACAGGCACGCAGCAAGAACTACCACGACGGTCACGACCCAAGGAAACGCCGCCTCCGGATTGTCGCTGAAGGTTTGCGTGAAATTTCGATAACTCACGCGCCGGTTTTCAGCTTGCGCAAATACCGACAGCAGTAGCGTGCCCAGTGGCAGCAGTGCTGCATCCTGAAGCGCAGGCGCGCGATGTGACCACATGATAAGCGCGCAAGCCAATACTGCCATCACACCGACACTAAGCCAGATTTCGGCCTCTCCCGGCTTCCACATCGTAAGTACGATAAAACAGCTTGCCGCGACGCTGGCAAAAGCCAGAAGCGTCGGAAATGATGGCCAGGCAACGCCACGCTCTTTCGCGCCCAGCGTCAGGCGGCCCAGCACCCCCAGCAGCGCAGGCGGTCCGTCGTGATCCGGCGTCAGGCTGCGCGCAGGTACCAAGATTGCCAGCAACGGCAGTACAAAGAAATAAAGCTGCCCGGTCCATGCTGTCGCCCCGCCGCCGCCCAGCACGATTGCAAAGCCCATCACGTAGGCCAATGCCAGCGTCAGCGCCGAAATCCAGCCCCAACGCCGGATCGTGTCGACCCCGAGACCCAGCAGCGCGACAATGGCGAAATAACCAAACAGGGGGCTGGCATCCGTGCTGGTACTGCCCAGCACCACTGGCGCGCCATACGCCCCAATCACACCGACCGCGACCAACAGCGGTCCGTGCATCCAGCCCAGCACAACCGCGACCAGCGCGACAGCTACCATGCCCGCCATGGCGGCACCGCCCCCGATCAGATCATACAGCATACGCGCAGATAAAATGGCCCCGAACAGGGTAACAATCCCTGCCCCCGAAAACACTGACGGTAGATAGGCCGAGGCAGATTGCACATCGTCACCAAACCTGCGGCGGATGTATTCGCCCACACCGATCAGCGCCGCACCAAAACCCAGAGCTGCGGCCACCCGCGCGCGCGGCGGCAGCAAGCCATTCTCCATCCCGTATTGCACTAGGAAAATCCCCGCCAGAGCAAGCGACGCAGCGGAGACCGCGTAAAACCAGTTTTGCTGAAGCCATGGTCCGAAATCGGCAAGCGCTTGGGCAATGGGCGATGGTTGGCGCGACTCAACCGGTGGGGATTTAACAAGAGGCGGTGGCGCGCTTTGCGCTTTTGGCTGTGAGGGCTGTACGGGATCAGGCGCTTTCTGCGCCTCCGGTCGGGGCTGCGCTATATCCGCCTGCTCTGGCGGTGCCGCTTTCTCGGCCGTTTTCGCAGATGGCTTGGCGCGACCATTTCCCATGTCATCAAGAGAGCGCTGCAAACTCTCGATCTTGTCTTCGGCCTCCGAGAGCCTGCTGCGTAATCCGGACTGTCCGATCACCAGAGCGACAACCGTGACAGGTATCGCCAACACCACGAGGGCCAAAATGACCAGCAGACCGTCCATATGCATATACTCCGCACATTACCTTGAGTTTTCAGTCACCTTAGCCATGGCGTGAGCAAAGGCACAGTAAGGAAAACCCTAGTCTTCCTTGCCGTTTTTGCCAAATAAACCGCCAAGGCTGCGTGCGATGATGCTTCGGACCTTGGGTCGGCGGGTAGCGGTGAAAGGCAAAGGTCGGCAGACCTCCATGGCAGCTACACCAACGCGGGCAGTCAACGCGCCATTTACCACGCCCTCACCAAAACGACGGCTTACTTTGCCCAGCAGTGAACCGCCAAGGATCGGCTCAAGCATGTCATCGCCCACCGCAACAGCCCCCGTTGCCACAAGATGCGACAGCACTGCGCGGGTCAGTCGCCAGCTACCGAAAAAGCCGGACCGCCCGCCATATACCTCGGCAATTCGGCGGATCATCCGCAGGTTAGAGGTAAGCGCAGCAGCCACATCCGCCAAGGCCAATGGCACCAGCGCTGTTACCGTAGCGACTTGACGCGCGGCTGCCTCAACTTCGCGCTGTGCCGCCTGATCAAGCGGCGCGAGAACCTCATTCTCTGCCAAGCTTAGCAAGCTCGCGGCATCCAGCTGGTCGGCACGTAGTTCTGCCAGTCGGTCGCGCCCCCAGCGTGTATCCTCGCGCCCTTTGTACAGCTGCACCAGACGGTCGGTCACATCACGCGCGGCGGCAAGGTCATCATGCGCCAATGCCTGAACTGCTGTGTGGCGCAAGCTATCGAGCCGACCAAGCCTGCCAAAGGCAGCCAGTTCGCGCAGCGCTACCAAAGCCAGCACCAACAAAAACGCAAGCAACAGAACCGTCATGCCGGTGCCAAGCACCGGATAGCGGGCCATCAGATCGGTGACGAAAGTCCACGCAGCCAATGAAATGAAGGCCGCAACCAGTACAGAACCCAACCCCCAGAACAACCGGCTCAGCAGAGACGGTTTTCTCGCGGCCAAACGCGCTGCTATCTGCATCGCCTGTCCCTGCGGCGCGTCGAGCGTCGGCAAGTCCTCGACCGGCGGTGCGTCAGCAACTGACGGTTGCGCTTCTGTCTGGTCGTCAAGGTCAAACAGGACTGGGCCTTTGGCCATCAGGCGGTCTCCCTATACCATTCGTAACGGATATCAGGCAGATGCGCATCGTTGCCAGCGCCATTAGTGCGCGTAATCTCTATGAAACCGCCTTTTTCATAAAAATATGTCGCATGCTGGTTGGCCTGATAGCTCCACAATCCAAGCTTTTTGGCGTTGCGCTGCGCGTCACGCATCAGCGCGCGGGCAACCCCTTGGCCTTGTAAATGTGGACGCAGACAAAGCGCATGGATTTCCGTCCCTTTACGGGCAATGAAACCTGCCAAAACATTGTCCAAATAGGCCACCCGTACCCAACCCGCATCAATCATATCACCAATCAGCATGATTTCCTCGGCAGAAGAATATAGCCGTGGCAGCCAGTCAAACTGCCCGTTCGCAGAGGCCAGAATATCGCCAAGCTTGCCCGCATCCAAAGGGCGCGCGGGGCTGATCTTAATGGTGTTCATAGCCGGTCCCCGATCAAAAACTCTGCTGCGCGATCAAGACGGATATGTGGTGGACCATCCCCCGGACGCAAAGACAACCGGGCAGGTGCAAAGCGCATAATCTTGTAATCCGCATCAAGCCACTGTGTCGCGCCAGACCGCGCCGGGCCTAGTAAATGTGCCGGATCATCCGGCAGGTCACCGGGATAAAATGCCGCCTGTTTGCCGCTATCGAGCAACGTTCCACGCACCACATCAAGGGCAGTTCCCTCATGGGTCATCGTATCCTCGGTTGTGGCGCGCAGCGATGCGATCGCCAACGCTTGGGTTTGCGCACCGGCAAAACGCGCGCGTTCACGCGCGTCGCGGGTCAACGCCTCCATTATCGCTGTTAATTGCGCGTGCTGACTGTGATGCAGATGATCTGCCTTGGTCGCGGCAAAAAGGATCTTTTCTACCCGCTTGCCACGCAAAAGCCCGCTGAGGAAGTTGTTACTGCCCGGGCGGAACGCGCCCAGGGTTTCTGTCATGGCCGCGCGCAGGTCTTCAACGGCAGGCGGGCCTGCGTTTATCGCGCCCAGCGCATCCACAAGCACGACCTGCCGGTCAATACGCGCGAAATGGTCGCGAAAGAAGGGTTTTACGACCTCACGTTTATAGGCTTCAAACCGCCGCGCCATTTCGCGCCGCAGGCTTTTGCGGGCGTCACCGTCCGCCGCCGGCAGCGGCGCAAATGTCAAAACGGGCGAACCGGCCAGATCGCCGGGCAGCAAGAACCGCCCCGGTGTACAGTCGGAAAACCCGTCACTGCGCGCTTGTTTAAGGTAGCTTGCAAAGGCGTCTGCCAGCGCTTTGGCCTCCGGCTCGGCCAGTTCTGCCTGTGGATCAGTCGCCGCAACCAGCGCCAGATAGGCCTGCGCCTGCGCACGCGGTGCGATCCGCGTCAATGTTTGCGCGCTCCATTCGTCATAGGTGATATCCAATAGACCCAGATCCAGCAGCCATTCGCCGGGGTAATCCACGATATCCAGATGGATCGTTCGCGGCCCCTGCAATCCTGACAGCAGCCCCTTGGGCCGGACCCGAAGGCTTAGCCGCAGCTCTGACACCGCCCGCGTACTGTCGGGCCAATGGGGTGTCTTGTCCGTAAGGGCGGCCATATGCGATTCATACTCGAAACGCGGAATGGTATCATCGGGTTGCGGTTGCAGGAATGCCGCCTCGATCCGGCCCTCGCCTGCGGCCACAAGACCCGGCATTCGGCCACGATCAATCAGGTTGGCCACGAGCGAGGTGATGAAAACCGTCTTTCCCGAACGCGCAAGCCCTGTGACGCCTAACCGGATGACCGGCTCAAAGAATGTCTCAGACACCGTGTCCTGCACGGCTTCGACCTGTCGCCAGATCCCGTCAGCGATTT
Source organism: Sulfitobacter sp. S223 (assembly GCF_025143825.1). Lineage (NCBI taxonomy): Bacteria > Pseudomonadati > Pseudomonadota > Alphaproteobacteria > Rhodobacterales > Roseobacteraceae > Sulfitobacter > Sulfitobacter sp. S223. The sequence goes on along the minus strand of NZ_CP083560.1, from coordinate 934,081 downwards.
GAGATAGTACCACGCGCGCCCTGCCTTCTTTACCGCATCCTACATAGGTCGCTTATGCAGGGATTGCCACAGCCCTGCCCCCGCGATAAAGCCCCTTTTATGCCCAGATACGCTCTTCAGGTTGAATATGACGGTGCGCCGTTCCATGGCTGGCAACGCCAGAAGTCGCTTGCGTCGGTGCAGGGCGCGATCGAAAACGCCCTCGCACGGATCGAGCCGCGCACCCACAATATTGCTGCGGCAGGACGTACCGACACGGGCGTGCATGCATTGGGTCAGGTGGCCCATTGCGATATGGAGCGGGACTGGGATCCTTTCCGCCTGTCCGAAGCGGTCAACTACCACCTGAAACCACAGCCGGTCGCGATCGTGCGATGCGTTGCGGTGGCTGATGACTTCCATGCCCGTTTTTCCGCGCTTGAACGGCGGTATCTGTTCCGCATTCTGTGCCGCCGCGCCCCTGCAACACACCAGCGGGGTTACGTCTGGCAGGTCAAGAACCAGCTCGATGTGCCTGCAATGCAAGAGGCCGCGAACAGGCTGCTGGGCGAACACGACTTTACCACCTTCCGCTCCACCATCTGTCAGGCGCTCACGCCGATCAAAACTCTGGAACGGCTTAAGATCACCAAAGTCGAAACACCCCACGGCACTGAAGTGCATTTTGACGTGCGCGCACGGTCCTTTCTACACAATCAGGTCCGCAGCTTTGTCGGCACGCTGGAACGTGTGGGAAGCGGTTCATTGACGCCGGATGATGTGGAGCGGGCATTGCAAGCCCGTGACCGTGCTGCCTGCGGGCCTGTCTGTCCGCCGCACGGGCTTTATCTTGCGCACGTCGGTTATCCCCAGCCGCCCTTCGATTAATCGTTATCGCTGAGCCCGGCACCAGCCCCCGACAGGCGTGAGGCTTCGCTTTCCGGCACCAACAGACGTGCTGCAAGCCTGTTCCAATCGTCAAATAGATGGTCTGGTAAAGCGATCCGCGTCAGCCGCGGACGCGCAGAGGGGCGCGACAGGTCCAGCTCTACAAGACGGCCGTCGGCCAGCCGTGCAGCATAAGGCAGCGCCTCAAGGTAGCTTTGCAGCAGTGCGGGGTCTGCGTCCGTTACTGTTCCACTAATGTGACCGCCTTGCCCTTGCTCCGCTATTCGCATCAACGCCAGCGGAAGGAGTATCACCGGACCTTCAGGCAACGCTGCCAATGCCTGCTCAAGCGGGTCTATTTCGCGCCCCGCCCCCAGATGCACTGCTGCGGCCGCACCGAACTGCGCCGCTTGCGCAGGCGGCGCACCTGCCCCGCGCGCAGCCTTTGCAGCAAGTGTCATGACTTCATTAACAGATCGCGTCACGATCCAAACACCGGCAGCCACCAGTCGTCTGCCTCCGCGTCCAGCTCGGTGGCAAGCGGTGCGCCCTGACATAAGGTGATGCGTGTCCACCGGTCGGATTTCGGATCGAACTTGGACGCGCCAAAAAACGAAAGCTTACAGCGCAACATATCAATCGGAAGGCAGCTTTCGGCGATCAGGTTGTCGCGAATTTCCGCATAGGGGTAGCGCGCCGAAAGGCCCACACGTTCAACCGCCAATGCGTGTTCAGGATGGCGCGACAGAAACGCCGAGACAGGCTCTGGCACCGCAGGAAGATCAGCATGTGCTGCCTGCACACGTCGCGCAATGTCCAGCGGGGACTCAAGTGCGGCCCCTTCCTCGGAAAAGCGCAGGCCCAATCGCGGCTCCATTTTCGCCTCGGATACGTACCAGAACTGGCCACACTGCGCGGCCGCCGCGTAATCTGCGCCAAGCGCCCAGCCGAAATCGGCCTCAATACGAGTACGCAGTGCCTTTGTGTCAGGTAAAGGCGGGGCAAAAGCGCCATAAAGGTCAGCCATATCTGCGGCCAGATCATCCACCAGTTCGCCAAAAGGTTCTATCAGCAGCGCCACCATCAGTTCCTGGACATCGACGGTCATTCCAGCGCAGGCTTCCATAACGTGATCCAGAGGCACGTCTTTGCGCAGCAAATCGGGGGCCAGTAACGGTTTCGCTTTTTCCCAATCACTGCGCAGCTTTTCTATGCGCGCCTGATGCTGGGCATCCGGCACGTTCCACTGCGCCAGATGTGCAGTTGCCCGCTGCGCCAAAGTACCCAGTCGCGCAATCTGGTGCGGTCCAATACGCGGCAACGCCCGCACCCGCGCCAGCGCCGTCTCCCGTGCGGTCATCCAGTTGTTCAGCAGAACCGGATGGGTCACCAAAAACGGTGCCATACCAAGACCCGTCGAGTTACCGATACCAAGATGCCGCTTTAGCGCGGGGTCAAGCACACCCTGCCCGACATGCTCGGCCAAGGCATGGGTAAAGTGCCGGATGAGCCAAACCGTCAGCATTTCTGCGGCAAACGGCCCTTCCAGCCCCGGACGTGTGTCATAGGCAGCGCGATCTGCGATCCCGAACTTTCCGTTGCCGTAAACGGCAGTGGTGCGCATCAGGTAACCGACATCACGGATCATATCGGCGTCTGGCTGCCCCCCGGCCCGCAACCTTTCCGTCACGTGGGAAAAAAGGCGCACCGACTTGTTCGCACGGCTCAAAATCAAGTCTTTCGGACCAAAGCGCCCTGCCTCTTGCAGTGGAGCATTCGCGGCGATCCGGTCAATATCAGAGGCATCCGGCACGCCATCGAACAGCACATACGCGGTGTCCCAAGCTGTTGCGATAACGCGGTCTGTCCGCATATCTTCCGGCAGGTCGGTGGAAACCGCCACAAGCGAATAGGTGTGACCGCCCAAATCCACACTGAATACCGCGTGGCCAAAGCCGTCCTCGCACATCTGCCACATGTGCTGCGTGACCTCCGCGCGCTCTGCTGCAAGCCTCCGGATCAGACTGCGCAGAAAGGACAGCCGTGTCGGGAACATCGCCCCCATGCGGGACAGACGCATCACCGTGTCCGGCGAACGCAGCGGCATCTGCGCAGGTATGTCTAGGGCGTCCTTCACCGCGCAGGCCCGAAACTTGCATCATAAAAACGCAGCCAGTTGCCGCCCATGATCCCATCAATGTCTTCAGCGCTCAGGCTTGTGGCCTCCAACCCCGCGCGGATGTTGCCAAAGTCGCGATTGTCATTGAACCATGTAGGCATCGGCGGAAAGCCTGCATTGCTGGCAGATCCTTCGCCATAGTCGATCACTTTTGACCAACGCCCCACACGCATCCACTCAACAACACTGTCGGGTTGATCCTGACACAGATCGGTGCCGATCCCGAGGTTCTGCGCACCATAGCGCCGCGCGGCCTCCTCTATCATCTGGCAGTAGCTTTCAAGCGTGCAGGCAGAGCCCTTTTCCAGGTGATGGGGGTAAATCGAAAATCCCAACATACCGCCGCTGGACGTGAGCGCGCTTAACACTTCGTCGGATTTGTTACGCAATGCTTTATGCCACCATGCCGGATTTGCGTGGGTGATGGCGATGGGCCGCGTGGAATGATCTATCGCGTCCAGCGTTGAGCGATCGCCGGAGTGGGACATGTCAACAACCATGCCTACACGGTTCATCTCGGCCACTACCTGACGGCCCATGCGGGTCAGGCCCGCATCGTAATCCTCATAACAGCCCGTCGCCAGCAGCGACTGGTTGTTGTACGTAAGTTGCATGAAACGGATACCAAGCTGGTGGCAGATTTCGACCAGTCCAATATCATCTTCGATGGGGCTGGGATTCTGGAAGCCAAAAAAGATCGCTGTCCGCTCGGTGTCTTGCGCGCGCCGCACACAATCAACTGTGGTTCCCTTAAAGATCAGATCGGGATGCGCTTCAAACCAGCGGTTCCATTGTTCAAGGTTCAACACCATCTCACGAAAGCTTTCGTGGTAGGCGATGGTGACATGCACCGCGTCCACGCCGCCTGCGCGCATTTGTTCGAAAATGCGGGGGGAAAAATTGGCGTATTGCAGGTTGTCGATTACTGGCGGTTTCATACAATATTGATGGCGCAAGGCACCGCATCGGTCCAGCAATATTTCTGAAAGGTCATGCCGAAGACAAACAAAGGGTTCTGACATTCTCATGCCGAACCCTTTGCCTACTTGTTACTCTGGCACGCAAGCGCGCGCGATCCTAACTAACGTGACATGCGAAAACACGAACCTGATACCAGTTAACCCGCATGTCCAAATAGAAACGGATCAATCTATTCATAAGTTTCACCACCAGCACCGAAAAGAATCGAAAACGCCCTCAGAGCTCTGTCAGCGGCGCGGCAGCAAGAACGCTACCCGTCGGCGCCCCTGTGGGTGAGCCACCCGCCGGCTCGTCCGAGATCGCGAGCGTCAGCTCACCCGCCCGGTCGCGCAAGGATTGGGGCAGCGAAACGCGCATGGTTGATTGCGCTGTCAAAACACCCAATGACACCGGAGCAGCCTCAGGCACAATCGCCCAAAGTTCGAATGACCGGCCCTCGGCCTCTGTCCCGGCCACACGGTTTAGCGCGATATCGCCGTTGGCAAGATCAAGAACGGCAAGCACCTGAAGCGGGGTTTCAGTACCGCTTAACTGTGTCGCATAGATCGCATCCGCTCCGGAAGGAGGATCAACTGCAAGCTGCTGAACACCCAAATAGGCTGCGGCGGCCAAAGCGGCAAAGCTTAGGCCTTTCCAGACCCACAGCCGCTGTGACAAAGGCACAGGGCCGGTATCAAACAGACGTTTGAGAAGGCGCTTTTTGGCGCGGCGGCGCGGGTTCACCGGTGCAATTGCATCGGTCATGGGAACAAATCGTTCCTGCCACCCGGCGACAAGCGCCGCAAAGGCAGGATCTGTTGCGCTTCTTGCCAGTGCCTCGCGCTGCTCTTCTTCGCGAAGCAGGCCAAGCACCAATTCAGCGGCCAGCAGGTCATCGCCCTGCGGCATACTTTCGTCCAACATGTCGGGTCCCTCACTCACGGCTCATACACTCCCGCAACGAAATCAGGCCACGGCGCAACCATGTGCGCATTGTATTAAGCGGAACCGAAAACCTCTCGGCCAGATCAGCATAGCTGTGGCCGTCAAGGTAGGCACCACGCACCGCAGCGCCCCGATCTTCGGCCAACTCGTCAAGACAACCGGTCAGACGCCGCGCTTCCCCGGCCGCAACCGCCAACTGCTCTGGCCCTGCAGTAGACGCTGCAAGCTCAAGTCCCGGCGTATCGATATCCATATGCCCTTTGCGTGTCGCGCGCAGCCGGTCAATCGACGTGTTGCGCGCAATGGTAATCAGCCACGTCATCGGGCTCAGCCCGTTGGACTGGTACCTCGACGCATGTTTCCAAACTTTTACGAAACTGTCCTGCATAGCATCCTCGGCCGCTGATCTGTTATGCAACACACGCAGGCACACACCGAATAGTTTCGCCGAGGTCGCATCATACAAAGCCGAGAACGCAGCACGGTCGTTCATTGCGACCCGCCCGATCAGTGTTTCTATCTCTTGACGGTCCATTCAAAGACACCCTTACCATGTTGCCAAGACTGTGGCGCAACCACGTGCAAAGTCAAACCGCCAATCGAAAAATACGCTGAAAGAGCCCACCATGAGAGATAAAGTGATAGAATATTTTTACTCGGCCCATTCCGCATATGCATATCTGGGCGCGCGGGCCCTGACGCAGATCGCGCATGATGCCGGATGGACTATTGCGCACCGGCCATTCGACTTCCTGCCTGTCATCGCCGCGGCAGGTGCCCCGGACTTTAAAGGGCGAAGCGCCGCACATATCGACTATTTCTTTGGCCGCGAACTAAGCCGCTGGGCGCAATGGCGTGATCTGCCTATCCTATCCTACCGCCCTACCCACCATGATAACCCGCTGGGCCTTGCAAGTGGCATGATCATGGCCGCAAATGACCCCGACCGCCTCAGCTTTGGCATTCTGCAAGCGCAATGGCGCGACGATGCGGATATTGCGAATCCAGCAACTCTGAAAGCCATCGCGCTGGCGTGTGATGAAGATCCTGCTGAGCTGCAAAACACCGCAGGCAGCCCGCAGATAAAACAGCAGTTCATCACCAATACCCAAGAGGCGATCGAACGAAATATCTTTGGCTCTCCGACCTATTTTGTGGGCGGAGATATGTTCTATGGACAGGACCGGCTTGAAATGGTTGCACGCGCCATTGCTAAGCCGTTTGATCCCTGATGTTATCTCTGGGCAAAGCATCGGCACCGTGGTTATCGTGTCGATATTCGTTCAGCAGAAAGCACTCCTATGCAGGCTCCATCCCGTTCCAGCTATGATGTTTTGATTGTCGGCGGTGCCGTCTACGGTTCGGCCGTTGCATGGTGGCTGACCCAGATGGCCGGCTTTGACGGCAAGGTTCTGGTAGTCGAGCGTGACCCAGCTTACACCTTCGCCTCCACTTCGCACACGAACAGCTGCATACGCCAGCAATTCAGCAATGCCACCAATATTCAGGTAAGCCAGTTCGGAGCAGAATTCATCAAGAACTTCCGCACATTCATGGGCGGCGATCCGGACGTGCCGCATTTGTCGCTGCATAGCTTTGGCTATCTCTATCTGGCCGATACTCCGGAATTTGCGCTGACCCTGAAACGATCCCAAGCGGTTCAGGAATCACTAGGTGCCGGTACGCGCCACCTGAGCCGTGACGACATTGCCGCTGCTTATCCATTTTACCAGCTTGATGATATCATCGCCGGAAATCACAATCTGGTTGATGAGGGCTACTTCGACGGCGGCACGATGTTTGACTGGTTCAAACGAAGCGCGCGCGCCAATGGTGTCGAATATATCCACGGCGAAGTCGCCGCCATCACCCGCGACGGCAATGCAGTCCAAAGCGTTACTCTGAGCGATGGTACAAAAATCGCCTGCGGGACGCTGGTCAATGCATCTGGCCCGCGCGCCGCGGCGACCGCGCGCATGGCAGGGCTGGATATTCCGGTGGTGCCGCGCAAACGCTATACATTCGTGTTCGACGCCGCCAAGCCGTTGGACCGCGATCTGCCGCTTACCATTGATCCCTCTGGCGTACATGTACGAACGGATGGCAAATACTATCTGGCTGGCTGCCCGCCAGATGAGGATGAAGACGTCGCCTATGATGATTTCAACTTTGATCACAGCATTTGGGAGCAAAAGGTCTGGCCCGCTATCGCCACCCGCATCCCTCAATTCGAAGCGGTCAAAGTCATCAACCAGTGGGTCGGGCATTACGCCTATAATACACTGGATCAGAATGCGCTGCTGGGGCGCGCGCAGGACTGTCCGAATTTCATCTTCGTAAACGGGTTTTCCGGACACGGTCTTCAACAGTCTCCTGCGATGGGCCGCGGCATTGCCGAATTGATCGCCTATGGCACCTACCGCAGCCTTGATCTGAGCGCCTTCGACGTCAACCGCGCTAAGGCAGGCACACGCTTTCTGGAAACTGCAGTTATCTAACCCGTAAGGAGCCTGCCATGTCAGTCACCATCCGCCCCCTTGATCTGAGCGATAGGTCCGCCTGGGAAACTCTCTTTCAGGGATACGCCGCCTTCTATGGCGTCCCTCAGACGCCGCCGATGCGCGATACCGTCTGGGGATGGCTGCACGATCCCGAACACGGGTCCAATTGTTTTGTCGCAGAGCAGGACGGCAAGCTGATCGGCTTCACCCATTACCGCCCTTTCGTCTCAACCCTGCGGGCTATCACCAACGGATTTCTGGATGATCTGTTTGTTGACCCGAACGCACGCGGCAGTGGTGCGGCTCAGGCGTTGATTGATGCTGTCAGCGCAGTGGGACGGGAAAAAGGCTGGGGCGTGATCCGCTGGATCACCGCCGAAGACAACTACCGCGCGCGCAGTGTCTATGACCGTATCGCCACCCGAACGCCGTGGGTCACCTACGATATCAAACTTTAAGACAGGACAGAAATATGAGCAGGCAGGACGCACGCTTGGGCGTGGATATCGGCGGCACATTCACCGATGTGGTGCTGGAAACGCGCGGCGAAAGCTTCTCGATCAAGGTGCTGACCAACTATGACGCACCCGAGCAGGCGATCCTTGACGGTATGCAGGCTGTCTGCGCCAAGGCGGGTATCATGCCGCACGACATCACGCAGATCATCCACGGCACCACCCTCGCCACCAATGCCCTGATTGAACGGCGCGGCGCAAAAACTGCGTTGATCACAACCGAGGGCTTTCGCGATGTGATCGAAATGCGCACCGAGTCGCGGTTCGAACAATATGACCTGAACCTGCAACTGCCAGAGCCGCTGCTCCCACGGCAGATGCGCTACACCGTGCCGGGCCGGATCGACGCCACTGGGGCCGAGCTGATCCCGCTGAAATCGGCAGACATCGAACCCGTGGTCGAAGCGATTGCCCAAGCCGGGTACCAAAGCGTCGCAATCGGTCTGCTGCACAGTTACCTCAATCCCGACCACGAGCGCATGGTGCGCGATGTCCTTGCCGCGCGCCTGCCGGATGTCGCGATTTCGCTAAGTTGCGAGGTCAGCCCGCAAATGCGCGAATATGAACGCTTCAACACCGTGGTTGCAAACGCCTACATTAAACCGCTGATGAAAAGCTATCTGGGCCGCCTGGAGGGTCGTTTGCGCGAAACAGGCGTGGATTGCGCGATCTTCCTGATGCATTCGGGCGGCGGCATCATATCGCTGGAAAGTGCGGCAGAATTCCCTGTGCGATTGGTCGAAAGTGGCCCTGCGGGAGGCGCGGTTTTTGCAGCGCATATCGCCGCGCGCTACGGGCTTGATAAGGTGCTGAGCTTTGACATGGGCGGGACCACCGCCAAGATTTGCCTGATCCAGAACCAGACCCCAAAGACTTCCCGCGTGTTCGAAGTGGCTCGAAGCTACCGGTTCAAGAAAGGCTCCGGCATGCCGATCTCGATCCCCGTGATCGACATGGTTGAAATTGGTGCCGGCGGCGGGTCATTGGCCCATGTCGACAGCATGCGCCAGATTCGCGTAGGCCCGCACAGTGCGGGTTCTGAACCGGGTCCGGCCTGCTATGGTCGCGGCGGCACGAAACCTGCCGTGACCGATGCCGACCTTGTACTTGGCAAACTGGACGGAGAAAATTTCGCAGGCGGGTCCATCACGCTGGATGTTGCGGCATCCCGAACGGCAATTGCCGAAACCCTTGGAACGCCGCTTGGGTTGGATGATGCGACCGCGGCGTTCGGTCTGTCAGAGGTTGTGGACGAAAACATGGCAAACGCTGCGCGTGTCCATGCGGTGGAAAACGGCGAAGACCTGTCAGAATACACAATGATCGCATTTGGCGGCGCCGCCCCGCTTCACGCCGCCCGTCTGTGCGAAAAGCTCGGGGTTGAGCGCTTGTTGGTGCCGCCGGGTGCCGGTGTTGGATCTGCCATCGGGTTCCTGCGCGCGCCGTTTAGCTTTGAGGCGAACCGATCAGTGTATATGACGCTCGACGGTTTTGACGCCCCAACGGTGCAGGCATTGCTGGCAGAGCTGCAATCCGAGGCGACGGCCTTTGTGCAAAGTTGCGCGCCCGACGCAGAGATCATCGCGGAATACAAAGTCTACATGCGGTACAAAGGCCAAGGTTGGGAAATCCCTATTGCTCTCACCCTTGCGCAGGCAACTGCCCCCGATGCGACCCTGTTCAAATCCCTGTTCGAGGCCGACTACGCCCGCCTGTTCGGACGCGCCGTCGCAGGCATGGATATCGAGATTACGGTTTGGTCGGTCAATGCCACGACGCCGCCAAAGGACATCCCGCTAACCGAACAAAGCAAGGGCGCGGGCAGCGCGGTGCCAAAGGACGACTGCACGTTTTTCGATGCCGCTATGGGGAAAATGGAAACCGGTCACATCTACCCCCGCAACACATTGGCCGTGGGCGACATCGCCAAGGGCCCTGCAATAATCCCCGAAGATGAAACCACCATCATCATCCCCTCCAGCAGACGCGCCATTCGCCAACCTGACGGCTGCATCGACATCATCCCACAGGAGCAAGACGCATGAGCACGCCATCTACTGTAGCTTACCAAGTGATGTGGAACCGTCTGATTTCTGTTGTGGAAGAGCAGGCGCAGGCTCTGGTGCGAACGGCCTTTTCCACCTCGGTGCGGGAGGCAGGTGATCTGTCAGCGGGTGTTTATGACGCCGACGGGTTGATGCTGGCACAAGCCGTCACCGGCACACCGGGCCACGTGAATGCCATGGCCGACGCCGTTGCACACTTCATCCGCCGCATCGGCCGCGAAACCATGGCCGAAGGCGATGTATATCTGACCAACGACCCATGGGAAGGCACCGGACACCTGCATGACATCACCATGGTCACCCCTTCGTTCCACTGCGGCAGATTGGTCGGATTCTTCGCCTGTACTGCCCATGTGGTTGATATCGGCGGGCGCGGTTTCGGCGCGGATGCCAATTCCATCTATGAAGAAGGGCTTTATCTGCCGATCATGCGCTTTGCCGACCGTGGTGAGGTCGACCAGACGCTGCTGCGCATCGTGCGCGGCAACGTGCGCGAGCCTGACCAACTGGTCGGTGACCTGTATGCACTGGCGACCTGCAATGAAATCGGCCACCGCCGCCTGATTGAGATGATGACAGAATTCGACCTTGATGATCTGACAGGCATCGCTGCGTTCATCTTTAACAATTCCCGCCGCGCCACGTTGGAACGGATCGCTACCCTCCCCCAAACCTCGGCCACCGGTGAGATGACGGTTGACGGCTTCGCCTCTCCGATTACGCTGCGGGTAAAGCTAACCGTCAGCAAAGACCGCATCCTGAGCGATTTCACGGGCACTTCGGGGCTTGACCCAAAAGGCATCAACTGTCCGCTAGTCTACGCAAAGGCCTACGCTTGTTATGCTCTCAAATGCGCGATTGCGCCGGAAATCCCAAATAACGCCGCGTCGCTGGCCCCGTTCGAGATTTACGCGCCGGAAAACACAATCGTAAATGCCTTGCATCCGGCACCAGTGGCCCTGCGCCACATAGTCGGCCACTTTGTACCCGACACTGTCTATGACGCACTGGACAAAATCTTGCCTGACGTTGTCCCCGCAGAAGGCGCCGGTTGCTTGTGCAACTTTCAGGTTTCATTGCGCCCGCGCAGTGACGTGCCCGCCCCCCTCGGGGCCCGCCGTGCCGAAGTGCTGACTTTCAATTCTGGCGGCGCGGGCGCACGGCCACGGGTGGACGGGCTCAACGCAACCGCTTTTCCATCGGGTGTGATGACCATGCCAGTCGAAGCGACAGAACACGCTGGCCCTGTGATCATCTGGCGCAAGGAACTGCGCCCCGGTTCTGGCGGCGTAGGACGGATGCGGGGCGGTTTGGGCCAATTCATGGAGGTAGGCGCGCGCGATGGCTATGAATTCGACATCTCCGCGATGCTGGACCGTGTAGATCATCCAGCGCGAGGTAGGCGCGGTGGCGGGAACGGAGCACCCACAACGATTGCCCGCGATGATGGCACACCAATGCAAGGGAAAGGCCGCCAGTTTGTCCCTCATGGCGCGCGTGTGCAGATGGCTTTCCCAGGCGGTGCGGGCTACGGCCCCGCGTCAGAGCGCGATCAGGCCGCCGTCATGCGCGATCTGGCAAAAGGTTACATAACTGAAACTTCAGCATCCATCGACTATGGATTAAGCCCCGAAAATATTGAAAAAGTGAAATCCGCCATAGCGGCTGGTGAAGAGATTTAATGCAATATCCGGACAATCCTTTCACCCACGCACTGCGCGCAAAGCAAAAACAGCTTGGCCTTTGGGTCAGTTTATCAAGCGCTTTTGCAGCCGAAGTCACTGCACCCGCTGGTTTTGACTGGGCGCTCATTGATATGGAGCATTCTCCCAACGATTACTTCAGCACGCTAGGGCAAATGCAAGCCTTTGCCGCCACGGGAACGACGACAATCGTTCGACCGGAGTGGAATGATCCCGTTATGGTCAAACGCCTTCTGGATCTTGGGGCGCGCGGCTTGTTGTTCCCGATGATCAACACCGTGGCTGAAGCCGAGGCCGCTGTTGCCGCTACTCGTTATCCGCCGCGTGGCTTACGCGGTTTTTCGGGCGCGACACGTGCCAATAGTTTTGGCCGTATCCCCGACTATCTTAGCCGCGTGGAAGAAGAAACGACCGTTCTGCTACAGCTGGAGACGCGCAGTGCCATCGAGCAGGCTGAAGCCGTCGCTGACGTGGACGGTGTGCATGGTATTTTCTTCGGGCCTGCGGATATCGCTGCCGACATTGGCAAACTTGGCAAGCCACTGGATACCGAAGTCTGGGACCTGATCCGTCCATGCGCGCAAAGGCTGATGGCAAAGGGAATGCCTGTGGGCACTCTGGTAAATGATGCAGCCTTTGCCGCCCAATTGCTGAACGAAGGCTTCACCTTTGTCGCCTGCGGCACCGATACAACGCTTCTAGCTCGCGCCACCGATGCACTTCTGTCAAATGTCCGAAGCAAACTGAAATAACCTACCCTGAAAGGCCACCATATGCCCAAAAAGCTAAGCAAACTCGTCCTTACCGGTGCCGCAGGACGCCTTGGTTCTTACCTGCGTGAGCCGCTGACAGCGCTCTGCGACGAACTTGTCTCGACAGATATCAAGGAACAACCCGGCGCACTTTACGCAGGTGAGCGTTACGTTCAGGCCGACTTGGCCGATTTCGATGCCATGAACGCTGTCATTGAGGGCGCAGAAATGGTCGTGCACATGGGCGCTTTCGTGGACGAAGGCCCATTTGAACAACTTTTGGGCCCTAATTTTATCGGGTCCTACAATATATGGGAAGCTGCTTCGCGCCATGGCGTGCGCCGCGTGGTATATGGCTCGTCCATCCATGCTGTCGGCATGTATCCAAAGAACGAATTCATCGATACAGAAGTCGCCCACCGCCCCGATACATTTTACGGTCTCGCCAAATGCTTCTCTGAGGATTTGGGCCGGATGTACTGGGAAAAGCGCGGAGTGGAGAGCGTCCACATGCGCATCCTGTCTTGCGCGCAGGTCAACAATGCCCGCGCTCTTGGCTCATGGCTAAGCTATGACGACCTGATCCAGCTGGTCACCCGTTGCATTGAAACACCCGTGACCGGCTTTGCCGTTATCTATGGCGTCAGCGACAACGACCGCGCGCCAGTAGACAACTCAAAGGCGCATTTTTTGGGGTATCGCCCTACCGACAATGCCGAACAATTCGCGGAAGAGGTACTGGCGAACGAACCTCCGATGGACCCGCATGACCCCAATCACATGTGCCACGGAGGCCCCTTCGCAGGGGTGGAACTGGGTAACTCCGGCCTGGCCACGATGAACGTGGTCGACGACACCAAGAAGAGCTGACTGAGTGCGGGGCAGCAATGCCCCGCGCCCTTCAATCCACAAGATAATCTGCCAGCATTTCGCTGAGAGGCAGCCGCGCTTTCAGCTTTGCCCCCAACAGAAACATCCCCCCAAGCTTTCGCTGAACATACAGCAATTCCATCGGGACCGCAGTTGGTACGAAGCCGTCGCGAACTAACGCTTCACCTGCGCTTTGTATGCTTTGTACAAAGGCCGTATCTGCAAAATCGAACTCCGGCGCGCGCAATCGGTCAAAGACCATCTGCGCTAGATCGAGCACCACGCCCCGATGCTTAAAATCCGTATTTTCATTTAAGATTCCAATACTTACGAAAAGGTCTTCAAGCTTATCTCGCTCACCGCTCAAACCAGCCTTCAGCACATTCAGATAAAACCTTGAAATATCTTCACTAATTTCGCGCGTTGCTCCAAAATCCAGCAAAACAATGTCACCGGTCGATGGAACATACCGATAGTTTGCGAAGTTAGGATCGCTCTGCAACATCCTGAAATTAAACAACTCACTTAAGAAAAGCCTGATAAATTTCTGCGTGATGGAATTGCGCTGTTCCTTGTTTTCCGACAGGGCCTCCTCAATCGGCTTGCTGATCACAAAATCCATTGCAAGAATACTATGTGTGCTCCAGTCAGCATGGACCTTCGGCACTATAAATTCCTGTTCCCCTGCCAGCAATTCTTCGAACGCTGTGAGGTAATGTGCCTCACGAACATAATCAGTTTCTTCGTGCAACTGGCGGGCCGCTTCGGCCAGATACGGCTCCAGCTCAAAGCCCTTTGGCAACATGCCCGACATACGGATCAACGCGCCGACATTCGCCACATCGCTGTCGATGCTGCGGGCCACACCGGGATACTGGACCTTGATCGCCAGTTCCCTTCCGTCGCGCAAGGTTGCGCGGTGTACCTGCCCGATAGAGGCTGCCGCGATGGGGCGTACATCAAAGCGGGAAAAATCCTTCAACCATCCGTCCGGCCATTGCGCCGCCAAGACTTTCTTGAGTTGGGCCGGCGGCATGAAATCCGCGTTATCGCGTAGCCGTGCCATGATCTGGGAAAGCTCGGGCGGTAGAACATCACCTGTGTCCATCGATACCAGTTGCCCGATCTTCATCGCCGCTCCGCGCATCTTTGAGAGTTCATCCGCTATGCGAGTGACATTCATGGGGGTCATGAGCAGTCCGCGCCAGTCGGGGCGTTCCCCCCGCCCAAGCTGCGCCATGCCACCCATTGCCATATTCCCGGCAACCCCTGCGGTCAGTGCGCCAAGTCGCGACAAACGCCCCAAACGGGTCGCGGGCACCGCTAACCCTTTGTCGCGGCGCGGGTTCATTTGTATTGTGCCCGACGGGTTCCAAAATCATGTACCCGTTTTCGCCACGCGCGATAGCTGCCCGGCTTAAGTTCCCGCCGCATGATCGCCTGCACCTCTTTTTCGGACAGGCCGTAATCGAGTTCTATTGTAGCAAATGGCACATGATCGCTAAGAGCCATCTGGATAATGGCGCTTAGATCAGCCGCATCAAGGTCCCGCGATTGCCCCATGTTCTTCAACGGTAAAGCCGGATCGCAGACACCGCGATATCTGCCTGCATCTTTTGTCCGTATGCCAAAATCCCGATCCTGCGTAAGCGAGCGGGATCAAGCGTCTGGTCGGTCTTGCGCCCCTCAAAAGCGCCCCAGGGGAACCGGATTGTTTGCCAGTCTTCGGTCACATCAATTGTTGTACGAAAGGATTGCCAAGGCCGCTCCAATTGATCTGTGCGCAGGCGCATTTCATAACCGGTACCGTCACCGCGCACCTCAATTTCGACCCCCGCCCATGCAGAGGCATCCATCACATCGCCCTGTGCCACATCAAACGCCATCTGGATAAATCCACCGTCATTCTCAATCGAGACTTCGCCGGTCAACCGCACCGCCTGACGGCCCGCTATTTGCCCGTTCTGGACCTCTCCGGTAGAGACGCCGCCCATCACCGTGTCTGCCACGTATTCCCAATCGGGTTTCAATTCCATTCTGTTCCACCTTTCATCACCCACATGTATCTAGTTGCCGGAACCTTCCTGACCACCGCACACGCGACATATGGTCCAAACCTCCGAAAATCCTGCTGGTCTTACTGCACAACTGCGATAGGTCTTAATCAGCTCACGGGGTGCCATATGCTACTGAATGTCAAAGATTTGAAAAAATCCTACGCTGGGGCCGAAGGTTCTGTGCCCGTCCTGCGCGGCATTGATATGGAGGTCGCTGCAGGGGACACCGTCGCGCTGACAGGCGAGAGCGGATCAGGCAAAAGCACGCTACTGCATCTGATCGGAGGATTGGACATCCCGGATGAAGGCAGCATCCTGCTGGATGGGAAAGACGTAGCAACGATGGATGACGCCGCCCGTGCCGCCGTGCGACGAAGCGGCGTCGGCATCATATTCCAACAATTCAACCTCATCCCTTCCCTTGACGTTGCGGCGAACATTGCTTTTCAGGCGCGGCTGGCTGGTGTCTATGATCGCAAGGCGGCGGGCGATCTGGCGGTGGCTTTGGGTTTGGGTGCGCATCTATCCAAATACCCCGAGCAATTGTCGGGCGGCCAGCAACAGCGCGTAGCGATCGCGCGCGCATTAGCGGCCAAGCCAAAGCTGATGCTCGCGGATGAACCGACAGGAAATCTTGACGAAGCCACCGCAGCGGAGGTGATGGACCAGATGCTCGCGCTGGTGGGTCAAACAGGCGCAGCCCTCGTGATGGTCACGCACTCGCCCCGTCTGGCAGCGCGGATGCAGCGGCAGTTGCATCTGCAAAGCGGGCTTTTGGCATGACGTGGACGGGCCTGTCAGCACTACTATCGCATTGGCGGCGCAACCCCTTGCAGCTGTTCACGCTGGTGGCAGGGCTGGCGCTGGCAACCGCATTATGGTCCGGCGTTCAGGCCGTCAACGCGGAGGCCCGCGCAAGCTATGATGCTGCCGCCGCCACATTGGGTGAAGGGCAATATGACCAATTGCTACCCCGCACAGGAGACACAATCCCCCAGGAGACGTTTATCGCCCTTCGCCGCGCAGGGTGGTTAGTGGGTCCGGTTACAGAGGGCCGATTGGGCGATGTTCGGCTGGTCGGGATTGATCCGCTGACTGCGCCCGGCGGATTGGGACCAGTTGGCGGCGGTGGAGAAATGGACCTACCGGAATTTCTGGAGCAACAGCCGGTCTTTGCGAATGCGGCGACTGCATCAAAAATCAATAGATTGATCGACGCGCCTGTAGTGATCGAACCATCAATCGCACCGGATACAGCCATTACCGATATATTTGTTGCCCAGCGCCTGCTTGACGCCCAAGGCAAGCTAAGCCGCCTGATTATGGCGCCTCAGCAACCCTTAGGTCGCCTGCCACTGGCAGATGTTGCGCCCGATCTAATCCGTCGTGCCGCGCAGGGTGGATCAGATGTCGGGCGACTGACGGACAGCTTTCACCTAAATCTGACCGCTTTCGGCTTGCTCAGCTTTGCTGTGGGGATTTTCATTGTACACGGGGCAATCGGGCTTGCTTTTGAACAGCGGCGCGCGATGGTGCGGACACTGCGTGCTTTGGGTATGCCCCTAGGCCGCCTGATCGCGCTTATGGCAGCAGAGCTGTTTGTGTTTGCTTTGATCGGCGGGCTTATCGGGGTCTTCTTGGGGTATCTGGTCGCGGCCAGCCTGTTGCCTGATGTGGCAGCCACCCTCAAAGGGCTTTATGGCGCAGAAGTATCGGGAACATTGCAACTGCGGCCCTCTTGGTGGCTGTCCGGCATTGCGATTTCAGTACTTGGAACAGGCATTGCAGCGGCGGGTGCGCTCACCTCCATCGCGCGCATGCCGCTTTTGGCCAGCGCCCAGCCAAGAGCGTGGGCCACGGCAAGGGGCGCGCGGCGGCGCATTCAAATCGCAGCCAGCGGCGCCTTGCTGGTCACCGCCTGTCTGCTTGCACTGCTGGCAGATGGCTTGGTGATGGGATTTGGCCTGCTGGGCTGTTTGCTGGTCGGTGCTGCACTGGCACTGCCCTTGTTGCTGGACGCCTTCCTGCGCCTTTCGCAACACCTTGCCAAAGCAGTTACGGCACAATGGTTTTGGGCCGACACACGTCAACAACTGCCCGGCCTCAGCCTTGCTCTTATGGCATTGTTGCTTGCGATGGCGGCAAACATCGGGGTTTCCACGATGGTCTCAAGCTTTCGTCTGACCTTTACCGGATTTCTTGATCAGCGTCTCGCGTCCGAGCTTTACGTGAGCACCGAAAGCCCGGAGGAGGCACGCGCACTAGAACAGTTCGTCGCACCCCTTGTGACCGAAGTTCTTCCGTTACTGTCCGTAGAGGCAGAGCTGGCAGGCTTACCCGCCGAGCTATATGGCGCGCGGATCGGTGCGACCTACCGCGACAACTGGGTATTTCTGGATGAAGCCCCCGAAGTCTGGGATCAAATTGCCAACGGCAGCGCAGTTCTGGTGAACGAGCAACTGGCCCGCCGCGCACGGATTTGGGTGGGCGACAGCCTGACAATCGCTCCGGAGTTATCGCTTCCTATTGTCGGCGTGTTTGGGGACTACGGTAATCCCATCGGACAGGCCATCATTTCCGAACCACTGTTTGCCAAATTGCATCCGAACGTCGGGGCAACGCGCTTTGGTCTGCGCACGGACACACCGGTTGCCTTGCGTACCGCACTGTCAGACGAATTCGGGATGCCCGCGCAAAGCATTACGGATCAATCCCAGATCAAGGCATTTTCCCTTGCGGTGTTCGAACGGACGTTCACTGTGACTGCCGCCCTTAACGTGCTGACGCTTAGCGTGGCGGGCTTTGCCATTTTCATGAGCTTGTTAACCCTGGCGGGGATGCGGCTGCCACAGTTGGCGCCTGCGTGGGCGCTGGGGCTGACACGTCGCCGGTTGGGACAATTGGAACTGATCCGCGCGGTGGTGCTGGCCGTGCTGACAGCGGTTCTCGCCTTGCCCTTGGGTCTTGTGCTGGCTTGGGTCTTACTGGCGATTGTGAACGTAGAGGCCTTTGGCTGGCGGTTACCTATGTACGTCTTTCCGGGTGACTACGCCGTGCTGGGATTGTTTGCTTTGGTCGCGGCAATTCTGGCCGCGGCGTGGCCTGCACGCAGACTGGCGCGCACCCCGCCAGCGGATTTGTTGAAAGTGTTTGCCAATGAACGTTAGAGCCGCTCTGCTTGTTACACTCCTCGCTGTTGCTAGCGCGCTGCCAGTGGTGGCTCAGGGCTTTGCCGGTATGGGCAGCGAGGCTGAAGGCTTTGCCACCCCTACCCCGGAGCCGCAGTTCAGCTTTCCCGCTGATCACGCGGCGCACCCCGCCTATAGGATCGAGTGGTGGTACTTGACGGCGAATATGCGCGGTCCGGACGGCACCGCCTACGGGTTGCAATGGACGCTGTTTCGCTCCGCTCTTGCCCCCTACAGCACCCAAGACTGGGACAGCCCGCAAATCTGGTTCGGCAATGCTGCCGTGACCTCAGCCAATGCTCACTACACCTCTGAACGATTTGCGCGCGGCGGGACAGGACAGGCGGGCGTCACCGCTGCCCCGTTCAACGCATGGATTGACGAATGGCATATGCGGGGTGACAGCTTTGATGCATTGAAACTGCGCGCAGCCGGACCTGAATTTTCGTATGATGTGTCTTTACAGGCCAAAGGCCCTTTGGTTTTTCACGGTGCAGACGGCTATTCGGTCAAGTCACAGCAGGGACAAGCAAGCTATTATTACTCCCAGCCATTTTTTGAGCTGACCGGCACCCTGACCCTGCCCGAGGGCGATATTCCTGTCACTGGCACTGCATGGCTTGACCGCGAATGGTCCTCGCAACCACTTGCGGCAGACCAGACAGGGTGGGACTGGTTCTCGATTTCTTTTGAGGAGGGGCAAAAGCTGATGGGATTCAGGCTTCGGCAGGCCGATGGCAGCTACTACACTTCAGGGACATGGATCTTGCCGGACGGCACAACAACAGCGCTGCAAAATGGTAGCTTCGACGCCACACCGCTTGCGATATCGGATGTGGACAGGCGGCAAGTACCGACCAATTGGCAGGTCCGCGTTCCTGCATACGGTGTTGATATCAAAGTTGGCGCCGTGAACCCGAATGCATGGATGGATATGGCCGTCCCCTACTGGGAAGGGCCTGTGCAGGTCAGTGGTAGCCACAGCGGGAAGGGGTATCTGGAAATGACCGGCTACGAATAGGATTTTATCGCCCGCCCGAACACTGGCTTGGTGCCAGCCGATCCGGCTTTACGGGTGTTGGTGGCCGCCGCGCGGTCAAAGATCAACTTCGATCACGCCCCCTTCTTTGGCCGCACGGGACTGGCACAAGATCACCGTGGTCTCTCGTTGGGCTTTGGAAAGAACAAAATCGCGGTGCTCAACCTCACCCGATATCAACCCACATTTGCATACGCCACATAGGCCATCGGCGCATTTGACGTCCAGATGAACGCCGTTCTCGGCCAGTACATCCGTCGCAGGACGGTCCGCTGGCACAAGCAGATCGCGCCCTGATCTGGCAAGGCGCAGGGTGAAATCATGGTTCACATAATCGGGCACTTCCGGCACGGAGAAATACTCAAGATGCAGCGCATCATCTGGCAAACCCGCCCGTGAAGCGGCCTGCATAACCGCCGCCATATACGGTTCTGCCCCGCAGGTATAAACATGCGTGCCTTCGGGCTGATTTGCAAAGATCGTCGTGAGATCCGCCCGGCTGCCTTCATCAGAGACATGGAGCGCGACGTGAGATGCCCAGTCAAACACGGCAAATTCTTCCAGAAATCCCATCGTTCTGCGCGTGCGCCCTGAATAGTGCAACTCGAACGAGCGGCCTTTGGCAAAAAGTTCGTGGGCCATGGCGATCATCGGGGTAATGCCGATTCCCCCCCCCATCAGCACCGTATGCGTGGCGCCATCAACCAGACCGAAGTGGTTGATTGGCCGGGAGATAAACACCCTCCGCCCCTGCGTGAAGATGCGGTGCATAAACTTCGAGCCGCCGCGCCCTTCGTCCTCGCGCAGCACAGCAATCTGATAGGTGCTACGGTCTGCGGGATTGCCTGACATCGAATATTGGCGCAGGAATTCAGGCGCCACAACGATGTCCAGATGTGCGCCAGCCTGCCATTCTGGCAGATCGCTTCCGTCAAGGGCGCTGAATTCGTATTTGGTGACACCTTCGGCGATCACTTCTACCTTGCTTACCAAAGCAGCGATGACCGGACTTTCCCCATCAGCTGTGTAGATATGGGCGACCTGATCGATCGTTCCGTTGTCCAGATGTGCTTTGTACTGCTCTGCTGTGATCATGGCCTGATAGGCTTCGATCCCCGCCTCGCGGTCCATCGGATAGGGATATGGATGGGGTGGTGGCGCAAGAGGTGCAGGATAGACCGCCAGTGTCTGGTCCTCGTATTCGAGTTTCAGGTCCTTTTGCAGCTCACGTGCGTTCACCGGTGCTTTCGCGGGCTGGTAGCTGCCGCTCTCGTCCAGCTCCAAATCCCACCACCACTTTTTGACAGGATTCAGCCCGCCATTGCCCACGGCATCGTCCAGCTTTGCCAAAATCGGTGCCGCGGACGGGATGTTCATCGCCGCCCAGCGGAACGGCTTTTCCGCGAACAGACCTTCAAGGTTCCAGGGACAGGTTTTCATGCAGCGTCCGCACATTGCGCCACCTTCGGTGGTGATGCGGTAAGTCGCACATTTCTGGCTATCCGACTTCCAAATCTCGTATCCATTGAACATCAGCTTTGGCCCGGCAGTGATTGCACCGGACGGACATTCGCGCGCGCATTTATTGCAGGCCTCACAGAATTTTTGCAGACCGAAATCGATCGGTTTGTCATGGGCCATGGGCAAATCAGTTGTCACAACTCCAGACTTCAGACGCGGGCCAAGAAACGGGTTAAGGATGACCTCTCCGATCCGGCTGACCTCCCCCAAGCCAGACAAAAGCAACAAGGGTGGTTGCAGCACTTCGCCGTCCATCACAGTATGCGCTTTGGCGCTATAACCCAGATTGCGGATTTGCTGTGCAAGCACCCCGCCCAGCAATGAAAACCGCAGATAGGCACGCATGGATTGGGCAACACTGATCCAGTCGTCTCCACTGGCACCCTCCATTGTCTCATAGCCTTGATCAATGATCACGCTGATCGCCTGATCGTGGGGCGGATCAATCACATCCCCGCGCGCATCATGACTGTACCATGTCCAGTCGGGGCACGCCGAAATGCCAACAGCATCACAGCCCAACCAGTAAGCGGTCGCCTTGACCAATTCTGCCGCCTCTTGCGGGGGCAGTTTCACACGGTTCGGTGCGGGCGTGCCGTCCTGCAGCAAAACGAAAGCGCCCAGCGCACGACGCTGCGCCATCGACGGGGCCGCCTTGCGCGCATAGTGACCACCGGCCGCCCCCTTTTGGACGGCTTTACCCAGGTCTCCGAATTGCGCGCGGGCAAACAAATCCGCCCGTTTTGGCACCCGCGCAACCCGCGCCGCGTCAATATAGGTGGTAGGAGATTCGACCCGTTTAAGAGTTTCAAACGGATGCGCCCCATCTACAAAGCGCCGTTTGGCGAAGGGAACTGCGTTGGAAGCATTGCGCGCATATGGTCCACCAAACCGCCATTTCAAGCCAAAAGCGGAAACTGGCTGACGCGCCATAGGTTCCAAAGGCAGATCAGGCGAAACCTCGAACGTGGTCGTGATTGCAGCAAGCCCAAACCGCGTGCCGATATAGGGATGTATCAGACCGCCGTTTTCAAGCGTGACAAGGCCGGCGGCGACAGCCAACTGATTGAGATCTACATCCGCATCGGCCCCTGTATGCGCACGCGCATCGTACCCCAAGAGACGAATATATTCGGCCAGTACGACAGCCGTTTCAGCCGCCAGAAGGCTTGCACGATGGGCTTGCGCACGATCAATCCAACCGGTGCCTGCTTCGCCGTCCTCAGGCGCGCGCGGATTTTCATACAGCAACACGATCGCGTGCGTGTGGCCATCAATGGTACCCGGCGGGGATGCGATGGAGTCCTTTAAATCGGCCATAATCATATCAATGCCGGAGGCCAGCGTTTTCGTCTGGCGCGTGCGCAAGGTTTCAGCCAGCCGTGACAAGGCCGGATTACGGTGCGGATGATCCAGAATAGCAGAGCGCGGCAGCAAACAGCTACCGACCACAGCGGCATCTGCGAAGTAGCCAAATGATTTAAGATGCGCCGCCCGCTCTGCCGGATCATCGGGACAGGCTGCCTTTTGCGCATTGGTACTGCCATGCCGGATAGCGTCCAGCATCGCGTGGTACTCTCCCATGGCGTTAACAATGCTGCGCGGGTCCTCGGGCCGTTCAAAAACCAAGGGAGAATGCGCAAGAATTGCCGACAGGTCAGGCATATCACGCCTGCGCGCCAGCAGCTCTGATGGATAGGGGCCTTTATGCACCGGTCTGTTTTTGCTTGAAAAAACGTTCATTGATCCCATTCCGTGACGGCTTCGCCGAGCAACCTATTGCACAGAACCAGCAAGGTCACGGCAAAGAATGACACAAAACTACCCTTAGCTGTTTCGGATCAAAAATACGGGCCTGAATTGCTGCCTTCTAGGTTCGGCTTTGCACCGTGGTTGACTGAGTTACTCGGGAATTGACGGCCTTTGGCAAAACTCAGCGCTGTCTCTTTCTCAACCTCTTTGGTGCAGACCTGTTCGATCAGTTCTGCGCAACCAATTGATATCCAGGGGCCGCGACGGCCTGAACAGTCGTGATTGGATCAAGCCCAAGCCAGGTCGTACGCTCGATCACGAGCAGCGCCGCGCCGGCACCGGTTGCAAGGTGTTCGGCGCATTCGCCCTCGGCACTCATCGCGTAGAACCGGACATCAAGTCGGCTGTACGGCTTGTTGCGCACCAGCCATTCGTTCGCACTTTCGCTTTCCAGATCGACGTCCAGAATATCGGGATTGGAACGGAGATCGACCCAGCGATCTTCAAAGATATACGGGCGGTTATCAGCCAGATGCAGCGCCTTGACCTGAAGCATTTGTACCGGATGCTGGATGCCGAACCGGACCATCACCGACATCGGCGTATCCGCTAATGAGCGGCTGATCAGCTGGTAGCTATATTTGCTGCCCCGTTGTTCGACCTCTCGCCGCGTGATGGGAATATCAAAGGTAGCGCGTGTGACGGGGTCTGCCCGAACGTGTGTACCGCCTTTGCGCTTACGCTCGACCAGACCGATTTGGGCCAAATCCTGCATGGCACGGTGAACAGTGGGACGCGCGCAGCCCAATTCGGCTGCAATGTCTTCGTCCCGCGGCAGCCTGTCTCCGGGTGCATAGGTTCTGCTTAGGATCCGGTCGCGTATCGTATCGCGCACATCGGTCCAGGAAAGCCGCGTCTGCCCAGTCAAATGTTGGTCTCCAGTTGCCGCATTACAGTTTTGAAGTTCGAAACTATGGCATCGCGCCTTGAATGGCGACCCTCCTTAACCACATGGCGACCCGCGCTCCAGACATCGCGAACACATGATTTACCACCGCCCCCGAAAATCAGACTGTCCAAGGCCGCGTCGCCCTGCCGGTTGCAGAGCCATTGGTTGTCATCATCCAGCCCGACCAGATCAGCCCATAGGCCCACTTCAATCCGGCCACTGTCGCGACCACCCGCCTGCGCACCACCTTTGGCTGCTGCGTCGAAAAGAACACGGCCTGTGGAGCGATCTTTCGTTGCCAATGCCGCACGTGACAGATCACGCAGACGCTGGGAATACTCCAGTGTCTTAAGTTCTTCAAACAGCGAGATATGCACATTGGAATCAGAGCCTACCCCCAAAGCGCCGCCCTGCCCCATGTAAGTGGTCCCGTTAAAGATCCCGTCTCCGAGGTTCGATTCTGTCAATGGACACAGCCCCGCCACCGCACCTGTCTTGGCAAGGGCTGCCGTCTCTGCCTCGGTCATCTGCGTGCAGTGGATCAAACACCACCGGTCATCGACCGCATAATTATCCAAAAGCCATTCCGTGGGACGTGCACCCAGATGTGAAAAAACTTCATCTACTTCCGCCACCTGCTCTGCAAGATGCATGTGAACCGGACCTGATCCTGCCTGTCCAAGGATGTCTGCAAGGCCCTCAGGATTGACCGCCCGCAAAGAATGCGGCGCAACCCCTGTGGCATAGTCACCCGCCCCCAAAGCGACCGCCCCGACCGCATCTGTATGCAAGCGCATGAACCGATCAGGATCATTCCCGAACCGTTGTTGCCCGCCATTGAGCGGGCGCAGATCACACCCGCCGAACTGATAATGAACAGGCAGCAATGTCAGGCCGATGCCACTGGTAAGCGCGGCTGAAACGATCCTCTCGGACATCTCTGCAAGGTTGCGATAAGGCACACCACCAACGTCATGGTGCAGATAATGGAACTCTGCGACAGCGCCGTACCCTGCCTCCAGCATTTCCATGAAAACCAGCGCGGCAATTGCCTCAACCTGATCCGGCGATAATTGGTCCAAAAACTTGTACATCAGCCGCCGCCAGCTCCAGAAGCTGTCTTTGGGATCGGGGCCACGTGCTTCGGTCAGACCGGCCATGGCGCGCTGAAACGCATGGCTGTGCAAGTTCAACGGCGCGGGCAAAAGCAGCGCTACACGGCTAGTCGGTGCACGCAGCTGTGGACCCAGACCTGCGATTCGCCCCCCTGCATCCAAGGTCACTTCAACATCGCTCTGCCAACCCGTCGGGGTAAGCGCCTGTTTCGCATGAATGATTTGCACGAAATAACTCCGTTGACTTTATTAAGTACATACATATTAATTTTATGTAACTCTCAACGCAAGGATTCTTGATGCCCCGCTCCCACGTCATGACCGGACTGACCGCCGCAACGATGAGCCCCGACACGCAGGGATACGGCCTGATACAAGATGCGGCGATTGTCCTATCGGAGGACCTGATTGACTGGGTTGGCCCGGCCGCCACGCTTCCTGAGCGGTATCGAGAACTGCCGCGTCAGAACCTTGAGGGGCGTCTGGTCACTCCTGCCTTGATTGATTGCCACACCCATATTGTTCACGGCGGCAACCGCGCGCGCGAATTCGAGATGCGCCTGAACGGTGCGAGTTATGAAGAAGTGGCGCGCGCCGGTGGCGGAATTATATCGACAGTCACGGCGACCCGTGCGGCGACCGAGAACGATCTGCTGTCCAGCGCCTTGCCCCGCGTTGACGCTTTGATCGCCGAAGGGGTCAGCGTGATCGAGGTCAAATCAGGCTACGGGCTGGACATCGAAACCGAGCTTAAGATGCTGCGCGTGGCCCGTAAGCTGGAGCAACAGCGGCCCGTGCGCATCGTCACCAGCTTTCTGGGCGCGCATGCGGTGCCTACCGGCATGGACGCGGATACCTATATTGACACAATCTGCCTGCCCGCTCTCGAAGCGGCACACGCCGAAGGTCTGGTCGATGCGGTGGACGGGTTTTGTGAGGGCATCGCCTTTGACACGGCGCAGATCGCCCGCGTTTTTGACAAAGCCCGCACGCTGGGTCTGCCAGTGAAATTGCATGCCGAACAGCTGAGCCACATTGGCGGAACCGCATTGGCGGCGCAGTATGGCGCGCTGTCTGCCGATCATGTGGAGTATGCCACCGCTGAGGACGCAGCCGCACTGGCAGCGGCAGGCACGGTTGCCGTTGTGCTGCCCGGCGCATTCTACACAATCCACGAAACCCAAGCGCCGCCGCTTCAGGCCTTTCGCGACCAGGGCGTTGCTATGGCTGTGGCCACAGATTGGAACCCCGGGTCATCCCCTATGGGTTCCCTTCTTTTGGCAATGAATATGGCCTGCACCTTGTTCCGCATGACCCCGGCAGAGGCGCTGGCCGGCACGACCCGCAACGCGGCCCGTGCGGTAGGGCTGCCAGACTGCGGGGTCATTGCCAAAGGTATGCGCGCGGATCTGGCGATCTGGAACGTGCGCGATCCGGCTGAATTATCTTATGGCATCGGAATCAATCCCCTCCATGCCCGTCTGCTTGGAGGGAAAACATGACGCTCACACTCATCCCCGGTGCCGCGACGCTTGTACAACTCGAAGCGCTCTGGAGGCATTCGGACCCAGTTCAGCTTGATCCCGGGGCGCGCGCAGCTGTCGACGCATCCGCCGCAATTGTCGCACAGGCAGCCAGCGGCAACACACCCGTGTACGGTATCAACACCGGCTTCGGAAAGCTCGCGTCGGTGCGGATCGCGCCACAGGATACAGCGACACTGCAACGCAACCTGATCCTGTCCCACTGTTGCGGAGTGGGCGAAACCCTTGAACCAGGCACGACCCGCCTGATGATGGCGCTAAAGCTGTTGTCGCTGGGCCGGGGCGCTTCGGGCGTGAGGTGGGATATCTGCGCGCTGATCGAAGCGATGATAACAGCCGACGTGCTGCCTGTGATTCCGGTACAGGGGTCGGTCGGTGCCTCGGGCGATCTGGCCCCGTTGGCGCATATGGCCGCCGTGATGATCGGTGAAGGCGAAGCAGTCTTTCAGGGGCAAATAATGGCAGGCGGTGCGGCGCTGGATGCGGCGGGTCTTCGCCCTGTTGTGTTGGGCGCCAAAGAGGGCCTTGCCCTGATCAACGGCACCCAGTTTTCAACAGCCCTTGCGCTGGCGGCCCTGTTCGAAGGCTGGCGCGCGGCGCGTGCTGCTGTTGTGACGTCTGCACTGTCCACAGACGCGATCATGGGGTCTACCGCTCCGTTAAATCCAGCGATCCACAGCCTGCGCGGTCATCAAGGCCAGATTGAAGTTGCCGCCGCAATGTCACGCCTTCTGGAAGGAAGCATCATCCGCGAAAGCCACCGCGACGGGGACACCCGCGTTCAGGACCCCTATTGCATCCGATGCCAACCACAGGTGACGGGCGCTGCGATCGATCTGCTGCGCTTTGCAGCCCAGACGCTCCGGATCGAGGCAAACGCCGTCACCGATAACCCCCTGGTGATCCCAGCGACAGGAGAGATCCTTTCAGGCGGCAACTTCCATGCCGAACCTGTCGCCTTTGCCGCCGACCAGATCGCACTGGCGCTGGCGGAGATCGGGGCGATTGCCCAGCGCCGCGTGGCACTGATGGTGGACCCCACATTGTCGTTCGACCTGCCACCTTTCCTGACGCCTGCACCCGGCCTGAATTCCGGCTTGATGATCGCGGAAGTCACCACGGCCGCGTTGATGAGCGAGAACAAGCATCTAGCCAACCCCTGCTCCACCGACAGCACGCCGACCTCGGCCAATCAGGAGGACCACGTCAGCATGGCAGCGCATGGCGCCCGCCGTCTGGGGCGGATGACGGCGAACCTGTCGGTCATTCTGGGGATTGAGGCAATGTGCGCCGCGCAAGGCATCGAACAACGCGGGCCGCTGACGACTTCTGCGCCCTTACAATCAGCCATTGATTGTCTGCGCAAAACCATCCCGAGCTTGCAAGAGGACCGTTATCTTGCGCCCGACCTCAGAGACGCAGCCGATTGCATTTTGACAGATAGTCTTGCCGCTGCCGCCGGTCTGGAGATGATGCTGTGAGCTGGATCGACGTCTCACAGGGTGACAGCCCACTGGTGTTGGGCCTGCCACACACTGGCACGCACATCCCCGAAGACTGCCGCGCGCGGTTGAACGAAACAGGCCGCGCGATCGCAGACACGGATTGGCATATCCACACCCTCTACAACGGTTTGGTGCCTGACCTCACGACAGTGCGCACTAACGTCCACCGCTACGTGATCGACGTCAATCGCGACCCGTCAGGCAACAGCCTTTATCCCGGCCAGAACACCACAGGCCTGTGTCCGCTGACCGATTTTGACGGACGAGCGATACACCTTGATGGTCAAGAACCCGACGCGGCAGAGATCGAACACAGACGCGCCACCTATCATGCGACCTACCATCTGGCCTTGGCGACAGAGCTGGAAAGGATCAAATCGATACACGGTTTTGCAGTGCTTTATGATTGTCATTCTATCCGGTCGCGCATCCCGTTTCTCTTCGATGGCGTCTTGCCGGATTTCAACATCGGCACCAATTCCGGCGCAACCTGCGCGCCAGACATCGAATCCAAAATCAGTGAAATGTGCGAAAAATCAAATAATTACAGCACGATCCTAAATGGTCGCTTTAAGGGCGGCTGGACCACCCGTCACTACGGTCAACCTGCGTATGGCATCCATGCAATCCAGATGGAGTTAGCCCAATCGACCTATATGCATGAGGCCCCGCCGTGGACCTATGACACAGACCGCGCATCCCGACTGCGCACACACCTCAAAACCATTCTCGAAACGCTGTCCAACTGGAGGCCATCATGAGCGACCCCCGCAAAAATACTCGCGATATCTATCCGCCGACGGGCACCGAGCTGACCGCAAAAAGCTGGCAAACAGAAGCACCGCTGCGGATGTTGATGAACAACCTGCATCCCGACGTTGCCGAGAACCCGCATGAGTTGGTGGTTTATGGCGGCATCGGGCGTGCTGCGCGGACGTGGGAGGATTTCGACTGCATCGTTGCCAGCCTAAAGGACCTTGACGCGGACGAGACATTGGTCGTCCAGTCGGGCAAGCCGATAGCAATTGTCAAAACCCATACCGACGCGCCCCGCGTGTTGATTGCCAACTCCAACCTTGTGCCTCATTGGGCCACTTGGGATCACTTCAACGAGCTCGATAAGAAGGGTCTGGCGATGTATGGCCAGATGACAGCCGGATCGTGGATTTACATTGGCACCCAAGGGATTGTGCAGGGCACATTTGAAACCTTCGCCGAAGCTGGTCGCCAGCACTATGACGGCGATCTTACGGGCAAATGGATTTTGACCGGCGGACTTGGCGGCATGGGGGGCGCCCAACCCTTGGCGGCGGTGATGGCCGGTGCTTGCTGCCTGGCTGTTGAATGTGATGAGACACGCATAGATTTCCGAATTCGCACCAGATACCTTGATGCCAAAGCACAAACGCTCGACGAAGCCTTGGCGATGATCGCAGACTGGACTGCCAAGGGTGAGGCCAAGTCCGTTGGCCTGCTGGGAAACGCAGCAGAAGTATTCCCCGAACTAGTCCAGCGCATGAAGGACGGAACTGTCCGGCCTGACATCGTAACCGATCAGACCAGCGCGCATGACCCGCTGCACGGCTACCTGCCCCAAGGCTGGAGCGTGGCGGACTGGCGCGCCAAACAGGAAAGCGATCCAAAGGCCGTCGAGAAAGCAGCGCGCGCCAGCATGAAGGCGCATGTTGCGGCGATGGTAGACTTCTGGAATGCCGGTGTGCCTACGCTGGATTACGGCAACAACATCAGGCAGGTTGCACTGGAGGAAGGGTTGGAGAACGCCTTTGCCTTTCCCGGCTTTGTCCCCGCCTACATCCGCCCGCTGTTCTGCCGTGGCATCGGACCGTTCCGCTGGTGCGCATTATCCGGCGACCCCGAGGATATCTATAAAACAGATCAGAAGATGAAGGAGCTATTCCCGGACAACACCCACTTGCACAATTGGCTGGATATGGCGCGTGACCGTATTGCCTTTCAGGGTTTACCCGCGCGCATTTGCTGGATCGGTTTGGGTGATCGCCACCGCGCCGGGCTTGCCTTCAATGAAATGGTGGCAAGCGGCGAACTGAAGGCGCCTGTGGTGATCGGACGGGACCATCTTGATTCAGGGTCGGTCGCCTCTCCCAATCGCGAAACAGAGGCGATGAAAGACGGCTCTGATGCGGTGTCGGACTGGCCGCTTCTGAACGCGCTGGTGAATACCGCAAGCGGGGCCACATGGGTCAGCATCCACCACGGCGGCGGCGTAGGTATGGGGTTCTCCCAGCACTCGGGCGTTGTAATTTGCGCTGATGGCACCCCCGAGGCCGCCAAGCGGATCGAACGTGTGTTGTGGAACGATCCGGCCAGCGGCGTCTGGCGGCACGCTGACGCTGGCTATGAAGACGCAATCGCCTGCGCGCGCGAAAATGGCCTCCGACTGCCGCGCATTCTGGGAAACTAAGCCCGCGCAAAGCGTGATCCCAACATTCAGGACCAACCAAAAGAAAAATCAATAATTCAAACCCAACAAGGAGAAATGACATGGACAGACGGAAATTTCTGGCAACAGCAAGCATTGGTGCAGCGGCAACAACGCTCGCGGCCCCCGCCACCGCGCAGGACGTGCGTGAGTGGAAACTGGTATCTGCCTGGCCTAAGAACCTGCCCGGACCGGGTGTAGCGGCGCAAACGCTGGCTGATCGCATCACAACGCTTTCGGGTGGGCGGATCAATGTGACGCTTTATGCAGCGGGCGAAATCGTCCCGGGCAATGGGGTTTTTGATGCGGTTTCTGAAGGCACAGCCGAACTTTATCACGCGGTACCTGCCTATTGGGGCTCAAAATCCAAAGGCATTTTGCTGTTCGGCTCACAACCCTTTGGCCTGCGCGCTGATGAGCAATTTGGCTGGATGTATCATGGCGGCGGTCAGGCGCTGTATGATGAAATGTACGGACGTTTCGGGATCAAGCCGTTCTTGTGCGGCAACTCCGGCCCACAGTGGGCAGGCTGGTTCAAGAACGAGATCACCTCTGTCGAGGACCTTAAAGGGCTGAAATTCCGCACCACAGGGATCGCGTCGCAAATGGCGGCTAAACTGGGTATGGCAGCCGAAGCCATGAGCGGCCCCGCAATGTTCCAAGCACTCCAGACCGGCGCGTTGGATGCAGGAGAATTCATTGGCCCGTGGACAGATTCCGCGCTCGGTTATTATCAAGTTGCGCCCTACTACTACTGGCCCGGCGTGGGCGAGCCTTCCTCCGCAGAGGAATGCGGCGTGAATTCAGACGTGTTCGCGGAGCTGCCGGATGACCTGAAAGAAGTCGTCACGCAGGCATGTCAAGGTCTCTATAACCCTGTCTGGACCGAGTACATGACGAAGCATGCGCAATCCCTGCAAACTCTGGTTTCAGAGCACAATGTGAAGGTTCGTAAGCTACCTGACGATGTGATCGCAGCCATGGGTGTGGCGGCAGAAGAGATTATGCAGGAATATCTTGCCGATGACGATGAACTAGTGGTGCGCATCACCGAAAGCTTCATCGCCTACCGCGATCTGGTCGGCGGTTATATGAGCTATGCCGACAATGGGCAGATGAATGCCCGCGCGGGTGTGTTCGGCTATTAAGCCTCTTGCGATGCGCAGCGATTGTGCTGCGCATCGCTACCTAAAACACTGGGGGCGAAGATGCTTTTGATCGCAGATGCAATTGACCTAATGAACCGCGTTGTCGCCAGCCTTGTTCGATGGCTTGCCCTGATTATGGTGCTGGTACAGTTTTGCATTGTAATCGGGCGCTATGTCTTCGGCTTCAATTCGATCGCGGCCCAAGAAAGCGTGCTGTACATGCATGCCACCCTGTTCATGCTTGGCGCCGGTTACACCTTACTGGTGGACAAACATGTCCGCGTTGACGTTTTCTATGCCAAGGTTGGCGATGCCGCCCGCAGGCGCATTGATGTGATGGGCCACCTGTTTCTGCTGATCCCCTCAATGACAGCCCTCCTGTATTGGTCCTGGCCCTCTGTTCGAAACTCATGGCGGATACTTGAGGGGCCGATATCTGTCGGCGGGATCGAGGCCGTCTTCCTGCTCAAATCTCTCATTCCTGCCTTTTGCATCCTGATCCTGCTACAGTCAGTGTCTTCGCTGGTGCGCTTGTTTCATGGAGAACGCACCGCATGATCGAATATCTTGACCTGATTATGTTTGCGGCTCTGATGGTCGCCGTACTTTCAGGTTTTCCCGTTTCGTTCAGCATTGCCGGTGTTGCCATCGGCTTTGCCTATTTAGGCTGGATGCTGGGGGTTATGGATGTTTCGCTGCTGGGCGCATTGGGCCAGCGTGCATACGGCCTGATTGGCAACCAGGTGTTGATTGCCATTCCTGTCTTTGTGCTGATGGGCGCGATCCTTGAAAAAAGCAAAATCGCCGAAGACCTTCTGGACACGATGGGACGCTGTTTCGGACAGCTGCGCGGGGGCTTGGGAATTTCCGTGGTGCTGGTTGGCACGCTACTTGCTGCCTCCACCGGCATCGTCGGCGCAACTGTTGTCGCTATGGGGATGATCGCCCTGCCCTCAATGCTGCGCGCTGGCTACAACCCTGCCTTGTCTGCCGGCATCGTGTGTACAGCCGGTACGTTGGGGCAGATCATCCCTCCCTCCACTCTGCTGATCATTTTGGCGGACGTGATGTCGAATGCCTACCAACAGGCGCAATACGAGCAGGGAAAATTCGCCGTCGAAGCCCTGTCAGTTGGCCAGTTCTTTGCCGCGGCGATGCTTCCGGGGCTGCTGCTGGTCGTGTTGTATCTTCTGTATATCCTGATCCGAGGCGCACTACGCCCCACTGACATGCCCCCCGCAGACTTCGGCCTTGCCCGCCCCGACCGTCATGAGATTGTCGCGGCAATTGTTCCGCCAGTATTGCTGATCTTCGCGGTGCTCGGCGCGATTTTGGGCGGCGTCGCCACCCCGACCGAGGCAGCCTCCGTTGGAGCGGTCGGTGCCTTGCTGATGGCGGGACGCCGGATAGGCATAAACCCCAGGCTGATCTTGATCGGGGCTGTGGCGCTGGTTCTTCTGGGCTTGCTCGCAGGGGCATATCCGGTACGGCTGCAACGCAGCGACAACGGTGTGCTAGAATGGGTGATCGGGGCTGTCTATGCGTTATTGGCAATCATCGGCCTTGGTGCTGTTGTGCTTGCTCTACGCGCCGCCATCCGAACCAAGATCATACATGAGGCCGCTACCTCGACCTTGACGATGACCGCGATGATCTTTGCGACCATCCTTGCTGCCGGCTTTTTCTCACTGGTTTTTATCGGGCTGGGTGGAGAGGAGCGCGTGGCACATCTGCTTGAAAACCTGCCCGGCGGACCAAATGGCGCGCTACTGTTTGTGATGCTCTTTGTCTTCGTGCTTGGCTTTTTTCTGGATTTCGTCGAAATTTCCGTGATCGTTTTGCCAATGGTGGCCCCGTCCCTCATTATCATGGGGCATGATCCGATCTGGCTGGGCGTGCTTCTGGCAATCAATTTGCAAACCAGCTTTCTGACGCCTCCGTTCGGCTTTTCGCTGTTTTACCTGCGTGCCGTTGCCCCCGAAGAGATAACCACAGGCCATATCTATCGCGGTGTCGTACCTTTCATTGCGCTGCAAGCCATCGGTATTTTGCTGATCTGGGTGCTCCCTTCCATCGCCACATGGCTGCCATCCGTGCTTTTCTAATCGGGTTCATTCGTTGGCGAATAACCTGACCTGCCCAAAAGCGTGCTACAATCCAGATATCACATGCACATCGACGCACACAAAAGTGAACTAAACAGTTTGCTTTTTCCGGCCGGAGATATAAGTCGAAGAAAGCATTTAATCTACGACATAGGAACAACACATGCGCAGCCATTGGTTTGTAACAGGGGCTCTAGCCTTGATTATTCCGTTTGCAGCAATGGCACAGGAAGACCCAGTGCAGCCCGCGCCCAAACCAGTCAAGTTGATGGAGCTGTCCAGCCAATCGCGCGTTCTGCAACGGCAGTTCTTTGGACAAGTGGCTGCGAAACAAACCGTGGACCTTGCCTTTCAGGTCGGTGGACAATTGCTGGAACTAAGTGCCGAAGAAGGCACCACAATGCCAAAAGGCGCGCTGATCGCACAGCTTGACCTGGCGGGCTACGAACGCGCGGTCGCACAGGCGCAGCTAAATTACGACAAAGCACAACGTGATGCACAACGGCTGGAAAGCTTGCGCGGACAGGCTGTTTCGGCTGTTCAGGTCAGGGACGCGGAGACGCAATTGAGACTGGCGGCAATTGCGCTGGAGAATGCACAAGACGATTTAGGTCACGCCACCCTGCGCGCGCCGTTTGATGCATTGATCGCGCGGCGGCTGATTGCAAATTATCAGACAGTTACAGCAGGCACGCCCGTTGTGCGCCTGCACGACATTTCGGAACTGCGGGTAGACATCGAGGTCCCCGAAGTTCTGTTTCGGCAGGCCGGCGCGGGTGATCGCGTCGCATTCACCGCAGTCTTTCCAGGTGATCCGCGGCGCTTTGCCCTGAGCATGCGGGAATTTGAAACAGAGACTTCCAGCATTGGTCAATCCTATACCATCACGCTGGCTTTTGCCGAAAACCCGGGCGCTTTTGTATTCCCGGGCGCATCGGCAACAGTCTATGCCAGCGCCGAGGGCAAAGCCCCCGATGGCATTGTCCTGCCAGAAACAGCGCTTGTTTACGGACCTGACGGCGCCGCCTTTGTGATGGTGTTTGAGGGAGACACAGTTCGCCAAACGCCGGTAGAGATCGAAATGCGCGAGGACGGGCAGATTTATCTGGTCGATGGTCCATCGGATGGCACGCAGATCGTCATGACAGGCGCTTCGCAATTGCGTGACGGCCAACAGGCGCGTCCTTTCACCCGCATCGGGGAGTAAGCACATGTCCATCGCGCGCGCCTCTATCGACAAAGCGCTGATCACCTGGATCCTGATGCTGGTCTGCCTGTTGGGCGGCATCTGGGGTTTTGCCACGATCGGCCGCCTCGAAGACCCGTCCTTCACCATCAAGAATGCAATCATCATCACGCAATACCCCGGCGCAACTGCCGAACAGGTGGCGCGAGAGGTGTCCGAGCCCATCGAATCCGAGATCCAGAAGATGGGTGAGATCGATTTTATCACCTCATCCAACAAACCCGGCGTCAGCCGCATTTCGGTGAACATTGAATCAACCTTTGACGGCACCGAATTGCCGGCGATCTGGACAAAACTGCGCAACCGCGTGGCCGATGCCGAACGAAGCCTGCCTCCCGAAGCTGGCACACCTATCGTCAATGACAACTTTGGCGACGTGTTTGGCGTTTTCTACGCTGTCACTGCACCCGGCTTCACCGATGCCGAAGTGCATAACATCTCGGAATATCTCCGGCGCGAGTTGCTGGCAGTGGACGGTGTAGCAGATGTGGCCGTTGCCGGCCTCCCCTCCGAGGCGATTTATGTAGATGCAAGCACTTCGATCATGACCAACCTTGGCATAGGCCCCTCAGCCATCGCGGGGGCACTGGCCAACACGGATTCGCGAACGACGTCCGGCAGTATTGTGCAAAACGGGCAAGACATTCGCATTCAGGCCCCCGAAGGGTCTGACACAGTGGACGAAATCGCCAATCTAACGATCGGAATCGGTGGCGATGTGATCGACCTGCTCGACCTTGCCTCGGTCAAGCGTGACCGCGTGAAAGAACCGACCGAGATCATCCGGTTTCAGGGTGAGGAAGCGTTCACTCTGGGCGTTGCCGGCAAGGCAGACCTGAACATTGTTGATGTCGGAGATCGTGTGGACGCACGTCTGGCAGAAATCATGCGCGATGTGCCAGCGGGCGTAGAGATGCACCCGATCTACCAACAGCACGTTGTGGTGGATGAAGCATCCAATGCCTTCCTTCTGAACCTCGCGATGTCCGTCGCAATCGTGGTGATTGTGCTTGCGCTTTTCATGGGTTGGCGTGCTGCTGTGGTTGTAGGCGTTACGCTATTGCTCACGGTGGTAGGCACCATCTTTATGATGGCCATATTCGGAATTGAAATGGAGCGGATATCGCTCGGCGCGCTGATCATTGCCATGGGGATGTTGGTCGATAACGCCATTGTGGTGGCCGAGGGCATGCAGGGGGACATGGCGCAGGGCAAAAACGCACGCGACGCTGCCGAAGATGTGGCCACCAAGACGCAAACACCGCTACTGGGGGCGACAGTCATCGGTATCATGGCCTTTGCAGGTATCGGGCTTAGCCCTGATGCGACCGGTGAATTCCTGTTCTCGCTGTTTGCTGTGATCGGGATTTCGCTGCTTCTTTCATGGGTGCTTGCCATCACTGCGACCCCTTTGCTTGCGCATTACTTTTTCAAGGTAGGCACCTCGCAAGGTGCTGACCACTATAGCGGCCCGATGTTTCGGGCCTACCGCAGCGTGCTCTCTGTTGCGTTGAAACTGCGCTATCTGGTGATACTTGGGCTGCTGGCGATCACGGTTTTGTGCTACATCGGGTTTGGTCAGGTAAAGCAGCAGTTTTTCCCCGACAGCAACACGCCCCTGTTCTACGTGCACTACAAGCTGCCCCAAGGGGCCAGTATCCACCGCGTGTCCGAAGACATGCAAGTGCTGGAGAACTGGCTGGCAGATCGTGACGAAGTAAAGTCGGTAGCAACCTTCATCGGCGGCGGCGCGACACGCTTTATGCTCACCTACGCACCCGAGGAAGCCCTACCCACCTATGGTCACCTGATCATCCGGACCGACACGCTTGAACAAATTCCGCCTTTGCGCGCTGATCTTGAAGCCTTTGGCAGGTCCACGCTGACATCAGGTGAATTCCGCACCGAACGGCTGGCGTTCGGCCCCGGTGGCGGCGCACCTATTGCAGCGCGGTTTTCCGGCCCTGATCCTGTGGTTTTGCGGTCTTTGGCGCTGGAAGCCGAAAAAGCCCTGCGGGGGGCTTCGAACCAGCTGCAAGACCTTCGCACTGACTGGCGCGAACGCGAGTTTGTGATTGTGCCACAATTTGCTGACGAGCGTGCAAAAGCGGCCGGTGTTGGCCGCGATGATCTGGCCCAGGCATTACAGTTTGGCACAGACGGAATTCAGGTCGGGTATTATCGGGAGGAAGACCGCCTTATCCCGATCATCATGCGCTCCGACAGCGCTGCAAACGAAGGCGGCGCGCATCTGGCTGATCTGCCGGTCTACTCGGATGCTGCCGCTACCTATATTCCGGTTGCCCAGATTGTGGACGGTTTCGGATGGGAGGCGCAGAATACCTTCCTTGTCCGCCGCGATCGGGTGCCGACAATCACCCTTCAGGCCGGCGTCCCTGCAGGCGTGAACGCCTCGGCTGTGTTCAACCAGATTCGCGGTGCAATCGAAGCCGTTGACCTGCCCGAAGGCTACACGCTGGAATGGGGTGGCGAATACGAAAGCTCTACCGACGCGCAGGCCTCCCTTGGTGGCCAGCTACCCTTGTCGCTTATCATCATGGTGCTGATTTCGGTCCTGCTGTTTGGGAGAATCCGGCAGCCATTGATCATCTGGCTACTCGTCCCGATGAGCGTGAATGGCGTTGCTCTGGGGCTTCTGGGCACGGATCTGCCCTTCTCGTTCACGGCACTTTTGGGGCTACTCAGCCTATCAGGTATGCTGATCAAAAACGGGATCGTGCTTGTCGAAGAGATCGACCTTGTGCGCGCAGATGGCGTGCCATTTCGCGAGGCAATCCTTGATGCGTCAACTTCGCGCTTGCGCCCTGTGGTACTGGCCGCAGCAACGACAATCCTTGGTATGATCCCATTGCTGTCGGATGCTTTCTTTGCCTCTATGGCAGTTACGATCATGGGCGGCTTGGGCTTTGCCTCGATCCTGACCCTCATCGCTGCTCCTGTGTTCTACTACAGCTTCTTCCCAACCGAACGAAAAGAAGATGCGATGGCGTCAAAGTCTGCCTGACGCCATCGTCCGTTGCTCCAGAAGCGCTGTCTGACGTCAGCGCCTATGGGTCCAAATAGCGTTATTTGCTAAGAGAAGGTTTGTTGCTCATCGTAACCACTGAGGAGTGAACAATGAGAAAGACAACGAAGAGCCCCGGCGAGACGATCGTCAAAGATATCAAGCGCGCGACGCGCAAAGAAAATTGCAATAGGCTCATGTCGGTAGGCTCGAAGTGTAGGGCACAATGAGCGGTTACAAATATAAAGGTAACTCAATGTCGGAATCGGTGGACTTCAAGAATTTCAAATTCGAGGTGGGTGATGCTATATTTATCCAGACGCAGAGATCGGTCTAATTTCCATCTAGGTTCAGTTGATTTCTCGTATCGGGTTCAACACGGGGCTTGAAGAACTGGCATTCATTTCTCAAGGAGAGGTGATTACTTTGGGAGAAGACGGCAGTTTTAAGGATGCGGATGGAAAGATTCGCAAGCCGCTTTCTGTAGCAAGAAATAGAGAGCTCTTAGTTATGTTTGCCGACTAAAAAGGTGCCTGACAGGTTCACTATCAAGAAGTTCTTTTTGCCGGGTAGGATGGTGGATAGGAAGTTTTCTGAAATTATTATAAAGATATAGAGCGCGCTAGGGGCCGTAGTGGCGGAGACGAAGGGATTCGAACCCTCGAGACCCTTCCGGGCCTACTCCCTTAGCAGGGGAGCGCCTTCGACCACTCGGCCACATCTCCGCTGACCCGTTTAACGGCGGGTTTAAAGGAGAGCAAGGGGGTTTTGGGGCCTAATTTATTTAGGCGCTCAAGGCCGGTCTTTTCACACCCCATAACACGTCAATGGTTAGGACTTATCAGCGACTTGTGTCTTGCGAACACTCGGATAGCGGGTGCGGTTACAGCACCCTTACGATGGAAAACCTTTATGCGCTGCTCTCTATCAAAGCAAACAGCCAAGACGAACTCGTGCCAATATGAACTAACGCTTGGCAATGCTATTTGACCCAGTCGCTCACTTTGATCGGCGAGCAACAGGATTTGCCATCCCCCCCGAAGTCGGCCGAGCGGCTTTGGGAGGGGGACAAATTGAGAACTCTGCGATTGGGAGCCTTTCAGCTAAACCAACCCGCCTAGTTTAAGTATTGAACAAGAAGTGCAGCACGTCGCCGTCTTTGACGATATAGGACTTGCCCTCAGCGCGCATTTTACCCGCTTCTTTCGCAGGGCCCTCTCCGCCCAAGCTGACAAAATCATCATAGGCGATGGTTTCTGCGCGGATGAAACCTTTTTCAAAGTCACCGTGGATCACGCCAGCCGCTTTGGGTGCAGATGTACCTTGCTTGATGGTCCAGGCGCGGGCCTCTTTCGGGCCCACGGTGAAGTAGGTTTCAAGGTGCAGCAGTTCGTATCCAGCCCGGATCAGCCGGTCCAAGCCTGCTTCCTCAAGGTTCATGTCGTCGAGAAACATCTGGGCGTCTTCAGCATCAAGCTGGCTGATTTCTT
Organism: Sulfitobacter sp. S223; assembly: GCF_025143825.1. Taxonomy (NCBI): domain Bacteria; kingdom Pseudomonadati; phylum Pseudomonadota; class Alphaproteobacteria; order Rhodobacterales; family Roseobacteraceae; genus Sulfitobacter; species Sulfitobacter sp. S223. Next base: position 894,578 of record NZ_CP083560.1, on the reverse strand, counting down.
CTTCGATCTGGGCGGAAATCACGACGGCGGAGTTACCCTGGGCCGCGGCCATTTCGGCCACAGCATCGGACAGCGCATTGCCTTTGGCCGCATCGTCTACGCCGACGTTACAAACATAGAGAACCGGCTTGGTGGTCAGCAATTGTAGCATCCGCCACGCTTTGGCGTCGTCTTCGTCGATCTCGACAGTGCGCGCGGGCTTGCCATCCTCAATTGCGGCTTGCGCAGCGGCCAGAAGACGGTCTTGCTGCACAGCATCTTTATCGCCGCCCTTGATTTTACGCACGAGGCCCGCGCGGCGCTTTTCGATGCTTTCCAGGTCGGCAAGCATCAGCTCAGTGTCAATGGTTTCGGCATCGGCAACGGGATCAACGCGACCTTCAACATGGGTCACATCGCCGTCTTCAAAACAGCGCAACACATGGGCGATGGCGTCTGTCTCACGGATGTTGGCAAGGAACTGGTTGCCCAAGCCCTCCCCTTTTGAGGCCCCCTTCACCAGGCCCGCAATGTCTACAAATGTCATGCGTGTCGGTATGATGGATTTTGAGCTAGCGATCTCGGCCAATTTATCAAGACGGGCGTCCGGTACAGCAACCTCACCCACGTTCGGTTCGATCGTGCAAAAAGGGAAGTTGGCAGCCTGTGCAGCAGCCGTCCGGGTGAGTGCGTTGAAAAGCGTCGATTTGCCAACGTTTGGCAGACCCACGATACCCATTTTGAAACCCATGATAGTATCCCCTTATGCGTTTGCGCCGTGTTAGGGGAGCCGCGCGCGCTGCGCAAGGGTAAGCGGCATATGACCGCGTGCTGGCAAATAGAAATTTCTGGTCCGGTATTTTGCAGAAACCGCGCCCTGCTCCGCGCGTTGCGCATTGATTTCCACGCGCGAATTGGGCATTGCAGCTTTAACACTTCAAAAAGGCCGCTGTTATGACCCGCATTGACGCAAAATTCGCTGACCTCAAGGCCAAGGGCAAAAAAGCTTTTGTCTCTTATGTAATGGCTGGTGATCCGGATTTTGACCGCTCTCTGGAGATTGTGCGCGGGCTGCCTTCGGCCGGTGTGGACATCATCGAATTGGGCCTGCCCTTTACCGATCCAATGGCAGACGGCCCTACCATCCAGTTGGCTGGACAGCGCGCGCTGGACGGCGGCATGACCCTCAAACGCACGCTGCAACTGGCGACGGAATTTCGCAAGGACGATGACACCACACCAATCGTGCTGATGGGCTATTACAATCCGATCTATTCCATGGGCGTGCCAGTTTTTCTGGAAGCAGCCAAAGCAGCCGGCATCGACGGGCTGATCGTCGTAGACCTGCCACCTGAAGAAGACAGCGAGCTGTGCCTGCCGGCACAAAAAGCAGGGCTGAACTTTATCCGTCTGGCCACCCCCACCACCGATGACAACCGTCTCAAGCGCGTGGCCCAGAACACCTCCGGCTTTGTCTACTATGTTTCGATCACAGGTATCACTGGCGCCGCTGAAGCGGACGCAGGCGATGTATCACCTGCCGTTGTGCGCATCCGTGAGGCAACTGGACTGCCCGTGGTCGTAGGGTTTGGCGTAAACACGCCCGAAAAATCCCGTACAATTGCAGAGGTGGCTGATGGCGTCGTAGTAGGCTCCGCCATCGTCAGCCAGATCGCGGCAGGCAAAAGCACCCAAGAGATCCTAGCCTTTGTAAAAGCACTGGCCGACGGCGCTCACTCAGCCTGAGTGGTCACCCTGAGCTCCCCCTTTGAAGTGGTCCGCCCCTATAGTTAGGAAAGCGGAGCACCAGAGATGGCCATTAAGAGGCCCATGCCCGGATTGATGCAATCAGACTGATCAGTGTGACTGAACAAACCTATTACCACTGGAAGAAGAAGTACGGTGGAATGGGCACAGAACAACTCAAGGAACCGAAGCGGCTACAGAAAGAGAACGAATGCTTGCGGCATGCGGTTTCAGACCTGACACTGGACAAGCTAACATTAAAGGAGGCCGCATCGGGAAACTTCTGAGCCCTCGCGCAGGCGGGCCTGTATCGATCATGTGCGTAGATGGTTCAAGGTTTTTGAGCGACGGCTTTATCGCGTTCTGGGCCAACACCGATCCACGCAGCGACGGTTAACACGTGGGCGTGCTGACCAAGACCGCGAACTGACAACCCAAGTAGGGGCGGCTCTCGCTCAATGATGGATCGTGTGTCCGTTTTCGTTCCGAGCATCGCAATCACGTCTGGTCGTACGATTTTGTGCATCACCGGACAGACGACGGCAGAGCCTTTAGGACACTCAACATCGTGGATGAACACAGCCGGGAGTGTTTGGCGATCCGTGTGAAACGGAAACTGAACTCGACAGAAGTCATTGATGCGTTGACGGACCTGTTAATCCTGCGCGGCGTGCCAAACTATATCAGGTCGGACAATGGCCCGGAGTTCATCGCTGAAGCGGTCCGGGGTTGGGTCAAGGCTGTTGGGCAAGAACTGCCTACATCGAGCCCGGATCACCCTGGGAAACGGTTATTGCGAAAGCTTCAACGGCAGAATGCGAGACCAATTGCTGAACGGCAAAATCTTTTACTCAATGCGTGAAGCCCAAATCATCATCGAAAACTGCAGGAAAAATTACAACACCAAACGACCACACAGTGCATTGGGTCACCGCCCACCTGCGCCAGAGGCCATCGGTTCGATGAACCAAAGGTAAATCATGCACAACTTTCGATTTGGACCACTCAAGTGGGGCGGCTCTGGCGCGACCCCTTACACTGCAACTACTCTCGCGCCTGACATCACAAGTCCAATCAAGTTCACAAGGAATGAAGCAGACATTCTTCGTGCTAAACAAAAGTCCGATCCGGCCTAGGACCTAAACATAAGCATAAGCATAAGCATAAAAATTGAACCGTTGATCTGCGCACCTCAAATTGGTAAACAAACATGACCAATAGTACCGGAAAGCTGTCATGCCCGTCATCACCAATATCGACGACCTCAAACGCCTTCACCGCCGCCGCGTGCCAAAGATGTTTTATGACTACGCAGAAAGCGGCAGCTGGACCGAACAGACCTTTCGCGAAAACACCTCCGACTTTGACCAGATCCGTCTACGCCAGCGTGTGGCGGTTGATATGTCGGGGCGCAGCACAGCCACAAAGATGATTGGCGAAGATGTCGCCATGCCCGTGGCGCTGGCCCCTGTTGGCCTGACCGGGATGCAGCATGCTGATGGTGAGATGAAGGCAGCCCGCGCGGCAGAAGCTTTCGGTGTTCCCTTCACGCTTTCCACCATGTCCATCAACTCAATCGAAGACGTGGCCTCCGCGACGAACAAACCTTTCTGGTTTCAACTTTATACCATGCGGGACGAAGATTACGTCAGCCGCCTGATCGAACGGGCCCGTGCCGCGAAATGTTCGGCTCTTGTGATCACGCTGGATTTGCAAATCCTCGGCCAACGTCACAAAGATATCAAGAACGGGCTGACCGCTCCGCCGAAACTGACACCGTCTACCATCGCCAATCTGATGACAAAGTGGCGCTGGGGCATCGACATGCTGCAAACCAAGAACCGCCAGTTCGGTAATATCGTCGGCCATGTCGATAACATCTCCGATGCATCTGACCTTAGCGCGTGGACAGCAGAGCAATTCGACCCAACCCTCGACTGGTCCAAGATTGCCAAAATCAAGGAACAATGGGGCGGCAAGGTGATCCTCAAGGGCATTCTGGATGCCGAGGATGCCAAAATGGCCCTGCAAGTGGGCGCCGACGCGATCATCGTTAGCAACCATGGCGGACGCCAGCTAGACGGCGCGCTCAGTTCAATCCGTATGCTGCCGTCGATTCTGGATGCGGTTGGTGATCAGATCGAAGTCCACCTCGATAGTGGCATCCGCTCCGGTCAGGACGTGCTCAAGGCGATGGCGATGGGGGCCAAGGGCACCTATATCGGGCGCGCTTTCATCTACGGCCTTGGGGCTATGGGTCAGGCGGGCGTCACTCGCGCGCTGGAAGTGATCCATAAAGAGCTTGATACAACAATGGCCCTCTGTGGCGAAACACAGGTAGGAAATCTGGGTCGGCACAACCTGCTGGTACCCAAAGGGTTCGAGGGCGACTGGCAGGACTGATGCTCGTCTTTTCCGAGCAAAACCTCGTGCTTTTTTCAGTACCCAAAACCGGCTCGACCGCGATGGAAGTCGCGCTCAAGCCTTGGGCCGACATTGCCTTTTACAAGCACCGCAAGCACACACCCGTAGGAAGGTACCATCGAAAAATCGCACCATTCCTGCGCGAGGCCTATGCTCTGGAGCCCGAAACAATGGCTGTGATCCGCGCGCCGCTGGAGCATTTGCGCAGCTGGTATCGCTATCGCGCATCGACACTTCCGGTTGATTTTGACGGATTTGTTCAGGCTGTCTTATCGCCCTCCCCGCCGGACTGGGCCCGGATCGGCAACCAACTCAGCTTTCTGACAAAACCGGATGGCGTTCTGGGCATCACGCACCTCTTCACCTATGAGAGCCAGCCCGTGCTGCGCGGGTGGCTCTGCTCACGCATGTCGGCTCATATCACCTTCAAACCCCAAAATGTATCCCCGCACGTCGCGACACCGATCACTCCTGATACCCTCGCCTTCTTTGACGCACAGTACGCCGATGAAATAGAGCTACACGCACGCGCTACAGCCGCAGGCGGTCACCTTGAAACCCGCTCCTGACCTCATTTCTTTTGGCTGCAAATATCCCGGGTGAATTGGCCTGCCAAGGCCAAGGGGGCAGCGCCCCTACCCGACCGGCAGGCTTTCTCATATCTCTCTACATTTACTCTTTCCCCGAAACCGATTCCCGTCTATACGCGCGACTTCACGCGGGGATACAGCCTTGGAGGATTCCCGCCCTAGATATATTGGAGAATTACTATGGCCGGAGAGATCCCAGATCTTGAAGTTCAGGAACGCACGGGGACAGGCAAGGGCGCCGCTCGTCAGGCACGCCGTGATGGTTTGGTCCCTGGAATTGTTTTTGGTGGTGACGTTGACCCGCTGCCGATCCAGTTGGATTTCAACAAACTGCTGACCATGCTGCGCAAAGGCCGCTTCAAGGCGACTTTGTTCAACTTGAAAGTCGAAGGCCACGATGACGTGCGCGTCATCTGCCGCGACGTTCAGCGCCACGTTGTCAAAGACCTGCCAACACACGTCGACTTCATGCGCCTCAAGCGCACCACAAAGATCAACCTGTTCATCAACGTAGAAGTTGCTGGTGAAGAGGAGTGCCCAGGCCTGAAAAAAGGCGGCACACTGAACCTTGTGCGTCCAGAAGTTGAACTGGTTGTGACCGCGGCCGACATCCCGGAAAGCATCGTTGTGGACATCTCCGAACTGGAGATCGGCGACAACGCGACAATCTCGAATGTCAAACTGCCAGCAGGCTGCAAGCCGGTTATCGATCGTGACTTTGTGATCGCTCAGGTTTCTGCACCATCCGGTCTCGTTTCTGCGGAAGCTGATGAAGATGGCGCCGAAGAAGGCGAAACAGAAGTGACAGAGGGTGGCGAAGAGTAATCTTCGACACTTTTGTCAAAACGATAGAAACGGGGTCGCTCTTTTGGGCGGCCCCGTTTTTCTTTACTCAGTTGACGTTACGAGCCTATCCTGAACTATGAAATCAACGCCTCCACCCCATCCTGACATCGGCGGTACACTTGCGCGGGCGCAGGGGCGCAGTGTTACGTGGCTGGCGTTATTTGCGCCGCCCACCCTCGCCTATCTTGTCGGTGTTTTCTACGTTGCCCGCAGTGTACGTCGGCCCTCGACATTTCTTGGGCTAACCGCCAACAGCGCAGAAGCAGTGCTTGTTGATCTGCTCTGCGCCATAGCGCCGCTGCTGATCTTGATTGCGTTTTACATTCGCCATCTAAAGCACCGTGATGTTGCGCAGCGGTCTACGTTTGTCGCAACTTATGCCCGCGATCGGCTGGTGAAACCCCGCAGGTACCCCGGATTGGTTTACCGCGTGCAGGATGCGCAGATGCAGATTGTTTGGAACGCTGATGGCGCAGTACACAACGGCACAGCCTATCCGCTGCTGGAGGACGATCAACTTTTACCTTTCCGTCCCGATCACTTCATCAAGACAGGCGTGCCTTAAAATACGCTGCCGCTGGACGCTGCCCTGCCCGCTCAATATGATGCGGGACAAGCAACGGAGCAGCATATGAAACTGATTGTAGGTCTCGGAAATCCAGGGGCAAAATACGCGCGCAACCGGCACAACATCGGCTTTATGGCGGTGGAACAAATGGCTGCGGATTATGGCTTTCCGGCATGGAAAGGCAAGCATCAGGGCAGCGTGACGGAAGGCCGCTTTGGCAGCACCCGCGCGGTACTACTGCGCCCCGAAACCTTCATGAACAAATCCGGTGACAGTGTCGCAGCCGCCATGCGCTTTTATAAGCTTGAACCAGAAGACGTGATTGTTCTGCATGATGAGCTTGATCTGGCACCCGGCAAGGTCAAATTCAAAATGGGCGGCGGGCATGCAGGTCATAACGGGCTGCGATCGATCCACAGCCATCTGGGGCCGGACTATGCCCGCGTGCGACTGGGTATCGGCCATCCTGGGCATAAGGATCGCGTGCCGGGCTACGTGCTACATGACTTTGCCAAGGCAGATGCCGAATGGCTGGACGATGTCCTGCGCGGCCTCAGCGACGGCGCGCCCTATCTGGCTGAGGGCGACACCGCCAAGTTCATGAATGCCGTTAGCCTGCGCACTGCGCCGTCCCGCCCATCGACAGGCACCAAAGGACCAGCCAAATCCAAACTACCAACAACGCCGGATCACCGACCGGCCGAACCGGCACCAAAAGCCACGGATGAGCGGTCAGCATTGCAAAAGCTGATGGAGCGCTTCAAGTGAACCTGCTTGAGGCGTTTCGCCATCAAGCCTTGTCCTGCGCCGCACTTGGCAGCCCTTTCATGGCGCAACTTCTCAACGTTTTGGCTGACAACTGGCCCCAAGAAAGCGCCTTGGCCAAAAAGTTTGCAGGGTTCGACGGCGACATCGGGCCTGCCGGCCATTCTTTGCCGCTGCGCACAGCAGCAGGCCTGCACGCACTGGTGCTCACCCGCAGGGATGCGGGGCTGATTGCGGTTTACCCACCGAACCAGCCAAGCGATTCTGCCGTGCGGGATGCTGTTTTGAACGCGCTAGAGACGCACACCGCCTTTTTGGATGACTGGACCAACAGCCCGCCCCAAACGAACGAAGTCCGCCGGTCTGCAGCACTTATTGCGGGCGCGCAGGTGGCTGTTTCACATTTTGACCTGCCCCTGCATCTAAGCGAACTGGGTGCGAGCGGCGGGCTTAACCTGATGTGGGATCATTATGCGCTGGAACTGTCTGGCACGCGCTTCGGCCCCGACATGCCCGTCCTGACGCTGACACCGGATTGGACAGGCGCCATGCCCCCTGCGCGGACGCCGAGGATCGCAGCGCGTGCGGGTGTCGACCTGAACCCGCTTGATCCGCAACGCGGCGATCATCTGCTGCGCTTGACTGCCTATCTTTGGCCCGACCAACCAGAACGTCTGTCCCTTACCCGTGCCGCAGCCTCCGTCATGACAGCGCAGATCGACACCGGTGATGCCATTGACTGGTTGTCGCGGCGACTGGCGTCTGCGCCACAGGGCCGCCTGCATCTCATCCAGCACTCAGTGGCTTGGCAGTATTTCCCCGCCGCCGCGCAGGCCAAGGGCAAAGCCCTGATCGAAGCCGCCGGCGCGCGCGCCTCTCGGGACCGGCCGCTTGGGTGGCTATCCATGGAAAGCGACGGAGATACGACAGGCGGCAAGGGCGCAGCCCTAACCCTGCAGCTTTGGCCCGGAAACATCACCTTCGATCTGGGGCGTGCTGACTTCCATGGGCGCTGGATCAACTGGCACTATGATGACGCCACGCTCCACTGAATTCCGCTGGCCTGTCGTTGACCGGCATGTTTGATTGGGCGGCATCAGACAGGGAGCAAAAGCATGAACAGCGTCGTTAAGTGGGTCGTTCGAATCTTCGTTGTATTGGTTCTGGCGGCTGTGGCGGTCGGCCTATGGCAACGCGAACAGATCACACGTTTGCTTGCGGTCAATTCACTGTTCTCCGAAGAGAAAATTGTCCGCAATTTCTCCCATATGAACGCGGCCTTCCTCACCGCTCCGGTCTCACGAGGTACAGGCCCCACAACCGCGTTGCCCTACGGCACCGATGCGGCCTTGCCAGCCGAGGTTTCTGATTGGGTCACAGCCCGTGACGTTACCGCGCTGGTTGTCCTGAAGAACGGTGAGATCGTGCATGAAAGTTACTACAAGGGTACCACCGCTGAAGACCTGCGCATTTCATGGTCGGTCGCGAAAAGCTATCTTTCGGCTCTGATAGGTGTGCTGGTCGAAGAAGGCGCGATTGCGTCGCTTGATGATCGAGTCACTCAATATGCCCCTTCTTTGAGCGATGGCGCTTACGACAACGCTACCGTGCGCAACGTGCTGAATATGGCCAGCGGTGTCGTCTTTGACGAAGATTACCTTGATCCGAAATCCGACATCAACCGGATGGGCCGGGTGCTGGCGCTGGGTGGTAGCATGGATGATTTTGCTGCTGACCTGAACGAGACGTTCGCGGCATCAGGCGCAGGGTGGAAATATGTGTCCATCGACACTCATGTACTCTCAATGGTCGTACGCGGTGCCACGGGACGCCCGATTGCAGAGCTACTGAGCGAGAAAATCATTGCGCCGATGGGGTTGGAATATGCACCATATTATCTAACGGACGGCTTTGGCACCGCTTTCGTTTTGGGGGGACTGAACCTCACCACACGCGACTATGCGCGCATGGGCCAGATGTTTCTACAAAACGGGTTTTACAACGGTCAGCAGATTGTACCCGAAGACTGGGTCGCGGCCTCTACCACTGCTTCTGCCCCGACAGCCGACGGTGAAATCGGCTATGGTTATCAGTGGTGGATCCCGAAAGGGTCCGTGCCCGGTGAATTCATGGCCCGTGGTATATACGGCCAGTACGTCTATGTTAATCGTGCGAAGGGCATTGTGATCGCCACAAACGCGGCAGACCGCAAGTTTCGCGAAGACGGCGTTGCGGACCAAAACGTCGAAATCTTTCGCATCATCGCAAACAATATCTAAGGAGAGCCTTATGGAACCCGAAGAAAGCATCAACGTCGAAGGCGGCACATTGGCGCTTTGTGGCAGTGATCCTGTGACAGGTTTCTTCCGTGACGGGCATTGCAACACATGTGCTGCAGATCAAGGAAGCCACACCGTTTGCGCGGTGATGACGGCAGAGTTTCTAGCGTTCTCTAAATACGTGGGCAACGATCTGTCCACCCCAAACCCTGCCTACGGCTTTGCCGGGCTCAAACCCGGTGATCCGTGGTGCCTGTGCGCCGGACGTTTCATGCAGGCCGCTGAGGAAGGCTGTGCGCCGCAGGTGCATCTTGCCGCGACGCATATCCGCGCGCTGGAAATTGTCCCGCTAGAGGTTCTGCGCACGCATGCAACAGGAAGCGGCGCATGAGGCAAATGCGCTTCGCTTGCCTATTGGCTTTAATCACCGGCGCCGCAACTGCGCAGGACATAATACCGCAAGAGCAGGCAAGGCTGGACCGCTTTGAGCGTATAGCAGGAACCGCTGTTCTAGGGGCTTTGGCCGGAGGGAAGGCAGAGGATGTTGCGGCACTGACATCTGCGTTGTCGGGCAAACCTCAGGTCGCCTTCGATCCGTCGCTTCAGGGTGAGTGGCGCTGCCGCACGATGAAGCTTGGCGGTATTTCCGAGTTAGTTGTTTACACCAACTTCACCTGCCGCATGACGCTCGACAACACGGGCGTCGCGTTTGAAAAAGTCTCCGGTTCTCAACGCACGTCGGGTCGGATTGAAATGCGGGACGGCCGCGCTGTCTATCTTGGGGTCGGGTACGTCTCAAGCGGAACACCGCAAAGCTACGCCGAACTTGACCCTACATTTGAGGGCAACGGGACAATCACACCGGATGTTGCTGTGTTCGAGCGTGTGTCCGACACCCGCGCGAGATTGCTGTTTCCCGCGCCGGTGAACGAAAGTGATTTCGATATTCTCGAGCTCACGCGATAGCAGGGGCACACGGCCCCTGCTAAAAACGTTCTAGGCGAATTCGCCCATCTCAAAGCCAAGTGCCTTTGCGACGGTGAAGATATCCTTGTCGCCACGGCCACACATGTTCATGCAGATGATGTGGTCTTTCGGCAAGGTTGGTGCGATCTTCAGAACATGGGCCAAAGCGTGCGATGGCTCTAGCGCCGGTATGATACCCTCAAGCTCACAACATTTCTGGAACGCAGCAAGCGCTTCTACATCTGTGATCGAGACATATTTTGCGCGGCCAATATCATGCAGCCATGCATGTTCAGGTCCGATTCCGGGATAATCGAGGCCCGCAGAGATCGAGAAGCCCTCAAGAATTTGGCCGTCATCGTCTTGTAGCAGATATGTCCGGTTCCCGTGCAGCACGCCGGGGCGACCGCCGGTCAGCGACGCACAATGCTCCATCTTGGCGTTCACGCCTTTCCCCCCTGCCTCGACACCAATGATGTTGACCTCTTTGTCGTCAAGGAAGGGGTAGAACAGGCCCATAGCGTTGGAGCCGCCACCGATGGCCGCGATCAGCGTATCGGGCAAGCGGCCTTCAGCGCGTTCCATCTGTGTACGGACTTCTTTGCCGATAATGCTTTGAAAGTCGCGAACCATAGCTGGATAAGGGTGCGGGCCTGCAACTGTGCCGATGCAGTAAAACGTATCGCGGACGTTGGTCACCCAGTCACGCAATGCGTCGTTCATCGCGTCCTTTAGCGTGCCACGACCTGAGGTGACAGGAATGATCTCCGCCCCCAGCAGACGCATACGGAAAACATTGGGGGCCTGACGCTCTACGTCGTGCGCGCCCATGTAGACCACGCATTTGAGGCCGAACTTCGCGCAGACGGTCGCGGTTGCAACACCGTGCTGGCCGGCACCTGTTTCAGCGATGATCCGCTTTTTGCCCATCCGGCGCGCCAGGATGATCTGTCCAAGCACGTTGTTGATCTTATGCGCGCCGGTATGGTTCAGCTCGTCGCGCTTCATATAGATCTTGGCACCGCCCAGCTCTTCGGTCAGGCGCTCGGCGTGATAAAGGGGGCTTGGACGGCCTACGTAATGTTCCCACAGGTCGTCCATTTCAGCCCAGAAGCTGTCATCCGTCTTGGCCTTGTCGTATTCGGCCTGAAGTTCGAGAATCAGGGGCATCAATGTTTCAGAGACAAAGCGGCCACCGAAATCACCAAAGCGCCCATTTTCGTCTGGGCCTGTCATGAAACTGTTGAAAAGATCGTTTGCCATAGCGCATCTGCCTTTCGGGAAATCTGTTGGCAACAGCAGTATCGCCCAAGCGCGCAATGGTAAAGAAGGCATCCCGCCGCATTCGTAGCCAAGACAGGTCGCCATCGATGGCGCAAATTCCGTGCGCAGGTTTAGCATGATAAAGATGCGAGAACGGAAGATGAGGCGACCGGGCACGTTACCCGCACCGACACCGCCTGACTGCCCGAGACTTTGGTTCGTCAGGCGCTCAGCGCAGCCTGCACCAAATCATGAATAAGCTTGGCGTCTTTCACGCCCGGACTGCTTTCGACTCCGGATGATACATCAACCTGTCGTGCGCCAGTGCGCCGGATCGCCTCTGCAACGTTGTCGGGCGTAAGCCCCCCCGCCAGCATCCAAGGGCAGCGCCAGACGCGTCCCGCCAAAAGCTGCCAGTCAAAGGCCAGACCGTTTCCGCCGGGCAAATCCGCGCCTTTCGGCGGTTTGGCATCCACCAGCAATTGATCAGCCACCCCTGCATATAGATCAAGCTGCGCCAAATCGGCACGGTCACCCACACCAATTGCTTTCATAACGGGCAGCCCGTAACGCGCTTTTACCTGTGCCACACGCTCGGGGCTTTCAGAGCCGTGAAGCTGGAGCATGTCCAGTGGCACTGTCTGCGTAAGCGCATCCAGCATATCGTCATCCGCGTTCACCGTCAGCGCAACCTTGCACACACCAATGGGCACATGGCCTGCAACCTGTGCTGCGGCCTCGAACGTCAAATTGCGCGGTGATTTGGGAAAGAATACAAAGCCGACATAGCGCGCGCCAGCATTTGCCGCAGCCGCAACATCTGCCTGCGTGCGCAGACCGCAAATCTTTACCGATACGTCAGCTGGCATGCGTTTTTAGCTGGCTTGATCCAGCAGAGCGAGGACCTCGTCCTTGCCTTGGTGCTTTTCTGCGCGAAGCTTGTCCAGTTCACGCTGAAGGCGGCGCATTTCGCGCGCTTGCTTCGCCGCTTCGGCGCGCTCGCCGTATTCGCGAATCCATTCCCAAACGAATCCAACCAAAAGCCCAGCCAGAATGCTGCCCAGGATGACGACAAACAGTGGCAACTGGATCGACGGATTCATTGCAAAAAGACCCGACACCTCCGCAGGCAACACCTGAAGGGAAACGATTCCCCTGTTTGCCAGTGCAACAGATACAAGAGCCACCGCAAAGATGGCGATACATAGATAGCGGACGTAGCGCATTAACTTTTCCCGTTTAGCCGATCACGGAGCAACTTCCCCGTTTTAAAAAACGGTACATGTTTCTCTTCGACATGAACAGTCTCACCGGTACGTGGATTGCGACCTACCCGCGAATCCCGCTTCTTGACAGAGAATGCGCCAAAACCGCGAAGCTCAACCCGATCACCACGCGACATGGCCGTGGTTATCTCGTCGAATATGGTATTCACGATCCGCTCTACATCCCGTTGATACAAATGTGGATTGTCGTCTGCGATCTTCTGGATCAATTCGGACCGGATCATATTTTTCCCCCGCAGTTTTTTTTGCGTAATTATGCAACCACTATAGGAAAGAACATACGCTGCGCAAAGTGATTGGATTAGCGTAAGACGCAAAATTTGCTGCATAATTGGGAAAATAATGCCCATTTTCCGAAACTGCGGCAGCTCACTCATCCAATTCGCTGATATTCCGCGACGTTACGTCATAAGCATCTAAGCGATTCGCATCAAAAAAGCCCCGCGCATTTCTGCGCGGGGCTCTCTTTTTTTCAAAAGGCATACGCCCTTTGATATTAGTCGTCGGTGGACTTCAGCGCCGCACCAAGGATATCGCCAAGCGATGCACCGGAGTCGGAGGAACCATACTGCTCCACGGCTTCTTTCTCTTCCGCGATTTCACGCGCTTTGATCGAAACGCCAAGACGGTGTGCTTTTGTGTCGACGTTTGTGATGCGTACATCAACTTTATCGCCAACAGAGAAACGCTCTGGGCGCTGCTCGGCACGGTCACGCGACAGATCGGAGCGGCGGATGAAGGCTTTCATGCCTTCGTATTCCACTTCGATGCCACCGTCTTCGATGGAGGTCACAGTCACAGTCACAACGGAACCGCGCTTCACGCCGCCCACTGCTTCTGCGAACTTGTCGCCGCCAACACCTTTGATGGAGAGCGAGATACGCTCTTTCTCGACGTCGACTTCGGAGACAACGGCCTGAACCATGTCACCTTTGCGGTAGTCTTGGATCGCTTCTTCGCCGCGCTGGTCCCATGAGAGATCAGAGAGGTGAACCATGCCGTCGATGTCGCCGGGAAGACCAACAAACAGACCGAATTCGGTGATGTTTTTGACTTCGCCTTCAACTTCGGTGCCTTCTGGGTGTGTTTCAGCGAACACTTCCCATGGGTTGCGCATGGTCTGCTTGAGACCAAGGGAAACGCGACGCTTGGCGCCATCGATTTCCAGAACCATGACTTCGACTTCTTGCGAAGTAGACACGATTTTGCCCGGGTGTACGTTCTTCTTGGTCCAAGACATCTCGGACACGTGAACCAGACCTTCAACACCTGGCTCCAGCTCAACAAAGGCGCCGTAATCGGTGATGTTGGTCACGCGGCCAGTGTGGGTGGATTCAAGTGGGTATTTCGCGGCAACCAGATCCCATGGATCTTCCTGCAGCTGCTTCATACCAAGGGAGATACGGTGTGTATCTTTGTTGATCTTGATCACCTGAACCTTGATCGTTTCGCCGATGGCGAGGATCTCGGATGGGTGGTTCACACGGCGCCACGCCATGTCTGTCACGTGCAGCAGGCCGTCTACGCCGCCAAGGTCCACGAACGCACCGTATTCGGTGATGTTCTTGACCACGCCGTCAACTTCCTGACCTTCGGTCAGGTTGCCAATAACTTCGGCACGCTGTTCGGCACGGGATTCTTCAAGGATCGCACGACGCGATACAACGATGTTACCACGGCGACGGTCCATTTTCAGAACCTGGAACGGCTGCTTCAGACCCATCAATGGGCCGGCATCGCGCACGGGGCGCACATCAACCTGAGAACCGGGCAGGAACGCAACAGCGCCGCCAAGATCCACAGTAAAGCCACCTTTGACGCGGCCAAAGATTGCGCCATCGACGCGCTCTTCTGCGGCGTAAGCCTTTTCCAGACGGTCCCATGCTTCTTCACGGCGCGCCATCTCACGGGAGATAACAGCTTCGCCGCGAGAGTTCTCTACCTGACGGAGGAACACTTCGACTTCATCGCCGACTGCAACTTTAGGGGTTTCGCCTGGCTCGGCAAATTCTTTAAGCTCGACGCGGCCTTCCATCTTGTAGCCTACGTCGATAATGGCTTGGCCCGCTTCAATCGCGATTACCTTGCCTTTGACAACTGAACCCTCTTCGGGCGTGTCCATTTCGAAGCTTTCGTTCAAGAGTGCTTCAAACTCGTCCATCATATTCGCCATGTAGCGTATCGTATCCTTTTGAAGTGTTTTCTGGCCGTGCGGTTGTCTCCGCCGGTCTTGAGTGAAAATTGGCCTTTGGGTCGTAAGATCCGGTCGGAATAAAGAAAGAGGGCCGGAAGACTCCGACCCTGCCCATATATCTCGCCCGGAACCTGTATCTGCCCCTTAGACAAGCGCGCGTATAGAAGATTTACGGGCGCAGCGCAAGGGCTCGGGCGGCCTAGCGGGTGCGCTTCGGCCAATGGACGCTCACTTTTCAAATAGTTCGCGCATCTACGTATTTTCTGCGACGAAGGAACGTTGCTGGCCCACAGACCTCAAGCTTTGTGCAAACGCAGGGCTAAATATGGACATGAGTTAGCCTGCCAAAACATCAAAAAAGGAATCGCAACGCCCAGTGTTACAGAATCCGCTCAAAAGTCCTGCATGCCCGGCCCAGCGAAAGATCAACGCCCTGATCTTGTTAGCATTGCGAACTATTTTTCGCGCACCATTCCTGTTGTGACACCAGCCATAATTGATGACGTGCTCAGAGTACTCGGTCCCAAAGGCAAACGCGGCAGCTGATCCGCCTATCGTCGAACACTTCCCGCGCCATTTACCCGCTTGAGTTCAATTTCGTGATAAAGGCGCTTCTCATCGCCCTGCCATGATCACTTGCGCAGGGTGCACAGCGCGCTACCGAACAGTAGAAGGCGCTGCCCAAAACACAGTGTTATGCGCAACCAATCGCGCTGTTAGTGACCGGATGTTGTGTGAAAAATCCAGCCTCGCCACGTCCTGCGACGAAGCAATTGTCGCGGTGCGGCCCGGCCATAAATTTCACGTGGTTGAGTATCCCGCCACATCCGCCAATCCTCAATCGGAATTCGGGGGCTATCCGTACACGCACTGCGCCGGGCTTTGGTGTTCAGGTGTTTGCACAGATTAGCGAAGATGTTGGCGGGCTTCGTGATCCGATTGTCGTAATGGCATCTCAAAACGACGGACTGCTCAGCCTTTCGAGCATGATAAACCGAAGCGCAACGCATTTCGGCGCCGTGATACCCCAACATGCCCTAACAGCAAGCAGCAAAGCCACGCTGAAAGACGCGCGCTTTGCTGCTCATATCTGGTCCAGCAATCATATGATTGCCTTCAGATCATCCGAAATGATCGGCTATCTCAACGCATTCGAGACAACCACGCCCGAAGCGCGTTAAGCTTCGGTCGGGCCACCCGCTTCTTTCCATCCCGGGAAACCGCCAATGTTGGTGACGTTGGAGTACCCCATATCTTTCAGCGTTTTGCCGGTAAGGGCAGCCTGCCCTCCTGCACCACAGATCAGATAGATCGCGGCATCCTTTTTGAAGATAGGATTATACAAATCTTCCATTGCCGGATCGGCGCGAAATTCGATCATGCCACGTGGCACGCGGTGTGCACCAGCGATGGTGCCGCTCTTGTCGATCTCAGCACTGTCGCGCACGTCAACAAAAAGGCCCTGCCCTTCGGCATGTTTCGCGATGGCCTCTTTTGCATCCATCGTTGGCACTACGGCATTGGCGGCGTCGAGGTAGTCTTGAGCGGTTTTCATTTTGTTTCCTTTGGTTATCTTCTCTTTGGATTTGAGATGACTTTGCCAATGGAAATTTCAAGCCTTACTCGCGCCAGTGATCTGCGATCCACTTGGTTGGCAACATAAATCGGCGCAAATGGCGGAAGCGTTTCTTGAAGTGGCGCGGCCCCCGTATGGCCCGCATGATATGTTCCCACCGCGAACGATCACCCTCTTCTGGCACCCAGCGCCCCAAAAGCGCGTCTGGCGGATTTGGGGTTGCCGGAAAAATGATCACTCGCGCATCACGGGGCAATCTGGGTGCAATGAAATAATTGAGCGGAAACAACGGCACGCATTGCGTACGGAAATGCCGGACCCAGGATTTCGGCCAGAATTTGATCCCACCCGGAGCATTACGCGTCACAAACCGCTGTTCGAACGTGTATTTGTCAGCAACCCCCTGCGGATCGGCGCCAAAAACCTCAAGCAGTGGCGCCAGTTTCCCCACCGGAAACCGGAAAATCGAGGTCTGACCAAGCTTTTCAAACGGCGTTGTCGGATTGCGCGCCAGAATGACATCGTCCGGGTCACCATATTCGAAAAAGCCATCAAGGCTTCCTGTGATGACCAGATCCAGATCAAGAAAGAGGACTGGACCATCCACCCCTTCAAGCGTTTTGTTCCACAGCCGCGATTTGGGCCATTTCCCTTTGGACTGAGGCATCGAAATATTGCTAGGCGGCAAATCCTGACAGATCACTTCAGGACGGATGCCCTCACGATTGTCCGTAAAGCATGTCAAAGTGAAGTCGCCGCTGATGTTGCGCGCGCACATGCCATATAGCCGGTTGATGTAGGGAGGACCGTATTTCGTGCCCCAGTTAATGCAGATGATCTGCTTTTTCATCTCGGTCATTTGCATTTCCCTAGTTCTATCATTTCTTACATCATACAGAAGCAGTTCAAAGCAGTCGCCCGATTAAACGCGCTTTTCCTGAATTACCGTAATCGCCTGCGCAACTGCCTGCTCTATGGACAAATCAGACGTATCGATCACCACCGCGCCATCCGCCGGGCGCAAAGGTGCCTCGACCCGCTCCATATCACGCGCGTCGCGGGATTTCACATCCGCCAGCACCGTCTCGTAGCTGTCGGTGATGCCTTTCGCCGACAACTCAGCAAAACGGCGCTGCGCGCGCACTTCTGCACTGGCAGTAACAAACAACTTAACAGCAGCTTCAGGGCAAATGACCGTTCCAATGTCGCGCCCATCAAGCACTGCACCGCCTGCGCGCGTAGCAAAACTACGTTGAAAATCAAGCAACGCCGCACGTACTTCGGAGATCACCGCAACCTTGCTGGCCGCCTGTGCCACTGCAGGCGTGCGCAAGCTATCATCATCCAGATCATCAGACATAAGCGATTGCGCCGCTTCAATGGCGTCCATGCCTGCCAGCACCTTGGCACCAACTGCGCGGTACAACAGACCGGTATCCAGATGCGCAAAACCGAAATGTGCAGCTACTGCCTTGGACACTGTACCCTTGCCTGCTGCTGCCGGTCCGTCAATCGCTACTGAAAACCCGTCACCCATTGCGGCACACATCGGCCCCCAAAGAGGCCATCAGCGGTTCGAATATCGGAAAGGACGTCGCGATTGGTCCACCGTCATCCACCTGTACCGGCGCATTAGAGGCCATCCCGAGGATCAGGAATGACATTGCGATACGGTGATCCAGTTGGCTGGCGCAAATCGCGCCGCCGGCGACATTGCCGTGGCCCGCACCGGTCACAATCCACCAGTCTTCACCTTCTTCAACATCGATCCCATTCGCTCGCAAGCCCTTGGCCATCGCATCAATCCGGTCACTTTCTTTCACGCGCAACTCTCGCACGCCGCGCATAACTGTCTGTCCCGTCGCATAGGCTGCCACGACACTCAGAACCGGGTATTCGTCAATCATACTGGCTGCCCGTGCTGGTGGCACTTCGATACCCCGCATATCAGGTGAGAAGCGTGCGCGCAGGTCTGCGACAGGCTCTCCGCCCTCGATACGCTCGTTCTCATAGACCAGATCAGCGCCCATCTCGCGCAGGGTGGTGAAAAGACCGGCCCGTGTCGGGTTCAACCCGATCCCTGGAACCAAAACGTCAGAACCCGGCACGATCAACGCCGCACAAACAGGAAACGCAGCCGAGCTTGGATCGCGCGGCACTTCAATATGCTGGGCGCGTAGCTCGGGCTGACCGGTCAACGTGATCTCACGGCCTTCGTCGGTTTCGCGCACAGAAATTTCCGCGCCAAACCCTTCCAGCATCCGCTCTGTATGGTCACGCGTGGCCTCTTTCTCGATCACCACAGTTTGGCCCGGCGCGTTCAGCCCTGCCAGCAACACAGCCGACTTAACCTGAGCCGAAGGAACTGGCACAACATACCGTACGGGAACAGGCTCCCGCGCGCCGACCAATGTCATCGGCAAGCGCCCTCCGTCACGCCCGACAGCCTGACATCCGAACAGCGCCAACGGGTCAGTGACCCGCGCCATCGGACGCCCGTTCAGACTCGCATCTCCGGAAAAGGTCGCCGTAATAGGCTGGGTGGCCATTGCCCCCATAATAAGGCGCACACCGGTGCCCGAATTGCCGCAATCAATCACCCCGGTCGGCTCGGCAAATCCGCCCACACCAACACCTTGAACAGACCAGCGGCCGTCACCGTGATCCGTCACCTGCGCGCCGAACGCCTGCATGGCCGCAGCAGTATCAAGAACGTCCTGCCCTTCCAGCAGACCGGTGATCGTCGTCTCGCCGACACACATCGCCCCAAGGATCAACGAGCGATGGGAAATCGACTTGTCTCCCGGCACATCCGCAGTGCCGCGTAGCGGCCCACAGGCAGTAGACGTCATTGGAATAGCAACACCATGGCCCGACATGTTAGCGCCCTCACTTTCATTCCAGAACCTTCTAGCCCGCCAGTCAATGCAGGTCCATGCCGACCCTATTTCTTTTGGCCAAAAATATCCTGGGGAGTTTGAGAGGTGAAACCCCTCACGCCATCCTTAGCATCACACGCGCCGGAACGTCAGGTAGTGCGGCACCCGCCCTTCGCGAAGCGCCTTTTGCTCATAGCGCGTCGAAATCCAGTCATCCCAAGGTTTGCGCCAATCTTCAGGTCCCTCGGCCAGCCATTCAAAGCCAAAGCGCGGAACTTCCTGCAGTGTCTGGCGCACATAATCCTCAATATCAGTCGCTACGCGAAAGATCGAACCGGGCTTCAAGACGCGGTGCAGTGGTACCAAGTGCTCTTCCGTGACAAACCGGCGGCGGTGATGCCGCGTCTTGGGCCATGGATCAGGATACAACAGAAACGCCTTCGAGATGCTTTCCGCAGGCAGGACGTCGAACATATCGCGCACATCACCTGGATGAACTTTGACATTCTCCACACCCGCGCGCCGTATCTTGCCGAGCAGCATCGCAACGCCGTTAATATACGGCTCGCAGCCAATGATACCGGTATCAGGGTTCTGCGCCGCCTGATGTACCATATGCTCACCGCCGCCAAATCCGACCTCAAGCCAGACTGGCTTACCGTCAAACATCGCGCCCGTGTCCAACAAGTTGCGCTCGGGGTTGCTTTCCCAATCCACAGCACCTGGTGAAAGAGGTGCAAGATCCTCATCAAGATACCCCTTCTGGGATTCCTTGAGGTTATGGCCCTTCAGGCGGCCATAGAAATTGCGTCGGGGTCTTACTGGCGTACTCATGCCCGCGCATGTAGCGGGGTTGGCGCGGCGCTGCAATACTCGCCATTGATACCTTTCATTAACGATCTGTCGCTTATGCTGGACAAACCTTCCAAGGCAGGAGCCGCACAATGCATCACCCCACCTCAATCAAGCCGACAGCGTTGCAACAGGCTGCCACCGCCCCTGTCTTCGCCAGCATCCTTATTGTGGACGACGAGAAATTTGATCGTACCCGCCTGAAAAGGCTCTGCCACGAATTTGATTTTACGACTCATGTCGCTGAGGCAGACAGCCTTGAAGCAATGCGAATCATCCTGAAAAAAGATCGCTTTGACATGATCCTGCTGGATTATCATCTGCCGGACGGCACCGGACTGGATGGCGTTGAGCTGATCCGCGCGGATCACGTTAATCGGACTGCTGCAACTCTCATGATTACCGGAACAGAACAGAATAACATCGCGCTCAGGGCACTCAAACTGGGGTTCAGCGACTACCTGACAAAAGACGAGATTTCAGGCGAAACCCTCAACCGTGCGGTCATCTCAGCCCTTCAGAAGTCACAGCTTGCACGCGGGATGGCGGTATCGGTCAGCAAGCACGATGAAACACTACAAAGCTTTTCACGCAAATGCGCACACGACATCAAACCCATCGTTAGCCGGATGATGCGCCAGATGCGCACATTGCGCGACATCGACAAACTTGAACCGGAAGACGCGCAAGAGCGTGTTGAACGGATGGAGGGATCGCTCCGAAGGCTCTGGTCGTTTCTTGACGATCTGGATGATATTGGCGCGGCCAAAACCACTCACACTCCCAGCATACCGTCTTCACGCGGGCCGCAAACGCTGCCGATATCGCGAATTAATGCAATGGTTCCGTCAGAAAGACCTGGCAAGCCGGAGACAAAACCGGTCAAGCCACCGTCCATATTTCGACGCCGCCCCGACTAGGGCGGCGTCCTAGATCAAATCGCTTTCTTGATCGCGTCAACCAGATCAGTCCGTTCCCAGCTAAAACCGCCATCAGCTTCTGGCGCGCGGCCAAAATGCCCGTAAGCTGCAGTACGCTGGTAGATCGGTTTATTCAGCCCAAGATGGCTTCTGATGCCGCGTGGAGTAAGATCCATCACGCCCGCTATTGCGCGCTCGATCGCTTCTGCCTCGACCTCACCGGTACCAAAGGTATCACAATAGATCGAAAGCGGCTTGCTCACCCCGATGGCATAGCTCAGCTGGATGGTGCATTTTGACGCCAACCCGGCCGCAACAACGTTCTTGGCCAGATAGCGCGCAGCATATGCCGCAGACCGGTCCACCTTTGTTGGATCTTTCCCCGAAAATGCACCGCCGCCATGAGGTGCGGCACCGCCATAGGTATCCACAATAATCTTGCGGCCTGTCAGGCCGGCATCCCCGTCCGGGCCGCCAATGACGAATGTGCCTGTTGGGTTCACCCACCAGTCGGTCGCTTCTGTAATCCAGCCTTCGGGCAGAACTTCACGGATATAGGGTTCGACGATTTCACGAATATCAGCGCTGGTCTGGTTTTCGTGTGCGTGTTGGGTGCTCAGAACGATTGAACTTACGCCGACCGGCTTACCCCCTTCATATCGCACGGAAAGCTGGGATTTCGCGTCAGGGCGCAGTGTAGGCTCTGTGCCGTCTTTGCGCACCTCAGCCAGACGGCGCAAAATCGCATGGGCATAATGCACTGGTGCCGGCATCAGCTCTTCGGTTTCGTCCGTGGCGTAGCCGAACATAATACCCTGATCGCCTGCGCCTTCATCTTTGTCGGCAGATGAATCTACGCCCTGCGCGATATGAGCGGATTGCTCATGCAGCAGGTTGGTGATCTCCACAGTCTCGTGGTGGAACTTGTCTTGCTCGTAACCAATATCCTTGATGCAGGCGCGCGCGATTTCATCGATACGACCCATATAGGTATGCAGCTTGGCCCGGTCAGACAGCCCGACCTCACCGCCGATAACAACCCGATTGGTCGTAGCGAAAGTCTCTGCCGCGACACGTGCCTCGGGTTCTTCGGCGAGGAACGCGTCCAATACCGCATCGCTGATCCGGTCACAGACTTTATCCGGATGGCCCTCGGAAACAGATTCCGAAGTAAAAATATATGATTTGCGGGACATGAATGAGCTCCATTAAAATTAAAGCACCACGTCAGGAAGCCGTTGTGGTGCAACGCGATAGAAGTAAGCTGCGCGACCTAAAGGGTCAATCGTTATTCGGTCTTTTTAAGTCTAACAACCACACGCCGCAGCACCATGCCTCCTATCAACACCGCCAGCAGCACGACCCAAGGCGTGTCACCCGTCCTGCTATAAAGCGTCGGGGCAAGCGGCAGAGGCAAGCGTGCATCAATAAAGCCCGCCTCCCCCAGATCAAGGCTTTGCAATATGCGGCCACGCGGATCAATCATAGCTGAAATACCGGTATTAGCCGCACGCGCTACCGGCAGCCCCTGTTCAATGGCCCGCATGCGCGTTTGCGCCAAATGTTGTTGAGGCCCAGCATATTTTCCGAACCATGCGTCATTGGTGGCATGGATGATGAAGTCCGGCCGTTCTGGTGCTGCATTCACATCATGGGCAAACACAGCCTCATAGCAGATCAACGGCAAAGCGCGGCCCAAAGGGCCGAGATCCATCAGCCGTGCGCCCGGTCCCGCGCTGAATCCAGCACCGTGCTGCGGGGCCATACCGTAAATACCAAAGCGCGCCGCAAATTCGCCCAAAGGGACAAATTCACCAAACGGGACCAGATGATGCTTGTCATAAATCTGGGTCACCTCCCCCTGAGGGCCCAGCAGCACCAGCGCATTGAAAAATCGTTGCCCTTCGCTGCGTTGCGCACCAAGGATGACGGGCGTACCACCAGCAGCAAAACTGATTTCTTCTAAAATAACCTGACTGCGATTCAGGCTCCATGGAATGGCCGTTTCAGGCCAAATGATCGCATCGGGCGCTTTGCCTTGCGCAGGTGCCGCAGAAAAACTCAACTGGCGCTCATAAAAAACACCTATCTTTTCAGGATCCCACTTTTGGTGTTGTGGTGCGTTTGGCTGAACCAGCCTCAGCATCTGATCCGACAGCGATGCAGGCTGCGACAGCGGTGGAAGAAGGACAACAAGACCCAGCGGCACCAGATAGACGACACGCCCCAACCACGACCATCGCGCGAGCGCCGCGATACCAACAGCGGCACCAATTACCACAAAGTTCAAACCGTGCGGCCCGATCCATGCAAGGGTCTGCCCCAAAAGGCTGCCTACCATCGCCTGTGAGGGGGCAGCCCAAGGAAATCCGGTAAAGATATAGGCGCGCAGCAATTCGATAGCAGCCCAGCAGGGAATCAACGCCCAAATCCCCGCAGACAGCCGCCGCGCCGACCAGAATGCAAGGCTCCAGAAAAGCGCCCCTCCAGTTGCCATCAAGACAACAGCAAACGGGGCCATCCAGCCGTGCCTTGCGGCATCTACCATGAAAGGCGAGACGATCCAGTGCAGTGCAACTGCGAAATAACCGAAACCAAAGGCAAAGCCAGAAACAGCCGCCATGCGCGCGCTTGCCGCAGGATAGCTTAGGTGAACGGCAGCCCCCATGGCTGCGAGCATTACAAGGGAAAGATCAAAGGGCGCCTGCCCCAACGCCGCCAGAGCCCCCAGGATCACGAGCGGAAGGGCCCGCATCAGGCGGGAGCCCCTCCTGAATGTGCGCCGTTCATCCGCACACGCAGCCGTTTAATCCGGCGCGGATCTGCGTCCATCACCTCGAATTCGGGGCCATCGGGGTGTACCACGACCTCTCCGCGCGCAGGCACGCGACCAGACAACATGAAGACAAGACCGCCCAAGGTGTCGATCTCCTCCTCGTCTACGTCATCATGATCGGTCAGCGACAGGCCGACTTCGTTCTCGAAATCAGCCAAAGGTGTTTTGGCAAGCGCAAGGTATTGTCCCGGCTTTTCCTCGGACCAATAAACGCCTTCCTCGACATCGTGTTCATCTTCGATCTGCCCGATCACCTGCTCGATCAAGTCTTCGATCGTGACCAGACCATCAACGCCGCCGTATTCATCAATCACCAGCGCCATATGTCGGCGTTCGGCTTGCATTTTTGTGAGCAGCACACCGATCGTCATCGACGGAGGCACAAATACCAGCGGACGCAGCATTTCTGTCAGGTCAAAATTCTTTGGTTTTCCGTTGAAGCCGAACTGTAGCGCCAGATCCTTGAGGTGCGCCATGCCAACGGGCGTGTCCAGCGTGCCGTCATAGACCGGCAGACGCGTCAGGCCGCTATCCTTGAAAACTGCAACCAGCTCGTCCATCGTCGATGTAACGCTGACCGCCACGATATCCGCTTTCGGTATCATCACGTCGTCTACGCGCATGCGGCGCAGATTTCCCATGCCGGTCGCTCCCCGTTCGCTTGTCAGCGCAGAGGATTGCTTGCTTTCATCGGTGTCCGAGGGGCTAAGCGCACCAATCACGCGGCTAAAGAAGCCGCTTCTGCCGCTATCGGCATCGCCCTGAGTGCTGATGTCTTCGGAGGGGAATTGCTCCTGCGCGCTTTGCGCAGCGTTAGATGGTCCGTCAGTGTCGCCCATTGGGTCCTGTCTTTGGAAACGGCGCAACTGTGGCACCTGTGATCTTGTCGTCGGCATTATATGGGTCATCCAGACCAAGATTGCCAAGAATTTCGACCTCTAAACCTTCCATAAGCGCCGCATCGCCGTCAGTTTCGTGGTCATAGCCCAACAAATGCAACACTCCGTGTACAATTAGGTGGGTCAGGTGGTCTGCGAAAGGCTTGCCTGATTCGACAGCTTCACGCGCACATGTGTCATAACTCAGCGCTATATCGCCCAGTTCGATCATCCCGTCGAAGCCCGCTTCGGGTGCTGGCGGCGTCTGCCCTTCGGCGGGCGGAGCAAGCGATTGAGCGGGCCAGCTCAGCACATTTGTCGGAGTCGGCTTGCCACGAAACTCGGCATTGAGTTCGGCAATCCGCGTGTCATCACAGGCTAGCAAGGTGACCTCACAATCGTCTGGGTCAATGTGCACATGGTGCAAAGCAGCGCGCACTGCGGCTGTTGCCAGCGCAGTGAGCGGGTCAGCCTCCCAAATGGGGGCCTCAATCACAATATCAAGCGTATCCAAAGTGATCTATCCGTCGGGGTGCAGCGCGCGTTCGGCTTCCACTTCATACGCCTCGATGATGGCCGCAACTAACGGATGGCGCACCACATCTTTAGACGTGAAATAGTTGAAGCTGATTTTCGGAATCTTGTGCAACAAACGTTCCGCATCAGCAAGGCCAGACGCCTGACCGCGCGGCAAATCGATCTGGGTGCGGTCGCCAGTGATCACCATGCGCGACCCACGCCCGAGACGCGTCAAAAACATCTTCATCTGCATCGTGGTAGCGTTTTGCGCCTCGTCCAGTACAACGAATGCGTTGGACAGCGTACGCCCGCGCATGAATGCCAGCGGCGCGATCTCGATCGTCTTTTCTTCGCGCAGTTTGGCCAGTTGTTTGCCCGGCAGGAAATCATTCAGCGCATCGTAAAGCGGCTGCATGTAAGGATCGATCTTTTCATCCTGCGTGCCTGGCAAAAAGCCCAGCCTCTCACCCGCCTCTACTGCGGGGCGGCTGAGGATGATCTTGTCAACCTTACCTGACAAAAACATCGACACCCCCACCGCCACAGCAAGATAGGTCTTGCCCGTGCCTGCGGGTCCAATGCCAAAGGCCATCTCGCTGTCGAACAAGGCCTGCACGTATGCTTTTTGCGCCTCTGTCCGCGGTTCAACCCGCTTCTTGCGGGTCTGGATTTCGATGGCTTGACTGATCGGCATCTCGATCTGGTCGCCGTCGCGTACGCCGGTTCCCTCACCAGAAGTCCCCATTCGCAGGATCATATCCACGTCCGCAGGTTCAACACCACGACCGCCTTCAAGACGTGCGTAAAGCGCTTGCAGAACTTGCGCTGCACGCTCAGTTGATGCGGCCTCACCCAGCAATGTCAGAAAATTGCCGCGCCGCACTATCTGGACATCCAGCGCCTTCTCGATGGCTGCCAGATGCTGATCAAAAGGACCACACAGGTCGATGAGCAACCGGTTGTCGGGAAAATCAAGCACGGGACCAGGCGGGCCGGTCTCAGGCGTAAGCAGATCGGATGGGGGCAAAAGCAAGTCCTTTCAAGCGCTGGGAACTGAGAGATAGGGCGTGCCCACAGGTATTGCCAGTGGGTGCAAAGAAAAAGGGGCCGTAGTGTTAAACACTACAGCCCCTCGAGATCGTGTCGCACAGGTCAATGTCAGACCGGGTCGCCAATGAGGCCGGTGGCGCCCTTCTTGAAGTCACCTGCGGTATACGTAGGGTCTGCTACGCCGGAACAGACAGGCTTACCGTATTTATCCAGCCGCGCGGACAGATAGCCTTCGACACCGTCGTCGATGATCCAGTGGTCACACCCGTTCGGGTCAACCCAGATGCCCGCTTCAAGCTGGCTCAGGTGCTTTTTATCAAGCCCACGGTCAAAGGTTTTGTCGGGACCGTTTTCGGTCATTTGCAGATCTTCGCAAGCCGTAACAAGCGTCGCCAGACCAACAAGCGCAGTGATTTTGAAGAGTTTCATGTGCTTATTCCCTCAACGAATACAAATGATTTCGACGCGGCGGTTCTTTGCCATGCCAGAGGTCGTACCGTTCGACGCGGCCGGCATACGCTCTCCGTAGCCGCGAACATCGGCAATACGTGCGCCTGCGGACTGGGCCACTTTCGCAACCGAGTTAGCACGGTTCAGCGACAGGCGCATGTTGTATGCATCGGATGCGCGGCTGTCGGTGTGGCCGGTGATGATATAGCTCACAGCCTCGTTTTTCGTAAAGAAATTCCGCAGGCGGGTCTGACCGCTTTTGGAAATACGGGCGCTGTTTGTGGCAAAGAACTGATCGCTTTGCATCACACCGCAGACATTACCACGGTGACAAACCGGAATACCCTGACGGTTGGTGTGCGGGCTCATGTATCCTTCAACACCGTCATCCATCACCCAGTGCTCGCACCCGTCTGGATCAACCCAGATGGTGGGAATGTACTGGCCTTTATCACGACCGGATTGCGATTGCGTTTGGGCGTTCACTGCTGCGCCCTGCAGCGCCAGTGTCGCAACAAGAGCGGCACCTGCGGCGATACGAATGGTTTTGAAAAGTGTGTTTACCACAGCTCTTTTCCTTTTTCTGTTCCCCTGAGGGCCTACCGCACATGACACAACACACACGCAACTGCCTCCATATTTTGTTAAGTTAGGCAAAACTTTCCACCGTGGAAAGGACAATATGGCAGATATGGTGTGTCGAGACAGGATTATCGCTATTTAGCCCCCTATTCGCGCGGTCGGGCGCCTTGCCCCGGAAAAACCGCTCGGCGTCAGTGCAAAAATCAGGACAAACTGCTATTTAAGCGGGCATCTCACGGCACCCGTCCAATTGGACAAGCGGCATAAACAGGTAAAAAGTCCGCCTCTAAGAGACCTAGATTTCAACGGCGGTAAGCGAATTGGTCATTGCGCGGGTTATACGAACGCGCACGACATCGCCAATTTGCGCCGTTGCATCATCGATATGCACCGAGTGCAGATATTCGGACTTACCCAACATCTGACCAGAATTGCGCCCCGCCTTTTCAACAAGAACCGACACATCACGGCCGACCATGCTTTCTTGAATGGCACGCTGCTGCCGCGTGATGAGCGCTTGCAGACGTTGCAGGCGCTCGTCGGCCTCAGCCGGGTCAACTTGCGGGCGCGCGGCTGCTGGTGTGCCGGGGCGTGTCGAATATTTGAAGCTATAAGCGTAGCCGTAGCCCACCTCTTCTACCAGATCCATCGTTGCCTGGAAATCAGCCTCGGTCTCTTCGGGGAACCCTACAATGAAGTCGCCGGACATCATGATATCGGGACGCACATCCCTGATCCGCTCAATCAAACGCAGATAGCTTTCGGCGGTGTGACTGCGGTTCATCCGCTTCAAGATGCGGTCAGAACCGGACTGCACAGGAAGGTGCAGATAAGGCATCAACTTTGGCGTGTCCGCGTGGGCGGCAATCAGATCATCATCCATGTCGTTGGGGTGAGAGGTGGTATAGCGGATACGCTCCAACCCGTCGATTTGGCCCAGCGCACGGATCAGTTGCGCCAAGGTCATACCGCCGTGGTAAGCGTTGACGTTCTGGCCCAGCAAGGTGACCTCCCGAACGCCCCGTTCGACCAGCTCTTGCGCTTCACGCAAGACGCGGTCAGCAGGGCGCGATACTTCGGCACCGCGGGTATAGGGCACCACACAGAAGGCGCAGAATTTGTCGCAGCCTTCCTGAACGGTCAAAAAAGCCGCCGGAGCGCGCAACGTTTTGGTACGCCCCTTGAGGTGTTCAAACTTATCCTCTTCGGGGAAATCGGTATCCAGCGCGGTATGGCCTGCGCGCACGCGTGCCTCCATCTGTGGCAGCCGGTGATAGGATTGAGGACCGACAACCAAATCCACAGCAGGCTGGCGGCGCATGATCTCGGCCCCCTCGGCCTGCGCAACACATCCCGTCACCCCGATCTTAAGATCGGGCTTCAAGTCTTTCAAAGGCTTCATCCGGCCCAGTTCCGAATACACTTTTTCGGCCGCCTTTTCGCGGATATGGCAGGTATTCAGCAGGATCATATCCGCGTCTTCAGCAGTGTCTGTCTGCACATACCCTTCAAGGCTCTCGGCCATCCGTTCGCTGTCATAGACGTTCATCTGACAGCCATAGGTCTTGATAAAGAGCTTTTTCGGAGCGTCGGTTTTCGTATCAGACATGGGATGGACCTGGCGGTTATTATGCGTGAGGGGTTGATGCGCGGACTATCAGCGGCAGCAGCATCTTGCAATGCACGGCGATTTAACCGATTCTACGCCAAAACCCAATGATGCAGGACCTGATGCGCTATACCTCGCTTGATCAACTTATCGCGGCAAAAAGCACGGCCATTGCAAAAGGGCCGCTTGCGGTTGTGTTGGTTGAGGATGATATCGAGGTCGATACAACCCTACGACATCATATCCAGCTAGGTTTCACGCACGTTCTGGCCCTGATGCCTGCCCAATTCGACTTGCCTCGCGATTTGCAAGAAACAGTACACCGCGTCGACTATGACTGCTCACGTGACGGGGCGACAGAAGACGCCATAAACGCGATCATCGAAGCCGCGCCGAGCCAGTGGATTTTCTACTGCTACAACGCCGAATACCTGTTCTTTCCGTTCTGCGAGACGCGCGCCATCACAGAGATGCTTGCCTTTCACAACGAAGAACGGCGCGATGCAATGCTCACCTATATCATCGACCTTTATGCCGATGACCTTGAGTCATATCCCCACGCAGTATCGTTGGAGCGTGCGCATCTGGACCGCTCAGGCTACTACGCGCTTGCGCGACCCGATGCCGCCAACCACTCCCACCCGAAAGAGCGGCAGCTGGACTTTTTCGGCGGGCTGCGCTGGCGCTTTGAAGAACACGTGCCCCCCGCGCGCAGAAAGATTGACCGCATCGGCATCTTCCGCGCCAAACCAGGGCTCAAGCTGCGCGATGATCACACTTTTTCAGATGAAGAATACAACACATTCGCCTGCCCATGGCACCACAACATCACCGCCACGATCTGCTCTTTCCGCACAGCAAAGGCGCTAAAGACCAATCCGGGCAGCAGATACGACATCAATACATTCACTTGGCACAACTCGGCACCGTTTGAGTGGCACTCGCGGCAGTTGCTGGATTTAGGATTGATGGAGCCTGGGCAGTGGTTCTAGACCGAAGGCGGCACAAGTCCTCAGGTTTTCGGCGCGTCGCGACGAAACCGGATGGACTTAACGGATACCGGCAAAATTCCGGATATAGCCGGCCTAGCCGTTCATTCCGATATGCCGCGGTTGATCTTAACACCGCTACTAACTGAATGTTCGTCGGCGGCTGGCGTTGTCGCAGGAATGCGCATGATACCCGAACTTTCCTGCGTCCGTGCCTCTTCGCTGCCGATCGCATCACTTTCAGCAGCTTGCGAACCGCTTAATGCAGCCGCAGCGCGCTGCTCATCACTCGCGCCGATCACCGTGAGTACCAGATCATCCACCATAGAGCGCAGTTGCGGATCAGTCCTCAACGCCAAGATCAAACAGGCAGACAGTCCAAATCCGATGATCCGCCCCGCGATACGTGCCTTGCGCGCCCGTGAGCGGCGGTTGACCATCCGCTCTTCGCGGTATGTTTGTGCAAATGTCATCCTGCTGCCTTAAGCCCAAATCACGGCTATATTTTGGCAACGTTTCCAAAAACCACGTGCAGCCCGCCCCGCCACGCACTAGACCCGTATCTATGAATGAACCCCAAACCTTCGAAATCTTTCTCGCAACCGTCCCCGGACTGGAGCAGATGCTGTGCGACGAAGCACTTGAATGCGGCTTTACCGGTGCTGTCGCAGTGCCGGGCGGCGTGACTTTTCAGGGCGGCTGGCCTGACGTTTGGCGGGCCAACCTGTGTCTGCGCGGCGCCACGCGCGTCTTGGCACGGATCGGCGGATTCTTGGCCTTTCATCTGGCGCAGTTGGACAAACGATGCCGTAAATTTCCTTTTGGTGACCTGCTGCGCCGCGATGTCCCCCTGCGCGTGCAGGTCACGACAAAAGCCTCCAAGATTTATCATGCAGGCGCCGCGACCCAGCGGGTTGAGACGGCACTGCAAGACACCCATGGTTTGACGCTGGACCCGGAAGCGACGCTGGTCCTGAAAGTCCGCATAGACGATAACAATGTGCTTTTCAGCATCGATACCTCGGGCGAAAGCCTGCACAAGCGCGGCCACAAAGAGGCAGTGGGCAAAGCGCCGATGCGCGAAACTCTCGCCGCGTTGATGCTGCGGCAAGCGGGCTACACGGGGAACGAACCCGTCGTCGATCCAATGTGCGGTTCAGGCACCTTCGTGATCGAAGCCGCAGAGATCGCGGCCGGTTTGCTTCCAGGCCGCAGCCGCAACTTCGCGTTCGAACAATTAGCCAACTTCGATGCGGCGATCTTTGAAAAGATGAAAGACGTCACACCAACCACACCGAAAGCACATTTCTACGGATCTGACCGTGACGCCGGAGCGATACGCATGGCGCAGGCCAACGCAACCCGCGCAGGAGTGGACCACCTCACGCATTTCACCAACCACCCGGCAGGAGAGCTGACACCCCCGCAAGGACCGAAGGGGCTGGTAATCGTCAACCCACCCTACGGTGCCCGCATTGGCAACAAAAAACTGCTCTACCCGCTTTACGGAACGCTGGGCCAAACACTGCTCACACGTTTCAAAGGCTGGCGCGTAGCGCTGGTGACCAGCGAACCCGCATTGGCAAAAGCCACCGGCCTGCCGTGGAAGCCCCAAGGTCCCGCCATCCCCCACGGGGGGATGAAAGTCTGGCTTTGGCAGACGCCGCCACTTAGATAAGATGAAACTCTTCCAAGGATACGCCCCATGACTCATATCAACGTCGCAAATGTTACATTTGGCAATGACCTACCTATGGCCCTTATCGGCGGCATGAATGTTCTAGAAAGCCGCGATCTGGCGATGCAAGTCGCGGAAGCCTACGTTGAAGTGACCACAAAGCTCGGCATCCCTTACGTCTTCAAAGCTTCCTTTGATAAAGCCAACCGTTCATCGATCCACAGCTATCGCGGCCCGGGTATGGAGGAAGGCCTTAAAATCTTCGAAGAAATCAAAGCGACCTTTGGCGTTCCTGTGATCACCGACATCCACACCGAGGCCCAATGCGCCCCCGTGGCCGAGGTCTGCGACATCCTGCAAGTGCCTGCGTTTCTTGCGCGCCAGACCGATCTGATCGCCGCAGTTGCCGCGACGGGCGCGGTGATCAACGTGAAGAAGCCACAGTTCATCAGTCCACCGCAAATGAAGAACATCGTCGAAAAACTGCACGAATGCGGCAACGACCAAATCATGCTGTGCGAACGCGGCGCCTGTTTCGGTTATGACAATCTGGTGGTTGATATGCTGGGCCTGCGAACGATGCGCGATGTCTCGAACGATGCTCCGATCATCTTTGATGTCACCCATGCTTTGCAGATGCGCGACCCGGGCGGTGCGGCTTCCGGAGGCCGCCGCGCGCAGGTTGCCGAGCTTGGCCGCGCAGGTCTTGGCGTCGGCCTTGCCGGCCTATTCCTCGAAGCACACCCGAACCCGGATGAGGCACTTTGCGATGGGCCCAGCGCTCTTCCGCTGGACAGACTCGAACCGTTCCTTGCCCAAATGAAAGCCGTCGACGACGTGGTCAAATCACTGCCACCGCTCGATATCAGCTGATTCAGGCTAATCTGCCAATTTCTTTTGGCAATATATATCCCGGGGAATCCTTGGCCCTTGGGCCAAGGATGGGGCAGAGCCCCGCCTTTTCAGGCGAGACAATGCGTCAGCCAACAGTTAAAGGTTTTCGGCCTGTGGCATCCCAAGAACATGATAACCGCCATCAACATGGATGATTTCGCCCGTGGTGCAAGCACCCGCGTCAGACGCCAGATACACCGCAGTTCCGCCTACGGCCTCCAACGTCGCGTTCGCGCGCATCGGGGCGTTCATGTCGGTGTGTTTGTACGTCTTGCGCGCGCCGCCAATCGCGGCACCAGCCAGCGTTTTCATCGGTCCGGGAGAAATTGCGTTCACCCGGATACCTTCTGGCCCCAGATCGTTGGCAAGGTAGCGCGTAGCACTTTCCAATGCCGCTTTGGCAACGCCCATCACATTATAGTTCGGCACAACCTTGTTGGAGCCCTGATAGGTCAGCGTAAGCAGCGTGCCGCCATTCTCAACCATCAAAGGATGCGCGCGCCGCGCCACTTCAATGAAGCTGAAAGCAGAGATATCCATGGAGTGCTTAAAGTTGGCACGGCTGGTGTTCAGAAAACGTCCCGTCAGCTCGGACTTGTCTGAAAATGCGATCGCATGGACCACGAAATCAATCGTTGGCCAGCGCGCACCAAGCTGGTCAAAAGCCGCATCAAGAGAGGCGTCATCGGTGACATCTACATCAACCATGAAGTCAGAGCCGACACTCTCGGCCAATGGCCGCAGGCGCGTACCGAATGCTTCACCCTGATAGGTGAAAGCCAGCTCGGCCCCCGCCCCGGCCATCGCTTTCGCGATACCCCATGCGATCGAACGTTCATTCGCGACGCCCATGATCAATCCGCGCTTACCGCTCAGCAATCCACTCATAACCTTGATCCTTAACCGTTATACTTTGAAAGGATCATTGATCCGTTGGTGCCGCCAAATCCGAAAGAGTTGGTCATAACGGAATCAAGCCCGGCGTCATCAACCCGTTCCAGCGCAATCTCCGCAGGGTCCAGCCGCTCGTCCAGCGTTTGCACGTTGATCGACGGGGTAATGAAGTCATCTTCCAGCATCAGCAGGCAGAAGATCGCCTCCAACGCGCCGGCCGCGCCCTGCGCGTGACCTGTCATTGATTTGGTTGAGCTGACAGGTGGTGTGCTGCCTTGGCCAAAGACACGGCGCACGGCCTCGATCTCACCCACATCGCCTACAGGCGTGGAGGTGCCATGTGCGTTGATATAGCTTACCTTGCGGCCTTCTGGCAGCGATTGCAGTGCAAGGCGCATCGCGCGCTCGCCGCCTTCTCCTGAAGGCGCAACCATATCGTGACCATCAGAAGTCGCCGCATATCCTGTTACTTCGGCATAGATCTTGGCGCCACGTGCCAGCGCGTGCTCAAGGTCTTCAAGCACGACCATGCCGCCCCCACCAGAGATCACAAAGCCGTCGCGATCCTGATCGAACGCGCGCGAGGCCAGTTCAGGTGTATCGTTATACTTGCTGCTCATGGCGCCCATGGCGTCAAACAAACACGAAAGCGTCCAGTCCAGCTCTTCACCACCTCCGGCGAACATCACGTCCTGTTTGCCCATCATGATCTGCTCTGCCGCGTTGCCGATGCAATGCAGTGATGTCGAACACGCCGAGGTAATGGAGTAGTTGATGCCTTTGATCTTATAGGCGGTAGACAGGTTCGCACTAACTGTCGAGCTCATGCATTTCGGGACAGCAAATGGTCCGATACGCTTTGTCGCACCCGTGGTTTTCACAACCTCGTGCGCTGTCAGCATGGCCGATGTGGATGGCCCACCGGAACCAGCCACCAGACCGGTGCGCGGGTTCGAGATGATATCATCGGACAGACCTGAATCCTCGATGGCTTGCCCCATCGCCAGATAGGCATAGGCAGCACCAGGCCCCATGAAGCGGTAGGTGCGCTTATCGATATGCTCTGCCGGATCGATCTTGAGCGTTCCGGCGATACGGCTGCGGAACCCGTGCTCTGCCATTTCGGGCGAAGCGACGATACCACTTGTACCGGCCTTGAGCGATGCTTTGACCTCGGTGGCATTGTTCCCGATGGACGAAACAATCCCCAAACCTGTGACGACGACGCGGCGCATATGCAGCACTCCCTGATTTATTCCTCGCCCCTTCTTAGGCCAGCGTGGCGCGCAGGTGCAAGCGGGTAGCGCGTTGGCGCCTGTGGGGACCAGTCGGAACTTACCCGCCTTACCGCGTGTTGACCCGACAACAAGAAAAGGAATCCGAAATGTCCAAGTTCACCACAATGAATCCCGCTACCGCCGAACCCATCGCCCATTACACCCAGATGAGCGAGGCAGAAGCCATCGCCGCCGTGGATGCCTGTCACTCCGCTTTTGAGGATTGGCGTCTGCTAAGTCACCAAGAACGCGGTACGCACCTGAAAGCCATTGCGCAGAAACTGCGCGACAGCAAAGAGGAGCTTGCAAAATTGATGACCCAAGAGGTCGGCAAACTCTACAAAGACGGCCTGACAGAGGTCGAACTTTGCGCGCGCATCTTTGAATACACAGCAGAAAATGGTCCCGAAGCGTTGAAGGACGAAGAGCGCACACACGCTGGCGGCAAGAAGCGTGGCATCGTCACTTATCAGCCCGTTGGGGTGATCTATTCAATCCAGCCTTGGAACTTCCCACTTTATCAGCCCGTACGCGTGCTTGCTGCGAACCTGATGGCGGGCAATGGCTGCGTCCTGAAACACGCAGAAATCTGCACAGGCAGCGGTCTGCGCCTGCGTGAACTGTGCATCGAAGCAGGTCTGCCGGAAAACATCTTTAAAGTCATCGTTATCAACCACGATGTAAGCGACACTCTCATTGGCTACAAAAAGGTGCGCGGCGTAACCATGACAGGATCTGACGGTGCTGGCCGCCACATCGGCGCCAAAGCTGCCGAAGCATTAAAAAAGACTGTGCTGGAGCTGGGTTCCAACGACGCCTACCTTGTGCTTGAGGACGCTGATATCGAAACAGCGGTTAAATTCTCGGTCATGGGCCGTCTATACAATAACGGTCAGACCTGTGTGTCAGCTAAACGCTTTATTGTGGCGGACAAAGTATATGACGCATTCATCGAAGCCTACGTTGCACAAATGTCAAAGATTCCGATGGGCGACCCAATGGATGATGAAACGAAACTGGGACCACTATCGAGCACGGAACAGCTTGAAACCGTCCGTGATCAGGTCGAAAAAAGTGTAGCCAACGGTGCCAAAGTGCTCTGTGGTGGCGAAGTACCTGACCGTACCGGTGCCTATTACCCCGCGACAGTTCTGGGCGATGTGACCCCCGGCATGCCTGCATATGATGACGAAATCTTCGGGCCGGTTGCAGCGGTAATTCGTGCCAAAGACGATGAAGACGCCATGCGCATTGCAAACGATAGTCGCTACGGTCTGGGCGGCGGGATCTTCTCGCAAAACGAAGAGCGCGCGATTGAACTTGCACGGGTTCATTTCGACACAGGCATGATCCGCATCAACTCTTTCGGCGCGGCAGATCCAAACATGCCCTTTGGTGGCGTCAAGGATTCTGGCTATGGCCGTGAACATGGCGGTTTCGGCATGAAAGAGTTTGTGAACGCCAAGGCAGTGTTCCTGCCGTCATAAGCAGCGGAAAGTTCAGAAGAATAAGGGCGCACGTTGATTATGTGCGCCCTCGAATCCTATAGGAGAATAACACCATGGCTATGAATGTACTTGTCGCCGGTTCAACCGGCAAAACCGGAAGCCAGCTTGTTGCGCAGATCAAGGAGATGGGCCAAACTCCCTTGGCACTTGTGCGCGAAAGCTCTGATACCAGCGTCCTTCCAGAGGGCGTTACCACGCGGGTCGGCGATTTGACCGATCTAGACGGTGATGTATGTGCGGATGCGGATGTCGTCGTGTTTGCGGCAGGCTCGGGTGGAAGCACAGGGCCAGAGATGACAGATAAAGTGGACCGTGAAGGCGCAAAACGCTTGATCGATATCGCAGCAAAGTCGGGCGTAAAACGCTTTGTCATGCTCAGCTCTGTCGGGGCAGACAATTCAAACCCCAAAGGTGATCTTGCCCATTACCTTGAGGCAAAGCACGCCGCCGATGAACATTTGAAGGCGTCCGGGATGACCTACTCCATCCTGCGCCCGGTTGCGCTGACGGACGGAGACCGATCGGACAGCATCAAGTTGGGGTCTGACGTGGATAAATCTGCGCAAGCGCGCCGCGCAGACGTTGCATACGTCTTGGCCGATGCAGCTGTAAACGGCACCCACGATGGCAAAGCGCAGGACATGCAATCAGCCTAAAGCGCGTTTTGCCCTAGAATGTGCCCTGCCCAGTCCCGTTGCCTTAATGGCATACCGGACCGGAGCAGGGCATTTTCATATCAGCTTTCTGACAAAGCGACCTTCATGTCCTTGACCTGATAAATGACTTCGCCGTCTGCCTCGACGATGCCGTCAGCAACACCCATGGTGAGGCGGCGCGTCTGGATTGCTTTGGTGAAGTCGATTTTGTAGGTCAGCATTTTGCGATCAGGGCGGACCATACCGGTGAGCTTCACCTCGCCTACGCCCAGCGCATAGCCACGCCCGAGCCAGCCGCGCCAGCCAAGGTTGAACCCCGTCAACTGCCACAAACCGTCAAGGCCAAGACAGCCGGGCATGATCGGATTGCCAGGAAAATGGCACTCAAAGAACCACAAATCCGGATTGATATCGAACTCGGCCACGATGTGGCCCTTGCCATGTGCACCGCCATCCGCCGAAACTTCGGTAATACGGTCCATCATCAACATGGGAGGTGCCGGCAATTGCGCATTGCCGGGGCCGAACAATTCGCCACGTGCGCATTTCAGCAGGTCTTCTTTGTCAAAGCTGGTGGGGTAATCTGCCATCGGGTTGCTCTCCTGCGCATCTTTGTAATGGGGCCCAAGTAACACTCTGCCCAGCCAAGCTGCAAGGGCGCACCGCGTCCCATTAGACACATGACCAGTCCCAAAGCTGCTGTTTTCGCGCCGAACCCGGCACTCCCGCCATCTATCGCTGCATTTGCAATTGAAAATCAGAGCCATCGCCCCCTATATTAGATGGTAGTCCGCAAAGAGGTCCGACATGTCTGATACCCATCTGGAAACCGGAACCAAATGGCTTGCGACCGCAGGGTTGCGCCCGACGCGCCAGCGTTTGACACTGGCGTCTCTTCTGGTCGGCGATGGCCAGCACCGCCATGTAACAGCAGAGAGCCTTTTTGAAGCCGCCAAAGATGGTGCGGACAGCGTCTCGCTTGCGACGGTTTACAACACGTTGCGTGCCTTCTGCGATGCGGGCCTGCTGCAAGAAGTAACCGTAGACGGTTCTCGTAGCTATTTTGACACGAACACACACGATCATCCGCACTTCTTTTGGGAAGACGAAGCACGCCTGACTGATGCTCCTTCCGACCAACTGGTGATCGCGCAGCTGCCGGACGCGCCAGAAGGTGCCGAGATCGCAAGCGTGGACGTCGTGATCCGCCTGCGCAAAAAAGCCTGATGCCCCACCCGTTGGTGACGCAAAACTGCATCGACACCTATCAACGGGATGGCGTCGTGATCATCCGCGGATTATTTGCAGATCACGTTGAGACCCTGCGCGCAGGGGTCGAACGCAACATCGCAAAACCCGGCCCCTACGCCTCCAATAACGACAAAGCAGGTGAGACCGGCCGTTTTTTCGACGACTATTGCAACTGGCAGCGCATCCCCGAATTCCAAGAAGTGATCCAGACCTCAGCGGCAGCCGAGGTGGCAGCCGACTTGATGGGCTCCAACAGCGTGCAACTCTTTCATGATCATGTTCTGGTCAAAGAACCGGGGACCTCCATGGCAACGCCGTGGCATCAGGACGGTCCCTACTACTTTGTCGAAGGACGCCAAACCGTCAGCTTCTGGTCCCCGCTCGATCCTGTGACAGATGCAACACTGCGCTGCGTGGCAGGCTCACATATGTGGGAAAAACCCGTTCTTCCCACCCGCTGGGCCAAGAATGAACCTTTCTTCGATCCGGCCCCCTATATGCCGGTTCCAGACCCGGATGCCGAAGATATGGACATCCGCGAATGGCACATGGCGCCCGGTGATGCTGTCGCCTTCAACTATGGAATACTGCATGGCGCCCGCGGCAACTCTTCGCAAAGCCGCCGCCGCGCATTTTCGCTACGCTTGCTTGGCGATGATGCACGCTACACACAACGCCCCGGGCCTACTTCGCCGCCATTTCCGGGTCACAACATGACGCAAGGCCAGACTCTCCGAGAGGACTGGTTCCCAATCCTGCTACGGCGCCCGTAAGAAAAAAATGCCGCCCAGAACTCTGGACGGCATCCTATTTCTTTTGGCTGAAAATATCCCGGGGGGCCTGTGCCTTCGGCACGGGCGGGGGCAGCGCCCCCTACCCGGCCAATTCCTCAAACGGCGTCGATTTTCACCAGTTCGATATCAAACTGCAAATCTTTGCCTGCCAGCGGATGATTTGCGTCCAGCGTAACTGTCGCCTCATCCACTTCAACCACAGTCACCGGCATAGCCTGACCGTCCGGTGTTTGCATCTGCAGCTGCAGGCCGACTTCCAGTGGAATTTCCGCCGGGATGCCTTCGCGCGGCACAGCCTGACGCATGTCAGGGTTCACCTGACCGTAAGCATCATCCGCACCGATGCTGACTACTTTCTTGTCACCCACCTGCATGCCGGGGATCGCTACGTCCAGACCCGGGATGATCTGGCCGGAACCCACAGTAAACTGCAAAGGGTCGCGCCCTTCCGAGCTGTCAAAAGTCGTCCCATCCAGTAGCGTACCAGTATAGTGCAAATGTACAGTGTCGCCTGCCTTAACTTCGGCCATGTGTTGTCTCCAGTCTGATAGGGAAAATGTGGCGGAGGCCGCGTATCTGCGCAGGTGCTCCGAAAGATGGCCATACCTTTTCAAGCCACGCACAAAACCACAACCCCCTTTTCACCCTTTTCCACATGCCTGCCCCATGCCACTGTGCAGACAAATAACCCCAAACCGTGCGGAGCCCCTATGCCCATCACCACCTGCATCTTTGACGCCTACGGCACGCTTTTCGATGTGGCAGCCGCCGCACGGCAAGCCGCATCAGAGCCTGACTTTTCCGCCATCAAAGACGACTGGCCCGCCTTGGCCGAACACTGGCGTCTCAAACAGCTTCAATACAGCTGGCTGCGCGCCATCACAAACGCGCATTGTGATTTCTGGCAAGTCACTCAGGAAGGTCTGGATTGGGCTCTGGAGAAAACCGGCCACGGGGGCGATGCGGCGCTGCGCGAACGCCTGTTGCAACTCTATTGGGAGCTTGGCGCCTATGCGGAGGTGCCAGCCATGCTGCAAACTCTCAAGGCGGCGGGTTTGAACACCGGCATCCTTTCGAACGGATCTCCTGCGATGCTGCGCGGCGCTGTAGACAGCGCAGGTATAGATGGCGCGCTGGATGCACTTTTGTCGGTTGAGAGTGTTGGCATATTCAAACCTGACGCGCGGATTTATGATCTGGTCGGTCAGACCTTCGGCTGTGCCAAAGACGAAGTGCTGTTTGTATCGTCAAACGGTTGGGATGCGGGCGCGGCAACCGGCTATGGATTTACCACAGCTTGGGTAAACCGCGCAGGCGATCCTGTCGACCGGCTTCCGTGGACACCTGCACATATGCTCACTGATCTGACCGGCATTCCGGCATTGGCTGGTGTGTGATGGCGACATTTACCAGTTCCGATGGCCTGTCGCTTTACTATACCGATGAAGGTGCCGGCCTGCCGATCCTGTGCCTTGCAGGCCTTACCCGCACCACCGCTGACTTTGACTATGTCACACCGCATCTAGCGGAGCACCGGCTGATCAAGCTGGACTACCGCGGCCGTGGGCGCTCTGATTTCGATCCCGAATGGACGAATTACACTTTGCCGGTGGAATGCCGCGATGTGACAGAATTGCTTGACCACCTTGGCTTGGAAAAAGTAGCGATCCTTGGCACCTCGCGCGGTGGGCTCAACGCGATGGGGCTGGCAATGGGCGCAAAGCAACGCCTGCTGGGCGTGGCGCTGAATGATGTCGGGCCCGTGATTGCGCCTACGGGAATGGAGACCATCAAGAACTACATCGGGCGCAACCCTGCCGCCAAGACACATGAAGAAGCCGCCGAGGCCATGGCCCGCGCCTTTCCCGAATTCAGCAACGTGCCAGAAGGCCGTTGGCTGGAGGAAGCGCAAAAGCACTACACTCAGGATGCAGAAGGCTTGCACATCACTTATGACAAGCATCTGCGCGATGCCGTTCTAGCCGCTGGCGAAAAGATGATGCCGGACCTGTGGCCATTCTTTGACGCGCTGACAGACCTACCGCTGGCACTGATCTGGGGCTTGAATTCAAACCTGCTGACCGAAGAAACGGTAGCGGAGATGCAAGAACGCCGACCCGACATGATCTTGGGCCGCGTGCCCGATCGTGGCCATATTCCGTTTCTGGATGAACCAGAGGCCGTCGCCGCCCTGCATAAATGGATCGAGACTATCCGATGAACATCGACATGATCCGCGCTGCCGCGAAACGCATCGACGGGTTTGCCCAGCGCACGCCTCTGCTTACCTCACGCTTTCTTGACGCTATCGCGGGTCGCCGTGTCTGGGTCAAACCCGAATGTCTGCAACACACTGGCAGCTTCAAATTCCGTGGTGCCTATAGCGCCCTGTCTGCGATGGATGAAAAGACCCGTGCGCGTGGCGTGATCGCTTTTTCTTCTGGCAACCATGCGCAGGGTGTTGCGCTGGCTGCCAAGATGCACGGCACCAATGCGGTGATTATAATGCCGTCCGATGCACCAGCGCTTAAAATCGCCAACACAAAAGCATATGGCGCCGAAGTGGTCCTATACGACCGCACAACAGAATCCCGTGACGAGATCGGTGCGCGCCTGAGCGAAGAGAGAGGTCTAACGCTTGTCAAACCTTTCGATGATCCACAAGTGATT
This sequence comes from Sulfitobacter sp. S223, assembly GCF_025143825.1. Classification (NCBI taxonomy): domain Bacteria; kingdom Pseudomonadati; phylum Pseudomonadota; class Alphaproteobacteria; order Rhodobacterales; family Roseobacteraceae; genus Sulfitobacter; species Sulfitobacter sp. S223. Next base: position 852,910 of record NZ_CP083560.1, on the reverse strand, counting down.
GCCGGTCAGGGGACCTGTGGTCTGGAAATCGCCGAAGACGCCAATGCACTGGGTATCAAAAACGCTGACGTTATCGTCTGCTGCGGCGGCGGCGGGCTGACCTCTGGTATCGCCCTCGCGTTAGAGGCTGATGCCCCGACCCTGCGGGTACGTCCGGCGGAACCTGCGGGTTTTGACGATGTGGCCCGCTCCCTGCGCGCAGGCAAGATCGAACGCAACCCGTCCCTATCCGGCAACATATGTGATGCGATCATTACCCCCCAGGCAGGTGACCTGACATGGCCGCATCTGCACCGCCTGTGCGGCCCCGGTCTGGTAGTGTCAGAAGATGAAGTCCTTGATGCCATGGCGCAGGCGTTCTTGCGGCTCAAGGTGGTGGCGGAACCGGGGGGCGCCGCCGCGCTTGCCGCAGCACTTTCGCGCAAGGACGAGATTGAGAGTGAGGACGTGATCGTCACCATCTCGGGTGGCAACGTCGATCCGGCCATGTTTGCCCGCGCGCTGGAACGTTTATGACGGATTTTACGCTCTCCAGCTTTAACGCAAAGAACCTGATCGGTCCGAACAGTGAATATTACCGCTTCCAGTCCTATACGCCTGAGGAATACGCATGGAAGCGCGACTGGCTGGCAGACCAAATGGTCACATTGGACGCCGATATCATCGGCTTTCAGGAAATCTTTGATGAAGAAGCCCTTCGTGATGTCATAGGCTTGGCAGATACCTACGGTGCTGCCCACAATGACTTTTCCCTGCCGGATGGCACCAAACGCTATCGCAAACGCGCGATATTTACGAAGCTTGCCTATGGCAGCTACCGTGACGCCGAGATCGTGTTTGCCCCCAATATGAATGACGGTGCGCCGGGCGAACGGCGTCCCGGGCTCGCGGTGCTGTCGCGCTTTGGCTTTGCCGAAGATCCGGAGATCATTCAGGATCTTGGACGCCCTTTGGATATACCATTTTCAGATGATGGTGAGGACGGCGGATTTTTCCGCATCTCTCGTCTAAGCCGCCCCATCCTTAAGGTACGCATACCGGTCGGAGATCAGGTAATCACGGTCTTCAACTGCCACCTGAAATCGAAACTAGGCGAATTCATCCGCCCCGCGAACGGTGCCCCCGCACCAGAGGCCGATCTCACCGACTATGATCCGGTGGGTCGCGCGCTGGGATCGGCCCGTGCAGCAATGCGGCGCATGGCAGAAGCATGGGTTCTACGCGGCGCGATTGTGCAGGAACTGCAATCAGGCAATCCCGTCATTGTTCTGGGCGATCTGAACGATGCACAGAATGCTGTCAGTTCTGAGATCATTTCCGGCGAGATACCGTTCAAGAACTATGCGTGGATGCTGCGCCATGATGCCCAACACGCAGCAGATCGGTATTCCGACGAGGAGTCCGTGCAGATCACCGAAGACATTCAATCCGTGCGTCTGCATTCGGCGGAAAAACTGTTCGTGCGCAAATCGCTACGCGACATGGTTTTCACCACCGCCTTCGGTGGCGTGTATGAAAGCATCGACCAGATTTACATGTCACGCCACTTCTTGCCCGAAAGCAGCGATTCCATCGGCGAAATGACCTATTTCAGCGTGCTCAATGACCATCTGACGGATGGCAGCCACGCTGAAGCACCCTACAACAAACTCGCCTCCGATCACGGTCAGATCATGGCCCATATCACTCTGAAAGGGGACGCATAATGCAATTGTTCGACGCCGGAGATGTCCGTATTCACTACCGCGTAGATGGCCCTGCCGACGGGGCGCCGGTGGTATTTGCCAATTCGCTGGGCACAGACATGCGCCTGTGGGACCCGATATTGCCCCTTCTGCCCGAAGGGCTGCGCATCATCCGCTGGGATAAACGTGGACATGGCCTGTCGACCATCCCCTCAGGCCCTTACAAAATGGGATCGCTGATTACTGATTGCGAGCGGCTTCTTGACCACCTCGAAGTGAAGGAATGCGTTTTTGTCGGCCTTAGCATCGGCGGCATGATCGCCCAGGGTTTGGCTGTCAAACGACTGGACCTGATCCGCGCAATGGTGCTGAGCAATACGGCCGCGAAAATCGGCAATCCACCACTTTGGGATGAACGGATAGCGGCGGTACGTGCGGGCGGCGTCGAAAGCTTGGCGGATGCGGTGATGGAGCGGTGGTTCTCTGCCGAATTCCGCGCCAAACCTGAGTTGGAGTTGTGGCGCAACATGCTCGTGCAGCAGGCGGATGACGGCTATGCCGGTTGCTCCGCTGCGATTTCTGGAACGGATTTTTTCACGCCGACAAGCGGTCTACGCCTACCCTGTCTGGGCATCGCTGGCTCTGAAGACGGCTCCACTCCGCCCGATCTGGTACGTGAAACGACCGATCTGATACCCGCCTCGAAGTTCCACCTGATCCGGCGTGCAGGCCACCTGCCCTGCGTCGAACAGCCAGAAGAATTCGCGCGTATACTGGGTGACTTCCTGAAAAGTGTAGGGCATGTCTGACCAGACACCCGATGGCGCGGCCCATAAAGGCCTCCGCACTTAATACCACCGACACAGACGGAGCGAACGACCCAATGGCAGCAAGTGTTTTTGACAGCCCCCTTTACGCGCATTTGTTCCCTACGGGAGAGGCCGGCCGACTTTTTTCGGACACCGCTGCAATCCGCGCCATGCTGCTGGTCGAAGGGGCGCTTGCCAAGGCGCAAGGCGCACAGGGCATCATCCCCGAGCTAAGCGCAAAGGCCATTCAGCGCGCCACCCTTGAGATTCAGGTCGACCCGGGTGCGATTGCAAAAGCCACTGGCGAGAATGGGGTGAGCGTGCCCGGCCTAGTGGCCGCATTCCGCGCAGAGATGAACGCCCCCGAGCACGCGCAATTCGTGCATTGGGGTGCCACATCGCAAGACATCATAGACACCGGTCTTATGCTGCGATTACGGCAACTTTTATTGCTCGCTGAAACAGATCTGCGCAGCATCATAAAAGCTTTGGGCCAGAAGGCTGCGCAACACGCCGATACACCAATGGCAGGCCGCACATATGGTCAGCAAGCCACGCCAACCAGTTGGGGCGCTGTTCTGGCTGATTGGGGGCATTCGCTATGCGATCTATTGGAGGCCCTGCCCGCGCTCCGGTCATCATCGCTGTTTGTATCGCTCTCTGGTGCTGCGGGAACGTCCGACGCTTTGGGTCCGGATGCAGCCCAAACCCGCACAGCACTTGCCGAGGGGTTGGGCCTGAACGATCCGGTGCGCAGCTGGCATGTAGACCGCGGCCCGATATTGAGGATCGCTGACTGGCTGGCACAAGTCACCTCCGTACTGTCCCGTATGGGCGCGACCCTGATCTCACTGACAGGGTCAGAGACAGCCGAAGTCCGTTTGGGTGCTGCAGGGGCGTCTTCTACGATGCCGCAGAAACAAAACCCGGTTGCCCCGTCGGCGTTGCAGGCGCTGGGCCACCAGATGACTGGCCTGCGCGCGGCACTTGCCCCTGCTACACAGCACCTAAACCAGCGCGATGGCGCTGCATGGTTTACAGAGTGGATGGTCCTGCCGCAAATCGCGCTTACCGCTGCATGCGCCCTACAACACGCCAAGGTGTTGGCCGCTGGCATTGAGCCGGATGCGAACCGTATGGCGCAAACTCTGAAAGGCGGGCTTGGCCTGATCCACGCCGAAGCTCTCAGCTTTGCGCTGGCGCAAACCATGCCACGCCCGCAAGCACAGGCCGAGACAAAATCCCTGTGCAGCAAAGCACAAGAAACAGGGACCGAACTGGAGGCGATTGCACGTGCGGCGCATCCTGATTTGCCGGACGGTCTGTTTGACGCCGGGCAGGCGCTGGGCCTTGCACCAAAAGAGGCACGCGATTTCGCTGCACGGGTCAAGGCACTATAGTAAAATGCGCCTTCCGGTTATTTTCATTCTGCTGACGGTGATGATAGATGCCATGGGCATTGGTCTGATCATCCCTGTGATGCCCGATCTCATCCAAGACGTGGATGGCGGCTCTTTGGCCGAGGCCGCGATCTGGGGCGGAATTCTGTCAACCACTTTCGCCGTTATGCAATTTCTGTTCGGTCCGGTGGTCGGTGGGCTGTCAGACCGGTTTGGACGCAGGCCGGTGCTATTGATCGCGCTTGCGATCATGGCCCTGGATTATGTTTTGATGGCCGTTGCCGGCACCATCTGGCTGCTCGTTCTCGGGCGGGTCATCGGGGGCATTACGGCAGCCACACAAAGCACTGCTTCGGCCTATATGGCTGACATCTCGGCGCCGCACGAACGCGCGGCGCGCTTTGGCTTGGTGGGCGCGGCTTTCGGGGCGGGATTTGTTCTGGGTCCGCTTCTGGGGGGACTGTTAGCCGAATACGGCACGCGCGCCCCGTTCTGGCTGGCCGCTGTTCTGGCAGGATCAAACGCGATATTCGGTTGGATCGTGCTGAAAGAGACGGTGACAGATGCCACGCGCCGCGCCTTCAACTGGCGCCGTGCCAACCCGCTAGGCGCTTTGCGCGCTTTGGGGCGACTGCCCGGCGTGACACGTCTTTTGGTGATCTATTTCATCTATCACGTCGGTTTTGCGGTTTACCCTTCGGTCTGGCCCTATTTCGGCAAAGAACGATTCGACTGGACCCCTGCGACAGTGGGGCTATCGCTGGGCCTATTCGGAATCACGATGGCCTTGATACAGGGCGGACTGATCCGGCCAATCCTCAAGAAACTAGGAGAGCGCGGAACCGTCATTGCCGGCCATCTTTTCAGCATCGCCAGCCTCATCCTGATCGCAGTCGTAAGTTCCGGCACGTGGGTGCTGCTGCTGACACCGCTGGCATCCATGGGTGGGATCATACCGCCGGCACTTCAAGGGATCATGTCCGCGCGTGTGGCTGACGATGCTCAGGGAGAGTTGCAAGGCGCGCTCACATCAGCTTCGGCCTTGGCGATGATCCTTTCGCCATTGGTGATGACCTACACCTTCGCACAATTCACTGACGCGCAGGCGCCGATATACCTGCCGGGGGCACCTTTCTTGCTGGCGGCCGGGCTGAGCACGGTCGGCTTGGCCGCCCTGTTGATCGGGACCCGGCGCAGTAGTTGACGTGACGTAGATCGTAAGGTTCCGAAAATACCTTGTCGGCAGCCATTATCTGCGCAAGGCTGCCGAAAACTAGCCAAAGGAAGTTCCATGCAAAAGATCAAAGCTGCCGTATGCCATGAGTTTGGCGCTCCGCTGAAGCTCGAAGAGATCATTCTGCGCGCGCCGGAAGCAGGCGAAATCAAGGTTGATCTGGACGCGGTTGCCATCTGCCATTCAGACATCTCATTTGCCGAAGGTGCATGGGGCGGATCGCTCCCCGCTGTTTACGGGCACGAGGCTGCTGGCAAGGTCAGTGCTGTGGGTACGGGTGTCAACGGCATCGCGGTGGGTGACAACGTGGTTGTCACGCTGATCCGCTCCTGTGGCACTTGCCCCACTTGTGCGGGCGGCGCGCCGACACTGTGCAGCACGCCATACGATGGTGACAAAGGGCCGATCAAAACAGCCGACGGCGGCACGCTGCATCAGGCAATGGCGTGTGGCGCTTTCGCCGAAGCAGTGGTGGTTGACCAACGGCAGGTTGTGAAAATCGGCAATGACATTCCAATGGAATGTGCAGCACTAATTGCTTGCGGCGTGATCACTGGTGTGGGCGCTGTGGTAAATGCCGCAGGGCTTCGCGCTGGCCAGGATGTGGTCGTGATTGGTGCGGGCGGTGTTGGCCTCAATGCGATCCAAGGCGCGCGTATTGCTGGTGCGCGGCGGATTGTGGCCGTGGACATGAGCGAGGAAAAACTGGAAGTTGCACGCGAATTCGGTGCAACCGATGGCATCCTCGCGACCGAGGCCAAACCGTGGACAGCCGCGAAACGCGCGATGGGTCGCGGCGCAGATGCTGTGATTGTCACCGTTGGCGCAATTCCTGCCTATGACACCGCCCCAAGATACCTTGCCTTTGGTGGCAAGGTTGTGATGGTCGGCATGCCCCACTCTGGCCAGAAGTCATCTTATGAGCCGGTCGTCCTCGCCGCTGTAGGTCAGGGCATGGTGGGCTCCAAAATGGGCGATGTCGTTATTCAACGCGACATTCCCTGGATGGTCGATCTCTATTCACAGGGGCGTCTGAAACTGGACGAACTGATCTCGGGTCGCTGGAAGCTGGAACAGATCAACGAAGCAATTGCCGACACCAAGACAGGCGGCGCGCGGCGCAACGTCATCTTGCTTGACCGCTAGGCGGCAGACCAAAAACAAACAGCACAAAACAGAGAGTGACCGGATGCACTTAAAAGATTTGGACATCATCGTCACAGCACCGCCCGCACCGGGCTGGGGCGGACGGTATTGGATACTGGTTAAACTGACCACGGCATGCGGGATTGTCGGCTGGGGGGAATGTTATGCCTCTTCAGTTGGGCCAGACGCCATGCGCGGTGTGATCGAGGATGTGTTCGCGCGCCATATGGCCGGAGAAAATCCCGAGAACATCGAAATGATGTTCCGGCGCGCATATTCGTCCGGCTTCACACAGCGGCCTGATCTTACGGTCATGGGCGCGTTTTCCGGCCTTGAGATCGCCTGCTGGGATATCTTGGGAAAGGCCCGTGATCGCCCTGTTTATGCGCTGCTCGGTGGGGTGATGAACGAACGGGTACGCGCCTATACATATCTCTACCCGCTACCACACCATTACATAAACACCTTCTGGGCCTCGCCCGAGATGGCCGCGGAATCCGCGCTTGATGCCGTAAACCGCGGTTTTACAGCCGTGAAATTTGATCCTGCCGGCCCCTACACGCGCCGCGGCGGCCATATGCCGGCGATGAGCGATATCTCGCAATCCGTCGCCTTCTGCCGTGCGATCCGCGAAGCTGTCGGCGATCGGGCTGACCTGCTGTTCGGCACACACGGCCAGTTCACCACGGCAGGTGCGATACGGCTTGGTCAGGCGCTGGAACCCTATAGCCCGCTTTGGTACGAAGAACCCATTCCACCGGATAGTGTGGCCGAGATGGCAAAGGTCGCAGGCGCTGTCCGCATCCCCATCGCCACAGGAGAGCGTTTGACCACCAAGGCAGAGTTCGCGCCTGTCCTGCGCGCAGGGGCTGCCACGATCTTGCAGCCTGCTCTGGGCCGCGCCGGTGGCATCTGGGAAATGAAAAAAGTCGCGGCCATGGCCGAAGTCTATAACGCGCAGATGGCACCGCATCTCTATGCGGGGCCTGTGGAATGGGCCGCCAATATTCATCTGGCGGTGAGCATCCCCAACCTGCTTATGGCTGAAACGATAGAAACACCCTTTCACGACCAGCTCATCAAGGGCAGCATTCGGGTAGAGGACGGTTTTATCACCGCCCCAACGGCACCCGGTCTTGGGATAGAAGTGGACGAAGACCTTGCACGGGCGCATCCGTATACCGGAACCGGCTTGCATCTGGAAATGCGAGAAGAGCCTTGCGACTACGTCAACGGCAACTGCTTCGAAGGGGGGGCGCCTGCGCCGCGCGACTAGGGGTTCAGTTGACGGCTGAGGAAATCCAACCAGTTCTCATGCGCGAGCTTGGCAATCAACGCCTCTCCATAGCCGGCGGCGCGCATGGCATCCAGCAGCGCAGGCAGATTCCCTGCATGGGACATGCCCTGCGGCATCGGCGCACCGTCAAAGTCAGAGCCAAGCCCGACGTGGTCTTCTCCTGCGACAGCGATCAGATGATCAAGCTGTCGCAGGCAATCCGTCAGCGTGGCTTGTCCCTGTGCCCAACCATCATCACTTAGATACAGACTGGCAAAATTGAGACCAACCATGCCGCCGGTTTGCCCGATTGCGCGCAACTGGTCATCGGTCAGGTTGCGCGCGTTTAGTGCCACAGCACATGCATTTGAATGCGTCGCCACCAGCGGCAGGTCCTCTTCTGCCACATCCCAAAACCCCCTGAGCGTCAGGTGGGAGGTATCGACCATGACCCCCATCGCCTTACACTTTGCGACCAGCGCCTGCCCCGCACTGGTAAGCCCACCCCCCGTATCTCCATCCGTACCATGTGAAAACGGCACACCCTCACCAAAGATGTTCGGGCGCGACCACACAGGCCCAAGCGAGCGTAGGCCCATCGCATGCAGGGCATCCAGCTCCCACATCTCGGGACCGATGCAATCAGCCCCTTCCAGATGCAGAACGCAGGCGATTGGGTCGCTGACGAAAGCGCGCCCCAATTGCGCGGTAGATGTGCAAATCTCGATCTGTCCTGCGGCGTGAAGCTGCTGCGCTATCCCGGCCTGCGCGATAACCGGCTCCAACGCCTGAGCGGCTGGCATAGCGGGAGCAAGTGGCAGTGCCACTCCTCCACCGTCGAAAATAGTGAAGTCGAACGCGCGTTTTTCTACTGACGAATACAGGGCAAAAAATCCACCGCTCAATCCGCCGGCACGGGCGTGAGGGGTGTTCACATGGCCGACAGGTTTTGCAAACTCGCCGACCGGATCAGTGGTGGTGCCCCAAAGCCTGCTCAAGGCATCATTGTGCCCATCAAAAATCTGCATGATCTGCTCCTTATCGGTCCGGCCCGCGATCTGCATATTCTTTGAGAGTTTCCTCAAGTACGTCAATGACAGCTGCCAAGTGACGATTTCCAGAAACAAAAAAACCCGCGCAACAGACGTTGCGCGGGAAGTATGTACTCAGGAAAAAAATCGTTACTGGGGATAATTCTTAGAAAAACGCCTGTAAGCCAGTTTGCGCACGCCCGAGGATCAGCGCGTGCACATCATGCGTGCCTTCGTAGGTGTTGACCGTCTCAAGGTTCATCATGTGCCGGATGACCTGAAACTCACCCGAGATGCCGTTGCCGCCGTGCATGTCACGGGCGTGGCGCGCAATCTCAAGCGCTTTGCCGCAGTTGTTGCGTTTGATGATGCTGATCATTTCAGGCGCGGCATTGGCCGCATCCATCAAACGACCAACCTGCAAGGACGCCTGCAAGCCAAGGCTGATCTCGGTCATCATATCGGCAAGCTTTTTCTGGAACAACTGGGTCTGTGCCAACGGTTTGTTGAATTGGTGGCGATCCAGGCCGTATTGACGCGCAGCGTGCCAGCAGAATTCGGCCGACCCCATCACACCCCAACTGATGCCGTAACGTGCGCGGTTCAGACAGCCGAACGGGCCTTTCAAACCTTGGACATTAGGCAAAAGCGCATCTTCGCCCACTTCAACATTGTCCATAACGATCTCACCGGTGATCGACGCACGCAGCGAAAGCTTGTTGCCGATTTTGGGTGCGCTGAGACCTTTCATCCCTTTTTCAAGGATGAAGCCGCGGATCTTGCCGCCATGCTCTTCCGACTTCGCCCAAACAACAAACACATCCGCAATCGGCGCGTTTGAAATCCACATTTTAGACCCTGTCAGCTTGTAGCCATTGGCGGTCTTCACGGCACGTGTCTTCATGCCTGCAGGGTCGGAGCCCGCGTCAGGTTCTGTCAGCCCGAAGCAACCGATAAACTCACCCGAGGACAGTTTCGGCAGATATTTCTTGCGCTGTGCTTCGGAGCCATAGGCATAGATCGGATACATAACCAAAGACGACTGAACCGACATCATCGAACGGTAACCGCTGTCCACACGCTCAACTTCGCGGGCGACCAGACCGTAAGAAACATAAGAGCCGCCCAGCCCGCCGTATTCTTCTGGCACGGTGACGCCCAGCAGGCCCATGTCGCCCATTTCGCGGAAGATACCTGCATCGGTTTCTTCTTCGGCAAACGCCTTGATCACGCGCGGCTGAAGTTTTTCTTGCGCATAGGACCGCGCGCTTTCCATGATCATCCGTTCGTCTTCTTGCAGCTGATCGTTCAGACGCAATGGATCGGACCATTCGAAAGCACCCAGATCAGGTGCGTCTTTGGCTTTGAGAACTGGTGTTTCGGCGTTCATGTCGTATCCTTTCAAAAGGGAACTGCGATATGCGTTGGGGGACTTATTGCATATCAGCTGCCAAAGTTCTAACGATGCTTAATCCTCAACCTATGAGTTTTAATCATACATGATCGCTCCGCGCCGTTATTTGCCATCTGTCTCTGCCCTGCTTGCCTTTGAGGCGTGCGCAAGGCTGGGCAGTGCCACGCAGGCCGCAACAGAGCTGTCGCTAACGCAGTCCGCGATCAGCCGCCAGATCAAGGCACTTGAGGGCCAGTTGGGGGTTCAGCTGATGTCGCGGCAGGGTCGGCGATTGATTCTGACGCAGGCAGGCACGGAATATGTACGCGAAGTACGCGAAGTATTGGGGCGTCTGGCGCAGGCGTCGCTGAACGCGGCAACGGAGCGGCAGTCAGGCGTACTGACGCTCGCCATTTTGCCGGCCTTCGGGATGCACTGGCTGGCGCCGCGGCTGTCTGATTTTTCATCCGAGCACCGTGAGGTAACGGTGAATCTTTCTACACGGCTGCATCCCTTTGCATTGGGCCCAAGCCCGTTTGACGCGGCGATTCATTTTGGCCACGAAGATTGGCCCGGTGTGCATTATCTGCCTTTGATGCCAGAGATCGTTGTGCCGGTCTGCGCGCCGGACCTTGTAGGCGCACCATTTGACACCCCCGCAAATCTGCTGGGTCACCCGTTACTGCACCTTGAAACACGCCCCCGCGCTTGGGCGCGCTGGTTCGAGGCTGTGGATCATCCCTGCGATCCGCCCCACGGCATGATGTTCGACCAGTTCGCCACAATGGCACAGGCTGCCTTGCACGGGCTTGGCATTGCGCTTCTGCCCACGTTTGTAGCTGAACCGTACCTGCGCGATGGTCAGCTTATCCTTGCTTCTGACAAGACAACCGAAAGCATTGGCAGCTATTACCTTGTCTGGCCTGATGACCGCCCGGCACCGCCGCCCCTGCTGGCCTTTTGCGACTGGCTCAAAGGACAGACAGAGGCCGAATGATTGGCCTGAGAATGGTTAATGAAGTGCGCGCCTTGCCTAACTTCGGCCACATTCCATCCGTATAGCAATCCTCTGTGACGGTGGGGGCCGACACCAAGGAGCATCGCAATGCTTAACAAGATTTTGATGCGCGCAGCTTTCACCGCGGCTGCGCTCACAGTGACGGCAGGGGCATCCTCCGCCGAAAACTACCGCGTCCTTATGATGGATTACGCGTTTTTCCCTGACATTTCATATGTTCAGGACGGTGATACGCTCACCTTCGTGAACATGTCGGGCATCACCCGCACGATCGCATCACGCGACGGGTCGTGGGCGACTCCTGAACTGATTGACGGTGCAGAGGCAACAATCACTGTCGAAAAAGGTATGTTCAACACGTACCAGACCCGCATTGACGGTGTTGGCGGCGCTGGCGTGATTGCGAACTCCACCGGTACAGGCGACAACGTCACTGACGTGACGGACGGCTCAACGGGTATCGACGGTCAAGACGCCGAAGAAGGCACGATCATCGGCAAGATCAACTTCGCCGAAACTCCGGCCATACAGACCAACTAAACCACTTCGGGAATACCCGCGATAACCAAAAAACCTCTAGCGCATTACGCGCATGAGGGAAACGGTTTCGTGAAACATTCCCGAAATGCGCCCCCTTGATCGGTGTCGGTCAAAAGGCAAAGCCCCGCACGCCATATCAGGTGCGCGGGGTCTTCAGGCCTTCCGGCTCCCACGGTTCGATCAGTTCGGGACCAGACGCGCGGTTGGAATTGACCGCACGGCTTACGCGGTGCCAGTGCAAGGAATCATCATCGGCGGCCCGCATCAGCGGCGCGGCCCCCTTTCCCATTTCGCCCAACCAAAGCGCCCAATCGTCGGGTTCAACAATGACGGGCATACGGTGGTGGATTGCTTGCATAGGCTCGTTCGCGCCAATCGTCAGCGCGGCGACGGTGCGCAGTGTTTCCCCGTTTTCCGGATCTTGCCAAGCCTGCCACAACCCTGCAAAGGCCAACGGTGCGCCGTCACGGCGGGTGATATACCACGGATCACGCGCCCCGCTTTCATCTTTGGTCCATTCATAAAAGCCGCTGGCAACCACCAGCACGCGCCGCGCATGCACCGCAGAGCGGAAGGCGGGTTTATCCAGCACAGTCTCGGCACGGGCGTTCATCAGCAGCGGTCCATCGTTCGGTTTTTTGTACCATGGCGGGATCAGCCCCCAGCGCATGGCCTCCATCCTTCTGGGTTGCTCTGGACCGCCAGTGATCACAGCAATCTGGTTCGTCGGACAGATGTTATAGTTCGGCCCCTCTGGCAGGGTATTTGCAGGCTCCGCCGCAAACACCTGCGCCATGGCTTCGGGCGGTAAGGTCAGGGCCATGCGTCCACACATTTCCGTCTCCTCCAGCTGCGTCTCTTTTCACACCCTACCCCAGAGATCGCTTGAATGTGAATGCGCAGAAAACGGGTCGCTTTGCGTAGCGCAGCCTTGTCATAGATAAGGAAAGGAGCACCGATATGACAAACTTGGCCTACCAACCTATTGCCACAGCAATCGTCGACGCTTTGCGTGCGGGGGGCCCCGATGCATATGGCATGCCGCCCGAGCACGCCATCTCGGACGGTCAAGGCAATCCATGCCGTCACTGTCTGTGTGATATCGAAAAGGGGGCGGCAATGTTGATCGTCGCTCACCGTCCCTTTGACGGCCTTCAGCCCTATGCCGAAACCGGGCCGATTTTCTTATGTGCCGATGATTGCCCCGCCTACAGCTACAGCGTTCCACCCCCGATCCTGACTACGCGCGACGACTACCTGCTTAAGGGGTACACATCGGATCAGCGCATATCCTACGGGACTGGCAAGATTGTTCGCGCGGCGGATGTCTCCAACTATGCAAACCACTTGTTAGAGCAGCGCGGGATAGCCTTTGTCGATGTGAGATCATCACGCAACAACTGCTTCCAGCTACGCATCACCCACGCATGAAAAAAGGGCGCACTCTTTTCAGAGCGCGCCCTAGGTCGTTCAATTAATCGCGACTTATTTCATCTTGATACGGCCATCGGTAAATGGCTTGTAAGGTGCGTTTTCCGCAAGATACTCGGCTGTGACATCAGCGACGTCGGGGCCAAAGTCATAAGGGTTGGTCGCGGTTTTGAACATCGCATAACCGTCCCCGCCATTGCGCACGTAGTTGTTGGAGACGACGCCGTAAACCTTGTCTATCTCTACAGGCGCGCCTGCGATCATCACATCGGACACACGGCTACCGACCTCTGCTGCAGCGTCGAAGGTATAGCTCATACCTGCCACCTGCGGGAAGCGACCAGCGGCTTCTTCAACCTGGCTCACGCCGTTCTCAAGCGCTTCGACCAAAACCGCACCGGTAACCTGAAAAGTTGACAGCGTGTTCTGGAACGGCAGCACGGTCAGAACATCGCCCATGGTGACTTCGCCCGCATCAATAGAGGCACGAATGCCGCCACTGTTCTGGATGGCAACGTCGATTCCCTGATCGGCGACCCGTGCAAGCATCGCATCGGCAATCAGATTCCCCATGGAACATTCCTGCGCACGGCAAACCGCACGATCACCGCCGATTGGTTCGTTTGTTTCGGCGACAACTTTGGAACGTAGCTCCTCCAACGGCACGGCAAGCTCTGCTATACGCGCCAGCGTGTCCGCGTCCTCGGCGAAGGATGCGTCGATCAGGATCGGCTCACCCTTGGCTTCGGTAAGGTTGCCTGCATCGTCAAAGGTGACATTCAGCTCACCCAGATATTTGCCGTAGGCATATGCCTGCACAATCGCAGTGTTGCCGACCATTGTCGGATATGGCCCTTCAGCCTTCTCATTGGTGTTGCTCAGCAACGTGTTGGAGTGGCCGCCGACGATCACATCAACGCCCGTTGTCTCTGCCGCGACTTTTTGGTCAACCGCATAGCTGGAGTGGCTAAGAACGATGATCTTGTTCACGCCTTCTGCGGTCAGTTTGTCCACTTCGCCTTGCACGGCGGCAACCGGATCAGAGAAGACCACATTGTCACCCGGGCTGGCCAGTTCATCCGTGTCCTGAGGCGTCAGGCCGATCAGGCCAATCTTTTCGCCGCCGCGTTCAATCACGATTGATTTCGCCAGCTTGTCAGCCAGCAAAGGTTCTGCGCTGACATCCGCATTGGACATCAGGATGGGGAATTTGATCTCGGACATGAAAGACGCCAGCACTTCTGGACCATCATCAAATTCGTGGTTGCCCACGGTCATGCCGTCATAGCCGAGCTTGTTCATCATCTCGGCGGCCATCTTGCCCTTGTAGTAGGAGTAGAAGAGCGTGCCTTGAAACTGGTCGCCGCCATCTACAAGCAGCGCATTGTTCGTCCGGCCGCGCGCTTCTTTGATAGCGGTCACCAGACGTGCCGTTCCGCCAAAGCACTTGCCTTCGGTGTTGTCTTCCGCGCCGCACGGTCCGTCATATTTGCTGATCGGTTCAAACCGCGCGTGAAAGTCATTCGTGTGCAGGATCGTGATTGAATAATCAGCGCTGGCCATACCTGCTGTCAGGCTTAGGGCGGCGGCGCTCAAAAAGAATCGGTTCATAGTTTCCCCCAATGGAATGTGTGGGCACATGGTGGCGCGTGCGCGCGAAGCTGTCAAAGATGATAACTACCTTGCGTTGCGTCAAGGCGGGGTGACTGCCCAAAGCGCAGGCACTGCCTTGGCCCTTGACCCCTGCGGCGCGGAGCGGCATCACAGCGGCTATGCTTATATTTAAAATCTTCCGCACCGATGAATGGCAAAGCCTGCGCAACCATGGCGAAACCGAAGGCGCGCCCATTGATCTGGCCGATGGCTACATCCATTTCTCAACCGCCACGCAGGCCGCTGAAACCGCGGCCAAGCATTTCGCCGGAGCCGAGGAGTTATTTCTTGTCGCAGTAGAAGCCGAGACATTGGGTGATGACTTGAAGTGGGAAGTATCGCGGGGAGATGCCCTGTTCCCCCACCTGTACCGCAAGCTGGCGATTGCCGATGTCGTGTGGGCCCAACCTTTGCCGCTGGTCGATGGGGTTCACCAGTTCCCTGCGGGTCTGGAAGAAGCGGCACAATGATCACCTATAGCGATACAGACCGCGAACAGTTCGAGATTTTCAAGTCGCAAGACCGTGACGTCCCGATAAATATGCTTAACCTCGTGCAGTTTTTTGACAAGGCCGAGTATCCAGCTGATCATTCCCTTGCGGGTCAAGACCTGACCGGTGCACAGGCCTATGCCAAATACAGTGAAACCAGCAGCCCGGTACTGGCCCGCGTCGGAGGAAAGGTTATCTGGCGGGGCGGTTTTGATGTCGCCCTGATCGGCGCTCCGGATGAAACATGGGACGCGATGTTCATCGTCCACTTCCCGAAAGCCGCTGCATTTCTGGCGATGGTAACAGACCCCGAATATAAAGAATCTGTCATCCACAGGCAGGCGGCCGTCCTGAACTCACGCTTGGTCCGCACGCGGCCCCTGCCCCTGTCGGATGTATTCGGATGAGCGCGCTGATTGAGGCGATGGGCCTAAGCGTGCTGCGCCGCTTTGATCCCGAAGTAGCACACGGCCTTGCCATCCGTGCCTTGCGCGCAGGCCTGACACCGCGCCCCGGACCCGTCAGCACCCCGCGCCTTGCGGTAGAGCTGGCAGGCATGCATCTGCCCAATCCGGTGGGCCTTGCGGCCGGCTTTGACAAGAACGCCACCGCTGTCGAGCCTCTTAGCGAAGCAGGTTTCGGGTTCATCGAAGTTGGCGCAGCGACACCTTTGCCACAAGCGGGCAATGACAAGCCGCGGCTGTTTCGCCTGACCGAAGACCGCGCCGCGATCAATCGCTTTGGATTCAATAATGACGGGATGGAAGCAATCTGTGCCCGTCTTGCGGCCACACCGCGCACCATTCCTGTCGGCCTAAATCTGGGTGCAAACAAAACAAGCACGGACCGCGCGGCAGATTTCGCCCGCGTCATGGAGGCCGCACGGGACCACGTGGATTTCGCTACGGTAAATGTGTCTTCCCCCAACACCGAAAAACTACGCGATTTGCAAGGCAAAGCCGCACTCGCCGGTTTGTTGGAGGGCGTAATGGCTGTGCGCGGCACCACGCCCGTCATGCTGAAAATCGCACCAGATCTAAGCGAGAGCGAAATCGCAGATGTGGCACAAGTGGCCCAAGACGCGGGCGTTGCTGCAATCATAGCGACCAACACCACGCTTTCACGCGAGGGGCTGCGTTCCGCCCATAAGGAAGAAGCCGGAGGTCTCTCTGGCGCGCCCCTGTTTGAAAAATCCACGCGCGTGCTTGCGCGTCTTTCGACCCTGACTGATGTGCCGATCATCGGGGTTGGCGGCATCGGCTCCGCCGATCAAGCCTATGCGAAAATCTGCGCGGGGGCATCCGCCATACAGCTTTATACAGCACTGGTATTTGACGGGCTATCGCTGGTGGGTGAAATTGCGCGCGGCATTGATGCGCGCTTGGCACAAGACGGGTTTGGTTCGGTTTCCGAAGCTGTCGCCAGCCGCCGCAAGGAGTGGCTATGATAACGCTTTGGCATAATCCGCGTTGCTCTAAATCGCGTCAGACCCTCGCCTTGATCGAAGCGGCAGGGAAGACGCATATAGTGCGCAAATACCTAGAAGACACACCCACCGTTCAAGAGCTTGAGCAGGCCCGTGAGGCGCTTGGCGTCACGGCGATCGAGATGCTGCGACCCAAAGAGAAACTGTTCAAAGAACTGGGACTGAAGCGCACTGATGATGACACTACCCTGCTTGCCGCAGCGTCGGCCAATCCGATCCTGATCGAACGCCCGATCGCCTTTGATGGCACCCGCGCCGTCATCGGTCGGCCGCCGGAGGCTATTCAGGCACTTTTGTAAACGCGGATCGCTGAAATACTCTACGCACCGGCCGCGCGTTCAAGTGACGGGTACCGCGCCCCGAGGGTCAGCCCACGAGCGACGAACGATATCAGCATGGCCAGCCATAGCCCGTGGTTGCCAAAGGTCGGCACCAGAAGCAGGACACAGGCAGCGTAAACGCCAAAGGATAGTGCCATCATATTGCGCATGTCACGGCTGCGGGTTGCCCCCACGAATATACCGTCCAGCATAAAGGCAGCGCAGCCAATAACCGGCATCAGCACCAGATAGGGCAGATAGATGCGCGCCTGCTCTCGCACCTCGGGTGCGGTGGTCATTATGTCCACAATTCCCGGCCCAAACAGGGCAAAACCAACGCCCATGCACGCCGCCGCAGCCATGCCCCACCCCGAAGCAAGTAACGCGGCGCGGCGCAAATTCGTCCGGTCTCCGCGACCGAAGGCCTTTCCAACCAATGCTTCGGCCGAAAAGGCAAAACCGTCCAGCGCATAACTTACGATCATCATGAACTGTAGCAGCACTTGATTGGCTGCCAGTGTCACATCACCCTGCCCTGCGCCCATGAACATGAAGCTCACAAAAATTGCTTCCAGCAGCAGTGAACGAATAAGAATATCGGTATTCACCCCCATCATACGGCGCCAGCGCACAGCATCAAAAACGCGGTCCCATGCCCGCCACGCGACACCGGCAAAGGCCGCCCGACAGAACCAAAGCCCCAACGCAAGGCCGCTCCATTCCGCGATCGCTGTGGCAAGGGCCACGCCCTGCACTCCCCAGCCCAGCCCAATGACGAACCACAAATCAAGGGCAATGTTCAGGCCGTTCATCCAAACCTGCAACACCAGCACAGAACGGGTGCGCTCTTGTGCGATCAGCCAGCCGGTGATGCCGTACAGCCCGATGGCCGCTGGCGCCGACCAGACCCGCAGCGCCATATACTGACGTGCCAGCCCCTCAACCTCTGCACTGGCAGGTGAGACCTGAAAAGCAGCCCAAAAGAGCGCCCCTTGCAAAGCGATAATTGCAATTCCGGCGCCAATCCCGATCATCAGCGCACGGGTCAACAAGGCCGCAACTTCGTCGGTGTCGCCCTGCCCCTCAGCCTGAGCGGTCAGCCCCACCGTGCCCATACGCAAAAAGCCGAAGACCCAATAAAAAGCCGACAGCACGACTGCCCCGATGCCGACTGCACCAATCGGAGCAGCCAACCCGATCTGACCGACCACACCGGTATCCACAGCCCCCAAAATTGGGACCGTCGCGTTCGACAGCACGACGGGCACCGCAATGTTAAGCACGCGTTTGTGGGTTAGTTTGACGGTCGCAGCTTCAGTCACGAGGGGCAGGCATGACGAAATGCCCCATCGCCTCTGCATAGAGGCGCGCGCGGTTGTCCTGCCACGCCTCAACCTGAACCGACGCATACCGTCTGCCCGCGCGGGTGATGCGTGCCCGTGCATAGGCGTCGCGCGGAAGACCTGTTCGCAGATAATCCACAGTGAAATCGACGGTCTTTGGCTGACGTGGCAAATCTTGCGGCGCGCAATCGGTCAGGTCCAGCTTGCCCGCCTCCAGATCCTCCCAAAGATAGGACCAGTTCAGCGTCATCACCGCTGTCACTTCCAGAAAAGCAGCCGTTGCACCACCATGAAGCGCAGGCAGCAAAGGATTGCCGATCAGTTCCTGCTTGAAGGGCATTATGCCAGTAAGCTCGTCTCCGCGCCGCTCAAATTCTATTCCCAGAAAGCGGATGTAGGGAACTGCGCCAGCAAGTGCCGCAAGGGCTGCATCGCGGCGCTGCTTGACGACCTGGACCGGCTCGGGGCGTTTGCGATCAGTCATCGTTTGTCCTCCACGGTAAAGGCGCCTGTGGCCGTGGCCACCGGATTCTCAGTATCATCATCCAGTGCGACCGCGCGCACAAAGGCAACCGAGCGGGTCATATGATAACATGTCGCCCGCGCCGTGATTGTCTGGCCCGGGGTCGCAGCGCGCATATAGTCTATCCGCAAATCAATCGTGGCTGTGCCGCCCTTGTTGTCGGGGTGCGACATCACCGCAGCGCCGCAGCATGTATCCATCAAGGCAGAGACAGCCCCGCCGTGGATCACGCCTGTCACCGGATCACCGATCAACTCAGTCTTGTAGGGCATCCGGATCGTCGCCACGCCGGCACCCATTTCCTGTGGTTCCATCCCTAGCAATACGGAATGGGGCAATGCTTCGATAAACTGGCGCGCCAGCGCTGTCAGGTCGACCATGTATCCTCCTTGCGCGGCATAAATTGTCCCGCTTTTCCCGCCCTTTACAGCAGCAGCTTACACAAAGGGCAATAGGAACCGTTGCACATCCCGCGTGGGGCTTTTAGCGTAAGAGACCGGAGGACCTTTCAGACATGAGCGACGATACCCGCCTGACATTCAAAGAGATGTGCGCAAAATTTGACGTAACGCCACGCACACTGCGGTATTATGAGTATATCGAACTGCTCTCGCCTGACCGCGAGGGGCGTACGCGGTTTTACGGTGCACGCGAACGCGCGCGGATGGAGTTGATTCTGCGCGGACGCAGTTTCGGATTTTCGTTGGAAGTTATCCGCCAATGGCTACTGATCTATGAAAACGAAGGCACAGTCGCGCAAATGCGGGCTTGGGTAGACATGGCAAACGGCCAGCTTGAAGAGCTAGCCGAGAAACAGCGCCAACTAAACGAAGCCCTTAGCGAATTGACGCGCCTGCGTGACGAAACGCTTAAGGCGTTGGGCGACAACGCTTAATCAGCAGGCCGGATACGACCCGCGGCTTTTTCAATCCTGCACGCGATCCCCATAAGCTCTTCGACTGTTGAGGCCGAGGCCCGTGTGGCCATTTCATAGGCGACTGTTTCAACAATCTTCGCAGCGGCTTCAAGATACATGTCAAAAGCTGCGGGATCTTCGCGCTTCGGACGCGTTGCGTCAAAAACAAGTGTCGGCATATCTTTCCTTCCGCAAAGCTAAATCAAAGTGGCGTCGGCGCCGCTTGAAATAGTTTGAAGGGAACTACAATGCCTGTCTCTACTTTTGAGAGACATTCGCGTGACAGCGCATAAACGCGCAGGTTTTCGCCAATACCGAGAATTTTTTAGGCGAAAAACGACCTACCCTCCAATTGACGTGACGTGACCAAAGGTAACCCTAGAAACTGACGTCACGTATCACTACGTAAGCGTTCCCAAAGGCGGTATCGGGTGTCATGCCAATAATCCAGCCGCGATCCATTGGAACAGTGAGAGCATTATGAGTACTGATACACTTACAATTCGCGAGATGTGCGACACCTTTGACGTCACACCCCGGACCTTGCGGTTTTATGAAGCTAAAGAGCTGCTTTTCCCGCAACGGATTGGCCAAAAACGCTTGTTCACCAAACGCGATCGCGCGCGGCTGAAGCTAATCCTTCGCGGCAAGCGCTTTGGCTTTTCGCTTGAGGAAATCCGCCAGCTGTTGGACCTCTATTACAAAGGCGACGGACAGCTGAGCCAGCTTGAGCAAAGCTATGACCTTGCCTGTAAGCGCCTTGAGGATCTTGAGCGCCAACGCACCGAAATTGATAGCGCGATCGACGATCTGCGCGACCAGCTAAAATGGGGTGAGAAGATGATCTCATCCCTGCGTCAACCGCGAAAGGCCGGCTGACGCACACCATTGTTCATACCGTTTCAGGGAGAGAGACCACTATGCCAACATACACCGCCCCCACGAAAGACATGCAGTTCGTTCTGCACGATGTTCTGAAAATCACCGAAGCCTCCACACCGGGCTATGCCGATCTTGAGCCTGACTTCACATCGGCGATTCTGGAAGAAGCGGGCAAGCTGACCTCCGAGGTTCTGGCACCGCTGAACCCAGTCGGTGACAAGGAAGGCTGCCGTCTGGAGAATGGTGTTGTCTACACGCCAACCGGCTTCAAAGAAGCCTTCGAGAAGGTAAAAGAGGGCGGCTGGCCCGGTCTGGACATGCCAGAAGAATACGGCGGGCAGAACATGCCATACGTCATCGGGTCTGCCGTGGGCGAGATGTTCTCGGCCGCCAATCAGGCGTTCACCATGTATCAGGGCCTGACCCACGGTGCGGCCTCTGCGATCCTTGCCCACGGTTCGGACGAGCAAAAAGACACGTATCTGCCCAAAATGGTCAGCTGCGAATGGACCGGCACGATGAACCTGACAGAGCCGCACTGCGGCACCGATCTGGGCCTGATGCGCACGAAAGCCGCCCCACAGGCGGACGGCTCTTACAAAATCTCCGGCCAGAAGATCTTTATCTCCTCGGGCGAACACGACATGGCCGACAACATCATCCATCTGGTTTTGGCCAAGATCGAAGGCGGCCCTGAAGGCATTAAAGGTGTTTCGCTGTTCATCGTTCCAAAGTTCAACGTGAACGAGGACGGCTCCCTTGGCGCGCGCAATGGCGCGACAGTGGGCTCCATCGAAGAAAAAATGGGCATCCACGGCAACTCCACCTGCGTCATGAACTATGACGAAGCCACAGGCTATCTGCTGGGCGAGGAGCATAAAGGTATGCGCGCCATGTTCACCATGATGAACGAAGCACGTCTGGGCGTGGGCATGCAGGGTCTGGCTCAGGCCGATGTCGCCTACCAGAACGCGCTTGCCTATGCCAACGATCGCCTGCAAGGCCGTGCGGTCACCGGTGCGGAAGCACCAGACAAGCCTGCCGATCCGCTGATCGTCCACCCTGACATCCGTCGCTCACTGATGGATCAGAAAAGCTTTGTTGAAGGCGCGCGTGCGTTCATCCTCTGGGGTGCGACAATGATCGATGCGTCCCATCGCGCGGATGACAAAAACGCAGACGGCCTTGTGTCGTTGCTGACCCCGGTCATCAAGGGTTTCCTGACCGATGTCGGCTATGACATGACCGTCAAGGCCCAGCAGGTATACGGCGGCCACGGCTACATCGAAGAATGGGGCATGTCACAGTTCACCCGCGATGCGCGCATTGCGATGATCTATGAAGGTGCGAACGGTGTTCAGGCACTTGACCTGGTGGGCCGCAAGCTTGCTCAGGATGGTGGCAAGCACGTCATGGCCTTCTTTGAACTGGTAAAAACCTTCTGCAAAGATAACGCCGGTCAGGACGAAGCATTCGACAAAGACTTCATTGAACCGCTGAAAGCGGCGTCAAAGGACCTGCAAGCTGCTGGCATGTACTTCATGCAGAACGGCATGAAGAATCCGAACCACGCGCTGGCCGGCTCCAATGACTTTATGCACATGTTCGGTCACGTATGCCTTGGCCTGATGTGGGCGATGATGGGCAAAGCGTCTCGCGAAGCCTTGGCAAGCGGCACGTCGGACGCCACGTTCCATGAGACAAAGCTGGCGACCGGTCGCTACTACATGGCACGCCAACTGCCTGCTACGGCCCTGCACCTGACCCGCATCCAGTCGGGCGCGGACACGGTCATGGCATTGGAAGCGGCAAACTTCTAAGCTGGTCGGGCGAGGGCACGGTGTCCTCGCCCACCCTTTACGGAGAGACCATGCCAAAACGCTTTCGCCTGACCCGCCGATTTCCTGTCGCCATGACAGAGGATGGTTATCGCCGCCTCAAAAAGTTCAGCGTGGACGCTGGTTTGGATGAAGGGGAAGCCCTGTCGTTTCTGTTCGAAAACTTCTCGTCCGTGATGAACGAGGAAAACCTGATCGCAAGGCTACGGCTGTTCAATTCGGAGCTAGACGACCGCAAAAGATAAGACTTGCCGGAGGGAGAGACCGGCATTTCTCAGCACCGCGCAATCCTTTGCGCATGAAGACAACGGGAGACATAGAATGGTCGGCAAATATATCATCGCCGCAGCTCTTTTCGTCGCTGCATGTGCGGCGCCCTATTCTTTGGCGGTTGATGACCGCGCTGCTATTTCCACCCGCATCACCAGTTTTGAACGCGCCGTCGTTGCGGGCAATTCCTCTGAAATTCTTAGTGTCATTCCTCCGCGGATGATCACCGCTATTGCGGCCAAGGCGGGACTCACCGAACAAACCTTGCGCGGCGAGATGGCAAAGGCCACACGTGACGCAACCCGCGACGCTGATGTGATTTTTTTCGACATTGCATTGGATCAGGCAACATTCCAGACGACAGCCAGCGGCCGTCCCTACAGCCTGATCCCGACACAAACCGTTATTCAGGCTTCGGGCAACCGCTCGAAGCTACAATCCAACACCTCCACCCTTACGCTGAAAGATGACGGCGTATGGTACCTCATCCGCATTGATGACGCTCGCCAGATTGCACTGCTCCGCGAAGTGTATCCGGACTTTGAAGGTGTCACCCTGCCCATAGGCACGACGAAAGTGATCGACTAAAAATGAATGATTTTGCCCCAAAAACATCCGCATGGATGACTGAAGAACACCAGATGCTTGCTGAAATGACAGCGAACTTCATCAACACGGAATGGGCACCGCGCTTTGAAAAATGGCGCAAGCAATCCCAGATGGACCGCAGCACTTGGAACGAAGCGGCTGAACTTGGCCTGCTCTGTCCTTCCATTCCAGAGGAATACGGCGGGGCCGGTGGTGATTTTGGCCATGAAGCCGCTATTCTGATCGAAGCCGCCCGCGCCAATCTAGCGAGCTGGGGCACGGGCATCCATTCGGGAATCGTCGCCCACTATGTCTTGGCTTACGGCACCGAAGAGCAAAAGAAGCGCTGGCTGCCAAAAATGATCTCGGGCGAGATGGTCGGTGCTCTGGCAATGACAGAGCCTTCAACCGGATCGGATGTGCAATCAATCAAGACCAAGGCCATCAAGGATGGTAACGCCTACCGCCTGTCTGGCCAGAAGACCTTTATCACCAACGGCCAGCACGCCGACTTGATCATCGTTGCAGCTAAAACGAACCCGGCCGAGGGGTCCAAGGGCGTGAGCCTTGTGGTTGTCGAAACCGAAGGCGCCACAGGTTTCCAGCGTGGCCGCAACCTTGAGAAAATTGGCAAGCATGCATCTGACACGTCCGAGCTGTTCTTCGACAACGTCGAAATTCCGCCGGAGAACATCCTTGGCGGCGAAGAAGGCAAAGGCTTTTACCAGATGATGCAGCAGCTCCCCCAAGAGCGGTTGATCATTGCCTGCGAAGCCGTTGGTGCCATGGAAGGCGCAGTCGCGCGCACCATCCAGTATTGCCAAGAACGCGAAGCATTTGGCGGCCCCCTCACCCAGTTTCAGAACACCCGTTTCAAGCTGGCCGAATGCAAAACCAAAACAATCGTTGCCCGCGCATTTCTGGATCAATGCATCGCAGAACATCTGCGCGGTGAATTGACCGTAGATCGTGCAGCCATGGCCAAATACTGGTTGACCGATACACAGGGCGAAGTCCTTGATGAATGCCTGCAACTTCACGGCGGCTATGGCTTCATGCAAGAATATGCCATCGGAGAGATGTGGACCGACGCCCGTGTTCAGCGGATCTATGGTGGCACAAACGAGATTATGAAGGAACTGATCGCGCGCAACCTCTGACGTTTCACGCAAAGCCAGATGCTTTATCCCCCGCGGGCCTTCCCGCGACCATGACCAACAACAGGAACCGGACTTATGACAATCAAACTTTACTGCTTCGGCGAAAGCGGCAATGCGTATAAGGCGGCCCTCGCTCTGGAACTCTCTGGTCTGGATTGGGAGCCTGTTAAGGTGGACTTTTTTGGTGGCGAAACACGCACGCCGGATTACCGCGAGATGATCAACAATCTGGGCGAAGTGCCTGTGATGGTCGATGGTGACGTCAAGCTGACGCAGTCGGGCGTCATTCAGGATTATGTCTCTGAGAAATCAGGCAAGTTCGGCGGCAAAGACGCAGCCGAACGCCGCGAAATCCTGCGCTGGGTTCTCTGGGACAACCACAAGCTCAGCTCGATGGCTGGCATGACCCGGTTCTTGATGAACTTCTTGCCCGCAGACAAACAACCCAAAGAGGTCATTGCCTTCAATCAGGGTCGGCTCGCCGCCGCCTATGACCTTCTGAACGCCCACCTAGAAGGCCGAGACTGGATCGTGGGCGACAGCATAACCAACGCCGACCTCAGCTGCTGTGGGTATCTCTATTATCCCGAACCTTTCGGATTTGACCGCAGCGCGTATCCGAACATCGACGCTTGGCTGACACGCCTCTCTGAAACACCGGGCTGGAAAGCCCCCTATGACCTGATGCCCGGTTCTCCGGCAGATCGGGCCTGATCGTAATCGGCAGGGGCACACAACTGCGCCCCTGCCCAACTCATAAAAGCATGCACATTGTGTGTGCCCCAAGACAAGTCATCGAAAGGACTATCAAATGACCGAAGCATATATCTATGACGCTCTGCGTACGCCGCGCGGCAAAGGCCGCAAAGACGGCGCCCTGCACGAGCTGACATCCCTGCGCCTGAGCGCGCTCACGCTGAACGCCGTGAAAGAGCGTAACAACCTTGAAGGCCACGCAGTTGAAGACGTGATCTGGGGCAACGTCACCCAGGTTATGGAACAGGGCGGCTGCCTTGCGCGCTCTGCCGTGCTTGCCTCCGACCTTGACGAACGCATCCCCGGCCTTGCGATCAACCGATTTTGCGCATCCGGCATGGAAGCTGTAAACCTTGCAGCCAATCAGGTACGCGGCGGGGCCGGCATGGCCTATATCGCTGGCGGCGTTGAGATGATGGGCCGCGTGCCTATGGGCAGCGACGGAGCAGCTATTGCTGCGGACCCAAGCATCGCGATGAACCAGTACTTCGTGCCACAAGGTATCTCTGCTGATATCATCGCGACCGAATACGGGTTCACCCGTGACGAGGCAGACCAGCTTGCTATCGCATCGCAGCAGCGTGCAAAGAAAGCATGGGACGAAGGCCGTTTTGACAAATCCGTCATCACCATCCGTGATCAGAACGGTCTCGAAATCCTGAGCCATGACGAATACATGCGCCCGCAGACTGACATGCAAAGCCTTGGCGCGCTGAACCCTGCGTTCCAGCAAATGGGTGAAGTCATGCCGGGCTTCGACAAGGTCGCATTGCTCAAATATCCGCATCTGGAAAAGATCAACCACATCCACCACGCTGGTAACTCTTCCGGTATCGTTGATGGTGCGGCTGCCGTGCTGATCGGCAACAAGGAATTTGGTGAGAAATATGGCCTTAAGCCGCGCGCACGTATCCGCGCAACGGCAAAAATCGGCACCGACCCCACCATCATGCTGACCGGTCCGGTTCCAGTGACCGAGAAAATCCTTGCCGATAACGGTATGAACATCAAAGACATTGATCTGTTCGAAGTAAACGAGGCGTTTGCCTCTGTTGTAATGCGCTTCATGCAGGCCTTTGATGTGGATCACGACAAGGTCAACGTAAACGGCGGCTCCATCGCGATGGGTCACCCGCTGGGCGCGACCGGCGCGATGATCATCGGCACGCTGCTGGACGAGCTTGAGCGCGCGGACAAAGAGGTGGGTCTTGCCACGCTCTGCATCGCATCTGGCATGGGCGCCGCCACCATCATCGAGCGGGTATAAACGTGGACGAGGCGACCTTTGCCATAATAGGGGAGCGTCTTACAAAGGCGCTCCTCTCCGGGGATTTCGATCTTTATCAGCAGGTGATGGGCCTGCCGATCACGATCGAACCCAGGGGTGCGGCCGCCTATACGATCACCAATCCCGAAGAGCTGCGGTGCGATTTCGACCTGTATCATCAGGCTGTCCTGATACGCCGCATTACGGACATCTACCGCAAGGTCGAGAGTATCCAGAAGATACAGGAAAATCGTTTTAGCGTGGCCTGTCTGATGCATATCCTCGTCGGTAGCGAGTATGTCGTCGAACCGTTCCACAGCACGATGACACTGTCCGAAACACCGGAGGGCTGGCGCTTCTATCACATCTACAGCCCGCTCCGACACATACAATGGACGCTCGGGAAAACCGATCTCTGATCGGGCACCGGGCCTTTCCGAAAAATTCGCCAAATGGAGGCAACAATGACCGACTTCACCATGAAAACAGACGCCGAGGGCATCGCCACGATAACCTGGGACGTTGACGACAAATCCATGAACGTCATGTCCGTGGAAGGCCTTGAAGAACTGGACGCGCTAACCGATCAGGCGCTGGCTGACGATGCTGTCAAAGGGATCATCATCACCTCTGGCAAAGAGGGCTCTTTCGCGGGCGGAATGGACCTGAACCTGCTAGCAAAAATGAAAGAAGACGCAGGCGACGATCCCGCCCGCGGCCTCTTTGAAGGCACGATGCGCATGCACAAACTGCTTCGCAAGATCGAGCGCGCAGGCATGGACCCGAAGACGAACAAGGGCGGCAAGCCGGTTGCTGCTGTTCTGCCCGGCACCGCCGCAGGCATCGGGCTTGAACTGCCATTGGCCACGCACCGCACGTTTGCAGCCAACAACCCCAAAGCACGCATCGGCTTGCCCGAAATTCAGGTTGGCATTTTCCCGGGTGCCGGCGGCACCACGCGCCTTGTGCGCATGTTGGGCGCTATGGCCGCTTCTCCACTATTGCTCGAAGGCAAAATGCTGTCGCCTGATGCCGCTAAAAAGGCAGGGATCATCAACGAGGTCAGCGATGACCCAATGGCAGATGCCCGCGCGTGGGTTCTGTCGGCCACGGATGCCGACATCCTCAAGCCGTGGGATGCCAAAGGCTACAAAATGCCCGGTGGCGCCCCCTATCACCCTGCAGGCTTCATGACATTTGTTGGCGCGTCTGCGATGGTCAACGGTAAGACTAAAGGCGTCTACCCTGCCGCCAAAGCGTTGCTTTCAGCAGTTTATGAAGGCGCGCTCGTGCCATTCGACACTGCTCTGAAGATCGAAGCACGCTGGTTTACATCCGTTCTGATGAATCCGACCTCCTCTGCGATGATCCGTTCGCTTTTCCTGAACAAGGAAGCGCTGGAAAAAGGCGCTGTGCGTCCCGAAGGTATCCCTGACCAGCGCGTCAAGAAGCTGGGCGTACTGGGTGCGGGCATGATGGGTGCGGGTATCGCGCTCGTTTCCGCACAGGCTGGCATCGAAGTTATGCTGATCGACCGCGATCAAGCTGCTGCCGACAAGGGCAAGGCCTACTCCGAAGCCTATCTGGACAAAGGCATTACCCGCAAGAAAGGCACAGTGGAGAAAAAAGAAGCGCTGCTATCTCTCATCACAGCCACGCCTGATCTGGACGCGCTCAAAGGCTGCGATCTGATCATCGAGGCCGTGTTTGAAGACCCCAAAGTGAAAGCGGAGATGACCCAAAAGGTCGAGGCCGTGATCCCCGAGGATTGCATCTTTGCTTCCAACACCTCGACTTTGCCGATCACCGATCTGGCAAAAGCATCAAGCCGTCAGGAACAGTTCATCGGCATCCACTTCTTCTCTCCTGTTGAGCGGATGTTGCTGGTCGAGATCATCAAAGGTGCCAACACAGGCGATCGCGCGGTGGCAAAAGCGCTCGACTATGTGCGCCAGATCCGCAAGACACCGATCGTTGTTAACGATGCGCGCTTCTTCTACGCAAACCGCTGCATCATCCCATACGGTGGCGAAGCGAACCGCATGATCACCGAAGGCGTGGCACCTTGGTACATCGATCAGGCCGCACAAATGCTTGGCTTCCCTGTTGGTCCTGTCCAGTTGGGCGATGAGACTTCGGTTGATCTGGCCACCAAGATCATGCGCGCCACGAAGGCCGCGATGGGCAACGCCTATCCTGCCTCCGAAGCGGACAATCTGATTGTCTGGCTCGAAGAGCAGGGCCGCTTGGGCCGCAAGTCCAAAGCGGGCTATTTCGACTATGACGAAAAGGGCAAACGTCTGGGCTACTGGAAGGGCATGCAGGACAAATACCCGCTGGCCGAAGAGCAGCCTCCGCTGCAAGACGTCCAAGACCGTCTGATGTTCGTCCAGGTGCTGGAAGCAGTCCGTGCGCTGGAAGAAGGCGTTCTTATGGATATCCGCGAAGGCGATGTCGGTGCGATCCTTGGCTGGGGCTTTGCGCCTTGGTCCGGCGGCCCCCTGTCATGGCTCGACATGATCGGGACACCTTATGCGGCTGAACGCTGTGACCAACTTGAGGCGCAATTCGGCGAGCGGTTCAAATGCCCTGACCTGCTGCGCGAAATGGCCGAGAAGAACCAGACGTTCTATGGCCGCTTTGGCCCGAAGGCTGCCAAAGCAGCCTAACCAACGGACCATAACCAATCAAAAGGGGCGCTTCTGGCGCCCCTTTTTCGTACCTGCTGCGAAACTTCAATGCCCGTGGGAACAGACACTGGAACACAGAAAAAGGGGCCGCTTTTGCGACCCCTTTAAGACCATAGGGAATGGTTGAATTGCTAAAGCTTTGCTAAGCGTTGGTCTTAGAGAGAGGCGCGGAATCCTTCGAACGCGGCCGCCTCTTCCAGATTGTCTTCAAGACCGATGTGGAATGCCAGTTCCTCTGCTTCTTCGCCAGTCAAGACCACGTAGGTTTGATCACCAGCCTCAAGGAATTTGTCCAAAGTCGACATATCCGCAGGGCAATGGATAAGCGCCCCACCTTCGGCATAGATAACTTCGTCATGGTCAAAATACACGGCAACCAGTTCGACCCGCTGGATCGGCTGACGGCGGTGGATACCGCGTAGCCCGACAAGGTTATGCGCGGTCATGATGGCAAACGGATCACCCTTAAGGTCCTGTGCTACATCACTTTCGATCATCACGCCTTGGTCCGGCAGCAGCACCAGTTCTTCGCGATTGCCCAGCGCCCCTTCAGGAATGACAACGGGCCACATCATGTCGGCCGTTTCAGGTGCGTCCAGCCAGACGTGGGCACGACGGATTTCCGTGATCTCCTGCATGCCGTTATCAAAGGTCAGAACCTTATCGCCAACAGCGAGTGCATCAATTGCACGCCAGCCCAGATTGCTGGCAACCCGCGTGCCGATCATCAGACCATGGCTCAATGTTGCCATACATCCATCATATGCGCCGCTCATCTCAACTGCGCGGTGTACAGGTTGTTGTGTTTTTGCACCCAGTCCAAACATCGTTTCCATTCCCCTTAGTCTGCACCCTCTTTGTGGTGCGTTGTTTTGTTGGAACCACTTTTCGTGATTCTCAGGGCAAGTAAGCGCCATGATTGGGGCTGATTTGCGGCATTGTCCCCATGCTGAGGTACAATTCAGCCGAAAGGCCTAAGATTTGGTTGATTATTCGGACAATCCTACACGTGAAACTGGAAGAATTAGGTGCGAACCACGGATTTTTCCGTCTCTGCCGCCGCATCAAATCAAAGAAATGTGATTCCTTTGCTAGTGTTCGAACCGGTAGCCAAATTGCGCAATATCCGCCGCGCACATCTGCGCCACGCGTTCGCGGCTCTCTTCGGTATATGACACGCGGTAGTCGGTCAGCCGCGTACTCCGGTTTACGTGCGGCATGTCCAACTTGAAGCCCAAATGCGCCTCAAGCGGCGCAATATCCTGCGTTAGATGCTCAAGCCGGATAAATAGATCCGCGCGCTCGCGCCCTTTGGCATCAGTCACATATGAGGTCGCCGGAGAGTTGGTAAAACTTTGCGCAATGATCGGCTGGGCGACAAATGTCTCGAAATCAAGCCGCTTGGCGAGGGCGACGGATGGATGGTCAAAGCTTTGGGCCTGTAGCCAATGATAATAGCTCACCATCCGGTCCCAAGGGTTGCGCACCATGGTAAAGATGAACAGCGCATCAAGTTCATCTTCCTTCACAAGCCCATCCAGATCAGCAAGAGTGGCGTGTTTCCATAACCGCCCCGCAGAGGTGACCCCGTCAGTCCGCTTGCGCCGCTGCCGCGCCTTAGGCGTATCGCCCAGCATGATATCATCCTTCATGGCCCGCGCCTCTAAAGCCAGCGACATAGAGGTGCCGCCCGTCTTTGGTGCATGGATGAACAGATAGCCGCGGCCACGAGACAGGATCATGGCGCGTCCTCGGGTACTTTGACTGCACGCACAGGCATTGCCTCCTTGGTGCGTAGGGTGATCACCATACCGGCCCCCGCAATCATCGCCATCCCAGTCAGCGCCATCGGATTGACTGTTTGACCCCAAAGTACCCAAGCCCAGAAGCTGGCGAACACCAACAGTGAGTATTCGAAAACGGCGACATATCCTGCATCGCCCAAAAGGTAGCCGCGAAAAATAAGCGCGATCCCGATCATGGACCCGACAGCCTGCACCGTGATCCAGAACCACATGGCAGCTGTCAGCGGCACCCAGCCCCGTTCAACAAAACCGTCAAACCCTTCGGGCCCGCCGACAGGCAACACGACCAGACCAACGGCACCGAAAATGGTCAGCATCCCGAAGAAGCCCGCCGACAGCGCAATGGTTCCCTCCTGTGCGCACCAAAGCCGTGTGACAACAGCCCCGATGGCATACAACATCCCGGCCACAATCGGCAGAAATGCAACCGGATCCAACGCGCTTGGATCAGGCTGAATCACCAAAAGAGCGCCGACAAAGCCAAGAAGCACCCCCCCAATCCGCACAGGTCCAACCCGCGCGCCCTGAAATACGACCGAAATCAACAGCACAAACAGCGGCGCCGTGAACAGTCCTGCCACCACGACACCGATCGGCAGCACAGAAAGGCAGCCGAAATAGATAAGCATGGCCGTGGCCGGAAACAGGCTGCGCCCCAGCACCGCCCGCCAGCTTATCGGCCTGATCACGCCAAAACCCATCCCTGCGATCAGCCCCAACATCACGAGCGCCATGATCCCGCGCACCATATGGAACTGCCACAATGAACCGGTTTCAGAGATGTACGGCACAAAGTTATCGGTGATACCCAGCGTAAACATTCCACCAAGAATAGAGAGCGCCGCAAGTCCTGGCCGCAACGTGGTATCACTCATCCTAAACGCCCCTACCCCTCAGCTTCACCATCTTGGTGATTGCATATTTCCGCTCCCTGCATATCGTGCTGGGACGTATGCGCAATAATCTTGTCAGGGAGGGCTGCAAATGGGCTGGATGAAAGACGAAACCGGGTTGGAGAAATGTGCCGCCAATTATGTTCCTCTCAGCCCGCTGTCCCATCTGCGGCGCGCGGCCGATGTCTTTGCCGGTCATACAGCGGTAATCTACGGGGACCACCGCGTCACCTATGCACAATATCACGCGCGGTGCAGCCGGCTTGCCTCGGCGCTGGCGGGTATGGGCGTAGGAAGCGGGGATGTTGTCGCCACACTCCTGCCCAATACACCCGCACAGGCAGAGGCACATTTCGGCGTGCCAGCCTGCGGTGCCGTGCTGAACACCATCAACACACGGCTGGACGTCGACACAGTGAGTTACATTTTTGAGCATGGCGGCGCGGTCGTTGCTCTTGTCGATACCCAGTTTATCGAACTTGCAGAGGCAGCCGCTTTGCGCGTGGAGGGGGATAGCCCACGACTGATCGAAGTACCCGATGCGGCTGCGGGCTTTCCCGCGACGGGGCGTCATCCCGTCTATGAAGATGTGCTTGCCGGTGGCAATGAAGATTATGACTGGATCATGCCACAGGATGAATGGGAGAGCCTCGCGCTGAACTATACATCCGGCACCACGGGGCGGCCCAAAGGCGTGGTGTATCATCACCGCGGCGCCTACCTGATGACCATGGGCACCGTGATCAGCTGGCGCATGGTATTGCACCCTGTGTTCATGCAGATTGTGCCTTTGTTCCATTGCAACGGATGGAACCACACATGGATGATGCCCTTGATCGGAGGCACCCTTGTGTGCAGTCGGGACATTACGGCCAAAGCTATCTTTGACGCCATCGCAGATGAAGGTGTCACCCATTTCGGCGGTGCGCCTATCGTGCTTAACATGATGGTCAACGCCAGCGATCAGGAACGCCGCACGTTCACCCATATGGTCGAGGTTTTCACCGCAGGGGCCCCGCCTGCACCTGCCACATTAGGCAAAATCGAGGCTTTGGGGTTCAACGTCACCCACGTCTACGGCCTGACCGAAACCTACGGGCACGTGACAGAATGTATCTGGCGTGCGGCAGATTGGGCAAATCTGGATAAGAAGGCGCTCGCTGCATTGAAATCGCGGCAGGGCGTCGCGATGCCAATGATGGAACATATCACCGTCATGGATGAAAACATGACCGAAATTCCCCGCGATGGCACCACGCAGGGAGAGATCATGATTCAGGGCAACTCGGTGATGAAAGGATATTTCAAGAACCCCGAAGCCACGTCAGAGGCTTTCAAAGGCGGGTACTTCCATTCCGGCGATCTCGCCGTTCAGCATGATGACGGCTATATCCAGATTGCCGACCGCGCCAAGGACATTATCATTTCAGGCGGCGAAAATATCTCCTCTGTCGAAATCGAAGGCACATTGATGGGGCATGATGCCGTTATGTTGGCGGCAGTGGTGGCAAAACCGGATGAGAAGTGGGGTGAAGTGCCCTGTGCCTTTGTAGAGCTCAAACCCGGAGAATTCGTGGACGAAGCAACCCTGATCGCCTTCACCCGTGAGACACTGGCAGGTTTCAAAGCGCCCAAGAAAGTCGTATTTCAAGAGTTGCCGAAAACCTCGACCGGCAAAATCCAGAAATTCGAGCTGCGCAAACTCGCCGCGACGCTTTAGACCAGCAGCGGCCTAAACCTCTTTTTCGAAGCGCCAGATGCTTACCGGCTTGGGACCGGACGAAGTTTCGACCTCCAGTTCTTGCTCGCCTGTATTTTGCCAGCCGCACTTTTCATAAAATCGCGCAGCCCGGTCGTTGCCGACGCTACACGCCAACCACACGCGCGGCTTGGGCAGCAGCGCCTCGGCCTGCGCCATCATCCCCTGTGCCAGCCCGCTACCCTGATGACCGCTTCCGACGTAAAACTGATACAGTTCGTCCCCCTCAATCATAAAGAACCCCGCCAAAGCGCCGTCTACCTCAGCCACATAGGTCTGCGGCAAATGCGCCTTGGTGCGGGCGTCAAATTCGGCGGCGACGCGCGAAAGCACCAAATCTGCCTCTACCACGGCCGCGTGTGCACTGTGCCATTGCGCATGCCATAGTTTTGCGATTGCCCCGATGTCATCTGTCTTTGCTGGTCTGATCTGCATTGTGTCCTCTGGCATTGCCCTGCCCCACTCAAATGCTAATGTGCAATTATAACAACCCCGAGCAGACACCCCGATGACCGCGTTAACCAAATATGACCGCCTTGAGGCCACAGGCCTCTGGCGCCCTGCCCCTGACGGGCAGCGGCGCGAGGTGATTGTATCGATCGGGAATGCGACACTGATGATTTCTGACATGAATGATCAGGCGATCGCGCATTGGTCGTTAGCCGCTGTGGCCCGTTCCAACCCCGGCACCCTTCCCGCCATCTATCACCCGGACGGCGACGACGGTGAAACGCTTGAGCTTCCCGAGGACGAAACAGCGATGGTGGAAGCCATTGAGACCCTGCGTGCGGCAATTGCCAAAAGTCGCCCCCGTCCGGGGCGCTTACGCTGGTTGGGGGTTGGACTTTCCGGCGCAACGGTTGCAGGGCTGATGATCTTCTGGCTGCCCGGTGCGATGCGGGACAACACCCTTCGCGTTGTGCCACAGGTCAAGCGCGAAGCACTTGGTGTTGCCCTGATCGAACGGATGGAGCGGGTGACCGGTCCGCTTTGCAATGATCCCGCGGGTTTGCGCGCGCTGCGCCGCCTTGGCGGTCGGCTTGAAACAGTTAAGCTGGCGGTGGTACCGGCCTTGGGCCGCCCTGCATTGCATCTGCCCGGCGGCGTGATTGTGCTGGACCGTTCGGTGTTCGAGGATTGGGAAGAGCCCGATGTTGCGGCCGGCTATATTCTGTCCGAGCTTGCTTTGCAGGTCGAGCGTGACTCGCTCGCGGAATTGCTGGATGTCGTGGGACCATGGGAGAACTTCCGCCTGCTCACAACCGGCGATGTTTCTGACGCCGCACTGGATTCCTATGCTGAACATCTGATGACCAACCCCAGATCAGAGCCAGACACGACAAACTTGCTTGCGCTTTTTGAAGCTTCCGATGTTCGCGCGACCCCATATGCCCGTGCGCGGGATATCACGGGCGAAACCGTGCTTGCCTTGATTGAAGGCGATCCGATGCAGGGGCAAAATACCGAACCGCTCATCGCTGACAGCACGTGGTTGCGCCTGCAAGGTATCTGCGGCGGATGAGCCGGGCCGATGTGCTGGTGGCAGCGGCCCTTTCACCACTCTTATTGGTTCAAGCGATACTTCTGCGTAAACGCGCCTTGCGCCTGCCAGAGGCGAGCGGCCCCAGGAAAGGCCGCAGCGGCCAAGGCCCTGATCTTGGAGTGCTGATTATCGGTGACAGCTCTGCGGCAGGTGTGGGTACAGACACGCAAGATAGCGCCCTTACAGGGCAACTTGTCTCTTCCCTTGCTGCACATCACACAGTTGACTGGCAACTGATCGCCAGTACCGGTGCGACAACGCCGACGACGTTAAAGCGTTTGGAAGAGGCTGAGTTGCGCGCTTTTGACGTAGTGATTGTCGTCTTGGGCGTGAACGATGTTACACGTGGTGGTCCGCTGGTAGGTTGGCTCCGTTCCCATCGTAAACTGCGCGCGTTGCTACGCGACCGGACTGGCGCACAGCGGCTCTATATATCTCAGGTTCCGCCTATTGGTGCTTTTCCACTGCTCCCTGATCCGCTGCGCTGGCTGTTGGGGCGGCGCGCCCTGCGGTTTGACGCAGCGCTACTTACGGCAATCGAATCTGAGCCTGATTGCGCCTATGTGCCCCTCCCCGAGACGCTGGATTCACGCGACATGGCTGAAGACGGCTTTCATCCCGGACCCGTCATTTATGCCGCTTGGGCAAAAGAAATGGCCCGCCGGATCCTCTCCGACAGGCCATCCCGTTAAACAGTTGAATGTTCCTAGCGCGCCGTGGCGTTGAACCCTGCACTGCGCAAGCGGTTGATGACACGTTTCACATCACGCTCCCCTGCGAACGGGCCTGCGATCACAAGACGCGACGTTTGACCACCGCGGTTCGAAACGCCGATCCGCACCGGAAGACCCATCCGCTGGATTTTCTTCGCCTGACGCTGCGCTGAAGCCGCATCAGAGAACCGGCCCACCTGAACGTAACCGCGACCAGCCACTTCAGCCTTGGGCTGTACACGCTTGGCCGTGGCCTGGGTTGAAGCCTTGGGTGCGGTAGAGCGGCTGGAATAGACCGGTTTACGCGGCACAGTCGCCACGCGCGCCTGCCCCGGCTCTGGGTCAACTATGCTGGTCACAGAACGCACGATCCGCTTGAGCGTTTGCCCGTTACGTTTGACGATTGTCACCTCGCCCAATTCACGCTGTTGCTGCACATAATCCGTGTAAGGGTAAACCAGTGGCACAGAGGCCGTCACGTCAGCGCCACTGGCCTGATTGATCAAACGGCGCGGCACGGTTGATGTCCAGATCATGGTCATCGCTTTATGACCTGCCAAAGACTGCTCTGCACGGTTCGGGTTCAGGCGATCATCTTCCCAAACGCTTTTATAGCCACTTGGGACTTTGACATTTGTTGTATTCACACGGTTCACCGCGACGTGCCGCGGCACGATCCGTGTGGTCGGGGAGACCTGCACAGGGCGTTGCGCAGTTGCCGCATTTCGTTGCGAAACCTTTGCGGTGGCTGCTCGCGGTGTGGGTGCGCTGGAAATACGTGCGCCGACGATGGGCGCCGCTTGCGGGCCACAACGTACCGCAGACCTCCCTGCCCGCATGTATTGCTGCGCAATCGGTGACCGATTGGGGCATGCTGTTTGTCCCGCTACCGCAACCCGGGATGTTTTCAGAACCGGGGCCGGAGCCTGCATTGGTTTTTCAACGATCAGCGGCGCTTGCTGCGCAACCTGACGCACGACTTTGGGCTTCGGTTTGGGCTTGGGGGCTGCGGCCACTGCCTTCGGCTTTGGCTTTGGCTTGGCTACCGCTTTTGGCTTCGGCGCGGGTGTGGGATTTGTAATCTGCGTCACAGCGGCCGTCTCTACCGGCTCCGGTGGTGGTGTCACTTCACCTGCGAAGGTCGGCTTGAACCCGCAGACGCCGGTACGCTTGCGCGTGACACGCGGCACCCAGGACACGTTGCCGTCAATACCTGCACGAATGAACACACAGCCTTGGCTGTCGACGTATTGCTTGCCCTTGTAAGACGTCGGCGGGAACTCTGACGGAGTGCTGCCTGGAAAACTTTGCGCCGAAAGCGCGCCGATGCTGCCAGACCCCAAGATTAATGCGATAGTGACAAGTCTAGTTAGTTTCATGAGAGCCCCCACAGAATATTGTGGCAGAATGTCAAACCAAACCTGTTGAGTAAAGCGATTGCGTGAACAATCGCCTCAAATTTAACAGATTAGCTGGCATTTAAGACTCACCTGAACCATTCCAGCTTGCGGCTGGATCGATACGGGCGAGCTGATGTGCTATTTGGTGCCGAACATCCGGTCACCCGCATCACCAAGACCAGGCATGATATAACCCAACTCATTCAGGCCATCATCGACGGATGCGGTGACAATTGGCACATCTGGATGCGCTTCTTTCATCCGCTCGATACCCTCGGGTGAGGCAAGCAAACACAAAAAGCGAATATTCGTCGCGCCGGCTTCTTTGAGCAAATCAATAGCGGCGACGGATGAGTTGCCTGTCGCCAGCATCGGGTCCACGGCGATAACCAGTCGGTCATCCATGCCTTCGGGCACTTTAAAATAGTATTGGACCGGCTTCAGCGTTTCTTCATCGCGGTACAGACCAACAAACCCTACCCGCGCCGAAGGGATAAGCTCCAGCACACCGTCCAGCAAACCGTTACCGGCGCGCAGAATGCTGATCAGGGCAAGCTTTTTACCATCCAGCGTTGGCGCATCCATTGTCTGCATGGGCGTTTCGATCTTCTTGGTCGTCATCGCCAGATTGCGCGTGACCTCATAGGCCAAAAGCTGGCTGATCTCGCGCAGCAGCTGGCGGAAGACCGCCGTGGGCGTATCGCGGTCGCGCATGATGGTCAGCTTATGCTGTACCAGCGGGTG
The DNA here is from genome assembly GCF_025143825.1 of Sulfitobacter sp. S223. Lineage (NCBI taxonomy): Bacteria > Pseudomonadati > Pseudomonadota > Alphaproteobacteria > Rhodobacterales > Roseobacteraceae > Sulfitobacter > Sulfitobacter sp. S223. The sequence goes on along the minus strand of NZ_CP083560.1, from coordinate 814,907 downwards.
ATCCACTACGGTGAGGTATTGATCGCTCATTTTGGTCTCCTTGCTGTCCGGCTCAGGGCACGTCTACCCCCAGATGCGCCGCAACAAAAGCCGCTACATCCACAAATCCGATCTGACCCAGTGAACCCGCTCCGGCACCGGCCACTAGAACCGGCACCCGCTCTCTCGTATGGTCAGTGCCGATCCATGTCGGATCATTGCCGTGATCGGCAGTCAGCACCATTATATCACCTTCGCGCAGCTGCGCGATCAATGTGCCGATTTCCTTGTCAAACCACTCCAACGCGCGGGCGTAACCAGACACGTCGCGGCGGTGGCCATAGAGGCTATCGAACTCAACAAAATTGGCAAAGGTCAGGCTGCCATCTGGCGCATCACGTACGAGATCGCCCAAATGCTCCATCAGTTTTGCGTCAGGGCCTTTGCGCACCTCATCAAAGCCCTGCATTGAAAAGATGTCGCCGATCTTACCCACGGCAAAGCAGGTCCTTCCTGCATCCTGCACCCAGTTACTTAGCACCGGACGCGGCGGCATGATCGCAAAATCGCGCCTGTTCGGTGTGCGGGTAAAGCCCGTAGCGACATCCCCGACAAAGGGGCGGGCAATCACGCGGCCTACCCGCATCTCATGCAGCATGGGGGCGATATCCGCGCACAGCTTCAACAGGCGGTCCAACCCAAAGGTTTCTTCGTGCGCCGCAATCTGGAAGACACTGTCTGCCGACGTATAGCAGATCGGGTGCCCCGTGCGCATATGCTCGGCGCCCAGTGCCTCAATGATCGCAGTGCCGGGGGCGTGGCAATTTCCCAGAATTCCGTCAGTGTCCGCAGCCGCACAGACCTTGGCGATCAGATCTGCGTCAAAGGAATTTTCGACACGTTCGAAATAATGCCAGGCCCAAGGAACGGGCAGCCCCGCCAGCTCCCAATGACCTGATGGCGTATCTTTTCCGCGTGAGACTTCGGTCGCAGCACCCCACGTTCCCGTCAGGGGTACGTCAAATGTCGGGATATCTAGACCGCTGGCAGCCTTGATTGCCGGACCAATGCCCAAGGCCGCCAAGTGAGGCAGATGAAGCGGACCGCTGCGCCCTTCTTCGGCAAGCCCCTTGGCGCAGGCCTGTGCGATATGGCCCAGCGTATTGGCGCCAGTATCCGGCACATCTCCGTTAAAGAATGTATCCGCATCAGGCGCCCCGCCAATGCCAACCGAATCCATGACCACCAAGAATGCACGTGTCGCCATCAACCTATCCGTTCTACAATCAATTCAGGCGTGCTTGTGGCGGCATCACCCAATGTGATTGCCGCACGTACAGCAGCCACCGCGCGATCAGCCTGCATTGGTCGGCTTGCGTGAACAACCGCCAGCGCCTGCCCCTTTTCAACCCGCGTGCCCAAGCGAATGACATCCGAAAGCCCGACCGCAGGATCAACTGGATCACTTTCCACCACACGTCCACCGCCCAGCGCGACGACGGCAAGGCCTAATGCTTCTCCGTCAATAGACTGCACAATGCCGCCTTCGGGCGCTGTGACTTCGCGCATGACCGTCGCCTCTGGCAGGAAACGACGCCAGCTTTCAACGAAATGAACGGGACCGCCAAGAGCGGCGATCATTGCACCGAACCGCTCAGCGGCGCGGCCATCTGCAATTGCGGCCATGATCTTCGCAGCGCCGTCATCGGCGTCTTTTGCCAGTCCGGCGCCCGCAAGCAACACACCGCCAAGAGCCGCGGACAGCTTTGCCATGGGGCCTTCAGACTCGCCGCCCAGAACGCGCATCACTTCAGCCACCTCCAACGCGTTGCCAAGGCTTGGCACCAACGGTTGGCTCATGTCGCTGATCAAAGCGCGTGTCGGGCAGCCTGCCGCATTGGCCGTGCCAACCAGCGCCTGCGCCAAGTCGCGCGCAGCACCAATATCTTTCATAAACGCGCCGGAGCCCACTTTGACGTCCAGCACCAGCCCTTCCAGCCCTGCCGCCAGTTTCTTACTGAGAATCGAGGCGGTAATCAGATCTAGACTGTCCACCGTAGCGGTCACATCGCGCACAGCGTAAAGCCGCTTGTCTGCCGGTGCGATGTCACCTGTGGCCCCGACAATAGCGCAGCCAACCTGTGCCACAACCGCGCGCAGCCGCGCTTCGTCCAGCATCACGCCAACACCGGGGATCGCCTCAAGTTTGTCCAAAGTCCCGCCCGTATGGCCCAAACCACGTCCGGAAATCATCGGCACATATGCACCACACGCCGCCAATGCGGGCGCGAGCACAAGGCTCACGCAGTCGCCCACCCCCCCGGTGGAATGTTTATCAAGTACCGGCTTGTCCAAATCCCACGTCAAAACATGCCCCGAGGCACACATCGCCCGCGTCAGTGCCACACGTCCGACTTCGTCTAGCCCGTTCCGGCAGACGCCCATGGCGAAGGCACCGGCCTGCGCATCGCTCAGCCGCCCGTCCGCGAGCCCTGCCGCAATCCACGTCAGCTCGTCAGCTGCGAGTGGTTCATCATGGCGTAGCTTGGCCAATATACCGCGCGCGTCCATTCAGCGCCCCAGAAACGAGGGATCAAAAGCACCGGGCAGCAGATCAGAAATACTCATCGCCTGCTCCACGCCCTCGACCGTTGACATGGTCACCACCACATCGCCTGCGCCAAATTCAGCCAGTTTCTGGCGGCAGCCCCCGCAGGGCGTCACTGGCAACGGAGACCCAGCAACAACATAAGCTTCGGTAAACGATGTTTCGCCCGCAGCAATCATCGCGGCAATTGCCCCCGCTTCGGCGCAGGTGCCTTCGGGATAGGCCACGTTCTCAACATTGCAGCCGCTGTAAATCGTGCCGGATGCGCCCCGCAGCGCTGCGCCTACCTTGAAATTTGAATAGGGCGCATATGCTTTTTCCCGCACCGCAACCGCGGCCTGCCGCAAGTCTGTCATTGTCATCTCCTTGGTCTTTGGCAGTCCACCCTAGCGCCGCCCGCCCTGAGAAGCGACGGTTTTTCGCACAGTTTTCTTCCCCGCTTTGAGAAGATCATTTTTTGAACGATATGCGCACATTATCGCTGCTTTCCAACAGATAGCCCGCAGCCAGCCGTGAAATCCCCGCTGGTGCTTTCTGCAAAATAGTTTAGTGCTAAACTAAATCCAGAAATGAGGTCCGCCACATGTCCGACAACAGCTCAACCCGTCAGGCCGCCCTTGACTATCACGCGTTTCCCAAGCCCGGCAAACTAGAGGTTCGCGCGACCAAACCACTGGCGAACGGGCGTGATCTGGCCCGCGCCTACAGCCCCGGCGTGGCTGAAGCCTGCATTGAAATCGAGAAAGACCCGTCCACTGCCGCACTTTATACCAGCCGTGCGAATCTGGTGGCGGTTGTCACGAACGGCACCGCAGTGTTGGGATTGGGCAATATTGGCGCCTTGGCATCGAAGCCGGTGATGGAGGGTAAGGCGGTCCTGTTCAAAAAATTCGCGGGCATTGATTGCTTTGACATCGAGGTAAACCAGTCAGACCCTGAAAAGCTGGCCGATATCGTTTGCGCCCTTGAACCGTCGTTCGGTGCGATCAACCTTGAAGACATCAAAGCCCCCGATTGCTTTACTGTTGAACGTATCTGCAATGAGCGCATGAACATTCCAGTCTTTCATGACGACCAACACGGGACCGCTATCGTCGTAGGCGCTGCGGCGACCAACGCGTTGTTTGTGGCTGGCAAGAAATTCGAAGACATCAAGATCGTCTCGACAGGCGGTGGCGCAGCGGGAATCGCCTGCCTGAACATGCTTCTGAAACTCGGCGTGAAGCGCGAGAATGTCTGGCTGTGCGACATTCACGGGCTGGTTTATGAAGGCCGCACCGAAGATATGAACCCGATCAAATCCGAATACGCGCAGAAAAGCGATCTGCGCACGCTGGATGATGTGATCGACGGCGCGGATATGTTCCTCGGACTATCCGGCCCGAATGTACTGTCACCGGAAATGGTTGGACGCATGGCTGACGCCCCGATCATTTTCGCCCTTGCCAACCCGAACCCTGAAATAATGCCGGATGCCGCACGCGCGGTCTCTCCCAATGCGATTATCGCGACGGGTCGCTCGGACTTTCCCAATCAGGTGAACAACGTCTTGTGCTTTCCGTTCATCTTCCGCGGCGCGTTGGATGTCGGCGCGACAACCATCAATGACGAAATGAAGATCGCTTGCATCGAAGGCATCGCGGCGCTGGCGCGCGCCACCACCTCGGCCGAAGCCGCTGCCGCCTATCAGGGCGAGAAGCTTTCGTTCGGGGCGGATTATCTGATCCCCAAGCCCTTTGATCCACGTCTGATCGGTATCGTGTCATCTGCCGTAGCGCGCGCCGCGATGGAGACAGGCGTCGCCACTCGCCCCATTGCAGATCTGGACGCCTACAAAGCCAATCTTGACGGGTCGGTCTTCAAATCTGCGTTGCTGATGCGCCCTGTATTTCAGGCTGCGCGCACATCTCCACGCCGCATTGTCTTTGCCGAAGGCGAGGACGAGCGTGTCCTGCGCTGCGCCCAAGCGATGCTGGAAGAGACAACCGAGCGCCCGATCCTGATCGGTCGCCCCGAAGTGATCGAGCGGCGGATGGAACGTGCGGGCCTTGATCTCAACATCGGCAGGGATGTGGACGTTGTTAACCCCGAGAATGACCCGCGCTACCGCGACTATTGGGAGACCTACCACAATCTGCTCGCGCGGCGCGGAGTGTCGCCCGATATTGCCCGCGCAATTATGCGCACCAACACGACGGCCATTGGCGCGGTAATGGTACACCGCGAAGAAGCGGATAGCCTGATCTGCGGGACCTTCGGGGAAACCCGCTGGCATCTGAACTATATTGATCAGGTGCTGGGTCGCGACGGTCGGCGCGCGCATGGTTCCCTATCGCTGATGATCCTTGAGGATGGTCCGCTGTTTATCGCGGACACACAGGTCCATCAGCACCCGACGCCTGAACAGCTTGCAGAAATTGCGATTGGTGCGGCACGGCATGTGCGCCGCTTTGGTCTGACCCCGAACATCGCGATGTGCTCACAAAGCCAGTTCGGCAATCAGGGCGAAGGCTCCGGCAGCCGTTTGCGTCGTGCAATCCGCATTTTGGACGAAGGCAACCATGACTTCTGCTACGAGGGTGAGATGAACATCGACACGGCCCTTGATCCGGAACTGCGGGCGCGCCTGTTCCCGGATAATCGCATGCAGGGTCCCGCCAACGTGTTGGTCTTTGCCCATGCCGACGCGGCGTCCGGTGTGCGTAACATCCTGAAAATGAAGGGGGGCGGCCTGGAAGTCGGGCCGATCCTGATGGGCATGGGCAATCGCGCGCATGTGGTCTCCCCCTCAATCACGGCACGTGGATTGCTGAACATGGCAGCCATCGCAGGTACGCCAGTTGCCGAGTACGGCTAAATAGAAAAAGGCGGGGGTTTTGCCCCCGCCAACCCGTTCACTTCTTGCGCTCCACCAATGCCGTCAGGCTTGCCGCTTTGACAGCGGCTGTCTGGGCTTTGGCCACTTCTTTTACGCGGCGTTTGGCTTGTTTGTCTTTGTTAGCGCGCTTGTCGCCCATCGGTTTTGACCTTCTTGAGGTTGGATGAAGGCATTATGCCTACACCTGAACTCAGCAAAGCAAATTTGCCGCGGGAAATCTCATCCATTTTCGACAATGACATTCAAATCCGACAGACACAAAAATGGATCTACCCGGATCATTTGCAGGAAGGTGGTGTAAATTAATTTACTTAAACCCCGCCTATTTTGCGTATTACGCTTGCCGCCACTACCCGCCTGCGCCTAACAATTCGACATTCATCAGGGAGGGATACGCGATGGGATACGCCGAGGTTTACAAAGCAGCAGCCGACAATCCGGAAGCATTCTGGCTGGAGCAAGCACAGGCAATCGACTGGATCGAAGCCCCCACACGCGCGCTATTCGAAAAAGGGAATGACCTTTATGAATGGTTCGCCGACGCCAAGGTGAACGGCTGTTACAACGCCGTAGACCGCCATGTTGAGAACGGTCGCGCAGATCAGGCCGCAATCATCTATGACAGCCCGATCACAAACACCAAAGAGACCATCACCTTCGCTCAGTTGCAAACCCGCGTTGCAGCGCTTGCCGGTGCGCTGGTGGCCCAAGGTGTCACAAAGGGTGACCGCGTTATTATTTATATGCCAATGGTTCCAGAAGCGCTTGAAGCGATGCTGGCTTGTGCCCGCATCGGTGCCGTGCATTCTGTCGTCTTTGGCGGCTTTGCGGCAAATGAGCTGGCTGTCCGAATTGACGATTGCACCCCAAAAGCGATCATCGCTGCATCTTGCGGTCTGGAGCCAAACCGCATCGTGCATTACAAGCCCCTGCTAGACGGCGCGATCGAACTGGCCGATCACAAGCCTGACGCCTGCATTATCCTGCAGCGCGAACAGGAGGTTTGTGACCTGATTGAGGGCCGCGATTATGAATGGAACGCAGCGATTGCTCTTGGCACCCCTGCGGAATGCGTCCCTGTCGAAGGCAACCACCCCGCCTATATTCTCTACACGTCTGGCACAACAGGCGCGCCGAAGGGCGTAGTGCGCCATACTGCGGGCCATTTGGTGGCCCTAAACTGGACGATGAAGAACATCTATAATGTTGACCCCGGTGATGTGTTCTGGGCGGCGTCCGATGTGGGCTGGGTCGTGGGCCACAGCTATATTACTTACGGGCCGCTGGTTCACGGCAACACCACCGTTGTGTTCGAGGGCAAGCCGGTCGGCACCCCCGATGCCGGCACTTTCTGGCGTGTCATTTCCGAACACAATGTGCGGAGTTTTTTTACCGCCCCTACCGCGATCCGTGCCGTCAAACGCGAGGACCCAGAAGGGCTAGAGGTTGCGAAATACGACCTGTCCTGTCTGAGGGCGCTATATCTGGCTGGTGAGAGAGCCGATCCAGACACCATTATCTGGGCTCAAAAAGTGCTGGGCAAGCCAGTTTATGACCATTGGTGGCAAACCGAAACCGGCTTTACCATTGCCGGCAATCCTGCCGGACTTGATGCTCTACCCGTCAAAATCGGTTCTCCCACTGTGCCAATGCCAGGATATAACGTGCAAATTCTGGACGAAGCAGGTCATCAGCTACCCGCGGGTGAACTTGGGGCGATTGCCATCAAACTCCCCCTGCCCCCAGGCACTCTTCCCACCCTCTGGAACGCCGAAGACCGCTTTCGTAAAAGCTACCTGACAACTTATCCAGGTTATTATGAGACGGGCGATGCTGGTATGATCGACGAGGACGGTTACCTCTACATCATGGCGCGCACTGATGACGTCATCAATGTCGCGGGTCACCGCCTGTCGACGGGCGCAATGGAGGAGGTCCTTGCCGGACACCCTGATGTGGCCGAGTGTGCGGTGATCGGTGTAAGTGACGCCCTGAAAGGTCAGGCACCTATGGGTTTTGTCTGCTTAACCAAAGGTGTGAATCGCGATCACGCAGAGATTACTGCAGAATGCGTAAAGCGCATTCGTGACCAGATTGGTCCGGTGGCCGCTTTCAAATTGGCATTGGTCGTGGACCGGCTGCCCAAGACCCGTTCAGGTAAAATATTGCGCGCGACGATGGTTAAAATTGCTGACGGGGAAGACTTCAAGCTTCCGGCGACCATCGATGATCCCGCCATTCTGGACGAGATCAAGGAAGCGCTTCAAACCATCGGCTTTGCAAAAGCCTAAAGGCGCATTTCAGCATTTCGCTCAACGCGCACAAAAAAACGGCCCCAAATTGGGGCCGTCTTCTTTTGTAAGTGTACTGGTCCTAGCTGACCTTGGATGCGAATGTATCCACCTGCTTTTCGGCTTCTTCTTTGGCGATACCGTACTTCGCCTGAATTTTACCGATCAGTTGATCCCGGTCGCCTTCAGCTTCGGTGATCTCGTCATCTGTGAGATCGCCCCACTCTTCTTTGATCTTGCCGGTCATCTGAGTCCAGTTACCTTTGATTGTATCCCAATTCATCGCTGATCTCCTTTTGATTTCTTTAACTCGGCCCAGCGCACATCATTGCGTGCTTCGGCCTCTTCATTGAAATAACGCGATGACAAAGGGTTCGTTCCGCTGAAACAAAAAGAAATCCGGCGCTACCAGAGGACAACGCTTCTGGGGCGGCCGTCTACGTTGGAGAGCGTAAGCGCCTTATATCAGCCGTCCGGTTCTCCAGAAATTCAGGTGAACTGTTCCGAGATCAGCCGCTCTTCCAGACCATGGCCCGGATCGAACAAAATCTTGTGGATAATGCTCGGTTCTGACCGGATTTCCACCCGCGCGACGTCCCGATAGCTGGTGCCATCCGCGTCCGCCATAACGGGACGTTTTTCAGGTTCCAGAACGTCGAAGCGCACAAGCGCGGTCTTGGGCAGAAGCGCCCCGCGCCAACGACGCGGCCGGAAGGCCGCCACAGCAGTCAGCGCCAATACATCCGCTCCGATAGGCAGGATCGGGCCATGTGCGGAATAGTTATAGGCCGTCGATCCGGCAGGCGTCGCCAAAAGCGCACCGTCACAGACCAAAGCCTGCATCCGCAGACGACCGTCGACGGTGATCTGCAACTTGGCCGCTTGCGGACCCTGACGCAGCAGCGCGACCTCGTTGAGGGCAAGGGCGTTCGATATCGTGCCATCCATATGCGTGGCCGTCATCGACAGCGGATTGATCTCGGCCTCTTCTGCCGCAGCCAACCGTTCACGCAGATCATTTTCGGCGTAGGTATTCATCAGAAACCCGATAGTTCCACGATTCATGCCATAAACTGGCGCAGGCAAGGACTGGGTTTCATGCAGTGTTTGCAACATGAAACCATCGCCCCCTAGCGCAACGATGACGTCCGCTTCTTCCGGCGGGACATCGCCATACCGCCCGATCAACACTGCGCGTGCGGTTTGTGCCACAGGCGCTCTGCTCGCCAAGAAGGATATTTTTTGGGGCATTGTGTTTCCGATCTGCGCCGCTTTCCCCGCAGAGAAACACAATATTCCCGTGCGCACCAGCGCTGGCCGACTAATTGCGCTCTAGCGACAAAATGTCAGGTGCGCTGCGCACGGGACGCATCTATCTCGAGTTCAGTCGTTTTCACGTCTTCACCCCTGCGTGCGTTTCCGATACGAAACAGGGCAACAGGACCCCACGCTCAAGGAGCCAACCACATGTCACCCAATACAACCGAATTCTTCACCCGTTCGCTGGCCGACACCGATCCAGCCATCGCAGATGCAACGGCAAAAGAACTTAACCGCCAGCGCACCGAGATCGAACTGATCGCTTCCGAGAACATTGTCTCTGCTGCCGTCATGGAAGCGCAAGGCGGCGTGATGACCAACAAATACGCCGAAGGCTATCCGGGTCGTCGTTACTATGGTGGCTGTGACTATGTGGACATCGCCGAAGAACTTGCGATCGAGCGTGCCTGCAAACTGTTCTCATGCGAATTCGCAAACGTGCAGCCCAACTCAGGCTCACAGGCGAACCAAGGCGTGTTTCAGGCACTGCTTCAGCCCGGCGATACAATTCTGGGCATGTCCCTTGATGCAGGCGGCCACCTGACCCACGGCGCCAAGCCGAACCAGTCCGGCAAATGGTTCAACGCCATTCAGTACGGTGTGCGCAAAGAGGACAACCTGCTTGATTATGATCAGGTGCAGGCGCTTGCGACCGAGCATCAGCCGAAAATGATCATCGCAGGTGGCTCCGCCATTCCCCGCCAGATCGATTTCAAACGCATGCGCGAGATCGCAGACAGCGTTGGCGCGTATCTGCACGTGGATATGGCCCACTTCGCGGGTCTGGTTGCAGCCGGAGAGCACCCCTCCCCCTTCCCACACGCCCATGTTGCGACAACAACCACCCACAAAACCCTGCGCGGCCCGCGCGGCGGCATGATCCTCACCAACGATGAAGCGTTGTCAAAGAAGTTCAACTCAGCCATTTTCCCGGGTATTCAGGGCGGCCCGCTGATGCACGTCATCGCGGCCAAGGCCGTAGCATTTGGCGAAGCGCTCCAGCCGGAATTCAAAAGCTACATCAAACAGGTCATCAAGAATGCGCAGGCGCTGTCCGACCAATTGATCAAAGGCGGTCTGGACACGGTCACGCACGGCACTGACACGCACGTACTGCTGGTAGATCTGCGCCCCAAAGGCGTCAAAGGCAACGCGACTGAAAAGGCCTTGGGCCGCGCGCACATCACTTGCAACAAAAACGGCGTGCCGTTTGACCCTGAAAAACCGATGGTTACCTCCGGCATCCGGCTCGGTTCGCCCGCCGGTACCACACGTGGCTTTGGTGAAGAAGAATTCCGCCAGATCGCCGACTGGATCATCGAAGTTGTCGATGGCCTTGCGGCAAACGGTGAAGAAGGTAACGCTGCGGTCGAAGCCAAGGTAAAATCAGAAGTCGAAGCCATGTGCGCCCGCTTCCCGATCTACCCGAACCTCTGATAGCAACGCGCTGTCGCACAAAGACGAAGGCCCCGACGGAAACGTTCGGGGCCTTTCGTTTTCAGGCGACCAAAGTCAGGTATGCGGACGATGCAGACGCCCGGCCAAGGTCCGGTTCCAGATTCGACAGGCTCCTTGCCCAGAGCTTCATGATTACTGTGAGGAGTCTCGAAAACATCAATATCGCCAGTTCGTTGTTTTCGCTTTGATAAGAGACTGTTTAGAGGCATGGCCTTGAGCGATAACAATTCGATAACACCGACCTTGCAGACGCAAAGCACGTGTGACGTAATTGTTCCGCATGCTCAGGTTGATTTAGCAGTACATTTACTGGATTCAAACAGGCTAAAAAGCAGAGCCAGTCGGTTGCTTTGTCAAGTTCCTGCACTGATTGTTCATACTTATCCCGTATTCGACTTCTACTTTGTAGGCTTACTGTCTCCGGGATACCGATTACAATGGCAACGATATTCGACCTGTTCGAAGTAACGAGCATCAGCGCGGATACCACGTATTCAACAGCGGCAGGAAACCTTCTCGGTGTCGTTGATAATGTCGATTCAAGCGATCTGAACGACGGTGAGTTCGATATAGGTGACAGCATCCTGATCGAGGGGGTTTCCTACACCATCGACCAAATTAAAGAGCCATTCAGCAGCGGGCGTTTCACGCTTGGGGATGGCACGAACCTCAGTTTCAATCCCCAGAGCGAAAGTAATCTTGACGCCATCTTTCTGACCGTGTCGAACGGCGGCGATGTCCGGCATTTCATAATCCCGAACGACAGCTACGGCGACATGAATGTCGAGGAGATCCGTACCGGCAGCCTCAACGACGTGGCAGGTTCTGATGCAGCTCTCGTCTCAACCACAGACAATCAGGTCAACGCGGTCTGCTTCGCCGCCAACGCTATTATCCAGACTGCCGCAGGCGGTGTTCCCGTCGAGCACCTTAAGATCGGTGATCCTATATGGACACTCGACAATGGGCTTCAGAAAATCCAGTACATCATTTCAATGAAGCTCGATTTCAGCATCGCTTCCAAAAAGTTGAAGCCAATCGTCTTTGAACCAGACTCCCTTGGCCCCGGGCGGCCAAGCCAACAGCTCTCTGTCTCGCCTCAGCACCGAATGTTGGTGACGACGGAGACCGGAAACACCGTACTGGTTCCAGCCAAGGCATTGACCGCGCGCAAAGGTGTGCGTGTTGCGCGTGGCAAACGCACAGTGACTTACTTTCATCTCGTATTTTCTAGACATGAGATTGTCCGCGCAAGCGGCACGCTAACAGAGAGCCTATTTCCCGGTCGTATGACCTTGCAAATGGTCCCGAAAAAATGCCGCGTCGAGATACAAGAAATCTTCGGGCGTGAGTTGCTGGACGAATTCGACGCTTCTGAGATAGCTGCCCGTCCGATTTTGCGCGTTCAGGACGCTAAAAGGAACGCTCTGACTTTTGGATAGGTTTTCTATCTTGTTGTGTCCTGCGAAGTTCAGGAACTTTAGGCATTACTTGTAACCAATCTATCTATCAAAATAGCCGTCATGCGCTGCTGTCGCTCAAATGACTGTCATGCGCTCATAGCTGCCATTCAACACTCGAACCTATTGTGTCCCTTTCCTGAACGCTCCAATTGTTGCACTCTGAGATTACGTAACATCCCCGTAAAAACCGAACTGAGGTTTCCCATGATCATCCATCCTGCAGGTTCCCGCCCCTCTGGCAAAGGCCCAGCCGAGTATTTCACCGGTACCGTGCGTATGGACCCGCTGATCACCGCGCCCGAGCCTGCCCGCTTGCGCGGCCTGACAGTCACGTTTGAGCCGGGCGCGCGCACCGCTTGGCACACGCATCCGCTGGGTCAAACTTTGATTGTCACCGCAGGTCTGGGTCTGGTGCAGCGCGAGGCCGGTCCGGTTGAACAGATTCGGCCCGGCGATACCGTCTGGTTTGAACCCGGAGAAAAACACTGGCATGGCGCTGCACCTGACGTGGCCATGACCCACATCGCGCTTCAGGAAGAGCTGGATGGCTCTGCTGTGACGTGGATGGAACATGTCACAGACGCACAATACGCGGGCTAGACGAATCCGCGCCACCAAAGCCAGACAACAAACAGCACTGACACGGCGATAATATTGGCAACAATGGCACCAGCCAGACCAAGGAAGCGCGCCTTGCGCCTCTCGCTCACATCAATCGCCTCCAGGTGCGCACACATAGAATCGTACGCCTGTTGGACTGACTGGGCATCGACTTGGCGCGCTGTCTTGGGGTTATGGGCCAACATCTCGGCGCGCATCAATTCCGCGCCCCACTTACGCACCCGTCTGGGCAATCGCCTGCCCGCACGGCGCAAGCTCTGACGCAGATCACGCCCGCGCACATCCAGTTTTTGCTGCATCAACCCGCGCAACTTGCGCGACTTGGCGGCCATATCCTTATCCGTGATCATAAAATACTGTCTAAGCTGCTGGCCTTGGCGCTGCAATGGCGCTAGGCCTTGGGACATGTTGAGCTTTATCGAACACGGGGAAAACGCCCCCGATACGCCGCCTTTGGTGATTGCCCACGGCCTTTATGGATCGGGACGCAATTGGGGTGTGATCGCCAAACGGTTGGCTGACACACGCCGCGTGATTACGCCGGACATGCGCAACCACGGTAACAGCCCGCGTGAGACCACCCAAAGCTATGAAGACATGGCAGATGATCTGGCCGAACTGATTGAGAAAATCGGCGCACCGGTTGACCTGTGTGGTCACTCCATGGGCGGGAAAGCAGCCATGGTCATGGCACTGCAGCACCCACATCTGCTGCGCCGCCTCATCGTCGCAGATATCGCGCCTGTCCCCTACACCCACAGCCAGTCTCATCATATTGCGGCAATGCGTGCCGTCGACCTAGACACGCTCACGCGCCGATCAGAAGCAGCCGAGCAACTGGCCGCTCAGGGGGTAGAGCCTGCACTGCAAAGCTTTTTCACCCAGTCGCTGGACGTAGCCGGGAAGCGTTGGCGGCTGAACCTTGATGTGCTTGAAGCAGAGATGGACAAGATCATCGGGTTCCCAGACATAACAGGCAGCTTTGACAAGCCCGCACTGTTTTTAACCGGCGGAGACAGTAACTATGTCCGTCCCGAGGATCGCGAAACCATCAAACGGCTCTTTCCTGCGGCGCGATTTGCCAAACTGCCGAATGCGGGTCACTGGCTCCATGCGGACCGGCCCCGCGCGTTTGAGGCTGCCGTTCGCACATATCTGGACGCCTGAGCGCAAGACCGGAATTACCCTGAAATTTCATGCCCTAAATTTCGAAGAAATTTCACCTCTGTCAACTGTGTACAAACTGGCGGATGATTCCGCCTTGCACCCGCTGTCTCCATGCCTATAACCCACAACAATTTGCATATTATAGGGGTCCGGAACCATGCCGAAGAGAACCGACATCAAGTCGATCATGATCATTGGCGCAGGACCTATTGTCATCGGACAGGCCTGCGAGTTCGACTACTCCGGCGCACAAGCCTGTAAGGCGCTGAAAGAGGAAGGCTACCGTGTCATCCTCGTCAACTCCAACCCTGCCACCATCATGACCGATCCGGGTCTTGCCGATGCGACATATATCGAGCCGATCACACCGGAGATCGTCGCCAAGATCATCGAGAAAGAACGCCCCGACGCCCTGCTGCCGACAATGGGCGGCCAGACTGGCTTGAACACCTCGCTCGCCTTGGAAGAGATGGGAATCCTTGAGAAATTCGGCGTCGAGATGATTGGCGCGAAGCGCGAAGCCATCGAAATGGCAGAAGACCGCAAGCTTTTCCGCGAAGCCATGGACCGCCTTGGTATCGAAAACCCTAAGGCGACGATTTGCACCGCCCCGAAGGACGCACACGGCAAGAAAGACCTCGCCGCTGGCGTAGCACTCGCGCTTGAAAGCCTTGAAGAGATCGGTCTGCCCGCCATTATCCGGCCTGCTTTCACCATGGGCGGCACTGGCGGTGGCGTGGCCTATAACCGTGAAGATTACGAATTCTTCTGCCGCTCCGGCATGGACGCGTCCCCGATGGGTCAGATTCTTATTGATGAGTCGCTGCTCGGCTGGAAAGAATTCGAAATGGAAGTCGTGCGCGATACTGCCGACAACGCCATTATCGTGTGTAGCATCGAAAACGTAGACCCGATGGGCGTCCACACCGGCGATTCCATCACAGTGGCGCCTGCCCTGACGCTGACTGATAAAGAATACCAGATCATGCGGAACCACTCTATCGCCGTGCTGCGCGAGATTGGCGTTGAGACGGGTGGATCGAACGTGCAATGGGCCGTAAACCCTGCCGATGGCCGCATGGTTGTCATTGAGATGAACCCGCGGGTTTCACGCTCTTCCGCGCTTGCGTCCAAGGCCACGGGCTTTCCCATTGCCAAGATTGCCGCGAAGCTTGCCGTAGGCTTTACGCTGGACGAGCTGGACAATGACATCACCGGCGTAACCCCTGCCAGCTTTGAGCCGACCATCGACTATGTCGTCACCAAGATCCCTAAGTTCGCGTTCGAAAAATTCCCCGGTTCCGAACCATATCTGACGACAGCGATGAAATCCGTGGGCGAAGCCATGTCCATTGGCCGCACAATCCACGAAAGCCTGCAAAAAGCGCTGGCTTCGATGGAATCAGGCCTCACCGGTTTCGATGAAATCGACATCCCAGGCGCGCCAGACAAGGCCGCCATCACCAAAGCCATTTCCAAGACAACGCCTGACCGGATGCGCACCATTGCCCAAGCAATGCGCCACGGCATGTCTGATGATGACATCCACGCGACCACGATGTTCGACCCTTGGTTCCTTGCCCGTATTCGCGAGATCATCGAGGCAGAAGAAGACATCCGTAAAAACGGCCTGCCCGTTACCGAAGACGCTCTGCGCGCGATCAAGATGATGGGTTTCACCGACGCCCGGCTTGCCAATCTTACGGGCCGCGATGAAGACAATGTACGCCGCGCGCGCCTGAACCTTGGTGTGAAGGCTGTGTTCAAGCGGATCGATACCTGCGCTGCAGAGTTCGAGGCCCAGACGCCGTATATGTATTCCACTTACGAAACCCCCATGATGGGCGATGCCGAATGTGAGGCACGGCCGTCCGAACGCAAGAAGGTTGTCATCCTTGGTGGTGGTCCGAACCGGATCGGCCAAGGGATCGAATTTGACTATTGCTGCTGTCACGCTTGCTACGCACTGACCGACGCGGGCTATGAAACGATCATGGTCAACTGCAACCCAGAGACTGTTTCGACTGACTATGACACCTCGGACCGCCTTTATTTTGAGCCGCTGACATTCGAGCATGTGATGGAAATCCTCCGCGTCGAGCAGGAGAACGGGACGCTACACGGCGTTATCGTTCAGTTCGGCGGCCAGACCCCGCTGAAGATCGCTCAGGCGCTGCACGACGAAGGCATTCCGATCCTCGGCACCACGCCGGACATGATCGACCTTGCCGAAGACCGCGAACGCTTTGCCGATCTGGTGCAGTCACTGGGCCTTAAACAGCCGCACAACGGGATCGCCCACTCGGATGCCGAAGCATTCGAGATCGCCAAAGATATCGGCTTCCCACTTGTGATCCGCCCGTCCTACGTGCTGGGTGGCCGTGCTATGGAGATCGTCCGCGATCAAGCCAATCTTGAACGCTACATCTCCGAAGCCGTTGTCGTCTCTGGCGACAGCCCCGTGTTGCTGGACAGCTACCTTTCCGGCGCGGTTGAACTGGATGTCGATGCGATCAGCGACGGCAAAGAGGTGCATGTCGCCGGTATCATGCAGCATATCGAAGAAGCTGGCGTGCACTCTGGTGACAGCGCCTGCTCGCTGCCGCCCTACTCCCTCTCGAAAGAGATCATTGCCGAGGTAGAGGTCCAGACCAAAGCCCTTGCAAAAGCGCTGAACGTTGTCGGCCTGATGAACATCCAGTTCGCGGTCAAGGATGGCGAAATCTACCTGATCGAGGTCAATCCGCGCGCATCCCGCACTGTGCCCTTTGTTGCCAAAGCAACCGACAGCGCCATCGCGTCAATCGCCGCGCGCATCATGGCGGGTGAGCCATTGTCCAACTTCCCGCAGCGCGCGCCTTACGACGCCGCAGCGGCCTATGACGACGTGTTACCGCTGGGTGATCCCATGACATTGGCTGATCCCAATATGCCGTGGTTTTCGGTCAAAGAGGCTGTTCTGCCCTTCGCGCGCTTCCCGGGCGTTGATACAATTCTAGGCCCTGAAATGCGGTCTACCGGCGAAGTTATGGGCTGGGACCGCGATTTCCCCCGCGCATTCCTTAAGGCGCAAATGGGTGCCGGAACCATGCTGCCACGCAGCGGCACGGCCTTCCTGTCGATCAAGGATGACGACAAGACTGCCGACGTCCTCACCGCCGCCCGCATCCTGATCGAGCAATCCTTCAAGATCACCGCAACACGCGGTACCGCAGCGTGGCTGTCCGAACATGACATCCCCTGTGAAATCGTGAACAAGGTGTACGAAGGACGCCCTGACATCACCGATATGATGAAGGACGAGCAAATCCATCTGGTTATGAACACGACCGAAGGCGCCCAAGCGGTTGAAGACAGCAAGAGCATCCGCTCCATCGCGCTGTTTGATAAGATCCCCTACTATACAACGGCTGCCGGCGCGTACGCTGCGGCGCTCGCGATCAAGGCACAAGCCGAAGATGAGATCGGCGTAAAACCCTTGCAGGGATAACCGGACCACCCAATCAAAATCCCCGCAGCAAGTGCGGGGATTTTCTGCAAAGGCAGCTTAGGTAGTTTTCCAGAAATTCTCCAACAGGGCGCTAATCACTCAAGCTGTCTTAACAGATTGCGCCCTTGTGAGAGCCGTCGAGGTTCTCACATTTCGTTTTACAAACCCCTTCAATCCTTCAATGCATCGCTCACTTGGGGTGATGCCAGCGCAGCTTAGAACAGTCTGACCATCACGCGATGCGGCCCAACGGGCAATGCTTTCAGCACCATTGCCGCGCTTCTGTTCGTCCAGAATAGCATCATCCAGCGCCGCTAGTACAACTGCCGCGAATAGTTTCCGGTGCGCGTCGCCTGTATGATTGAGGTTGGTATTTATCACCTGCTTCTCCCCTTTTTCCTTTGGGTTTTTAATATCGCCTTCTAGTGGCACACTGGCAACTTTAAGGAGAGTTGCGGCTATTATTTGCACGGGATGGGTGATCAATGCGGCAACATCTGGGTGCTTTTAAGGCGCCCCTTGGCGGCTCGACTTAATCAGCGCTCTGTTCATCCGCCCCCAGCCCGTTTGCAAAAGAGCGCCCGACTGCCCGAACGGTTATAAACAGCCGATCTGCTTGTCTCCGGAGGTTCCAATTCGCCATAGGCACAGATTGAAAAAGCAGATAGAACATCCTTCACATCAGGCGAGCAGGCGTATGCAACCGACGCCGATTGAAATGCTTATCCACGGAAACTTCTGGGTATAGGCGGCTGATATTAGAGAGGAAAACGAGATGTACACACCTGCAATCACCGGCTCGGGCATTTTCACCCCGTCCTCGGTTATCACCAATGCTGAGTTGGTCGAGACATTCAACGCCTATGTGGACATCTACAATGCTGAGCATGCATCAGAGATTGCTGACGGCTCCTTGCCAGCCAAAGAACACTCATCCGTTGAGTTCATCGAGAAAGCCTCAGGCATCGAGCAGCGATATGTTATCGACAAAGAAGGTATTCTTGACCCTCACGTGATGCACCCGCTGTTGCGACAACGCGACGATGACGAACCATCCCTAATGGCGGAAATGGCCCTGGACGCGGCAACCAAGGCGCTTGAGCAGGCCGGTAAGACAGCAGCAGATGTGGATGCTGTCATCTGTGCGGCCTCCAATTTAGAACGGGCGTATCCCGCTGTTGCGATCGAAATCCAGCAGCTTTTGCACATCAACGGTTTTGCGTTCGATATGAACGTCGCCTGCTCCTCTGCTACATTCGGCATTCAGGCCGCCGCCGATATGATCCGATCCGGCTCCATTCGCAGTGCGCTGGTTGTGAACCCTGAAATCTGTTCTGCGCACCTCGAATGGCGCGACCGCGATTGCCACTTTATCTTTGGTGACGTCGCCACCGCCGTGCTTATTGAGCGGGCAGAAAATGCCGATGGCCCATATTTCGAGATCAAATCAACCCGGTGCGCGACGGAGTTCTCGAACAATATCCGCAATAACAACGGCTTCCTGCGCCGGTCCCGTCCCGATGGTGTGGCGGACCGCCGCGACATGCAATTCATGCAGAACGGGCGCAAAGTTTTCAAAGAAGTCCTGCCGATGGTCAGCGACCATATCGCCAATCATATGGCTGCAGAAGGTATCGATTCATCCGATCTGAAACGCCTATGGCTGCATCAGGCAAATAAATCCATGAACGATTTCATTGGCAAAAAGGTCCTTGGGCGCACGCCAGAGCAAGGTGAGCAACCCAATATTCTACAGGATTACGCCAACACTTCATCGGCGGGATCAATCATCGCATTTTCCAAGTATTCCAATGACCTTGCAGACGGCGACAAAGGCCTGATCTGTTCGTTCGGAGCAGGCTATTCTGTGGGATCGGTGATTGTGGAAAAGCACGGCTAGATATCTTTGAGCGACACCCGCTTATGAACTTCTGCCGCGCTTTCTACGCGCTCTGAATACCGATCAACCAGATAGTCGGCGCGGCCACGGACCAACCATGTAAACTTTACCAGTTCTTCCATGACATCGACGATGCGTGCGTAGAAGGGACCGGCAGGTAGACGCCCGGCCTCGTCAAATTCAAGCCATGCCTTAGGGATGCTTGATTGATTGGGGATCGTGACCATCCGCATCCAACGCCCCAGTATCCGCATCTGGTTGACCGCGTTGAAGGATTGGGACCCGCCGGAAACCTGCATGATCGCCAGTGTCTTTCCCTGCGTCGGGCGAATACCGCCCTGCAACGACAGCGGCAACCAATCGATCTGCGATTTCATAATACCCGTCATGGCCCCGTGCCGCTCCGGGCTTGACCAAACCATCCCTTCTGACCAGACGGCCAGATCGCGCAGCTCTAAAACTTTTGGGTGATCAGGCTCGGCATCGTCCGGTTGAGGTAGCCCGCGCGGATCAAATATTTTCGTCTCACACCCAAGATATCGCAAGATTCTGGCGGCTTCTTCGGAGGCACGGCGCGAATAGCTTTGTGGGCGCAGTGAGCCATAGAGCAGCAATATACGTGGCTGATGCCCATCATCATTCGGAGATTTCAGCAGTGCGACATCAATTTGAGACAGCGCATCGCGGACAAGCGCAGGAAGGTCTTCAGACACTTTCGTCTTCAAGATGCAGCTTCATATCCACCAGCACCTGCTGCAGCATCGTTGTCTCTTTCAACAGCCGCTTGGCTTCGTTGATGGTAATTTTGCCATCTGCAATGGACTGCTGATATTCAGCCATCAACATCGCGAACCGCTGGCTCAACGCGATAACATCTGCGTTAACGCCGCCTTTGGAAACATCGTTCGGCCGACGTTCATCAAACCCTAGATGCGCACCTGAAAGCTCTGCGAGCGCTTGTGTCAAATGCGGATAACCCGCCGCTTCTTCAAGTGCCGCAACGGAATCGACGGGCATGAAGCGATCAGCATGTTCATCATGGTCCGAATAATAGCGGCCCAATGTCGCTTTTGACTTACCTGTGACTTCACAAGCCACTTCCACACCCACAGCTTTCACCAAGGATTCTGTATGCTTTTTCAAATAGCTGCCGGCTGCGCCCATTGCGGTACCCTTAATCGTGCCAAGTCTTGGCATAATATATAGATCATATCTTCTTAGTCCTAGTGCAATCTCGCTTTCAACATGTCAACTGGCCGCAGTTTGACTTGCAATGGCGCTTTTGAAACCGATAAATACCCGAATGGCTAAACTTTACTTCAATTACTCCACCATGAATGCTGGCAAATCGACGGTTCTATTGCAAGCGGCGCATAACTACCGTGAGCGTGGCATGGTGCCATATCTGATGACAGCACAGCTGGATAATCGGGCTGGTGAGGGGCGGATCGCCTCGCGAATCGGCATCGGTCAAGACGCCGACACCTATAGCGCCGATGAAGACCTCTTTGCGAAGATCGCAACCCGGCTGGAGGCTGGTCCCTGCGCATGCATTTTTGTGGATGAAGCGCACTTCCTAAGCGACACACAAGTGTGGGAGCTTGCCCGCGTCGTTGACGATTTGGGCGTGCCCATCATGTGTTACGGCCTGCGCGTGGATTTTCGCGGACAGCTTTTCCCCGGTTCGGCAGCATTGCTCGCACTATCAGACGAGATGCGGGAAATTCGCACAATCTGCTACTGCGGAAAGAAAGCGACCATGGTCGTCCGGCAAGATTCAGAAGGCCAAGTGATGCGCGAAGGGGCGCAGGTTCAAATCGGCGGGAACGAAGCCTATGTGTCGCTGTGCCGCCGTCACTGGCGCGAAGCAATCGGCGACCGTTAAACCGAGTTTGGCAATGGATCGCCGCGGAAGAAAGCTTGCAAATTCTCAACCGCCATCCTGCCCATATCCACACGGACCTCCGCGGTAGACGTGCCCATATGCGGCAATAGGACAACGTTATCCAACGCGCGCAAAGCATCTGGTACAGCCGGTTCAAATTCGTAAACGTCCAGCCCGGCACCGCCAATAACACCGCGCTGCAACGCATCAATCAGGGCTTTTTCTTCGACCACATCACCACGCGCGATATTGATAAGGCGGGCATGAGATTGCATTGCGCCCAGCACTTGTGCGTCGATCAAATGGTGGGTCTCGGCACTTCCGGGTACAGCTGTGACAAGCACATCAACATTGGCCGCCAAATCTATCAGATCACTTTGGAAAGCAGCGTCAAAGTCCAGCTCCTTTGGGCTGCGTCCGTAGTACTGAACCTTCATGCCAAATCCGAAGTGGCACCGCCGCGCAATCGCCTGCCCGATCCGGCCCATACCAACAATGCCAACAGTTTTTCCTGTCAGATGAAGCCCAAGCATTTGTGTCGGATGCCAGCCTTCCCATTGCCCAGCGCGCACAAGCCGTTCACCTTCGCCTGTGCGCCGCGCGCTCATCAGCATAAGGGTCATGGCAATATCTGCTGTGGCGTCCGTGACAGCACCGGGCGTATTCGTCACAACGATGCCAGCAGCTTTGGCCGCAGCCACGTCAATGTGGTTATAGCCAACGCCGAAGTTCGCCAATATCTTACAACGTGCCTGTGGCACATCCGCAAACATTTGCGCTGAAAACTGGTCGCCCAAAGTGCATAACACCCCATCAAACGCGCCCAGCGCCGAGCGCATCTCGTCTGCCGACAAGGGCGATGTTTGATCGCGCCGCGTAACGTCCAAACCTTCTAACAGCGGATAAACTGCCTCTGGCAAGACTCTGGATACCAATACTTTTTTCAATGCATTCTCCCACCGATGGGCGTTTCTTGATCGGGGCCCACCAGAACCACCGCGCCGCTTTCATCCGGTACGCCCAGAACCAGAACCTCTGACATGAATGGCCCGATCTGGCGCGGCGGGAAATTCACCACAGCCATCACCTGCCGCCCGATCAATGCGTCGGGCGTGTAGTGAACGGTAATCTGCGCGGAAGTTTTGCGCACCCCGATCTCTTCTCCGAAATCGATCCACATCTTGATCGACGGGTTGCGCGCTTCGGGAAACGGCTCTGCTTTAATCACGCGGCCAGTTCGGACATCCACCTTCATGAAGTCATCGAATGCTATCTCAACCACGGGCAAGCTCCCGCGAGCGATCGGCAGCAGCAGCGACCGCCCGCCGCATGAGCGCTGGAAACCCGTCTTTCTCGTTCATCAAGACTTCAAGCGCAGCTTGTGTTGTGCCGTTCGGGCTGGTGACGTTGATCCGCAGTTGCGCGGGATCTTCATCCGCGGCCATCGCCAGCGCACCTGCGCCAGCCACAGTTGCCCGCGCCAGTTGCAATGCCATCTCAGCGGGCAACCCCTGCTCTTCACCGGCGGCGGCCATTGCTTCGATCATATGGAAAACATACGCAGGGCCAGATCCACTCACACCGGTTACCGCATCAATTTGGGATTCCTCGCTGAGCCGCACGACTTCGCCAACAGCGCTTAGCAGCAATTCCGCCTCATCCAGACCCTTTGCCCCTGCATGGTCATTGCCGATAATGGCTGTAATTCCGCGCGAAATCGCTGCGGGGGTGTTGGGCATGGCACGCACAACAGGTGTGTTTGCGCCCAGCGTCTTTTCAAAGAATGCGATCGGCGTGCCTGCGGCGACACTGACAAACAAGGTGTCGCTATCGCCCATTTCTTTGAGGGTTGGGAGAGCTTCGGCCATCATCTGCGGCTTAACCGCGACCAATACTATGGCAGGATTGGCAGGCAAGCTTGCGTTGATGTGAACGCCAGTGCCGCGCAGCCAGTCAGAGGGATGAGGATCCTGAACCCAGACAGACGCGCTTGGCAGTCCCCGCGCCAGCCAGCCTTCGAGCATGGCGGAACCCATTTTTCCGCAGCCCAGCAGTACCAGACCATCGTTAGCAATACGTGAATTCTTCATTCCATCCCCCTTTTTCGTCAGGGAACAGGATTACGCGCGCCCGTAAGCCTCTGCAATGGCGACTTGCAGCGCTTGCTTCGGAGTCTGATCACCCCAGACAACAAGCTGCACAGCGGGATAGTAACGCTCAGCGCTCATCACTGCGGCGCCGATCATTGTATCGATTTGCTCCGGCGAAGCCACCTGCCCACCAGACAACACAAGTCCGTAACGATAGACCATCATCTGCTGTTCAGCCCAGTAGGTGAAGGCACCGGCCCAGCAACGATCATTCACATCGTTGAGCAATCCGTAAAGCGCTGGCAGTTTATCCTCTGGCGGCTCCATCTCGAAGGTACAGATCAGACGCAATGTTTCATCATAATCAGACCAGGCTAGCGTGACCGAGTAAGTCCGCCACTGCCCTTCGACAGTCATGGCAATCTGTTCGTCAGATATACGGTCAAAATCCCATTCGTGATGGTTTGCCAATGTCTCGACGATGTCGATGGGGTGAATGTCATCTTCCAGATACTGCTCGGACAGGGCCATTTTGCCACCTCTTTTGTTATTCCCAGAGCAGTTAGGCAGATCGTCGCCCCTGTACTTTGGGTGCTTACGCTATAGAACGCGGGTTTGCCTCTGCGCCCTACAATATATGGTGGCAAGCATGATAGGGTCTGGCAAGCCTTTTTCTGGGGATAACCACAATAAGCGGTGGATAACCCCAAAATATTGCGGAAATTAACGTTTTCAGCCCAAGATACAGACAAGAAGCGGGTATCGGGTCACCCAATAAAGGTGATCAAGCGATACCCGTAAGATAGGAAATCAGATGTGCGGCAGCACGTTCATGTGATCAGAATTATCTGATCACTTTGTCTCAAGCGCGTCCAAACGTGCCTTGAGCGCTTCATTCTCTTCGCGCGCTTTTTGGGCCATAGCCCTTACAGCGTCGAACTCTTCACGCGTGACAAAGTCGCGGTCAGCCAGCCAGCGGTCCATCATACCCTTCATGGCATTCTCGGCTTCGTCCTTCGCCCCTTGCGCAACGCCCATAGCATTGGTCATGATCTTGCTCAGGTCGTCGAAAATTTTATTGCGGGTTTGCATAGGGGTCTCTCCACTGGATCTTTGCTCTATATGGGGTGACCTGCGCCGCCATGCAAGGTTGACTTCCCCGCTCAGCCGCGCTCAATCACCGCATGCATGCTCTCATCCCATTCCCCGACATCTCACCCGAGATTATATCCATCAGCCTGTTCGGCATGACATTTGCGCTGCGCTGGTATGCGATGGCGTATATCGTCGGAATTCTGCTGGGCTGGCGTCTGGTTCTACGCGCGGCAAACACACCGCGGCTGTGGCGTGGCGACAAATCTGTCATGACACCAGCACAGATCGAAGACCTTCTGACATGGGTGATCCTTGGTGTAATCCTTGGCGGCAGGCTCGGCTATGTTCTATTTTATCAGCCCGTATATTACCTGAGCAATCCGGCGCAGATTCTGCGCGTATGGGAAGGCGGGATGTCCTTCCACGGTGGCGCGCTTGGGGTGATTATCGCGGCTTTCCTTTATACGGGGCGGCACCAGATCGCGCGGATCAGCGCCGGTGACCTCGTCGCTCTTGGCATTGCCCCCGGTTTGCTTTTGGGCCGGATCGCCAATTTCATCAACGCAGAGCTTTGGGGCCGCCCGACCGATTTGCCATGGGGCGTCGCCTTTCCAACCGAAGCGGCACAATATTGCCCCGATGTGATTGGCATCTGCGCGCGACATCCTTCGCAACTTTATGAGGCCGCTCTTGAGGGCTTGATCCTTGGAGCTCTGCTCATCTGGCTTGTCTGGAGGCGCGGCGCATTCAAGACACCCGGCCTCGTGATGGGGACGTTTCTTGCCGGTTACGGGCTGGCGCGGTTCGCGGTCGAATTTGTCCGGCAGCCCGATGCCCAGTTCGTCACTGAAAGTAATCCGTTGGGCCTGGCTTGGCAGGTAGGTGGCTACGGCTTAACCATGGGGCAAATTCTTTGCCTGCCGATGATTGCCGTAGGCGTATTCTTTATCTTGCGGGCACGGCCGACAGCATGAGCTTGCGCGACCTTTTAATTTCGCAAATCCGTGCGCAGGGGCCGATGCGCCTGGATGACTATATGACCGCTTGCCTGCTGCACCCCGAACACGGCTATTACACCACCCGCACCCCTTTCGGTACTTCGGGCGACTTTATCACCGCGCCTGAAATCAGTCAGATGTTCGGAGAGCTGGTGGGTCTCGCCCTTGCACAGGCTTGGCTGGATCAGGGGTCACCCGCCCCCTTTACGTTGGCCGAATTGGGGCCCGGCCGCGGCACCCTCATGGCTGATATGCTGCGCGCATCCGCCCGTGTGCCGGGATTCCTAAAAGCCGTTGATATCGTTTTGCTAGAAGCCTCTGCCGCCCTGCGCGACGTGCAAGCGGACACTCTAAAGACCTACTCACCTCGCTGGATCGACAGCATCGAAGCATTGCCAGGACAGGCGACGTTCCTTGTTGCAAACGAGTTCTTCGACGCCCTGCCAATTCGGCAATTTGTTCGCGATGGCACGCGCTGGCGCGAGCGGCAAATCGGCCTCAAAGACGACGTGCTTGCCTTTGGCCTTGGACCGGCCCAACCGCAACCGACCCTTAACGAACGTCTTGAAGACACCCAAGATGGCGACCTTATTGAGGATTGCGCCATGGCGGCCCCCATCCTAGCCACGCTGTCCGCCCGTATTGCGACATATGGAGGTGCCGCGCTGGTGTTTGATTATGGGGATTGGCGCACGCTTGGAGATACCCTGCAAGCCGTACAAAACCACGACAAGACGGACCCGCTTGCCGATCCCGGTCATGCCGATCTGACTGCCCATGTGGATTTCGAAGCATTGCTGCGTGCCGTCCCCCCCTGCACGCCCAGTCGGATCACCCCGCAAGGCGTCTTTCTAGAACGGCTCGGGATTACGGCACGCGCTCAAACGCTTGCCCAAACGCTCAGCGGTGCAGCGCTGGAGACACATGTCGCTGCGCATCGCCGCTTGACGCACCCGCAGGAAATGGGAAACCTGTTCAAAATATTCGGAATCGTGCCGCAAGGCTCAGCCATGCTACCTGGATTGGAAACATGACACTTGAAATCCTGACCTCGGACGCGCTGCCCGTCAAACACGGCTTCTTTACCCGTAAGGGTGGCGCATCTTCAGGCGTGTTCGCTGGGCTCAACTGCGGCCAAGGGTCCACTGACCAATCCGAAATTGTCGCAATCAACCGCACCCGTGTGGCCGAAGCGATGGGAGTACTGCCCGAGCATCTGGTGGGGGTTCACCAAGTCCATTCTGCCACGGCGGTTACTGTTGATGCGCCGCTGACCGAAAAGCCGCGCGCAGATGCTTTGGTCACACGCACGCCGGGCATTGCGCTATCGGTCTTGACCGCTGATTGCCAACCAGTGCTTTTTGCAGATGCCCAAGCCGGCGTAATCGGCGCCGCCCATGCAGGATGGCGCGGCGCATTGGACGGCGTTCTTGACGCGACAATCGATGCGATGGAAGCCTTGGGCGCACGCCGGGATCACATCAACGCCGTTATCGGACCCGCCATCAGCCAGCGCGCCTATGAAGTGGGGCCAGAGTTCCTTGACAGCTTCATGGCGGAAGACCCCGAATACGCGCGCTACTTCATCAACGGCAATGGCGACAGAATGCTGTTCGACCTTCCCGGCTTTGGCCTGAACCGATTACGGGCTGCAGGCGTGGGCCATGCCGAATGGACCCGCCACTGTACTTTCTCCGATCCGGACAGGTTCTATTCCTATCGGCGCACCACCCACGCCAAAGAGGCCGACTATGGCCGACTGATTGCAGCCATCAGTCTTTGATCTTGGCACAATTGGGGCGCTTCAGGCCCAAACTACGCCCAGATCCAGATACCCAGCGCCGGAAACAATGGCTGGAATTGTTGCCAAGACACGCACAATCCGCAGTAAAACCGCTTATTTTTAGGGCGTTTGGGAAATAAGGTCACAGCGCCTTATTCTACCGAGCAATTAGTGCAAATTTTCCAATTTTTTCTGCCAGACGCCCCAAACCAGCCAGATTGGCCCCTCATATTCAGTCTCAAGCAGGGCAATGCCCGATAACAAACTGACACCGAGGACCCGACCCATGAAAACCAATGCACGCTTCATCAAATCGATCACAAAATCAGCGGCCGAAAATGACACAGTGATGCCATGGGCCCGCGGTAGCCGCCGCGCAGAATTCATTGCCAAGCGCCGCGCCGCGCAAGAGCCACAGCGCAAAAGCGCCTGATCCCCCTTCCCCCCGGTCTCAGACCTTCTGTCCCCTCGTAAGGTCTGAAATCAACTGAAACCCTCCCTGCGTCGAATCGCAGGGAGGGTTTTTTTATTTCAGGCCAAAATGTGGCAGCCCATTAATCCATAAAGAAACAAAACATCTCAAATTGAAGGGATTGATGCCCTGAGGTTGCCAAATGTCATGCAACCTTTGACAATGAGGCCGAAACAAGGCGAATTAGGCCTCACGAAAGACACGAAATGACCCAGATGTTATTTCCGTCGTTGTCGGTGGGGGCCGACGAAGGATGTGACAACCAAATAGGTGACTCGCATGACGCTTACTGCCAATCCAGCTGCTGGCCGTCCGGCCGCGCGTAAAACAGGGTACGGAATGATGACATCTTCCATGCCGCGATCCGCCACCGATCCAATGGTGATCGCGCAGATACCAAAACGCACCTACGAAGTCGCCGCCTTGCGCGAAGACGGCTCACTTTACATTGGCCAAAGCACTGCACCTGCGATCCCGCTGTTCGAGAGTGCTTTTTCTGCAATGACTCATGGAAGTCTGGTGAATACCACAATGGGGCTTATCGCTGTCGAAGATTTGCAGCCAGGTGATATGGTGCACACAAGCACTGGCGAGGCGGCGGAATTGATCTGGATCGGGACGTCAACCTTTAGCCCGGCAGACGCGGGCAAGCGCACGCCCTTGGTGCGGATCATGCCCGATGCCCTAGGGCAGTCGCGCCCCGAGCGTTCGCTGACCGTTGGTCCGGGTGCACGCATGCTGCACACACCTCCCGCCCTGCGAAGCCTGGCCGATGGACGCCAGTTGCTGACGCCCGCACACAAGCTGGTAGACGGGGTGAATGTAATCGAGATTACCCCGCCAACGGCGACACGGATGTTCCACATCTGCCTGTCACGACATGCAGTGATTACAGTTGACGGGATTGAAATGGAAACGTTCCATCCGGGCGCACAAGCGCCACGCGAAGTCAGTCATTCCCTGCGCGACCGCTTTATTTCGCTGTTCCCGCGCATCAGCCATTTGTCAGATTTCGGTCCTTTGGCACACCCACGGGTGCCGGATATGGATCAACACTAACTCTCTCAGAGCGGAAGGATCAGGCCTTCACGCTCAAACGTTCCTCCAAAACGTTAAACGGGACGCCAGGGTCATCCTTGGCGTTCCGTATTACCAATGAGGTCTTCACACTGGCCACATTCGGTGCCGTCAAAAGCTCCCCCGTCAAAAAGCTTTGAAAGCTCGACAAATCTGGGGCAACACATTTGAGCATAAAGTCCACTTCGCCGTTCAGCATGTGACACTCGCGCACCAAAGGCCAAGCGCGACAGCGATCTTCAAACGCAGACAAATCTGATTCTGCCTGACTGCTGAGCCCTACCATCGCAAAAACCTGAACCTCGAACCCTAGCTCGCGCGCATCTACGTCCGCATGGTAGCCACGGATGTATCCCTGCTCTTCCAATGTGCGCACGCGACGCAGACAGGGTGGCGCAGAAATACCCACACGCTTGGCCAGTTCTACGTTGGTCATCCGCCCGTCAGCCTGCAACTCTGCCAAGATTTTCCGATCTATCGGATCAAGTCGCGTACCAGCCATATATCCCCCAGTGAATTTGCGATTGTTATACAGATAACACAGTCACACGCAATATTGTTTCACGCCGGCGCAAGATTAGAAACCTGCCTCCGCCTGAGAACTGCCGGACATCACGTGCTTTTGTCCGCCTGACTGCCTAATCAACCTTATGTGCACCATCGCTGGGCCGCAGAGGGGTTTAAGACTTCTGAAGGCGGGTATATATCCCTGCCAACACAGATTCATGCAGAAAAGAGCACACCATGGCCGAGACACGCAAAACCAAGCTTTTGATCATCGGCTCCGGCCCCGCAGGCTATACGGCCGGTGTCTATGCCAGCCGCGCCATGCTTGATCCGATCCTTGTGCAAGGGATTGAACCCGGGGGCCAGCTGACCACAACAACCGAGGTTGAAAACTGGCCCGGCGACGCAGAGGTACAAGGCCCGAACCTGATGATCCGCATGGAAGAGCATGCGCGCAAGATGGGTACCGAGATCATCGGTGACATCATCACCGATCTGGACCTCAGCAAACGCCCCTTCACTGCGATGGGCGACAGCGGCACAACCTATGTCGCCGATGCCGTGATCCTTGCAACTGGCGCACGCGCCAAATGGCTAGGCCTTGAAACAGAAGAGAAGTTCAAAGGATTTGGCGTATCTGCCTGCGCCACCTGTGACGGCTTCTTCTATCGCGGTCAGGAAATCGTGGTCATCGGCGGCGGGAACACCGCCGTTGAAGAGGCGCTGTTCCTGACGAACTTTGCCTCCAAGGTCACCCTGATCCACCGCCGAGACGAACTGCGCGCTGAAAAGATCCTGATCGATCGCCTGATGAAAAACCCCAAGATCGAGCCGCTGTGGTTCCACCAACTTGAAGAAGTTTACGGCACTGACAGCCCGCTTGGCGTTGAAGGCATCAAGGTCAAGAACACCAAGACAGATGAGATCACGGACATCCCCTGCAAGGGCGTTTTTGTTGCCATTGGCCATGCGCCGGCCAACGAATTGGTTAAGGACACTCTTGAGACACACATGGGCGGCTACGTGGTCACCAAGCCGGACAGCACCGAAACATCGATTCCCGGCGTTTTCGCAGCGGGTGATTTGACGGACCACAAATACCGTCAGGCTGTCACCAGCGCAGGCATGGGCTGCATGGCCGCACTAGAAGCCGAGCGTTTCTTGGCAGAAGTCGAAGATCAGGCGTAACAACACTCAGAAGCGGAAGAACCCCATGACAGCTAAGACACGCATCGTTGTATCCAGCGATCACGCCGACATCGCATTGCGCCAGATGATCGCCTCTCACATCGCCGAACGCGGTTGGGAGGTCGTTGATATCGGCCCTACGACCGCTGAAAGCACGGATTACCCAAAGCATGGCGAAGCGGCTGCGCGCCGTGTGGCATCAGGCGATTGTGCGCTGGGTGTCATTCTTTGCGGTACCGGACAGGGTATCATGATGGCCGCTAACAAGGTCGATGGCATACGGTGCGGTGTCTGCTCTGACACGTTCTCTGCGCGCATGATCCGCCAGCACAACGATGCGAATATACTGTCCATCGGGGCGCGTGTTGTCGGTGCCGGTCTTGCGATTGATATCGTCGATGCGTTTCTAGACGCCGAGTTCGAAGGCGGGCGCCACGCGACACGGGTTGATATGATCAAGGCGCTAGAGACCTCTCGCTGATCCGATCCGGTCCGGCAGCGTCATTTGTTGCCAAACTCACACAATTGGCTCAATGCCGCCGATGACAAAAGATTGTTCTTTGATGAACGCATCTTCTCCCCTATGCGTTCACGCGTGAACAATACTTGAGTCGTCCCAATGGCAATGTCGCCCGCAAAAATCACCTCCGAGCAGGAGGACCAGTTGTTCCGGCTGCTTCGGCAGCTGGACGTTGCGCATGACCTGTCCCAACGGGCGATGGCTTCGGCCATTGATATTTCACTGGGTCGGCTGAATGCGCTGCTGCGCACAGCCACCGAAGCGGGACTGGTGAAAATCAGCGAACGCGCAGGCCCTGATAAACGCGCACGCTTCACCTATTCGATCACTTCGCGCGGCGCAGCGGAGAAAAACCGCCTCACCGATCAATTCTTAGCCAGAAAATTTATGGAATACGACGCATTGCATGCGGAACTGACTGGCACGACATCGGGCGTCACGCCCTTTAACAACAGGACCAAACTGATGGAACACAACCTTTCCCCAATTCCCGAGCTCTACGTTTCATACGATTCAGCGCAAAAACTGAAAGTCGAAGCGGCCGATCTGGTAAGCCATGATCTGACGCCTCGCCAGATTTGCGATCTGGAACTGTTGATGAATGGTGGGTTTAACCCGCTCAAAGGCTTCCTGGGGCAAGCCGACTATGACAGCGTTGTTGAAAACATGCGTCTGGCAGATGGCAGCCTGTGGCCCATGCCGATCACGCTTGATGTCTCCGAAGAGTTTGCCGGCAAGCTGGAAATTGGTCAGGATATCGCGCTGCGTGATCAGGAAGGCGTGATTCTTGCCACCATGACCGTCACGGACAACTGGGTACCGAACAAAGCGCTTGAAGCCGAAAAAGTATTCGGCGCAGATGACGATGCGCATCCAGCCGTGAACTACCTGCACAATCAAGCGGGCAAAGTATACCTTGGCGGTCCGGTCACCGGCATCCAGCAACCTGTTCACTATGACTTCAAAGCCCGCCGTGACACGCCAAACGAATTGCGCGCCTACTTCCGCAAAATGGGCTGGCGCAAGGTAGTTGCCTTCCAGACACGCAACCCGCTGCACCGCGCGCACCAGGAACTGACGTTCCGCGCGGCACGCGAAGCGCAAGCAAACCTGCTGATCCACCCTGTCGTTGGCCTGACCAAGCCAGGCGATGTTGACCACTTCACCCGCGTACGCTGTTACGAAGCAGTGCTGGACCAGTATCCACAAGCGACCACTTCAATGTCCCTGCTGAACCTCGCCATGCGTATGGCTGGCCCGCGTGAAGCAGTTTGGCACGGTCTGATCCGCAAAAACCACGGCTGCACACACTTCATCGTTGGCCGCGACCATGCGGGCCCCGGCAACAACTCAAAGGGTGAAGATTTCTACGGCCCCTATGATGCGCAGGACCTGTTCCGCACGCATCAGGAAGAAATGGGCATCGAGATGGTCGATTTCAAACACATGGTATGGGTACAGGAACGCGCCCAGTACGAAGCCATGGACGAGATCAAAGACAAAGACGACGTAACCATCCTGAACATCTCGGGCACCGAACTGCGCCGCCGTCTGGCCGAAGGTCTGGAAATCCCCGAGTGGTTCTCCTTCCCCGAGGTGGTCAAGGAACTACGCCGCACCAAACCACCACGTGCCAGCCAAGGCTTCACCGTGTTCTTCACGGGCTTCTCCGGCTCAGGTAAATCCACAATTGCCAATGCTTTGATGGTCAAACTGATGGAGCAAGGCGGCCGCCCTGTGACATTGCTTGACGGTGACATCGTGCGCAAAAACCTCAGCTCAGAGCTCGGCTTTAGCAAAGAGCACCGCGATCTTAACATCCGCCGCATCGGCTATGTTGCCTCCGAGATCACCAAGAACGGCGGCATCGCGATCTGCGCACCTATCGCGCCTTACGCGACCACCCGTCGCGCGGTGCGCGAAGACATCGAAGCATTCGGCGCGTTTGTCGAAGTGCACGTTGCGACCTCAATCGAGGAATGTGAACGCCGTGACCGCAAGGGCCTCTACAAGCTCGCACGGGAAGGCAAAATCAAAGAGTTCACAGGCATCTCCGACCCTTACGATGTACCGCA
Organism: Sulfitobacter sp. S223; assembly: GCF_025143825.1. Lineage (NCBI taxonomy): Bacteria > Pseudomonadati > Pseudomonadota > Alphaproteobacteria > Rhodobacterales > Roseobacteraceae > Sulfitobacter > Sulfitobacter sp. S223. Next base: position 782,042 of record NZ_CP083560.1, on the reverse strand, counting down.
GAACCCAGAGTTGAGCGTTGAGACCGAAAACGTCGATGTCGACAACTGCGCGCACCAAGTGCTGCTCAAGCTCGAGAGCATGGGCCTGATCAAAGGCTGATAGCCACATCGATGACCAAAGCATGGGCCAGCCTTTCGGGGCTGGCCTTTTGCAGTTATGGCTAGGGCGGATTTGGAATTTCGGACGGAACATCGCAGCCTTTCAGACCCAGCTTGCAGCGGCCCAGATAGACAGCGCGCGGCAGAGGCGTGCATGGCCGTCCGTGCCCCCCCTGCTCGCCGCAGCATCACCAGATCCGGCGATATTGGTACCGCTCAAAGACCACCACACCTTACGTTTGGAAAATGCCAGCGGTGAAAAACGATGCTTGCGCGTGGCGCGGGTCAGCGTAAGCTACCATCCAGAAAATAAGGAGTTACGCCAAGATGAAAATGCATCGGATAGCAGGAGTAGCAGCGCTTGTAGCGCTTTGTGCGGGCGCTGTTGTGGCAAGCCCCCTGAAATTGAAACCTGCGGACCCGCAGCCTGAAAACGTGACTGCCGGACTGGCAGTTGACTACGCCTTCCCCGACGATGTGAAGTCACTGCGCGATGCGTACATCGCGCTTGGGATCGGTGCAGAGCCGGGCACGCCTTTGGTTGGGCTGGATTATTTAAGCACTGAAAGCGAGCCTTACGCGCTTACTTCCGAGCAAGAAATCCGGGTTGCGGCACGCATCAAAGGTTATATTCGCTTCGACGCGGCAGGCACCTATACGCTTGAGACCTACTCCAACGACGGGGTGGAACTCAGCATCGGCGGAAGCGAAGTCGCGAAGGTAGATGAGAAACGCGCCTGCGATCCGGTCGGCGCTGTAGAGGTAAGTGTTCCCGAAGCAGGATGGTATGAGCTTGAGGCCCTGTACTGGCAACGTAAGGGCGGCAGCTGCCTGATCATGGAGTGGGCTGCCGAAGGTGGCGAGCTGAGCACCGTCCCGAATGAGGCTTTTGGCTACAAGTAAGACTGACAAACTCGCGGGAGGCGACGCAAAAGGCATGTGTGCTCATGCGTTGCCTCCCCCACGCGCATCAACGCTAGGGCCAAACCAGCTTCACCTCCCACGTCAAATCTACGAATGGTCGGCTCATGGTGGCACTATCCGCTAAAAGCACATGCGCCCTTAGTCCAAATAGACCTGTCCTGACATCACAAGCGCGCCCTGCCCCGACACTTTTACGCCTGTTATCGCGTTGCTTGGTCCCAGAACTTCGATCTGCGCTTGCCCCGGTCGCCCCATGCCATGGCCCTGTTCAGCCTTGAATTTTGGGGTGCCGATAAGATCATTTGCCCAAAGATAGGCCGCCATGCATCCGGTTGCGGAGCCGGTGAAAGGGTCCTCTGGCGGGCTGGGCGGAGCAATAAGCAGACGACTAAACGTATCACCGTCCGTCGTAGCACCTTCCAGACACACCCAAAAAGGCTCCATAATGTCAGAGGCATCGTGCCCCAGCGCCGAAGCGTAAGCAGCAAGCCCGTCGATATCCAGCGCCACACGGTCTAAGGTGGCGCGATCCTTCACAACGGTGATGCAGAACGGCAGGCCAGTGGAAACAATCTGCGGTTTATGCAGGATGTCGTCCGCCGAGAGCCCACCCACGCGTGCCACAAGCGCTGCATCAACCTGCTCACCAAATACAGGGGCGATCTGGGTCATGGTCACGCGGTCGCCTTGCACCTCCACGGGCACCAGACCAGCCGCAGTTTCGAGCACTAGCGGTCCGTCTGAGATCAAACCGCGGCGACGCATCGCAACCACTGTGGCCACGGTCGGATGACCCGCAAAAGGGATTTCGCGGCTCGCAAGAAAATATCGCACACGGATATCAGCCAGCTTTGACGGACCAGTGAACGTACATTCGACAAGGGATGTTTCCCGCACATAGGCCATACAGGTGTCATCGCTAAGGTTTGCGCCTTCATGAACCACAGCGCAACCGTTGCCGCCAAAGGGCACGTCTGTAAATGCATCGACCCAGTCAAACTCAAACGGCATCTGCAATCTCCAAGAAACAAAAAGGGGCCGCAACTATGCGACCCCCTTAGCATCTCTCAATGACCGGTACGGTCAACCGTTTTAATGTACCAATACAGGCGCGTAGTTATGCTCCCGCGCAAGGACAAACGCCAGTTTGCGGTCCCCGACAAGCGCCAGTTGCTGGCCTTCTGCATCATGCACAGCGTACAGGTGTTCGAGCCCTTCTGCCTGATCGCGCACTTCGCGGGGCAGATCGGTCACAGCGATCGTCTTGACGTATACCGTCCGATCCGCTGGCCCTGTCATATCATTATTTTCCATGTCTTACCCCTTTCGAATGTTGATCGTCTGAACGACCGTTTCAGGCTTTGCTTGTGTCAGATCCACATGCAGCAGACCGTTTTCCATCAGCGCTTCGCCCACTTCCACACCATCAGCCAGCACAAAACTGCGCTGGAACTGGCGCCCTGCGATACCGCGATGCAAGAACACACGGCCTTCGCTGTCGTCATTCTGCCGCCCCCGGATGACCAACTGGCGGTCTTCTACGGTGATCGACAAGTCACTCTCGGAAAAGCCGGCGACAGCGAGGGTGATGCGGTAGCTCCGGTCCGAGGTTTGTTCGATATTAAAAGGCGGGTAGCCCTCGTTTCCAGCTTTTGCACTGCGCTCCAGCACACGCTCCAGCTGTTCAAATCCCAACATATGGGGATATGATGCAAGTGTTAGTTTCGTCATCTGCGACACGTCCTTATCATCTCAAGCGACAGTCCTGTGGCGTCCCGCGATGGCAACGACACAACGTTAATATGGGAATTGGTTGCAAGCTGTGCAAGGGCTAGGCGGCACAGCAGTTAACGCATATGCTTAGAAGCCTAAATATCAGCCAGAATCAGAGCCTCCATGAACGAACAATCAGACCTGTCCATGAAAAATGACGAGGTACTGCGGGTAGAACTGGAAGTATTCCGCCATGAGCATCGCGATCTGGACGATGCAATCCGCGCCTTAACAGAGCGAGGAACGGCAGACCAACTGACCTTGCAACGGCTCAAAAAGCGGAAACTGCGTCTGAAAGACCGGATTGCACAAATCGAAGATCGCCTGACGCCGGATATCATCGCCTGAAGGGCCCGCCAAAGCCAAGATTCGCGAAACTCCAATTTCTGATTTTTTGCTGAAATTTTGCCCGCTCAGCCGCATTGCCCCGCCGCGACGAATGGCTATAGTGACCGCTTACTTTCTTCTGACGCAAAGGCCTTAGCGCTATGAGCACCCCCCCTGTCGGCATTATTATGGGCTCTCAATCTGATTGGTCCACCATGCGCGAAGCTGCCATGCTTCTGGATGAACTTGAGATCCCGTACGAGACGCGCATTGTCTCGGCGCACCGCACGCCTGATCGTCTTTGGGAGTACGGCAAGACAGCTGTCGATCGTGGGCTTCAGGTTGTCATTGCCGGTGCTGGCGGCGCCGCACATTTGCCTGGCATGATGGCGTCAAAAACACGTGTGCCGGTCATAGGCGTACCCGTTCAAACCAAAGCTTTGTCGGGCGTAGATAGTCTTTATTCCATTCTGCAAATGCCGCGCGGGTATCCTGTTGCCACCATGGCGATTGGCGCTGCGGGGGCTGCCAATGCTGCGCTCATGGCTGCTGGTATCCTTGCTTTGCAAGATTCTGAATTATCCAAACGTCTGGATGCTTGGCGTTCAGCCCTCTCTGCCTCTATTCCGGAAGTGCCCACTGATGACTAATCCTCTCCCCACCGGCGCCACCATTGGTATTCTGGGTGGCGGCCAGCTTGGCCGTATGCTTTCGGTCGCGGCATCGCGTCTGGGCCTGCGCACCCATATCTATGAACCCGGAGCCAACCCTCCTGCGGCGGATGTTGCCCACTCTGTCACGACAGCACGTTATGATGACGTGGAAGCGCTGACCGCTTTTGCCCGCTCCGTGGATCTGGTGACTTACGAGTTCGAAAACATCCCGACAGAGGCGCTGGATATTATCGAGGCGATCACGCCGATCCATCCCAACCGGCAGGCATTGGGCACCTCCCAAGACAGGCTTGTCGAAAAGCATTTTCTCCAAGTTCTGGGCCTTTCAGTGGCCCCATTTGCCGATATTACGGATGCGGCCAGCCTGGATGAAGCTGTTACCAAGATAGGCACCCCCGCAATCCTGAAAACGCGGCGTTTCGGCTACGATGGTAAGGGCCAATCGCGCCTAAAGGCGCCACAGGATGCCGCCTCAGCGATTGCCGATATGGCAGGCGCACCCGCCGTGCTCGAAGGTTTTGTGACGTTTACATCGGAAATATCGATCATTGCCGCGCGCAATCCGCAGGGTGAAGTAGCCTGCTATGATCCCGGCGAAAACATCCATCGCGATGGCATTCTGCACACCACCACGGTACCCGCCACCATCCCGTCCCGCTTGCGCACAGATGCGGTTCTGCTTGCCGCGAAAATCCTGAATGCGCTCGACTATGTAGGGGTCATGGGTGTCGAGCTTTTTGTGACACCCGAAGGGTTGATCGTGAATGAGATAGCCCCCCGCGTCCACAACTCGGGCCACTGGACGCAAAACGGCTGCGCGGTTGACCAATTTGAACAGCACATCCGCGCCATTGCGGGCTGGCCGCTGGGCGACGGCAGCCGGTTTGCCGACGTGGTGATGGAGAACCTGATAGGCGATGATGTTGAAAAGGTTCCGGCCCTGTCGAAAGAACCCAATTGTGCGATCCACCTCTACGGTAAGGTAGAAACAAAATCGGGCCGGAAGATGGGCCACGTAAATCGTGTCAAAAAGTCAGCCTGAAGGCCATGTCACGGGCAGCTATTTCATGAAACGGTTGGCGACATCGCCACTCATGTAGCTGACACGCCCCTGAACAAACGTGGCCGATACGCGTAGGCTTTCACGGTCCAGCACGACGATATCGGCACGTTTGCCAGCCTCTAGCACGCCTCGATCATTTAATCCCAGCATTGCCGTGGGCCCGGCCGAGACAAGGCTCCAGGCGCCAGCAAGATCGCGCATACCGTTCTGCCAAAGCATCAAAGCTGCACGTCGCGCGCTGGGGTAGTGGTAATCCGACGCCAGCGCATCACAATACCCCATCGCGATCAGATCAACGGCAGAAACATTTAGGTTATGGGACCCGCCCCGCACAACATTGGGCGATCCCATCACAACGATGCCGCCCTGCTGTGCCGCAGCCTCTGCCGCTTCCAGCGTCTCTGGAAATTCAGCGACACGCACACCACGGGACGACCAAACGGCACGACCCTCAGCCGTGCTGTCATCATGGCTGCCCATTGTGATCTGTGCATCCGCCAAGCGCGCGCAGAGCGCATCCAGCGCAGCGGGCACCTCATCCCTGCGCGCCTCCATCGCCTGCATCATCGCCAAGTGTTTTTCGGGGCTGCGCCGCGCTTTTAACGCTTGAGAAACAAGCCTGCGTGGCTGCCTACCGTCCTGCAACCGATCGTGAGGCAGGTGATCATTGAAGACAATGTAGCCAAGCCCCCATTCAGCCATCCGTTCGGGCAGCGTATCGAACAGATCAAGTTGATAGGTCTCAAACCGCAGCTGACCACGTAGATCCGTTACCATCCCGGGCGCAACATCCCGCAGATGACTAAACACCTGCTCGGCGAACTCCAGGCTCCGCACGCCACCTTCCCAGCTGACGAATTGCGCCAAAGTAGCTGTCGTTATTCCATTCGCAGCAAGCTCTGCTTCGACAGCCATCAACCCTTCGGCCATCTGCTTCATCGCGCCACGGCGCGGTGCAAGGTGTCGCTCAAACCCGTCGCCGTGAACATCTACGATACCCGGCAAAACCAGATAGCCGGACAAATCTACCGTTCGCCCGGCTGGCGCATCCACAATCAAACCATCCGCAAAGGACAGCCTGTCCCGGTGCAGACCTGACGGCCCAAGCACCTCTGCTCCGGTCAGATCAAGGTTTAACATCCGACCCCTCACTTCCGAGCAAACATTCAGCTTCGGGACAGCCCAGCTGCTCCAGCACAGCGCCCAGCAGTGTCAGCTCAGGGTCGAACCGGCCCGTCCGCAAAAAGTTTACGGTTTGCGTAATAACGCGGGGGTTATTCATCATGAACGTATGCGTCACGGGCAGCGTCAAGTGCGCTTTCATCCCCCGAACCCGTGTTGATTGTACCGATACCTTGCCATCATCCGGCCCTGGCAAAAGGGATGAGAAATAGGGATTGAGCGATTGCGACCCCGCGATCACACCCAATTCGAAATCCACCGGCGGCAAGCTGCGTGGCAAAGACTTTGAACCGGTGCCAAGCTGCATTCCAGCAGGCCCGTTGATCCAGTCAAAAGCAATGACATCGCGCAGGTTATCGACCACTTCGCTGCCTTGATTGGGTGGCGAGAGCATCACGACGCGGCCAATCCTGTCATTTCCCACCTCGGCTACCCATTGGCGCAACAGAATCCCCCCCATAGAATGGGTTACAAAATCCACTTTCTCGGTTCCACAGTTCGCCACTGCATCGGGCAATGTGATGCGTGTCAGCTCTTCGACCGGGGCTTCGGTAGAGGGGTAACCGGGGCGTACAACACGCCAACCTTCCGCCTCAAGCGCCGCCTCCATCAAGGCGAAAGAGGTCTCTGTTCGGGCAAGCCCGTGCAGCAGGACAACGCAACGCGCCTCCGCAGTACTTGCCGCCATCCACAGGGCGCATATGATCGCAATCAGTCTCATGCCACGCTATGTAGTGCCAATCCACGCAGTTGTAATCCCCCAACGCTTCGTCACTGAAAAAGGAGCGCCCAAATGCCTCAAAGCACGCCTCCGCGCCTCGCTGTTCGCGCAATTATCATGCATCAAGACCGGCTGCTGCTGGTCAATGCCTGGCCAGAAGGCAAAAGCGATCTGATGTGCGCTCCGGGTGGCGGCGTGGAACGCGGCAGCGCGCTGCCAGACAATCTTGCACGCGAGGTTTTTGAGGAAACCGGCTTGCGCATCGAAGTTGGCGCACCGTGTCTTGTGAACGAATTTCACGATCCTGACGGCAGCTTCCATCAGGTCGACGTTTACTTCCGCTGCACTCTGATCGGCGAAGCGACGCTGGACCACAGCTGGCTGGATGTAGATGCCATCGTCACAGATCGTCGATGGGTCAGCCGGGCCGAGATGCGCACCCTGCGGGTAAAGCCAGACAGCCTATCGGCCGTGGCCTGGCAGGACGCGGACGCCCCGATGTACGACCCACTGGAACCAATCATCGCCTAGCGGTGACAGCCCAACCTATGCCGCCCAAAACCAGCAATGACGCCATAATAACCTTTGCAGAAATCGTCTCTCCGAGCAAAAGCGCGCCAGCGACGATCGCAATGACAGGCACACTTAGCTGAACGACAGCCGCAGTGGTACCAGGAATCTGGCGCAACACTTTGTACCAAAGCGCATATCCCAATCCCGACGTCAGCGCGCCCGATAGCACAGCCAAAACTACTCCTGTTATGTCTGCGTGCGTCTCAATACCGGTAAGCAGTAGCAGCAAGCAAATTAGCGGCAGGCATAAAATGAAATTAGCAGCTGAGGCCGCAAGCGGATCGGCAGTGCCACGCCCCGCAATCGAATAGACGGCCCACCCCAACCCCGCCAGAACCATCAGGCCTGCGCCAATCGGATCTGTCACGCTCCCCGCACCGGGCCAAAGCACCAGCACCAAACCGCTGAAAGCAATTGCAGCACCAGACAGCTGCCGCACGTCAGGCCGCTGACCAGTCATAGCGGAATGAGCGAACATGGTGATTTGCGTGACGCCGAACAGGATCAATGCGCCAAGCCCCGCATCAAGGCTTAGGTACGCGAGTGAAAACCCCGCCATGTAGACAGTCAGGCTGAAAGCGCCGACAACTCGCGTAGGTCGCATCAGCGGCAGTGCCCCGCCGCGCCACATTACCAGTGCGCCCAGCATTATGGCACCCGCCGCAACTCTTACGATGGCAAAGGCCGTCGGGCCAAGGTGCCCGCCCTCTACCGCCGCGCGGGTAAGGACGGAATTCGCAGCAAAGGCGCACATCGTTAGGGTGATTATCAAGAAAAGCCGCATGATACGCCCCTACCCCGCCGAACACGTCCCGCCAAGCCCGTATTCAGCACATCGGCCTAACGTAATATAAATTCATCGTCATCATCCAGGCTGGCAAGCAATGCATCAAATTTGCTGTGATCTTGCATCGCCCATGCTGTTTGCCGTTTCATCACTGCCTGAGTGTACTGATCCTCGAACAAGGCAATCACAGTACCCTGCACCTCGCGGTCTTGCAAAGCTGCGGTAAGCTCCTGACAGATCACCTCTTGTCAGTGGGCAGCCTGAGCCACCGCATTCTGTTGAACCGAAGCCGTCTGCGTTGCGCCCGCCATAGCATAGAGGGGCTGGTCCGGTGTGATAGTGTCCTTAGTCAGATAGTCGTGACAGCCGTTTCGCCTCGCAGCCACTGCGGTCTCCATATCACTGTCGCTGGTAATCATGATGATCGTGGCGCCGCTGTTATGCTGGCTGTTTTGGATATGAGTGAGAACATCCAGCCCGCCACTCTGCGGCAATCAGTCAACTATCAGGATCAGGTCAGATGCTTCTTCCGCCACTTCGAGCTTCGGCTAGGGGATGTCGCATAATTCTTTGGGGGAAAGCATCAGCTTGGTTTTCCAGCTTTTCCGGCGGATGCGGGCCCGGTCAAATCGGCTATCATCCGCCAACAGGGTTTTGATGATCGGTGGTTGGTATCGCCCTTCAGGATCTAAGTATTCAACTGGCAATGACACGTGATGACTCTGGTCACATTCTCCCAATATTGCCCAGCTTTGTCAGGGCAAATCAGGGCGTGCTAAAAACCGATAAACGCATGACCCGCGGAGATGATATTTCATCAAATTCACTACATATGTAAGGCTTACCAACATGGCTAACCACGCGGCACCAGCACGTCTACACGAAGACCACTGTCCTTTTCGGACACCTCAGACAGGCTGATCTTTCCACCGTAGTGTTCAGCAACCTTCCGAACATTCGCCAATCCCATTCCTGTTCCCTCGACCTCATCGCGCGGCCGAAGCGTTGTCATGGCGGATAAAGCTTTCGAATGAAATCGCGCCGGGATGCCCGGACCATCATCACAGACGGTGATGCGGATCATGTCCCCTTCGGGACGTGTTGTGATCTTCACCTCTCCGCTGCCGGTATCATGATGTTTAACAGCATTTCCAATCAATGCGCTCAGCATCAGCAGCGCATCCTGTTCACCCATCATGACATCCTTGCACTCCAACTGATGTTCCAGAGTGATCCCTTCGGGCACCTTAAGGCTAGCCATGACGTCTTCCAATGCCACGCCAAGGTCTACACGCACGATGTCTTGCATGCGGCCAATACGGGAATAGGCAAGTAAATCCACCAACATACGGTCAAGACGGGCGGTATGGCGGTTCATCATCGAAATGGTATCCAAAACGGGGCCGGTAAGCTCCACCCCCGCCTCGTGCAAATCTTCCGCGATCCATTGCGGCAACTCCAACAGAGCCCGCACTGATGCTCTGACGTCGTGACTCATCAGGTAGATGAAATCATCAACATCCTGTGTTTCAGTTTTCGGCCCCTCCGAAGAGGCCGCTTGAGCAAGGCTCGCCGTGCGCATGATATGGTACCTTTCTCGGCAATTCGCCCAACAGATACCAACTGAACCCTTTATTCGCGGTTAATGGCACAAAAATAGAAAACTGCCCTCTAAACGGAACAAAGGGCCCGCGAGGGCCCTTTGCTTTTTGATTTGATCGGTGGGTAGCTTTCCCGCGCGGCGATTTCCGAAGAAATTCGCCACTAGGAGTGCAACACATCAGCTAAGCTGATGTGATTACATCATGCCGCCCATGCCGCCCATGCCACCCATGTCAGGCATGCCGCCACCGGCGCCGCCATCTTTGGATGGACGATCAGCAACCATTGCTTCGGTTGTGATCAGCAGGCCTGCAACAGATGCCGCATCTTGCAGCGCTGTGCGGACAACTTTGGCAGGGTCAATGACACCAAACTTGAACATGTCGCCGTATTCTTCGGTCTGGGCGTTGAAGCCGAAAGTAACGTCGTTGCTTTCGCGGATTTTGCCCGCAACAACAGAACCGTCAACACCGGAGTTCTCGGCGATCTGGCGCAGAGGCGCTTCGATTGCGCGACGGATGATGGCGATACCGACGTCCTGGTCAGAGTTCGCACCCTTCAGGCCATCAAGCGCTTTGCCACCCTGGATAAGGGCAACACCACCACCAACAACTACACCTTCTTGAACAGCAGCGCGTGTCGCGTTCAGTGCATCGTCAACACGATCTTTACGCTCTTTGACTTCTACTTCGGACATGCCGCCAACGCGGATCACAGCAACACCACCAGCCAGTTTGGCTACGCGCTCTTGCAGTTTCTCTTTGTCGTAATCGGATGTGGTTTCTTCGATCTGGTTACGGATCTGGGCAACACGCGCTTCGATCTCGGCCTTTTCGCCTGCGCCATCAACGATCGTTGTCTCGTCTTTGGTGATTTGGACTTTCTTGGCGGAACCCAGCATGTCCATTGTAACGGACTCAAGCTTCATGCCCAGATCTTCGGAGATCACCTGACCACCGGTCAGAACTGCAAGGTCTTGCAGCATGGCTTTGCGGCGATCGCCGAAACCAGGTGCTTTGACCGCAGCAATTTTCAGGCCGCCACGCAGCTTGTTGACAACCAGAGTTGCCAGCGCTTCGCCTTCAACATCTTCGGAGATGATCAGCAGTGGCTTCTGGGACTGGATAACCTGCTCGAGCAGTGGAACCATTGGCTGGAGGGAAGAAAGCTTCTTCTCGTGCAGCAGGATGATTGCATCTTCCAGCTCGACAGTCATTTTGTCGGAGTTGGTCACAAAGTAAGGGGACAGATAACCGCGGTCGAACTGCATGCCTTCAACAACATCGGTTTCTGTTTCCAGACCTTTGTTCTCTTCAACAGTGATAACGCCTTCGTTGCCGACTTTTTGCATTGCGTCTGCGATCTGGCGACCGATTTCAGCTTCGCCGTTGGCGGAGATCGTACCAACCTGAGCAACTTCGTCGCTGTCGTTGACAGGGCGTGCTGCTGCGATGATGGCTTCAACGACTTTGGCTGTTGCCAGATCGATGCCGCGCTTCAGGTCCATCGGGTTCATGCCCGCTGCAACTGATTTCATGCCTTCGCGAACGATGGCCTGAGCCAAAACTGTGGCGGTTGTTGTACCGTCGCCAGCTTCGTCATTGGTGCGGGAAGCAACTTCCTTAACCATCTGTGCGCCCATGTTCTCGAACTTGTCTTCCAGTTCGATTTCTTTGGCGACAGATACACCGTCTTTTGTGATGCGTGGGGCGCCGAACGATTTGTCCAGAACCACGTTACGGCCTTTGGGGCCGAGTGTTACTTTAACCGCGTCTGCCAGGATGTTCACACCCTTAAGCATTTTGTTACGCGCGTCTGTACCGAATTTGACGTCTTTTGCAGACATATTCAAAGTCTCCTAAATTGGGTTGATGGTCAGCGTGTCATGTGGCGGCTATGTAGCCAGCCTGTCCTGTGATCAGGACAGGATCCCCATGATGTCGCTTTCTTTCATCATCAGCATTTCTTCGCCGTCGACGGTAACTTCTGTGCCGGACCATTTGCCGAACAGGATTTTGTCGCCAGCTTTTACGGCAGGTGCGATCAACTCGCCGCTGTCTTTGCGTGCGCCTTCGCCCACGGCAACAACTTCACCTTCGGAAGGTTTCTCTTTTGCGCTATCCGGAATGATAAGCCCGCCAGCAGTTTTCTCTTCGCTTTCAGTGCGCTTAACCAGCACGCGGTCGTGAAGTGGTTTCAATGCCATCTTTGTAGCTCCTTGATGCTCAAAGTTATCTCATAGGACCAGCCCTTCACCTGAAGCAGCCAGCCGTTATCACTCACCTTGGTCGAGTGCTAACGAGCTGTACTTAGGGATGCGCTACGAGCGAGTCAACAACGATGCGTGCAAAATTCAACCGCATCCGGCAGTGATCAATCAGCAGCCAGCACCCGTGAGGCCACAGCAACGGCTTCAGCACCGGCAGGCGTGAGGCCGTAAATGCCTTTTTCGACTTTCTCGAACCAATTGTAATGATTGTCGCGCATCATGGCGGTCGCCCGTTTCACGCCCGTCTCGCGCGCGACATCTGCGCCCTTACTGGCACCCACTTCAAACAAATACATGGCAAGTTTAACAGCGTCCTGCCGGTAGGCTGTAACAAGCCCTGCCCGCGTTTGGCCACCGTCGTTCGGATCACCTTGCCGCCGGGCAAATTCACGCAGCAAAGTCGCCTTGCGCTTGGCATTCTTGCGCGGCGCGTATGGCCCCGGGTCACAATGCACAGATACCAGACCATCTTCGATCCGGACAGTCATCAGGCCTAGCCCCAACCTACGCGCAAGCGTTGTATTGGCCTTGACCGCCTTATAAAATGCCTTTCCGGGCTTATGAGCAACTGCAAGATAAACGTCATCACTCACCTTCAGACGTTCAACACACTGATGGATGAGGGCGAGAGAAAATCCGAGCTTGAGCTCGACGACAACCGGAGGCTCGGCGCCGCGCACCGCGACAACATCGGCCGCGCCAACCTCTGCCTTCACGACATATCCCTGATTCTCCAGAAAGGATTTCACAGGAGGGTAAAGATCGGTTTCTCGGGTGCTCATGCGCGCCACGTTATCACCATTCCCAAACGGCCTGCGACCCCTTAATCTGGCAGCATGACACGCGATGAACTAACCGCATTTTGTGCCGCCTTGCCGCGCACCACCCATGTGGTGCAATGGGGCAATGCGGACGTTTACAAAGTCGGTGGAAAGGTCTTTGCCATCATCGGGCTGGGCCAAACAGGCGATACCGTCACCTTCAAGACATCGCATATGGCCTTCGAAATCCTGTCTGACAGTCCGGGCCTGCGCCCTGCCCCCTATATGGCCTCTCGCGGGTTGAAATGGATACAGCAATACGAACAGCCCGGCCTGTCGGACGACAGCTTGCGCGACCACATCCGTGCCTCTTACGATCTGGTGGCCGCCGGACTAACCCGCAAACTGCGCGCTTCCCTCGGTCTTTAGCGGCGTCAGAGTATGCGGGAAAGTCTGTGCGCAAAGCCTCTTTGGGGGTTTGTCCCCCGTGACACCGCGCTTGATCCTGTTATAAGGCGCAAAAATCGCCTTATTTCTCTACAGGAGCGCATCATGTCTACCCTCGTTTTTGGCCACAAGTCCCCCGACACCGACAGCACAGGCAGCCCGATCATCTGGGCATGGTACCTGAACGAAATCATGGGTGTAGACGCCAAGCCGGCCCTGCTGGGCGAGCCGAACACCGAAGCGTTGTTCATGCTGGACCACTGGAAACTGGACAAGCCGGAAATCATCTCTGACGTTGCTGACGATCAGCCGGTTGTGATCGTGGACACGAACAACCCAGCGGAATTGCCAGCCAACATCAACAATGCCGACATCCAAGGCATTGTGGACCACCACAAACTGGTTGGCGGCCTAGAGACAAAAGGCCCCATTCACATCGTGATCGAACCTGTCGCTTGCACCGCCACAATCATGTGGAAAATGATCGGCAAAGATATGGCGCAGATGCCTACCGAAATCAAAGGCGCGATGCTGACCTGCATTCTGTCTGACACGCTGGAATTCCGTTCCCCGACAACCACGCAAGAAGACAAAGCCATCGCATGGTCGCTTGCCGAAGATCTTGGCGTGGACATCGCCGCATACGCAGCGCAGATGTTTGCAGCCAAATCCGATGTATCCTCCTTCTCCGAAGCAGAGCTTTTGCGGATGGACAGCAAGGAATACGAAGTCGGCGGCAAGCAATTCCGCGTCTCCGTGCTTGAAACAACTTCGCCAGCATCTGTGCTGGACCGCAAAGACGCACTGATGGCTGCTATGCCCGGCGTAGCCGAAGAAGATGGTGCCGATCAGGTGCTGCTGTTTGTGGTCGATATTCTCAACGAAGAAGCCACAATGCTGATCCCCAACGAACTGAGCAAATCCGTTGCCGAGAAATCATTCGGCGCGACAGTATCAGGCGACACGGTCGTTCTTCCCGGCATCATGAGCCGCAAAAAGCAGATCATCCCGAACCTCAAAATCTGACCTTATTGGCGGATCTGATCCGTACCATGGCTCCCTTGGCAACAAGGGGGCCTTTTCTTTGCCTGACGCAGACGTGCTCACGCCTCTTTGCTTCACCGGCCTGCTCCGGTATCTGGGGCATAACCTAGCCAACAGGAGCCTTCACATGACCCGCATCATCAACGCCCTTTCCGAGGTCTCTGCATCCTATGATGCCCTCTTTGTGGATCTGTGGGGCTGCGTCCATAACGGGGTCACCGCGATACCCAGCGCCGTTGCGGCGTTGCAAGAGTATCGCAAGACTGGCGGCAAGGTCATTCTAGTGACCAACTCACCGCGCCCGCGCGCAGGTGTCACCAAACAGCTTGTTCACTTCGGGGTACCCGTAGACGCCTACGATGCGATTGCGACATCCGGCGATTCCGCACGTTCGGCCATGTACCGCGGCGTGGTCGGAACGAAAGTCTGGCACTACGGTCCTGTAACCGACAGCCGCTTTTTCGACCCACTGGAAATTCTGGAGAACCCTGTGGAAATTTCTCGCGTTCCGCTGGAAGAGGCCACCGGTATCGTTTGCACTGGTCCGTTTGATGCGGAGGCAGAACCGGAAACATGGCGCGCAGACCTTGAAAAGGCCTTGGCGCGCGACCTTAAGCTGCTCTGCGCCAATCCCGACATTGTCGTTGATCGGGGTGAAATCCGTGAATGGTGCGCGGGGGCCGTTGCCAAGATGTACACCGAAATGGGCGGAGAGAGCCTCTATTTCGGCAAACCCCACGCGCCGATCTATGATTTGGCCCGTCGCCGTCTGCATAAACTGGGCGACAGCATTGCTGACGAACGCATTCTCGCCATCGGTGACGGCATCCTGACAGATGTGAAAGGCGCTATTGATGAGGGCATTGATTCTATTTTCATCTCCGGCGGGCTAGCAGCTTCTGAAACAAAAACCGTGACCCAACCGGACGAACAGGCGCTAACAGACTTTCTTAAAACGGAAAAATACGATCCAACCTTCACGATAGGTCACTTGCGTTGACCAACTTTCCCCTTGCATTTCTGCGCGTGCAAAGTAATTAAGTTGCCAATAGGGCGTCGCCCTCGAACTTTTATTACGCAGAGGGAAAGCATGTTGGACAATCTTCCACGCGGCACCATCGTCATTGAAGACATTGAAATCGGTATGTTCCGGTACCTGCGCAAGCAGGTAACAGACGAAGATATCGAAATGTTTGCGACTATTTCAACCGACCGGAATCCTGTGCATCTGGACGATGATTATGCGCAAGACACTATTTTTCAGGGCCGTATCGCCCATGGGATGCTGACTGCCGGCCTGATTTCCGCGGTCATCGGAGAACAGTTGCCCGGCCACGGCACTGTCTACCTTGGTCAGACGATGAAATTCCTGCGCCCCGTACGCCCCGGTGATACCGTTTATGCCGAGGTAAGAGTAACCGATATCGATCCGGCCAAACGCATCGTGAAGATGGATTGCCATTGCTCTGTCGAGGGCAAAAAGGTGCTGGTAGGCGAAGCAACGGTTCTGGCACCGTCGCGCAAGTTCGACTGACCTTGCACGCATCCGCAGGGGCCGCTACTCAAGGCCCATGCGGATCATTTCTGACTATCAATTCGTAGAAGAAACAGATCGTGGCGCCACCGCCGCGATCGGTAACTTTGATGGGGTACACCTTGGCCACCGATCGGTGATCGAGATGGCGCGCGACGCCGCCCCGGATGCCCCTCTTGGTATTGTGACGTTCGAGCCGCATCCGCGCGCTTATTTCGCCCCAGACGCGCCGCCCTTCCGATTGATGAGCAGCGCAGCGCGCGCCTCTCGCCTTGCGAAGGTTGGTGTTGAAAAGCTGTACCAGTTGCCATTCAACACGGCACTTGCCTCGCTCACCCCTTTCGAATTTGCGGATAAGATTTTGCATGATGGGCTGGGCCTGCGGCATGTCGTGGTCGGTGCCGATTTTTGCTTTGGCAAAGGGCGTGCTGGAACAGCGAAAGATCTACAAAGCTTCGGTGAACAGCTGGGTTTTGGTGTGACCATCGCACCGCTGATGGCGCAATCCGAACAAACAGTTTCCTCCACGGCGATCCGTCGCGCCCTTTCTGATGCCCGTCCACGTGATGCTGCTGCGATGCTGGGTCACTGGCACCGTATTGAAGGCCCTGTCATCGGCGGGGAACAACGCGGTCGCGAGCTTGGTTATCCTACGGCCAATATGTCCATTGATGGGCTGCACCCGCCTGCCTTTGGTGTCTATGCTGTGCTGGTGGATGTCCTTGAAGGACCACATACAGGTAGCTACCACGGCGTCGCCTCTATGGGTGTGCGGCCAATGTTTGGCGAAAACAAACCGAACCTGGAAACCTTCATTTTCGATTTCAAAGGTGACCTGTACGGCACTCCGCTTTCGGTTGCCTTGGTCGACCATTTGCGCGGCGAAGAGAAATTCGACAGCCTTGATGCGCTCATCACACAAATGGACGCCGACAGTGCCCGTGCCCGTAGCATTCTGGCCGCACTATGAGTGATCCAATCGACCGCAACGGCCTTGGCAAACGCTTTTGGGAGCGCAAGCCGCTTAAGTCAATGAACCCCAAGGAGTGGGAAGCACTGTGTGACGGCTGCGGCAAATGCTGCCTGAACAAGCTTGAGGATGAGGACACAGGTGAAGTCGCACTCACCAATGTCGCATGTCGACTGCTGGATGACGCGACATGCCGCTGCGCGCAATATGAAATCCGTCACCAGTTCGTGCCAGATTGCATCGTCATGACCCCCGAAAATATCGACGACCACGCCTATTGGATGCCCCAGACTTGCGCCTATCGCTTGCTCTGGAAAGGGGAACCATTGCCTGATTGGCACCCCCTGATCACCGGCACCGCCGAAAGCGTGCACAAGGCCGGCGTTTCCATGCGCAACCGTACGGTCAGTGAATGGGAAACCGCATTCGAAGACTGGGAAGACCACATCATTGAGGAGCCGCTTTAATGTTTTTCGCCTCTGACAATTCCGGGCCTGTTCACCCAAATATCATGCAGCGCGTGATGGATGCAAACAACGGCTATGCCATGCCTTATGGCAAAGACGAGATCATGGACGAAGTCCGTGAGGGTATCCAAAGAACTTTTGAGGCACCCAATGCCGCCGTCTATCTGGTGGCGACAGGCACAGCTGCCAATTCAATCGCATTGGCCTGCTACACCCAACCTTGGCAGACTATTTTCTGCGCCCAGTACAGCCATATCGAAGAAGACGAATGCAACGCGCCTGAATTCTATGCAGGCGGCGCCAAGCTCACGCTCATTCCCACCGATGACAAGATGACGCCTGACGCCCTATCCGCAGCCATCGCGCGCCGCCCTACGGGCAATGTCCACATGGCACAGGCTGGTCCCGTCTCTATCACCCAAGTAACAGAGTTCGGATCGATTTATTCGCTGGATGAGCTCCGCGCATTAACGTCTGTAGCCAAGAGTGCGGGGCTACCTGTTCACTTGGATGGGGCGCGTTTTGCCAACGCAGCGGTCGCACTGGATTGCACAGCAGCCGAGATGACGTGGAAGTCAGGTGTCGATGTGGTCAGCTTCGGCGGCACCAAAAACGGCTGTATGGGGGTTGAGGCCGTTGTCTTTTTCGATGAGGCAAAAGCATGGGAGTTCGAGCTGCGCCGCAAACGTGGCGCGCATTTGTTTTCCAAGCACCGTTACCTTTCGGCCCAGATGGCCGGTTACCTACAAGATGATCTATGGCGCGACATGGCACGCAGCGCCAATGCAGCCTGCGCGCGTCTTGCCGCGGGTTTGAAACAAAATGGAGCAGAGATGCTTCACGAGTCGCAGGCAAATATGATCTTCGCACGTTTCCCACGCCGCGTGCATCAAAAGCTTCAGGCGGCTGGGGCGAAATACTACGTGCTTGATGGCGATGTCGCGTCAGGTGACGGCGATGCTCTGCTCGCCGCGCGCCTTGTTTGTGACTGGTCAATGACAGATGAGCTCATCAACCAGTTTCTTAGCCACTTTTAGATCCCTAGCTGCGCGCCAGAAGCGCGCGGATCGGTGCAACGACACACTCAGGATGGGTAACGGGCAACATGTGCCCGACCCCTTCGATCACCACACGCTCTGCGTCTGGCAAGCGTTTCTGGAGCGCGATGTTTACCTTTGCGCTTAGTGCCGGTGACTGATCCCCCTCAAGCAAAAGCGTCGGCATCGCGGCTTGCGCCAGACGCCCCCGTGCCAGCATCCCAGCACTATCCTTGAACAGGAACTCGGAACTCGCGGGCACAAAATGTACCAGGCGCGTCATGTGTTCACGCAGCTTCTCTGGCACCTCATCCCACGGGGTGCCGTCACCCCAGCCACGGTTGAAAACCCGCGCCGCTTCCCGTTCATCACCCGCAGCAAATGCAGCATCCATTTCGGCATTTCCGCGCTTATACTCTTCAATCAGCCCCGGCTCATCAGCGGCGGCGACGGCAAAGAACACCGGTTCGATCAGCGTTAGACTGCGCACCAATCCAGGATTTTCCACCGCCAGACGCAGGGCAACAGTTGCACCGAAGGAATGGCCGATCAAATCCATCGGCTCTTTCATCAATGCGCGGCCCATAGCGGTGGCAACGTCATGCACATTGCCTGTCCGGTCCCAGACACCGGATTTTCCGTGACTTGGCAAATCATAGGCCAACAAGCTTAAGTCATCTTTTAGCGCTGCTGCGACACCGCGCCACGCGCCACTATGGCTAAGCGTGCAGTGAATAGCCAACGCGCGCCGCGAGGCCCCCTCGTACAGGTGGGTATGTGTATGAAGTGTCACAGTTTTCCTTGCAAATAGAGGTCCAAATCCGCGATCCGGTCTTGTCCCCAAAATCGCTGGCCGTCAACGATGTAAAATGGCGCACCGAAGACACCGGCCGCGATCGCGTCTTCAAGGTTATTGGTGTAGGTCTCAGCACCTTGGAGCAGGCCGCTGTCAGACAGCGAAGGGTCAAATCCAGCCTCTTTCAGACATGCGCGGATCACTTCATCCTCGGCAATATCTTTGTCTTCGGCCCAGACAGCGCGTGTGATGATATGCGCAAGCAATCCCAAATCACCGCCCCCTGCGTTTTGTGCTGCGATAAATGCATAAGCCGCTGGTGCACCGTTGGTTGGCCAATGGGCGGGCTTGATATTGAAAGGCAGTTCAAGCTTCTTTGCCTGACGTGTCAGTTCCTGCGCGCGGTATTCGATACGGCTGATGTGCCGGTCTTTCGGCATCACCCCGCCTGTTCGCCCAAAGGCCTGCGGCAAATCGAACGGTTTATAGTTGATGGTCGCGCCATTTTTCGCAGCAACCTCTTCCAAACGGGTCCCGGCGAGGTAGCAATAGGGAGACAACGTAGCAAAATAATAGTCGATTTGGGCCATTTGGACCTCCTGATGGGTGTGTCGGCTTTGCCTGACCCTAGGCACATGTTAATCGGTGTTCAACGTAACGATTCTGTTAAACCGCTGCCACGGAGCACCCCCCACATGCGAAGCACCCCAGAGCCAAAGCTGATTTCCGGCAATGCCAATATGCCACTGGCAAAAGCCATTGCGCGGCGGATGTCGCTTCACCGCGGGGTCAACGTCGGATTGGTGGATGCACGGGTCGAACGGTTTAATGACGGTGAGATTTTCGTTGAGGTATTCGAAAACGTCCGCGGTGAAGACATGTTCATCATCCAGCCCACTTCGAACCCCGCCAATGACAATCTGATGGAACTGGTTATCATGGCAGATGCGCTGCGCAGGTCTTCTGCCCAACGTGTAACGGCCGTCCTGCCCTACTTTGGCTACGCCCGTCAGGATCGCCGCACAAAGGCCCGCACGCCCATCACGGCGAAGCTGGTTGCCAACATGCTGGTCGGTACAGGCATCGAGCGTATCCTGACGATGGATTTGCACGCCGCACAGATTCAGGGCTTTTTCGATATACCCGTGGATAACCTGTATGCATCGCCGGTCTTTGCGCTGGATATCAAACATGCTTTCAAGGATCAGATGGAAGATCTGTTGATCATCTCCCCTGATGTTGGTGGCGTTGCACGCGCACGCGAACTGGCCAAGCGTCTCAACGCTCCTCTGGCTATCGTGGACAAGCGCCGTGAAAAAGCCGGCGAAGTGTCTGAGATGACCGTGATCGGGGACGTGAAGGGCAAAACATGTATTATTGTCGATGACATCTGCGATACTGCCGGAACACTTTGCAAAGCTGCGGAACTCCTGATGGATAGCGGAGCAAAGGAAGTTCACGCATATATTAGCCATGGCGTGATGTCCGGTCCTGCTGTCGAACGTGTCACAAATTCGGTAATGAAATCTCTGGTGATCACCGACAGCATCCAGCCGACAGACGCGATCAAAAAGGCGCCAAACATCCGCATCGTTCCGACCGCACCGATCTTTGCGCAGGCGATCTTGAATATCTGGAACGGGACGTCTGTTTCCTCACTGTTCGAACAGGACACGCTGGGCCCGATCTACGACGGCATGTACACGTCAGACTGATCTTGAACTGTCTTCCAAAACCTAATTTTTGACCCACCCCGAACGGGCTTTCTTTCAAGAAAGCCCGTTAGCCGACATCCCACGCATCGGCGTCCTCAAGCTCTCCAAAAGCTGTCCAAGCGATACGCACACGGGCAACCTTGGTATCGCCCCAGGTGCGGAAAACCATGTCAAAGCCCTTTTCCGTCACTGCCTCTGCCGACACATCAGCGCGTAAAACCGATCCTGCATCCATATCCCAAAGGGAAATGGACAACTGAACAGTTGGCTCACTCAGGTATTTTTCCGAAAACTTGATCCGGCGACGCCGTTCGCGTTGGCCACGGCCTGTCCACATCTCGCCGCCATCTTCAAAATCTTCGAATAGGATTTCGTCGCCGCTGTCCACGCCAACAATCAGACTACGCAATTTCTTCATAATGAGCTTTCCTGTGAGGCCACGGCAGCGGAGTTAAATTCAATTTATGGTAAAATATCTGGACTGTGAAACGCAAAAGGCCCCGCCTAACGGCGGAGCCTCTTTAAGTCTGTAGAGCGGGTCATTCCTTAGCGGTCAGGCCCATATGCTCACCCATTGCGACCATGTCGGACAGCAGCTTGGCTGCGTCATCCACTGGACCGGGTTCATTTTCGAATTCCGCTTTCACCTTGCTGTAGGTGTTTTTGGCTTCTTCCATGATCTCGTTCATAGTCTCTTGGGTCATGTCTTCTCTGGCCAGAGCACGCTCTGCCAGAACTGATACGCCCTTAGCTGTGATTTCAGCGAAACCGCCGGTCACAACATACTGGGAATGGCCATCAGGGCCATCCACGGTCAGGATACCCGGACGCAGAGTGGTGATGGTTGGCGCATGATCGGGCATTGCCGTCATATCGCCATCCGTCCCAGGAATCTGCACCGAAGCCACTTGAGCCGAGGCAAGGCGCCGCTCAGGCGACACCAGATCGAATTGCATCGTGTCTGCCATTACAGGGTCTCCTTAAGCAGCGTCAGCCGCCATTTTCTCGGCTTTCGCCTTCACTTCTTCGATGCCGCCTACCATGTAGAACGCACCTTCTGGAAGGTGGTCATACTCACCGGCAACAACAGCCTTGAACGAGGCTACAGTCTCGGACAGTGGAACCTGCTTGCCGTCTGCGCCGGTAAAGACTTTCGCAACGTCAAACGGCTGGGACAAGAAACGCTCGATCTTACGTGCGCGGGCCACGGCCAGTTTGTCATCCTCGGAAAGTTCATCCATGCCCAGAATGGCAATGATGTCCTGCAAGGATTTGTAACGCTGAAGAATCTGCTGAACGTCTGTCGCAACCTTATAGTGCTCTTCACCGATAACCAGCGGATCAAGCAGACGCGAAGTGGAGCCCAGCGGGTCAACCGCAGGATAGATGCCTTTTTCCGAGATCGAGCGATCCAGAACTGTTGTCGCGTCAAGGTGCGCAAACGATGTGGCTGGAGCAGGGTCGGTAAGGTCATCCGCAGGAACGTAAACGGCCTGAACGGACGTAATCGAACCGGACTTCGTGGAGGTAATACGCTCCTGCATCGCACCCATGTCGGTTGCGAGTGTCGGCTGGTAGCCAACCGCGGAAGGAATACGACCCAACAGAGCGGAAACTTCGGAACCGGCCTGTGTGAAGCGGAAGATGTTGTCCACGAAGAACAGAACGTCTGTACCGGATTGGTCACGGAACTGCTCGGCCAATGTCAGACCTGTCAGGGCAACACGCATACGCGCACCTGGAGGCTCGTTCATCTGACCGTAGACCAGTGCCACTTTGGACTCTGTCAGGTTGTCAGGAACAATAACGTTGGATTCGATCATCTCGTGGTAAAGGTCGTTACCTTCACGCGTACGCTCGCCCACACCCGCAAAAACGGAGTAGCCGGAGTGCACTTTGGCGATGTTGTTGATCAGTTCCATAATCAGAACTGTTTTGCCAACACCGGCACCACCGAAAAGACCAATTTTACCACCCTTGGCGTATGGCGCCAGAAGGTCGATAACTTTGATGCCTGTTTCCAGAACTTCGGATGTTGTCGCCTGCGCAGCAAATTCTGGTGCGTCTGCGTGGATCGGGCGGCGCTCTGTTGCTTCAACAGGGCCTTTTTCGTCGATGGCTTCGCCAACAACGTTCATGATGCGGCCCAGTGTGGCGTTACCAACAGGCACGGAGATAGGCTCGCCGTTGTCTGTTACTTTCTGACCACGAACGAGACCTTCGGTCGCGTCCATCGCAATTGTGCGAACAGTGTTTTCGCCAAGGTGCTGAGCAACTTCAAGGATCAGGTTCTTGCCCTGGTTTTCAGTTGTCAAAGCGTTCAGAATCGCTGGAAGGCCATCCTCGAACTGTACGTCAACGACCGCGCCGATGACTTGGGTGATTTTGCCGACTGCTTGTGCCATGTCGTAT
This sequence comes from Sulfitobacter sp. S223, assembly GCF_025143825.1. Taxonomy (NCBI): domain Bacteria; kingdom Pseudomonadati; phylum Pseudomonadota; class Alphaproteobacteria; order Rhodobacterales; family Roseobacteraceae; genus Sulfitobacter; species Sulfitobacter sp. S223. The sequence continues at coordinate 758,865 of NZ_CP083560.1, read as the reverse complement.
TACTCCAATATCTTACAGCGCTTCCGCGCCGGAAATGATTTCGATCAGCTCGTTGGTGATGACGGCCTGACGGGACCGGTTGTATTCGATTGTCAGGTCTTCGATCATCTCGCCCGCGTTGCGCGTCGCGTTGTCCATTGCGGACATCCGCGCGCCCTGCTCGGAGGCACCGTTTTCCAACAGCGCCGAGAAGATGGCCGTTGCCACACCACGCGGCAGAAGATCAGCGAGGATCGCCTCTTCGGAAGGTTCGTAATCGAACAGCGTTTCGGGCGCAGAGGCCTCTTCCGCTTCGATCTTCGCAGGAATGATCTGCAATGCTGTCGGGATCTGGCTGACCACGTTGACAAACTCTGCATAGAACATTGTAGCGACGTCGAATTCACCTTCGTCAAAACGGATCAGCACGTCCTTCGCGATGCCCTGCGCATCGGTGAACCCGATACGTTTGACTTCGCTCAGATCGATGTGCCCCACGAAATGCTTGGACAGATCCCGCTTAAGCTGGTCACGGCCCTTCTTGCCAACGGTCAGGATTTTCACCTGCTTACCTTCGGCAATCAGCTTTTGCGCATGTGCACGGGCCTTCTTGGCGATGTTGGCGTTGAAGCCACCGCAAAGGCCTTTTTCGGCTGTCATAACGATCAGCAGATGTACATCATCCTTGCCCGTACCGCTTAGCAGTTTGGGCGCGGAATCCAGTCCACCGACAGACGCCGCAAGCGACGCCATGACCGCGTTGAAGCGCTCCGTGTAAGGACGGGACGCTTCAGCCGCTTCCTGCGCGCGGCGAAGCTTCGCCGCGGCAACCATTTGCATGGCCTTCGTGATCTTACGGGTGTTTTTCACACTCGCGATCCGGTTTTTAAGGTCCTTGAGATTGGGCATTGCCTATCTCTCCTTAAGCGAAGTCAGCAGCGAACGCGTCGAGAGCCGCTTTGATTTTATCTTCCAGCTCACCTTTAACCTTGCGGTCATTGTTGGTGATATCTTCCAGAAGGTCGGCATTTTTGCCGCGCAGGTGCTTCAGAAGGCCCGCTTCGTAGCGGCCAACGTCTTTCACATCCACTTTGTCCAAGTAGCCGTTCGTACCTGCGAAGATTACGCATACGATTTCGGCATTGGTCAGCGGGTTGTACTGCGCCTGCTTCATCAGTTCTGTCAAACGCGCACCACGTGCCAGCAACTGCTGTGTGGATGCATCAAGATCGGAACCGAACTGAGCAAATGCTGCCATTTCGCGGTACTGAGCGAGGGACAGCTTCACCGGACCAGCAACAGAAGACATCGCTTTTGTCTGGGCAGAGGAACCAACACGCGAAACCGACAGACCTGTGTTCACAGCTGGGCGGATGCCTTGGTAGAACAGTTCGGTCTCAAGGAAGATCTGACCGTCGGTGATGGAAATCACGTTGGTCGGAATAAACGCGGAAACGTCGCCACCCTGAGTTTCAATGATAGGCAGAGCTGTCAAAGAACCGTTGCCTGCGTCGTCACCCAATTTGGCGGAACGCTCAAGCAAACGAGAGTGGAGATAGAAAACATCACCAGGATAAGCTTCACGCCCGGGCGGACGACGAAGAAGAAGTGACATCTGGCGGTAGGACACAGCCTGCTTGGACAAATCATCATACACGATCAGGGCGTGACGGCCATTGTCGCGGAAGTGCTCTGCCATAGCTGTCGCGGAATAAGGTGCGAGGAACTGCATTGGTGCAGGCTCGGACGCTGTCGCGGCAACAACGATGGAATATTCAATCGCGCCTGTTTCTTCGAGCTTTTTAACCAGCTGGGCAACAGTGGAACGCTTCTGGCCGATCGCAACGTACACGCAGTACATTTTCTTGCTCTCGTCGTCGCCGGCAGCTTTGTTTACCTGTGCTTGGTTCAGCATCGCGTCGAGCGCAACAGCTGTTTTACCAGTCTGACGGTCACCAATGATCAATTCGCGCTGGCCACGGCCAACAGGGATCATCGCGTCTACGGACTTCAGACCAGTTGCCATTGGTTCGTGAACGGACTTACGCGGGATGATGCCCGGCGCTTTGACTTCGGCGAGGCCACGCTTGGTGGTGCCCAGCGGGCCCTTGCCGTCAATCGGGTTACCCAGACCGTCAACAACACGACCCAGCAGTTCGTCACCGATTGGCACGTCCACGATGGAGTTCGTGCGCTTGACGGTGTCGCCTTCTTTAATGTCACGGTCGGAACCGAAGATAACAACACCAACGTTGTCCGCTTCAAGGTTCAGGGCCATGCCCTGAATACCACCGGGGAATTCAACCATTTCACCAGCCTGAACATTGTCCAGACCGTATACACGCGCGATACCGTCACCAACGGAAAGCACGCGGCCTACTTCGGCTACTTCAGCTTCCTGACCAAAATTCTTGATCTGGTCTTTCAGGATCGCAGAAATCTCTGCAGCTTGGATACCCATTTATCCGACCTCTTTCATTACATTCTGAAGGGAATTGAGCTTCGATCGGATCGACGTATCGATCATTTTCGAACCTACTTTAACAATCAAACCACCGATGAGTGCTTCATCCACGGATTGGTGTAGTGTCACGGTCTTACCGGTTGTCTTCTTAAGCGACGCTGCCAGTTTGTCGGCCTGCGTCTTGGTCAGTGCCTTCGCGGAAATTACATCCGCAGTCACTTCACCTTTATCTTCGGCGATGATGTCGCGCAGGTTCTGGACCAGCTGCGGCAGCACAAACAGGCGCCGCTTTTGCGCCATTAGTGCCAGCGTGCTGGCGACCATGGGCGACAGTTTCATCTTTTTTGCAATCGCAGTAATGGCCGCGCCCTGCTGATCACGTGTGTAGATCGGAGAGTTGATCAACGCACGGAAATCATCGCTTGTGGTCATTGCTTCATACAAAACGGTCAAATCCGCCTCAACGGCTTTAACCTTTTTGGCCTCTTTGGCCAATTCAAAAACGGCTGTCGCATAGCGTTGCGCGATGCCGGTGGAGATCGAAGCTGGTTCGGACACGTCCATCCTCTCATACGTCATGCCGGTGGGGCGCAATTGCCCGGCACCGGTCTGGTGGCGCTGACGGGGACTTGCCCCAAGCGGTTAAATCATGGGCGATGTAGCAGACCGTTCTAATTGCCGCAACACGCTATCGTGACGTCGCATATTGCGCCTTGCCCTAGATTTCAAGGGTTTGGCCGAACTGCGGCCTTTTGCCCACGTATTAATTTCCCGCATTTCATTATTTTTAGCCAACTTTTTCGATTCTAGGCAATGAATGAAAATTTTGAGGTACGGCAAAAATCATGAGAGAATCCCCGACACCGCATCGCCTGAACCTTCTGCCTTTGGTCCGCCCTGCCCGCTTTGCTAATGACTGATGCCGCAATGTGGCGGATTCTTTTTGTTGCTGGACGATCAAAGGAGGCCTGTCGGAGCCCCCTTTTTACCCAACCACGTACCTTGCGATTTTGGGTGTTGGCCGCTTTTTACTGGAACTGCTGCAGAACAGCCTGCGAAACAAACTCGATACCAGCAGTTTGGATACCCTTACCATTCTCTTCCACACGTCGGATGAGGTAGCCCCCATATGGGGACATAACCAATACTACCGCTGCCTTAAGCTTCAGTGATCTGCGCTTGTGCGGCGCCATTGAATGTTAGCCTGCAGATATAGCAGTGACACAACCCTGACAGTTAGATTAAACAGGTTTTGCTTCCGGAGCCATCACGCCAATCGGGTTGCGGACGCGCTTGCGGGCGACACGACCCTTTGGCGGATAAACCAGCTTGGTCGCTTCGACCATGAAGGCGCCACCGGCAACAATGCTAGGCACCTTGCGGCCCACTTGTTCGAACAAACCGCCTGATTTCATCCACATCCTTTTACCGGATGGAAACTGGTATAATGCGCCCACGTGACGCTCTGGCAGGAACTGGTGTTTGCGCAACTGCGCGTCCAGCTGACCCGGAGAATATGGCCGCCCGTAGCCAAACGGCGTTCGATCCCTTCGCGCCCAGAGACCCGCGCGGTTCGGTACAATAAACAGCGCTTTCCCCCCCGGCCCTAACACGCGCCAACATTCCTCAAGCAGATCCGAGGGGCGTTCGCAGGTTTCCAGACCGTGGAGCAGAACCAGTTTATCTACATGCCCCGTTTCGATTGGCCAAAGGGTTTCCTCTGTCAGAACAGACGTATTCGGCATCCCCGCCGGCCAAGGCATAACGCCTTGCGGCCCCGGCATCAGCGTAATCACCCGCCGCGCGTCAGCCAGATAAGGCCGCAGTAACGGTGCGGCAAACCCGAATCCGACCACTGTCTGCCCCTGCGCCTCTGGCCAAAGCTCCAGCATCTGGCCGCGCAAGGATTTCTGCGCCGCACGCCCCAGCGCACTGCGATAATAGAAGTTGCGCAAATCCTGCACATCAAGATGCATTGACAGGGCCCCTCATTGCGCCATTCTGTGCTACTCTAACCCAGCAAAGGACACTTGCCCATGCCCTCGGAAACACATGAGACAGATCAACACACGCTGGTGACGATTGCCTGCCTGTCAGACAATTATGCATTCTTGTTGCAGGACAAGAAGTCTGGCGAAGTAGCATTGATCGATGTGCCCGAAGCGGCACCAATCAAGGCAGAGCTGGCCGCGCGCGGCTGGAAGCTGAACCAGATATGGCTGACGCACCACCATTATGATCACGTCGATGGGCTGCCTGAGCTGCTGTCTGACTATCCAGCGCCCGTTTACGGGGCAACTGCTGACGCCCACCGCCTTCCAGATCTGGATGTGCAGCTTGGGGAAGGCGATCATTTCTTTCTGGGCGATACAAAAGTAGAAGTGATAGACGTCTCGGGACACACGCTGGGTCACATCGCCTTTTACGTGCCCGCCGCACGCGCAGCGTTCACTGCTGACAGCCTCATGGCTTTGGGATGCGGGCGATTGTTCGAGGGGACGCCGGATCAGATGCACGCAAGCCTGAGCAAAACGTCTAGCTGGCCAGACGAAACCCTGATCTGCTCCGGTCACGAATACACGGCATCCAACGCGAAATTCGCCCTTACGGTGGATCCTGACAACGCGGCCCTAGTTGAACGTACCGCACAAATCGCGAAGATTCGAGCCGAGGGTGGCTTTACTGTCCCCTCGACACTTGGCCTTGAGCGGGCCACAAACCCGTTCCTGCGCAGCCACGACACACAACTGCGCAACGCATTGCGAATGCCAGAGGCGGATGACAAAGAGGTTTTCGCCGAATTACGCGGCCGCAAAGACCAATTTTGACTTCACACTGTCCGGGCAGAAGTTTTATTGCCCGGAAAATGGGGCCGGATACTTTAAAAGGATTCGTTCATCCCCATCTGTTAGGGATAACAATTCACCTGTTGCCGCGACGACTCAAACCGCGCTGAAAACACCATCACATTAAGCTCGCTGAAATAAATGTGACAACTTTATTTCAAAAAAGACTTGAAGCTGGGCAACTATCAACCAAACTCTAATACTATCAGGCCATGGTCGGATCGCAGGCGCTGGCATCTCTCACGCCCCACCGACCCCTATCGAAAAGGAGCACAAAAGTGCCTTCATTCTCGACCACTCTTGAGCAGTCCATTCACGCAGCCCTTGCGCTCGCGAATGCACGCCGCCACGAATTCGCCACGCTGGAGCATCTGCTGCTTTCGCTGGTAGACGAGCCTGATGCACTTCAGGTCATGAAAGCCTGCTCTGTCGATGTAGAAGAGCTGCGCGATACCCTTGTCGAATTCATCGACGAAGACCTCAGCAATTTGATCACTGATGTCGAGGGGTCGGAAGCCGTACCAACGGCAGCCTTCCAGCGCGTTATCCAGCGCGCGGCCATTCACGTGCAGTCGTCAGGCCGCACCGAGGTGACCGGCGCAAACGTGCTTGTCGCCATTTTCGCAGAGCGTGAAAGCAATGCCGCCTACTTCCTCCAAGAGCAGGATATGACCCGCTATGATGCGGTTAATTTCATTGCGCATGGCGTTGCAAAAGACCCTGCCTACGGCGAGGAACGTCCTGTTGCCGGCGCGCCGGAGCACGAAGAAGAAGCTCAAGGCGTAACAGACGGTGACAAAAAAGAATCCGCGCTCGCGAAATATTGCGTGGATCTGAATAAGAAATCTCGCGATGGCGATGTCGATCCCCTGATCGGGCGCGATAGCGAAGTAGAACGCTGTATTCAGGTGCTGTGCCGCCGCCGGAAGAACAACCCGCTGCTGGTGGGTGATCCCGGTGTTGGCAAAACAGCGATCGCTGAAGGTCTTGCTCGTAAGATCGTTGCAGGTGAAACACCTGAAGTATTGGCAAACACAACGATCTTCTCGCTCGACATGGGCGCACTGCTTGCTGGTACACGTTACCGCGGTGATTTCGAAGAACGGCTGAAAGCTGTTGTGACCGAGCTTGAAGATCACGACGATGCAGTTCTGTTCATTGATGAAATTCACACCGTTATCGGTGCAGGCGCCACGTCTGGTGGGGCGATGGATGCCTCAAACCTGCTGAAACCTGCGCTGGCTGGTGGCAAATTGCGGACCATGGGCTCAACCACATACAAAGAGTTCCGTCAGCACTTTGAAAAGGATCGCGCGCTTGCACGCCGGTTCCAGAAGATCGACGTGAACGAGCCTTCGGTAGAAGATGCACAGAAAATTCTCAAAGGTATCAAACCGTACTTTGAGGATCATCACAGCGTCAAATACACGGCCGACGCAATCAAGACTTCGGTTGAGCTTGCACATCGCTATATCAATGACCGCAAACTGCCAGACAGTGCGATCGACGTTATCGACGAGGCAGGCGCAGCCCAGCATCTGGTTGCAGCGTCCAAACGCCGGAAGACAATCGGTACAAAAGAAATCGAGGCCGTTGTTGCGAAAATTGCGCGCATCCCGCCAAAGAACGTCTCAAAGGACGACGTTGTTGTTCTGAAGGATCTCGAAACCTCGCTCAAACGCGTTGTGTTCGGTCAGGATAACGCCATTGAGGCGCTGTCTTCGGCGATCAAACTGGCGCGTGCCGGCCTGCGTGAGCCCGAAAAGCCGATCGGTAACTACCTGTTCGCAGGGCCGACAGGTGTGGGTAAAACCGAAGTCGCGAAGCAGCTTGCGGACGTACTGGGTGTGAAACTCCTTCGCTTCGACATGTCGGAATATATGGAGAAACACGCTGTCAGCCGCCTGATCGGTGCCCCTCCCGGCTATGTCGGTTTCGATCAGGGTGGTATGTTGACCGATGGTGTTGATCAGGATCCGCATTGCGTCCTGTTGCTCGACGAGATGGAAAAGGCGCATCCTGACGTCTACAACATCCTGTTGCAGGTGATGGATCACGGCAAACTGACCGATCACAATGGCCGCACAGTGGATTTCCGCAATGTGGTATTGATCATGACTTCTAACGCCGGCGCATCCGAGCAGGCGAAAGAGGCGATTGGTTTTGGCCGTGACCGCCGCACCGGAGAGGACACCGCAGCGATTGAGCGGACGTTCACACCGGAATTCCGCAACCGTCTTGATGCAGTGATTTCCTTCGGGGCATTGCCGAAAGAAACCATCCTGCGGGTTGTCGAGAAGTTCGTACTCCAGCTTGAAGCCCAGTTGATGGATCGCAACGTGACCATTGAACTGAGCAAGCAAGCAGCAGAATGGCTCGCTGACAAAGGCTATGATGATAAAATGGGTGCGCGCCCTCTGGGTCGCGTCATCCAGGAATACATCAAAAAGCCACTGGCTGAAGAGTTGCTCTTTGGCAAGCTGGCCAAAGGCGGCGTAGTCAAGATCGGCGTTAAGAAAGGTGAGCTTGATATCCAGGTGGACGGGCCAGACAGCCCGCGCCTGACCGGGAACAAGCCACCATTGCTAACAGCAGAGTAATGCGATCCGGTCTTTTGACCCTTCTCTCTCTCGCCGTGCCAGCCACGGCGGGAGAGTTATCACTTTCATCCCCCATTGATTGTGATCTAAACGGTCCCTGTTACATCCAGCAATACGTGGACCACGACCCGTCCAAAGGCGCGTCGGATTTTGCCTGCTCTGGCCTCAGCTATGACGGCCACAAGGGGACTGATTTCGCTTTACCAAGCTATGATATGATTGATGACGGCGTCGATGTGCTGGCCTCGGCGACCGGCGTTGTTGCAGGTTTGCGCGACGGGATAGAAGACGTTCGTTTTAGCCGCGACCGCGCAGCCGCCCTGAAGGGGCGCGAATGCGGGAACGGGGTCGTGCTGCGCCACCCAGATGGATGGGAAACGCAATATTGCCACCTACGCCAGGGATCGGTCACCGTTGTGCGCGGTCAGACAGTACAGAAAGGGGATGTGCTGGGGGAGGTTGGTATGTCCGGACGGGCAGAATTCCCACATGTCCACTTGTCGGTCCGGCACAAGGGCGCGGTAATCGACCCATTTGATCCCGACGGCACCATCACCTGCGGCGCGGTGGAAACCGATACACTCTGGACAGACCTGCCCCCCTACCGCGCAGGCGGGATCGTTAACATTGGCACCAGCGGTGCGGTCCCGGATTTTTCAGACATTCGCGCCAATACAGTCATGGGTCCCGATGAGAGCAGTGACGCCTTGGTAATTTACGCGTTTCTGTTCGGGACACAAAAAGGCGACGTTATCCATCTGGTGCTTGAGGGTCCCGACGAAACCGTGATTAAAAAAGACATTCAGCTGGAGCGGTCGCAAGCGCAGTCTTTCCGCGCAATTGGCAAGAAACGTGGTAGAAAAAACTGGCCCAAAGGCGATTACACAGGAACTGCAACCCTGCTACGACAGGATCAGATTATCGACAGCCAAAGCCTGTCTCTTTCCCTGCCCTAGCCCTATTTTTCAGTAAACTTCAGCTCGATGCGACGGTTGCGCGCGCGCGCTTCGTCAGTGTCATCGGTGTCCACCGGCTGGTATTGTCCGAATCCATTGGCCGAAAGCCGATCAGGCGGAATACCCAGAAAATTCGCCATATATTTCACAACCGACAGCGCCCGCGCCTGACTAAGCTCCCAGTTATCGGCAAATTCCCCGAAACCGGACAGCGGCTCATTGTCCGTATGCCCATCCACGCGAATAACCCAGTCGATTTCGTCCGGGATATCGGCAGCCACGTTGCGCAGGATATCCGCAACTTTCGCGATCTCGCGCGTACCTTCGCCGGACAGCTCAGCGCCACCCGGCGGGAACAGAACTTCGGAGCTAAAGACAAAGCGGTCCCCTTCAATCCGGACGCCTTCCTGCGCGCCCAGAACGCTCCGCAAACGGCCAAAGAACTCGGACCGGTATTGTTCAAGGTTCTTTGTCTCCTCCTCAAGGCGCGCGCGCTCTGCGGCCTCAAGCTCGGCTCGGCGCCTCTCTTCTGCGGCGACCCGCGCCAATGCGGTGTTCAACTGGCTACCCAGTGATTGAAGCTCGACCTCTCGTGCAGTGTCCTCTGCGATTGCAGTATCCAGCAGCCCTTGAAGGTTGCTTAGCTGCGCGCGCAAGGCAGCGACCTGCTGGTTCAACAGTTCTGTCTGGCGTTGCGCAGCGGCTGAAGTTTCCTGCTCCTGCGCGAGCTGCGCCTCGGCTTGGGCCAGCAGTGCTGCGCGCCGCTCCGCTTCACTTTGGGTGTCAGAGACCGCCCCTTGCGCAGCTAGCTTTGCCGCTAAGGCTGCTGCCAGCCGCGTACGCAAATCTTCAATCTGTGTGCCGGTTTCGGCCTCAGTTGTTCCAAGCTGCGATTCCAGCGCGGCAATTCGCGCCTGCGCCTCTTGCAGGCTCACTTCAAGCGCTGTCTGCGTATCTTCTGCATCACCCAAAGCGGCGGTCAGTCGCAGGTCCAGCTCCTCTTCGGCTGCCCGCGCAGCGGCCAACAACGTCAGTGTCTCTTCCGCCCGCTTGCGCTGCGCCTCAAGCGAGAGCGTCATCGCAGTCAGCTCCGTGTCTGCATTCTCCAACCGCTTGCGCAAGGCCTCTGCGGCGGCAGCTTCAGCCAGCTTTTCCGCTTCCTGCGCGCTGAGTGCTTCTTGGGCCGCAGTCACCTCGGAGCTGAGTGCAGCCACCTCGTTTTGTGCATCAGCATTGCGGGCGCGCAGATCGGCCATCAACGCCTCAAGCGCTTCTCGGCGCGCGGCAGCCAATCGCGCGGCTTCTTCCTGTGCATCTACTTCTGAACGGCTTGCCGCAAGGGCAAGGTTCAGCGCCTCCTGCTCACTCAGCAAAGTAGCCTCACGGGCTTCCAGCTCTGACACTTGCCCAAGAGCTGTATCGCGGTCCGAAATCAGGGCCGCCACTTGCGCCTCGAAACTGGTCAGGCGCGTTTGGGCATTGCTCAACGCCTCCGCTTGTGCAGCACGTTCTGACTGCAAGCTGGCAATAAGCGTGTCTTGCTGCGCCGCCCGCGTTTGCGCGTCCGTCAAAGAAGACCGCAACGCCCCCACACGCGCCTCCAGATCAGTATTGGATCGTCGTTCAAGCCCGAGTGCTTGCGCCAGCGCTGCTACCTCGGAGGATAGTTCGTCCAGTTCGGTTTCCTGACCGGAGATCTGCTCTGTAAGTACAAACTGCACCACCATAAAGATCGTCAACACGAACATCAGCACCAGCAAAAGGCCGGTCATCGCGTCTACAAATCCGGGCCAGATAGACGCCTGAAACCGCGCGCCGGTGCGTCGCGACAGCGCCATGGCTAGCGGTCTCCGTCGTCGGGTTTAATCGGCTCGCGCATGCGGCGCGGTTCGGTGCTGCTGCGCGGGGAAGACAAGGCTTTCGTCAGATAGGACAGCTCTTGGCGCAAGTCCGCCATGGTTTCCTGCCGACCCGCCGAAATTTCTTCAAGGATACGCAGCATTTGAACATCGATCGAGCGTAGCCGCATCCGGCTTTCAGCGTCAGGTCCGTGGGATTCCGGCGCCGCATCAGGCCGACTCTCCAGTGCGGCAATCATCCGTTCCTGACCATCCGCAATCCGGTCAAGTGCATCCGAAGATCCGCCCTGATCACCCAACTGCACGGCCATTCGTTCAATCGCCGTGGCCAGACTGCCCAACTGCAATTCGACCTCAGCACGGCCCGCTTCGGAGCGGCTGAACATGTCTTGCATGCTTTCCATTTGCTCGGCCATGTGGTCGACCATACCCGCCATGATGGCTTGTTCCGGCGAACTATCATCCCCTGATGCAAACCCGACCCGCGTGATCGAGCTGAGCCAGTCTTCAAGTTCTTGGTAAAAGCGGTTTTGCCCGTGACCCGCAAAAAGCTCTAGCAAGCCAACAATAAGCGAGCCTGCAAGTCCTAGCAGCGATGACGCAAAAGCCACCCCCATACCGGCAAGTTGCGATTCAAGACCTGTCATCAAGCGGCTGAACACATCAGTGCTCGACTCACCGGCCTGCGGTGCAAGGCTGCGGATGGTGTCCACGATCGCAGGGACTGTTGTCGCCAGACCATAGAAAGTACCCAGAAGGCCCAGGAAAATCAGTGTATTGACGATGTAACGCGTGATCTCGCGTGCTTCATCTATACGGGTTGCGACAGAATCAAGGATCGAGCGGGTTGAAGATGCGCTCACTTGCATGCGCGGACCACGTGTGCGCAACAAGGCAGCCAACGGCGCCAACATTTGCGGCGGCGCGTCGCTGGGCGTATCGTTGTCAGAGGCGAAATTCTCGATCCACCTGACTGAGCCGATCAGTTGCAATACCTGATAAAAGCAGGCCACAACGCCGATCAGGAAGACGAACAGGATAAATCCGTTCAGATAGGGGTTCGCCTGAAACACCGGCAGCACCCGCGGCAGCGCCACGAAGATGCCAAACCCTGACAGGCCAAGAACCAGCAACATCAGAGTGATCTGACGCACAGGCTGAGAGAATTGCGGTTTTGCCTCGCGGTCTGGTTGCGCCATGCGCCCCTGCTCCTGACCTTATTGTTTGTCCCTACAGCTTAGCCTGAAATTCTATCAAACCAAAGGGTTTATACCGCGATCTCACGGACCCTTGTTGCCAGCCACTCCAGCGCCGGGTCGTGCAAACCGACAGACATCAGATGCTCTGCCGTATTGTAGAGGTATTCGGTATTTGGACCACGTCCGCCGATAGCGCGGGCAATGATCTGTGCCTGTTCTTCTAGCGCAAGATCACCGCAGTACTGCTCGTGTGTTTCATCAATCACATAGACCACTGCGATCACTTCGCGCCCGTCCACCAGTTGCACCGTCAACTCTTTTTCCACATAAGCCGAAGAGATAAGTTCACGTTCCCGCAGGTAGGTCAGTGTTTGATCCTCCAGCCCCGCTGTCACCTCAAGGGCCACCCCCTCGCAGGCTTTGCCTAGCTGCTGGTCAAGTGCCAGCACAAGGCCTGGCGCCTCTTCTGTTCCGCGATGATGGATCGAGCGCATACAGAATGAGCGGGCATAATCGGGCAAAGTCCCGATGACGCTTTGCGCGACCTCGAACCCTGGATTCCAAAGCAGACTGCCATAGCCGAATACCCACATACTCATCTGGTTCTCCTGTGTTGAGGCAGGTAAACCCCATCAAGGCGTCGATGAAAAGGGGGCATGTCCCATGTTACGCAGAGCAGCAAAAATCCTTATCCCTATCGCTGTAATATGGAGCGGTTGGTGGTACATCGCGACCTCGGGCATGCAAACCAGCCTGAACGCTTGGTTCGATGCGCGCCGCACCGAAGGTTGGCAGGCGCAAACAGGTGATATGTCACGGGCGGGTTTTCCCCTGCGGATAGCAATGGTCATGTCAGACGTCACTCTGGACGATCCCGAAACCCAAGCCGCCCTTCACGTGCCTCTGCTCACGCTCTCAACGCCCATCTACTGGCCCGGCCACGCGACTTTGCGGTTAGGCGATGTGCCTGCAACCTTATCAACTCCGCAGGCTGAGCTGACTTTCGACTCACAAGGGACTGTTGCCGCACTTCGGTTGCAGCCGGGCCCTGCCTTGCAGCTTGATTCCCTACACGGGTCGAGCAGCGCAGTCGCAATTACACTCGATTCCGCTGATATGCTGCGCATTGACACATTGCGCGCCGACGTTCAGCAAACAGCAGATATTCAGACGTATGACATTGATCTTGATGCCGTCGGTTTTACGCCGGGCATGTTGATGCGTGACGCCCTGCGCCTGCCAGATAGCTGGCCAGAGCGATTTGATACACTTGTTGCCAATATGACTGTCAGTTTTGATCGCCCGTGGGATCGCAGCGCACTGGAAGATAGCAGGCCACAACCAACTGCAATCAAGGTCGATCAAGTTGATATCATCTGGGCTGATCTGAACGTATCTCTCACCGCAGACTTACAAGTAGCCGCAGGTGGCATTGCCTCTGGCACTCTTAAATTAAAAGCGAAGAATTGGCGCCAGATGCTTGATCTTGCCAGCACAAGCGGTGCGCTATCCGCGCGAATCCGGCCACAGATCGAAAGCGGTCTGACGCTACTGTCGGGTCTTTCGGGCAGCCGTGACAGTCTGGATATGGAAATTACGATTGATCAAGGCCGGATGCGTATGGGGTTCATCTCGTTGGGCACAGCACCCCGCCTCATACTTCGTTAACGGCAGTAACTTCCCGACCGGTAGCGCGCCGTGTCAAAGTGGAAGTGATCAAGGTGAAACCGGTTTGCCTTTGGCCCAAGCACCGTGCCGAATGGTCCGCACGCTTCGGCGTGCATGCGACGGAGCGCTTTGCCGCTACTACCCGAGGTCCAGTTGCGCAACACTGTAATCTCGCTTCCGTTGGCCAAACGGAAACCCGATATGTCGATCGCGCGGCCCTTGCCATGTTCGGATATCTTACCGGTTTTAGAGTTGTTGCGTCGACGGCAGGCATAGTGCGCAGCGACTGTGATTTCACGCAGACCGCCGCCTTTGCCTGAAAGCGCAGGTATGGCGCTGCCATCTACCCATGTCTTTAGCGCGCGAGCTGTGCCGCAGTCCATCGTGGATTTCATGCTCAACCGCACACCAGATATTGACGAAACGCTTACTGCGTCGTCCAAACCACAGCCTGAAACTCGGCCAGGCACGCGCCCGACTGCCGCGCCTTGAATGGCCGGATCGCCACAGACCGCCCCTGCAGCCAGCGCCTTTTGCTTGCGCCGCAGTTCTTGCGCTGCCTTGGGTGAGCGGAACACAGGGCGCAAGGATTTAAAAAAGCCGCCCTGCTTATTCTCTTGGGCTGAGCGGTCAATCGTGTCATCAGCGGAGAAGTTGCTTGCGGCACTTTGCGGGCGCGCTTCGGGCCGTGCCGAACTATCCGGCCCCGCACAAGACACCGTCGCCATCACACACAGCAAGACCGCAAGCCTGTTCATGTTTTGCGGCCGGGGCTTCGACCAAAATCGGGCGCGTCCGTGTCTTGGCCAGCTTCGATGATCCCGCGCCGGATGGCGCGTGTGCGGGTGAAATAGTCGAACAGGTGATCACCATCGCCCTGCCGGATCGCACGCTGGAGCGCAAAAAGCTCTTCAGTGAACCGGCCCAGAATTTCAAGCGTAGCCTCTTTATTGGTTAAGAACACATCGCGCCACATGGTGGGATCCGAAGCGGCAATACGGGTGAAATCCCGGAAACCAGCCGCTGAATATTTGATCACTTCGCCATCGGTCACACGGCGCAGATCATCTGCTACGCCAACCATCGTGTAAGCGATCAGGTGTGGCGCATGGGACGTGACAGCCAGAACCAGATCATGATGATCGGCGTCCATTTCCTCGACGTTGGCGCCCAGCCCTTCCCAAAAGCTGCGCAAGCGTGCGATGGCCTCTGGGTCACTGCCTTCGGGCGGGACCAATAGGCACCAACGGTTATCAAACAGCTCTGCAAAACCTGAACGCGGACCGGAATGTTCGGTCCCTGCCAACGGGTGACCTGCAATAAAATGCACGCCGTCAGGCAGATGGGGCATCACGTTATTAATCACGTCCCCTTTAACCGAACCCACGTCAGTGACGGTTGCACCGGGTTTAAGGCTACCTGCGATCTGCTCCATAACCTTGCCCATGACACCCACTGGCACGCAAAGCACAACCAGATCGGCGTCGCGCACCGCGTCATGGATATCGTCGTAGACCACATCACACAGCCCGATTTCACGCGCAACTTCACGTGTCTCGGCAGAGCGGGCAAAGCCGGTGACTTCTTTCGCCAATCCAGCCCGTTTCATTGCCCAGAACATGGACGACGCAATTAGCCCAAGGCCAACCAAGGCCACGCGGTCATACATTTGTGGCATTGGTCAGGCTTCCTTGAATTGACGCACAGCATGGACCACGCGGCGGCATCCACTTTCATCACCTACCGTGATGCGTAGACAGGCAGGCAGGTTATACCCCCCAACACGGCGCACAATAAGCCCCTGAGATTGCAAATGCAGGTCGCACGCTTCGGCTTCGCTTTGTGAGGCAAACCGCGCAAGGATGAAATTCGCCATCGACACGTCGGACGGCACGCCGATCTCGGCCAAGGCATCCGCCATCCAGACACGCCAACGCGCATTTTCAGCGCGGCAGTGATCCACATAGGCCACATCACGTACAGCCGCCTCAGCCGCCGCGAGGGCCGAGTTGCTGACGTTGAAAGGACCACGTACACGGCTTAGCACGTCAATAACGTGAGCGGGACCATATCCCCAGCCAACGCGCAAACCACCCAACCCGTAGATCTTGGAGAAAGTCCGCGTCATCACCACATTCTGCCGCGCATCAACCAGTGCGGCGCCGCCATCGTAGCCTTCAACATATTCGGCATACGCACCGTCCAGCACCAACAGCGCTTGCGCAGGCAGGTTGTCGGCCAAGCGCATAATATCGCCCTGCCCGATCATCGTGCCTGTCGGGTTGTTGGGGTTGGCAAGAAAGACCAGTCGCGTTTTTTCTGTGCAGGCCGCCAAAATCGCATCGACGTCCGTGACCCGCTCATGCTCCTTCACCTCAACAGGTGTCGCACCTGCGGCCAGCGCCGAAATCCGGTACATGGCGAAACCATGTTCTGTGTGAATAACTTCGGTGTCCGGCCCTGCATAAGCCTGACACAGAAACGTAATGATCTCGTCCGATCCGGCACCGCAAATGATCCGCGCAGGATCTATCGCATAGACCTCTCCGATGGCCGCACGCAGCTCGGCATGGTCAGAGCTTGGATAACGGTGCAGCTCGCGCCCTGCACGTTCGTATGCCTTCAGCGCGGCAGGAGACGGACCAAAAGGGTTTTCGTTCGAGCTGAGCTTGAGCGCGTTATCCTGCCCCGCCACATGCGATGCCCCCCCCTGATAGAGAGAGATATCCATGATGCCGGGTTGGGGCGTGATCATTTGTGTCATAACAGGACTCTTTAATTGTTGCGGCCCTTTTAACCGTTCAGCCCTCCGGCAACCAGACGCGATTTGCACCCGCGCGATTCTGCCGCTCCATCATGACCACCAGCAAAAGAAAGCGCCCCGCCGGAAATCCGGCAGGGCGCTTAAAATTTCGTAACCTGTGGTGGCGAAGATTAGTTCTTCGCGTAGAATTCCACGACGAGGTTTGGTTCCATTACGACAGGGTAAGGAACATCGCCCAGCGTAGGTGTGCGCACGAATGTCGCTGTCATTTTGGAGTGATCCGCATCGATGTAGTCTGGCACATCGCGCTCGGCCAGCTGTGTGGCTTCGATCAGTGCAACCATCTGCTTGGAACGGTCACGCACTTCGATCACGTCGCCCTCTTTTACACGGTAGGAAGGGATGTTCACGAGCTTGCCGTTCACGCGCACGTGGCGGTGGTTCACAAACTGGCGTGCAGCAAAGACTGTTGCAACGAACTTGGCGCGGTAGATAACCGCGTCAAGGCGACGCTCCAGCAGACCGATCAGGTTTTCACCTGTATCGCCTTTTACACGCTCGGCTTCGCCATAGATGCGACGGAACTGCTTTTCGGTCAGGTCGCCGTAGTAGCCTTTAAGCTTCTGCTTGGCGCGCAGCTGGATACCGAAATCGGAAATCTTGCCCTTACGGCGCTGACCATGCTGGCCGGGGCCATATTCACGACGGTTTACTGGTGACTTTGGACGGCCCCAGATGTTTTCGCCCATACGGCGGTCAATTTTGTGCTTGGCAGCGGTGCGTTTAGTCACGGCTGTTCTCCTTATAAGGCCCGAATGGGCGGTAAAGGGCGTTGTCCTTTGAGTTTGCACTCCGACAGGGTTTCCTTTGCAGGATCCACCAACACCAACGAAGTCGCGCTTATACGGAGGAACGAAGGGGAGTCAATGCGCAACCGGAAGCAACGCGTCTTCTTTAACTCAGTCAGTGCGGCGCTTTTGCGCCAAACCCGTCACAAGAGTGCGGTAGTTATCCAGATAAGCCTGCCGCGAATAGCGCTCAAGCCCAACGGTTGTGCCCTGCTGGTACTGCGCGGGTTGCCGCAAGATCCTGCGCATGGCATCCGCAATCTGCGGTATGTCACCTCGCGCGACAAGCTCTCCGTTAACGCCCGGTTTGACCATTTCCCGCGGACCATAATTCACGTCATAGGTCAGCACCGGACAACCTTTGGACAGCGCCTCAAGGATAGAAAGGCCAAAACCTTCGGTCGTGGTCGGATACACCGAAGCAATCGCATTCTGAAACACGTCTAGGGGGTTATCAGTATAACCTGCCAACTTAACCCTGTCGCCACAGCCCAATGCCGTGATCTGTGCTTCAAGCTTCTGCTGCCCAGCACCAAGACCGTAGATAAGATAATCAACCTGCGGGAACTCATCTTTGATCTGGCAGAATGCCGAAATGCATTCATCAATCGGCTTGCCCACCAGCTCCAACCGCGACACCGTCACGAGATGTTCACGCGCACCGCCGTCCGCACGGTCCGTTTCGCAAACATGCGGCACGACATGCACATCCGCTGATGGGATAACATCCTCCTCGATCTGCGCCTTATGTACGTTGGTCGACGTAACGATTGCTTCTCCCTGAAAGTTCTCGATCAGGAATTTCGACCGTGGCACGATACCGCCTTCGGGCCCCCGGTGATCGGCATGCAGGAATAACGCACGCTTTGCTTGCGTTGCAGGCGATAGATACGCGGACGTCACACCATCGAAAAACATCACTGCGTCCTGAAAGTCAGCCATTTCAAACAGGTTACGCACGAATACGCGCGACGTACGACAAAATTGGCCTGTAATCAGGTTTTTCCCGATCTCGAATTTGCGATCTCTGGTTTTGAGCCAGCGTATAGGAATAGCGTTCACAAAATCCGTCGTCTCAACTGTCCCGTCCAACTTACGCTGCACCATTTGGTGAACGGCACCATCAATCAATGTGTAAAGCATGGCACCCAAAGGATGTTCAACGGTACGTTTCGTAACACTGCCAATCGCCGTTTGTTTGGATTTATCCACCATCACAGCGACACCGTCACGATAGTAAACTGTTTTGCTTGGCTTCACCTCAATCTCATCTGGTTCAGGAAAGTCCGAAAAGGGAGCAGTGCCCGCGGCCAGAGCTGCGTCGTAGCAAGCCTGCGGCAAGGTCAACAGACGCACGCGGGGTACCAGCGTACCATTCGATTGCAGCTCGGCGAAGTTGAGCTTTTGTCGTGGACTATGGTCGAGGTCCAACAGAACGGGGTCAAACTCCTCCATTTCGGCCAAGGCGTTGAGGCGATGGTAGACCGCCTTTACCTTGCCACCACCACCAAGGCCGATACGTTCAAATATGCTAATGACCTGCGTCATACCGATCAGGAAGCGGCAATTGCTTGGCCGCTACCTGACAGATGCGCTGCATGATTTATCTGTTCGACCAGAACATCATATCGCGCGCGCGTACCGTCACTCAGGAACGGAAACCATTTAGACAAGATTACCTCTGTTTCTTCACTGCTTGCAGGAACATGGCTATTGCGGATGTGGGGCATCGCCATGCTGATCGGCTCAGAGTCGTGGCCGTCGATCTTGATCGAGATATAGCCCATGCCGGAATTATCCACGATCGCAGGAAAGCGTTTGTGAAGCGCGTTATGGCCAAAGGAAAAAATCGTTCGCTCGCCGTGCACGCGAATGGCCGTGCCCATGCTGTTGAAGGGCAGATTGGCCTTATAGATCACCATGTCGGCGTCATCTGCATAATTGGTAATGACCAGCCCGTTTGAGCGTGAATAGCTGATTGGCAGCCTGTCACCGAGGCGGGTCATAAACATCCGCAATTCCTGCACATAATCGCGTGACAAACAATCATCGTCGTCAATGCGAAACTGCACCAGCGGATGACCCGCTTGGGCATTCAGTTCTGACAGCCTTGGCCAAATCGCCTCATGGACCGTCACCTCGGAAGAGACCAAAAGCTCAAGATGGGCGTCTTGGGCACAAATTGCGCGGAGCCGGTCCAGATAAACCTGCGGCATGATATCGGAGGTTAGGATTAAACAGACAAAGTTACTGTCAGACTGCCCCCGGAGCGACGGCAGCAGAAAGTTCTCGAACAGGTAAAACCGCAACGCCATACGCGCTGGGGTATAAAGGCTCATCGCGTTTTCGTTGCGCATCTTCTTAATCTGCTCGGGCGTCTTGGCCGCGCGCGAAAGCCGCCAGTCGCCTTTGCCGCAAAACGAAAACCGGCAAATGCCGATGGCCGGCTCAAGTAGATAGCTCACTGTAACATTCTCCTCTGAACACCGCCTGTTTTGCGCACACTTATATAGTCACGCGCGGTTTCATCGATGTCCAGCCGCTAAGGGTGCGATGCGGTATGCGCGTCAGCACCTACAACTTACTGTGCACCTGCTCGCGCCAGCCATCTATCCGTGACTATATCGGGTGACTATAGAACAGCCTATCGGCGGGTTTCGCTGTTTCCAATTGGCACCTATTCTCTGGGATCAGCGCGCCAGTTTAGTCACCGCAGCATGGCGCGGGCATCCGGTTATATGATCGTTGACCAGCCCGCATGCTTCCATCCATGCGTAAACGATTGTCGGACCGCAAAATTTGAATCCGGCCTTTTTGAGGTCTTTTGAAACCTGTTCGGACAGAGATGTTTTTGGCGGCACTTCCGCCTGAACAGAAAATTGATTCTGCAAAGGCACGCCGCCGACATACCTCCACATGAAATTGGCAAAGCCCTGTTCCGCTTCTATGCGCTGCCATGCCTGCGCGTTGGTGATGGCAGCTTCGATTTTGCCTCGATGCCGAATGATGCCAGCATTGCCCAGAAGGCGCTGCACATCCGCGTCTCCCCACTTTGCAATCACGTGCGGGTCGAAACCTTCGAAAGCCTCTCGAAAAGCGTCTCTCTTTTTAAGAATTGTGATCCAGCTTAAACCAGCCTGAAAGCCGTCAAGGATAAGCTTTTCCCACAATGCGCGACTGTCATATTCCGGAACGCCCCATTCTGTATCGTGATAGTCGATGTATATCTGTTCGGGTCCTGCCCATGCGCAGCGTGTCATGTCTGGTCGCCCCCGTATTGGATACATTTGGTGCAAAATTGACCGTTTAACACCTTATTAGCGGGGCGGGTGCAATGTCCACCTACCCGCCGGGCTTGCGCCGGCCTGCAGCAAAGGACCTTCCCCGTGAAAGGCATTCACAAACGCAAAATGGCTGACATCCCGCCTGGCGGCGAAAGCCCGCTGGACTTCGCGATGGTGCAACAGGCCCAAGGTACTCTCGAGATGGTGAAAGAGGCCATTGCACATAATCAAACTCTGCTGGCCTTCCAGCCGGTGATGCGCAGCAGTGCGCAAGCGCAGGTCGGATTTTACGAGGGCTTGATCAGGGTGCTGGACGCCACAGGCAGGGTGATTCCAGCCGGCGCCTTTATGGACAAGATTGAAGACACAGAAACCGGCCGCGAAATTGATGTACTGGCCTTGCGCCACGGCCTCACCACGCTCCAGAAAAATCCGGGGCTGCGTCTGTCGATCAACATGTCGGCCCGGTCTATCGGTTTCAGGCCCTGGATGAATTGCCTGAACCGCTTCATCAATGAGTCTCCGGGATTGGGAGAACGGCTAATTCTTGAAATCACGGAAAGCTCGGCAATGATGGTGCCAGAATTGGTGATCGATTTCATGCATCGCTTGCAGTCCAAGGGTATCTGCTTTGCGATGGATCGTTTTGGAGCGGGAAAAATGACGATCCGTTACTTCAGGGACTTCGATTTTGACATCGTAAAAATTGACGGCCAGTTCATTCGCGGCATCGCACAGAGCCCTGACAATCAGGCACTTACCCGCGCTTTGATGGGCATTGCGCATGAATTCGAAATGGTCACCGTTGCGGAATCCGTGGAAACAGAAGCCGATGCAGCGCTGGCTGTCCAAATCGGCATTGATTGCCTTCAGGGGTACTACTTCGCAGCCCCCACAACCCGCCCCGACTGGACACGCAAAGAAGGGTCGCGCGAAAGCGCCTGACACGGATACGCGGCAGACTTCTTGCCGCGCGGGGTCCTGTGCGGTATCCAAAGGCACAAGGTAAAGGCAAGGCATCGCAACCTATCGCCACCGCTCCTTTACCAGCGTCATATTGAGAGGACCGCATTCCATGACAAACGTCGTTATCGCCTCGGCTGCCCGTACAGCAGTTGGCAGCTTTATGGGCTCTTTTGCCAACACTCCTGCGCACGATCTGGGCGCAGCAATGCTAAAGGAAATTGTCGCACGCGCTGGCATTGATGCCGCCGAAGTCTCGGAGACAATCCTCGGACAAGTTCTGACAGCTGCCCAAGGCCAGAACCCTGCGCGTCAGGCCCATGTTAATGCCGGCCTACCAATCGAATCCGCCGCGTGGTCGATCAATCAGGTTTGCGGCTCCGGCCTGCGCGCCGTGGCGCTGGCTGCACAGCATATCCAGCTGGGCGATGCCGATATCGTTGCCGCAGGCGGCCAAGAGAACATGACAATGTCACCCCATGCCCAAGCCATTCGCGCGGGTCAAAAGATGGGCGACATGAAGTTCATCGACACAATGATCAAAGACGGGCTGTGGGATGCCTTCAACGGCTACCACATGGGCCAGACAGCTGAAAACGTCGCAGCGAAATGGCAGATCACCCGCGACCAGCAGGACGAATTCGCCGTCGCCTCGCAGAACAAGGCTGAAGCCGCCCAAAAAGACGGCCGCTTCAAGGATGAGATTTTCGCCTACACGGTCCCGGGCCGCAAAGGGGATACCATTGTAGACGCCGACGAATATATCCGCCACGGCGCCACCATGGATGCCATGGCAAAACTGCGCCCCGCTTTCACCAAGGATGGTTCCGTAACCGCCGCCAACGCGTCTGGCCTGAATGACGGTGCCGCAGGCGCGCTGCTAATGAGCGCGGACAACGCAGAAAAGCGCGGCATTGAACCACTCGCACGTATCGCGTCCTACGCTACGGTTGGCCTCGACCCGTCGATCATGGGCGCAGGCCCCATCTATGCATCCCGCAAGGCGCTTGAGAAAGCAGGCTGGAAACCGGAAGATCTGGATCTGGTCGAAGCTAATGAAGCATTCGCGGCACAGGCATGTGCGGTCAACAAGGACATGGGCTGGGATCCGGCGATTGTGAACGTCAACGGCGGCGCGATCGCAATTGGTCACCCCATCGGCGCATCCGGTGCCCGCATCCTGAACACCCTCCTGTTCGAGATGAAGCGCCGCGGCGCCAAAAAAGGTCTCGCCACACTGTGCATTGGTGGCGGTATGGGTGTTGCTATGTGCCTCGAACGGCCCTAAAACGATCCGGCGCGCAATTTTATTGCGCGCCACCACAAACCGAAGCAACAACATTACCACACGGATTTCATCGGGAGAATCACAATGTCGCGTGTCGCACTAGTAACAGGAGGCAGCCGCGGGATCGGCGCTGCCATTTCCAAAGAGCTGAAATCAAAAGGCTATACCGTTGCCGCCACATATGCAGGCAACGATGAGGCAGCAGCAGCATTCACCGCCGAAACAGGTATTAAAACCTATAAATGGAACGTGGCTGACTACGAAAGCTCAAAAGACGGCATTGCGAAGGTCGAAGCGGAACTGGGCCCGATTGAGGTCGTCGTCGCCAACGCAGGCATCACGCGTGATGCGCCCTTCCACAAGATGACACCAGAACAGTGGCATGAAGTGATCGACACGAACCTTACCGGCGTGTTTAACACCATCCACCCGATCTGGCCCGGCATGCGCGAGCGCAAGTTTGGCCGCATTGTAGTGATCTCTTCGATTAACGGTCAGAAGGGTCAGTTCGCTCAGGTAAACTATGCAGCGACCAAAGCCGGCGATCTGGGCATTGTAAAATCGCTCGCTCAGGAAGGTGCGCGCGCTAACATCACAGCGAACGCGATCTGCCCGGGCTACATCGCGACCGAAATGGTTATGGCTGTTCCCGAGAAGGTGCGCGACAGCATCGTCGCGCAAATCCCGACCGGTCGCCTTGGCGAGCCCGAAGAAATCGCACGCGCCGTGTCCTTCCTTGTGTCGGACGATGCGGGCTTTATCAACGGGTCAACGATTTCCGCAAATGGCGGGCAGTTCTTCGTCTAACGGCAAGTTCTGTGACGGAGCAAAAAATGCGGGGCCGGAGGAGTGATCCACCGGCCCCGTCTTATTCCGTAAGTCAGCGTGCACGCCACCAGCGGAAAATCCTTAGCGACGCAGTGGGCTGCGAAGCCATGCAAAAAAATCTGCCATCATGCGGCCGCGTGCAGCATGAGCGTTGAACATTGCGTTGCGCGCAGCGGGGTTTGTTGTGGCTTCAAACATATCTCGTCTCCTGTCTGTGATCCGCGTTGGACCAATGCATCTTTCTTGAACTCAATATGAGGCCCGCCAACACAACTGACAAACGAGACTTTCCAATGCCTCAGTTAAGTTATACTTAACTGAGGCATGTCTAATCGCCTGCCTCCCCTTACCGCGCTGCGTGCCTTTGATGCCGCCGCACGGCATATGTCTTTTGCGAAAGCAGCAGCTGAGCTGAACGTCACGCCAGCCGCATTGTCATTTCAGATAAAGTCTCTTGAAGAACATCTTGGTGCTCCGCTTTTCCGACGACTGAACCGCGCGGTCGAGTTGACGGAGGCCGGAACCGCCCTATCGCTAGGGGCCGCTGAAGGTTTTCAAACTCTTGCTACAGCATGGAGGGCAGCGCAGCGTACACAGGACACGCAAACGCTTACCGTCACCGCAGGCCCCGCTTTCACTGCAAAATGGCTGGCTCCGCGCTTATACGAGTTTGCCCAAGCTCATCCCGAGGTCGAGCTACGATTTGCCGCCTCACTTAATCGGATGGACCTGATGCGAGATAACGTGGATGTGGCTATCCGCTTTGGCACCAATCCGGCACCAGAGCTTTACGACCTGCCACTGGCTGAGGAATGGGTCATGCCGGTGATGACTCCGGCGCTTGCTGCTAAATATCCGACTGTCGAAAGTTTGCATCACGCACCGATCATCTTTGACGATTCGATTAACTTTCTGGATTCAGCGGTTGGATGGGCGGCTTGGTTTACGGCAATGGGCGCACCTTTTTCACCAACCTTGGGGCCAAGATTTTCACAGGCTGACCATGCTATCGATGCCGCCCTCGCAGGTGTCGGCGTGGTGCTAGGAAGGCGCGCGCTGGTGGTAAAGGATTTGGACGAAGGAAGGCTTGTCGCGCCTTTTCCCACCGCGCTTTCCACGGGGGCAAGGTTCAGTTTTTTGTGCCTGAAAGGTATGGAGAACCGCCCCCAGATCGCGGTCTTCCGAGACTGGATTCTGGAAGAAATTGAAAAAACTGCTCATATCACCCGCAGCTTGACCATATTGGATGCCTCCGACTCATGAGGCATTCACATGATTACTGGCAATCAAATTTTATTGGCTTTCTCAATCACCTCTTGCCGCTTCCGAACAAATCGGACTGCCAAATGCCACTTTCTTCGCGGCAGCACATCGAAGCATTCAAAGTGCGGGTCTACGCCGACTTTGAGCCGTGATCGGTGAAACTGGCTGCGCGCTGGATTACAGCGCGCAGCCAGTCATTAAAGTGAATGATTAACTGGACAAGCGGCTGATTTCTTCTTTCAGGCGCATCTTTTGTTTCTTCATGTCGGCCACTTTCAGGCCATCTATTCCGGGTGCACGCTGTGCGACTTCGATAGCCTCACTCATGTCACGGTGCTTCTTCATCAACGTCTCGAGATGTGCGTGAACGGTCATACTTCCTCCAGTTGTTAAAAGTGCAAATTCAGTGAAGCATGATCTCATTTCGAAGTCACGCCGCCCTGCAGCATAACATGCGAGGTGGTAAACAATTCCTTAATGGAGCTTAAAAAGCCAGCGCAGCCCCTTTGCGCAAAGCGTTTCGCACTTCTGGCGTATACTGATCACCGTCGCGATGGCGGTCGCCGCGATGCAGAATGAGGGGTGCATGCAGGCGGAAATCCGCACGCCCTGACTTGCGCGCACGTAAAATCACCCGCTCTGCCGCACGTCCTTCGCGCGCCGCTAACGGTAACACCTCAATACTGCCCATGTCAGCTGGCAAAGCAGCCAGCAAATCCGGAAGACGTTCTGCCCTGTGAATCACGTGCATCTGACCCTTCGGCACCAATCGCTTTGCCGCCGTGGTTATCCAGACCTGAAGCGGAGTCTGCTCCCCCAAGGCGGCTTCGCGTGCAGGATCACTGGCAGCGACAGATGCGCCGCGGCGCCAATACGGAGGGTTGGCGAGTACGTGGTCAAATTGTCGCTGTCGCAAAGACAACGGCAGCGCGGAAATATCTGCGGTGACTACTTCCAGCGCGGCCCCGCCGTTACGTGCGGCAAGCGCCGCGTAGCTGTGCTCACGCTCCACCCCCGTCAGCACCAGCCCCGGAACGCGCGCGCCCAGACACAACACAGCGGCCCCCACGCCACACCCCAATTCCAACACGCTTTGCCCCGAAACCGCAGGTATTGTGGCTGCAAGCAGAACGGGGTCCACACCCGCACGGTATTCCTGCGTTGGCTGCCACAGGTGCACCAACCCGCCCAGAAAGGCGTCACATGTCAGATTGTCGTCGCTCACAGGCCCAACGGTATCTCGTTGTCGCGCATCACCCGCAGGGCTCTGTCATGATCATCACGGCGCACCATCAGTCGGCGCGGGAATATCCCGATGCCTCCTTCGAGGATGCTCATATTTACGTCCATCTGAAAGCAGTCTATATCCTCGCCTTGCAATAGGGCTGAGGCAAAGGCGATGATCGTAGGATCGGTGCTGCGCAGGAGTTCTTTCATAGTAGTGATGTAATCTGGGGGCCCTCCCCTTGTCGAGCGCTAGGATGCGGGAAAAATATGAGCACCGGGACAATCCAGAAACCCCACGAACGTCTTGCCGAAGCTTTGGCAGGAGACATGGCAGCCGTGAGTACGCTCATTCGCGAACGTATGGCCTCAGAGCACGCGCCACGCATTCCTGAAGTGACGGCGCATCTGGTTGAAGCAGGCGGCAAACGTCTGCGCCCAATGCTGACGCTGGCTGCCGCACGCCTGTGCGGCTATCAGGGCCCCTACCATATTCATCTGGCCACCACTGTCGAATTCATTCACACCGCCACGTTGCTGCACGATGATGTCGTGGACGAAAGCGCGCAGAGACGCGGACGCCCGACGGCGAACCTGTTGTGGGACAACCAGTCTTCGGTGCTCGTAGGTGATTATTTGTTTGCCCGCAGCTTTCAGCTGATGACTGAACCCGGTTCGATGCGGGTCATGAAAATACTGTCAAATGCCGCTGCCACAATCGCCGAAGGCGAAGTCCTGCAACTGACGGCGGCGCAGAACCTCAAAACGGACGAGAGCGTCTATCTACAAGTTGTGCGCGGCAAAACTGCTGCACTTTTCTCCGCGGCGACCGAAGTTGGCGGCGTGATTGCCGACGCCCCTGAAGCCACGGTAAAAGCGCTGTTTGACTATGGCGATGCTCTGGGAATAGCGTTCCAGATCGTTGATGACCTGCTCGATTATCAAGGTGACAGTGCGGCAACTGGCAAAAACATCGGTGACGATTTCCGCGAACGCAAGCTGACGCTGCCCGTTATCAAGGCCGTCGCACGTGCAGATACCGAAGAACGCGCCTTTTGGGTCCGGACCATCGAACGCGGCAAGCAGGAAGAAGGCGATCTGGACCACGCACTGGCCCTGCTGAACAAGCACGGTACGCTTGCAGCAACGCAGGCAGATGCACTTGAATGGGCCGCAAAGGCCAAAGCAGCCCTTGCCCCCCTACCCCAGCATGACATCAAGGACATGCTGACAGATATCGCAGATTACGTGGTCGCGCGCATTACCTAAGCACCTTGCCAGAGGCGACCCACCAATTTGGGTTTGCCTTTACAATTTCCGCGGCATGCTTAGCTGCGCCCGATTGATACAGTCCAAAGCACGTAGCACCTGATCCGGACATACGCGCAAGAAGCGCACCGTCCAACGCCTCAAGTACCTGGCTGATTTCCGGCGCTATTTCACGTGCAGGCGGTTCCAGGTCATTGCGTTGTGCTTGCAGCCAGTGACAAAGCTCTTCAGCCGTTTCGAAATCAGGCAAGTTGTCAGGCATTGGGGCATTCTGCTTTGACTGCAATCCGGCAAAAACCGGTCCAGTCGGCAGAACAGTTCCGGAGTTCACCAACACGATTTCCAACTCAGGCAAAGGCGTCAGCGGCTCCAGCATTTCGCCAATCCCGCGCATCCGCTGTGGCGTCATATCGAGGCAGACCGGCACATCAGCGCCAAGCACCAAAGCACGCTCCGCCCCGCCAAACATGCGCAACACTGCAGCAGCATCAGAAGACCCTCCCCCGATACCCGCGCCATGCGGCAAGTTTTTCTCAAGGCGGATGTGACCTGTCCATCCGGCCAGCTCGGCTGCCTGCCAGATCAGGTTGCGGGTATCCGACGGCACGCCTTGGGCGAACGGCCCTGTGACAGTGATCCGCATCTGCGGGCCTTCCTCGAACCACAGCCGATCTGCCACATCTGCGAAGACCACCAAACTGTCCAACAGATGGTATCCGTCAGTACGTTGCCCCGTGACGTGGAGCGACAGGTTGATCTTGGCCGGCGCAATCGCCTCAGTTGTCATGAGCGACCTTCAACGGGTCAGCACCTTCTTCTTGCAGAACCGCATCAAGCCCGACTTCAAGCTTCCGGCGAATGCGGTCGGGTTCGGCTTCAGTATCACTCGACGCGAATTCGATGAAGGAAAGCGCACGTTTCCATTGGAACTGCGCTTCGCGCTTGCGCCCTACGGCCCAATATACATCGCCCAAATGGTCATTTACGACGGGATCAACAGCCTCCAGCTCAACCGCACGCTCCATCTGCACCACCGCTTCGTCATAACGACCAAGGCGATAGTAAACCCACCCAAGGCTGTCGACGATGTAGCCGCTGTTCGGGCTGGCTGCGACCGCGCGTTCGATCATATCCAGCGCTTCGTCCAGTTTTCGCTGCTCCTCCACAAGCGAATAACCAAGATAGTTCAGCACCTGCGGCTGATCGGGATTGATGGCAAGCGCCGCGCGGAAGTCATCTTCGGCGGCCTCTTCGTTCCCGTCTTGCGAATGGGCAATACCGCGTGAAAAGTACAAGAACCAGGCACGGTTATCGCCCTCGCCCGTCAAATCAAGGGCTTTGGTGTAAGCGACTATCGCAGCCTGATCCTCATCCTGAGCGCGCAGAATGTCACCCAATGTGGAATGAACGACTGCCAGATCACCGTGGCTGCGCGTCAGTTGTTCAAGTACCTCGATCGCTTGATCGGCCTTCCCCAAACGGCGCAGGGCGGCGGCACGGCCCAATTCAGCCACGTGAAAAGCCGGATCTTTGTCATCCACGCTGCGGTACTCGGCGATGGCCAACGGATGTTGCCCTAGCGCTTCCAGCAGATCGGCTGTCAGCAACACGGCATCCACATGCTCGGGGCGCAAATACCGTGCGATCCGCGCATAGAGCAGTGTGTAATAGTCGTTTGCTTGCTCAGCCCGAAGCAAGGCTGCGAAAGTATAAAACACCTCCGCAAGTCCGGCGCGCGCGGTGGGTGCCTGACTAAATGGAAGCGTCTCACCGGCGGTCAGTTTGTCGATAATTGTATCAAGCTCGGAATCAGTCGCGCCACTGAATGCGTCGGTGATGGCTTTTACAGCATCGTCATTGCGCCCCAGTTGGGACAGGATTTCCACCCGCGCAATAACGCCGCGACGGGTCCGAGCTGCGGCACCCGGCGCATCCTGTTCGAACAACGCTTCGGCTGCTTCGTAATTGCCAACGGTCCCATAGGCCAACGCCTTGTGGTACATGACTATGCCGCGCATCCCCGCATCTGTCGAAATGGAATCAAACTGGGCCATGGCAGCATCCACATCGTCCGATCCGATCAACGCCCAAGCCTTCACCAGCCCGTCCACCCACGGGCTAATACCATCGGTCTGGATTTCTTGCGCCGCAAGCTCGGCATAGCTGCCGTCATCCACCAACCCTGCGGTAATCACCATCCGCGCCGCCTGTGATCGTTGTCCGGTGGTTTCGATCGCTTTTGCCAGCGGCAATGCACGTTCAATGTTGCCCAAGGCCAAATAGGCCAACGTGGCACTATCCATGAGCTCTACGTTTTCAGGGTCACGCGCCAGAGCTGCGGCGTAATATTGCGCCGCTACCGCATAATCATTGCTGCCAGCAGCGCTGCGGCCCGCCAGATAGGATCCGGCCAGAGACTCTGCCGTAAGCGGCGCAGGTGCCCCAAGAGAAAGCGTCAGCCCAAGGGCCGCGATGCTTACAGATGTCAGAAATTTTTGCATGTGCTGTGCCTCGTTCTTTTGGCAAGCACGCTAGCATGTTTGCGCGTCCGCGCAATGGCGGCCCCCCGCCTGAATAGGCAGGAAGCCGCGATAATTGATCACATGTTCGGGTAGTTCGGCCCGTCACCGCCCTGCGGGGTCGTCCAGACGATGTTCTGGCTTGGATCTTTGATATCGCATGTCTTGCAGTGAACGCAGTTCTGGAAGTTGATCACGAAACGGGGATCTTTGCCGTCTTCTTCTACAAATTCGTAAACGCCTGCGGGGCAATAACGTGCCGACGGGCCTGCGTATTTGGCCAGGTTCACATCCACCGGCACAGATGCGTCTTTCAGTGTCAGGTGCGCGGGCTGGCTTTCCTCATGGTTGGTGAAGGAAAACGCAACGTTTGTCAGGCGGTCAAAGCTAAGCTTCCCATCCGGCTTGGGATAGTCAATCTTCGAGTGCTTGGACGCCAGCTCGGTCGCGTCTGCATCGGATTTGCCGTGCTTCAGCGTGCCCATGAGCGACCCACCGAACAGCGTGTTGCACCACATGTCAAAACCACCAACAGCCAGCGAAGCAACAAGACCGAACTTTGACCAAAGCGGCTTTACGTTGCGGACTTTATAAAGGTCCTTGCCGATTGGACCGCTGCGCACATCGTTCTCGTAGTCGGGCAGTTCATCACCTGAGCGGCCCGCCTTGATCGCCTCATAGGCGGCTTCGGCTGCGGCTTTGCCGGACAGCATCGCATTGTGGTTACCCTTAATGCGCGGCACGTTGACCATACCAACAGAACAACCCAGCAGCGCCACACCGGGTGCTACCATCTTGGGCATCGACTGATAGCCGCCCTCGGTGATCGCGCGCGCGCCGTAAGCGACACGTTTGCCGCCCTTGAGCAGCTCTGCCACCATCGGGTGATGCTTGAACTGCTGGAATTCCATGTACGGGAACACATGCGGGTTCTTATATCCCAAGTGAACGACGAAACCGACGTAGACCTGATTATTCTCAAGATGGTAGATGAACGACCCACCGCCCGCTTTCTTGCCCAGCGGCCACCCCATTGTGTGGGTGACGGAGCCCTCTTTGTGCTTGGCCGGGTCGATTTCCCAGATTTCTTTCATGCCAAGGCCGTATTTCTGCGGCTCTTTGCCTTTGGCCAGATCGAACTTTTCGATCACTTGCTTGCTGAGACTGCCGCGCACACCTTCCGACAGGAAGACGTATTTGCCATGCAGTTCCATGCCGGGCTCATAGCTAGGGCCCGGTTTGCCGTCAGCACCCAGACCCATTTCGCCCGCAACCACGCCTTTAACTTCGCCGTTGTCACCATAGACCAGTTCGGAACACGCCATGCCGGGGAAGACTTCCACGCCCATTTCCTCGGCCTGTTCTGCCATCCAGCGGCAGACGTTGCCCATGGAGACGATATAGTTGCCGTGGTTGTTCATCAGTGGCGGCATCGGGAAGTTCGGAATGCGTACTTCACCAGCGGCGCCCAGCGCGTAAAAGTTGTCTTCGATCACAGGCACGTTCAGCGGCGCGCCTTTTTCTTTCCAGTCGGGGATCAACGCATCAAGGCCGCAAGGATCCAGCACCGCACCGGACAGGATGTGCGCGCCAACTTCGGAGCCCTTTTCCAGTACGACAACGTTACAATCAGCGTCCAGTTGTTTCAGACGGATCGCGGCCGACAGACCCGCAGGCCCCGCTCCGACGATCACAACATCATATTCCATCGCTTCGCGTTCAATCTCGGCCATAGTAGGCGCTCCCTCTGCGTCAAAAACGGTTTGAATTTGGGTATCGAAGCGCGCATGTCTTTGCAATCACGACGACGCGTTAATAGCGTCACAGGTAGCTGTTTTTATCAAAACTGCTGATTTCCGGTTACAAAAGCACTGCATCAGCACTTCCCAATACTGTCACCGACCACATTCGAACCCTCCGGTGGGCAGCAGATGAACCGATCCAAAAACTGTACCTGCGCAACGGCTGCATAAAACCCGTCGGCAATCCCGCGCCCACGCACCCTCCGTATCCCCTTGCATTTGACGGCCAACTTGGGTCAGGTAAGAGCAACGCAAACACGCGCCCCGAAACATCTTCGGGGCGCGCCTTAGTATTACGGACAGACACGCCATGGAAAAAATTCCGATGACCCGCGCCGGCCACACGGCCCTCGAGACCGAGCTGAAGCACCTCAAAACCGTTGAGCGCCCTGCCATCATCAAGGCGATTGCCGAAGCGCGTGAGCATGGTGACCTGTCCGAAAACGCCGAATACCATTCTGCTAAAGAAAAACAGTCTTTCATCGAAGGCCGCGTCAAAGAGCTTGAAGGCGTAATTTCGCTCGCCGACGTGATCGATCCCTCAAAGCTTTCCGGCGCGATCAAGTTTGGTGCTAAAGTGACCTTGGTTGACGAAGATACCGACGAAGAAAAAACCTATCAGATTGTGGGCGAGTATGAAGCCAACATCGAAAAGGGACTGCTGAACATCAAATCCCCCATCGCGCGTGCGCTGATCGGCAAGGATGAGGGCGACAGCGTTGAAGTCCGCACACCAGGGGGCGAGAAATCCTATGAGGTTCTCAAGATCGTTTACGCCTGAACGGAGCGCCAACAATGTCTGACGCGCCCCCTCCCGAACAACATCGCCCCAGCGCACAGGCGGTTGAAACTCGTCCATCAACGCCAAAGACGTCAGCCTCGCGCCCTACACCCCTTGGCATTTACGACAAGGCACGTGGCGAAAGCATCACTGGAATAGAGGTCATCGCGATAGCGTTGTCCGCGATTTGGCTGCTTGGCTGCCTGATTTTCTTTGTCTTCATGCCTCAGCCGGAGGCTGTAGAAGGCCAGGGCGGCCTCCGGTTTCTCATGACCATGCTTGCCGTGTTTATGCCAGTTGCGATGATCTGGGTTGCCGCCACTGCGGCCCGTGCCAGCCGCGTCATGCGCGAAGAAAGCCAGCGCTTGCAGGCAGCCATCGACGCTATCCGCCATGCCTATATTTCCCAGCAGCAAAGCGGGCGCATTAGCACAGAACCCTCTGTCAGCCGCAAACTTGACGAGATCGCAGCGGCCACACGCAAAACAGAAACAGCGCTAGCCACTTTCTCCACCCGCCGCGAGGAATCGCCGCGCATCAGCAAGCCAGTCGCGGAACAAACAAGTCACGATCAGGCCAGCCTTGCCCTTGGTACGCCAAGCGCAGAGATGGAACCGCCCGTAGAAGGGGATGACCTGATACGCGCGCTCAACTTCCCCGAAACTGCGGAAGATGAGGAAGGCTTTGCCGCGCTGCGTCGTGCCATGAAGGACCGCAATGCAGCGCAGCTTATTCAGGCGGCGCAGGATATACTGACACTGCTAAGCCAGGATGGCATCTATATGGACGACTTGCGCCCTGACCGTGCCCGCCCCGAGATCTGGCGGATGTTCGGGCATGGTGCGCGTGGCCGTCCCATTGCCGCCTTGGGCGGTATCAGGGATCGCTCATCGCTTGCCCTTACGGTTGGCCGGATGAAGCAGGATCCGATCTTCCGCGATGTGGCACATCACTTTTTGCGCCGCTTTGACAAACTGTTTGCGGATTTTGAAAAAGTCGCCACCGATGCAGAGATTGTTGCTATGGCCGACACGCGCACCGCACGTGCATTCATGCTGCTTGGCCGCGTTGCAGGAACCTTCGACTAGGGGCAGGCCTGCGCGAGGTTCTGTG
The DNA here is from genome assembly GCF_025143825.1 of Sulfitobacter sp. S223. NCBI lineage: Bacteria > Pseudomonadati > Pseudomonadota > Alphaproteobacteria > Rhodobacterales > Roseobacteraceae > Sulfitobacter > Sulfitobacter sp. S223. Next base: position 725,348 of record NZ_CP083560.1, on the reverse strand, counting down.
CATCAAAAACAGCCTCCAGAATAACGCCTTGGGCGGTCTCGAAGATCGCCGCAGCGCCCGCCATTTCGCCCCCGGTTACACGAATCTGCCCTAGATCGGAAGTCCTTAGTCGGTCGTCCACATCAATTGAAAATGCCGCCTGACCGCCTGCACGCCCCTCACGCAGGGCGACAGTCAGGACTTCTGCCCCATCGGTGACGGCAGCCCCGTTAATGCCCCCCTCATCACGCAGCGGCTGGAACACTTCTACGCCTGTGCCCCCCTGCGCGGTATCAAAGATCAGCCGTCCCTTAGACCCGCGCAGATCAACCGTCACACCGCGCAGATCCTGCGCGCCCACAGAAAGTTCGAACCGATCCCGCGGAGCACTCTCTATGAATCTCAGCGATGGGCCGTCACACTCCGCAGCCTGCACCGCGCCCGTCAGAATTACCCATGCGATTGTTTGTCGCCACATTGCCTGTGTTCCTAAAGTCCAAAGCTGCCAAAAGGAATAAACCGCACCATATCACCGGTTTGAATATCCCGCGCCTTTTCATCTAGCTCAACAAGCCCTTCTGCCCAGCTCAAACCGCTGATCCTTCCAGAGCCCTCGGAAGGAAACACCTCGGCCATGCCACCCCGCATGCGCGCGCGCAAATACTCGCGACGGCCTGCTTTCTTGTTCTTTGTGAATGCGGCAGGCACGTCAAAACCTTGCGGTGTGGTCCAATCTGCCCCTGCCAGTAGCGCCAGTGCAGGGCGTACAAATACCAAAGAACAGACCATCGCAGCCACGGGATTTCCGGGCAAGCCAAACACTGGCACTCCTTCCCAGACCCCCAATGCAAGCGGCCTTCCAGGCTTCATCGCGATGCGCCACAGCGCCATCCCCCCTGCCTCTGTCAACAGGGCGGAGACGTGATCCTCATCTCCCGCTGACGCGCCACCACTGGTGATGATCGCGTCGACTTGTCCAGCAGCCCCGTCGAGCGTGGCCCGCAGGGCAGCACGGTTGTCAGGTGCCCGCCCCAGATCGACAGGAACGTGATGCAACCCTTCGAGAAGGGCCAGAAGCATGGGGCGGTTGGCATCGTAAATCTGACCCGCTCGCGCAGGATCACCCGCTTCGGCAAGCTCATCTCCGGTAGACAACACACCCACCCGCAGCGGTTTACGCACTGCGACTTCGGCAACACCTGTTGCAGCCAACAATGCCAGATCGGCAGGTGTTATCTGGCGCCCGCTTCGCAGGACCACATCGCCGACCTCGACGTCCTCTCCCGCGCGGCGGGTATTGGCCCCTTGCTTCAGCGCGCCAGTGAAGGAGATATGGCCGTTCTGAACCAACACATCCTCTTGCAGGATAACCGTATCAACGCCGTGCGGTAAGGCCGCCCCCGTCAACACACGGATCGCCATACCCGCCGGAACCTCTACCGGAGCGTCCCCCGCAGCAGCACGGCCAGCCACCAACGGCAGATTGTGTGCGCCCTCCCCGCGCCCACCGGCAAATCCATAGCCGTCCACCGCTGTATTGGGCAGCGGCGGGTTTGCCCGCAAGGCGACCAGATCACGCGCTGCAATCCGCCCCGCAGATTGTCTTAGCGGTAGGGTCTCGATTGAGGTGACCGGCAAAAGTCTGCTCCGCAGCAGCTCCAGCGCTTCGTTGACAGGGGTCCAGTGCACGCCTTGAGGCAGGGCAAAGCAGTCATTCCGTAGCGTCGGAACCTCTTGAACCAAAGCGCATAGCTCTTCCGAGAGACCCGTACCAAGTATCCACGCTTCCTCCGCTGATATCTCAGGCACATCGGCCATATGATGGGACAGTTGGTCAGCAGGCAGCCGTGCCAACGCATCGGCCAACAGACGTACCTGAACACGATCCCGGATCGGGTCTGCGTCCTCTTGGAGCAAGGCAGACTTGACTGCCTTTTCGATCAATCCCGGCCATATCTCGGCCAAGACGACAGACGCATCGCTCCAAGCCTCTAATGGCCAAACCCGCGCGCCTGTCTTTCGACGCAGCCTATTCAAGACAGGTAGGCCCATCATAACCTGCCCACCTACTGTCGGCGGAAAGGCAAGCTGGAAACACGATGATGCCGCTTTCGCCAATTGATCGCATGCCCGCTTTTCTGGCACCGTGTCAAAGGTGATACCTTCTTTTCGGTACGGCACACCGGGCCATTTATCGCGGTGCAACTTACCCCAGAAAGGGCCTGCCCCCGTGAACATCGCGTTGAGCGTTTCTGCAACTTCGAAGCGGTTGTTGCTCCCGTCTGGCGCATCGGTGATCCGCGTCTCGAACCAGTCCCACAGGGCGAATGGATCATCTGACCCTGTGACATGTCGGGCAAATCCTTTGGGATAGCCGAAGGGGAAGTCAAACGCGCACAACAGCCGCCGCCCAGCCGCTGTTTCCTGCTCGATCAGATCAAGGACCGTCAGCTCGGCCTCTTGGCGAGAGCGGCAGTAAACCGGTTCAAGTGATACGCCTTCGCGTGTGATACCCAACCAGATCGCATCTTTGCGCGGAGTCGGGCCTGCCCGCTTTGCGGCCGACCAATCCGCGACAAGGATTGTGTCGAAAGGCCTCACAGGCCGACCTCTCGCAGGATGAAATCCGCGACCGCCTTTGTGTCATCAAGATCAAAAACCGGTAGATCAAGGTGCAAGGGGGTATCACTGGCGACACCACGCACTGTTGGATCATCCGGCGCAATCAACGGATTGCCGGTGACCGCCCGGTGCGCTTCGATTTTCGGGTGTGCATCGCGTTTATATCCTTCGACCAGAACCAGATCTACAGGGGCAAGCTGTGTCAGCAACTCTTGCAGAGAAGGCTCTGGATCGCCCCGCAATTCATGCATCAATGCGATCCGGTTGCGTGAAGCAAGCAAGACCTGCGAAGCCCCTGCCTCGCGGTGGCGAAAGCTGTCCTTGCCCGGATGATCCACATCAAAGCTGTGATGCGCGTGTTTCACCGTCGACACGGTAAAGCCACGACTGGTCACCTCTGTCACCAGCCGCTCCATCAAGCCTGTTTTGCCGGCGTTTTTCCAACCAACAATGCCATAAAGCCTCATAACATCCGCTCCGCTTGGGCCAAATCCTCGGGGGTGTTTACGTTAAAGAACGTGTTTTCATCGGAGAACAGCGCCTCACGGCCACCGTGCGTATCTGTCCACAACACCACCTTGCGCAGCCCACCCTCAAGCGCGCCGCGCAGGTCGTCCCGCAATGCAACGGGCCAAAGACCAAAGGTGGGATGGCGCACGCGGCCCCGTTCCGGATCAGGCGTTGAGGCAAGGACAAGGGGATGTGTCATACCCTCAGACGCAAGTAGCAATTGCGGCACCAGATCGCAGGGAAAGAAGGGTGTATCAGCGGCCGCTGTCACTATGGTGTCAGCCCCCTGCGTTGCGGCCCAATCAAGCCCAGCTAGCACACCGGCTAGCGGCCCGGCAAATCCTTCGATGCTGTCTGCAATAACGGGCAAATCAAGCGCAGCAAAACGCGCCGGATCGCCATTGGCATTCAAAGCGACCTGTGCCACCTGCGGAGATAACCGCGCCTCTACTCGTGCCAACAAGCTTTGCCCGCCCAATATGCGAAGGCCCTTATCGCCACCGCCCATGCGCGTTGCCTGTCCACCAGCAAGTATCACTCCTAAAGGCTGCTTCAACGGGACGCCTCCGAACATTGCTGTGCGCCTGTCTCAAAAGTGTCCATGCATGAAAAACCGCCAAGCCGCCGTAAACCACTTGTGTCAGCCACGGAACGCACCACAGCGCGACAACGCAGAACACTCATGACGCGCTCTTACGGCCTGCGCGGCGCGGCTCGTCTGCGATGGCGGCGGGATCAGCGTCCCGCAACAAGCGATCTTCACCGGATAGACACATGAACCGACGCCCCTTCATCCGCCCTATCAAGGTTAACCCTACCTGTTGGGCGATCTCGACGCCCCACGCGGTAAAGCCAGAGCGTGAGGCAAGTACCGGTATTCCCATCATTGCTGTTTTGATCACCATCTCGGAAGTGAGGCGGCCAGTGGTGTACAGGATCTTGTCCTCCGCAGTGACCTTTTCGGCTAGCATCCAGCCCGCGATCTTATCCACCGCATTATGGCGGCCCACGTCCTCCATATAAACCAATGGACGGTCCGCACAACAAAGGACAGTACCGTGGATAGCGCCCGCCTGCAGATAAAGGCTGGGTGTCCGGTTGATTTTGGACGATAGCGCATAAAGCCATGAAGTGCGTACAGGTGTTTGCGGCAGCACAACGCCATCCAACCCTTCCATCATGTCGCCAAAAACGGTTCCGACCGCGCATCCACTGGTGCGCGTTTTTCGGCGCATCTTGTCTTCGTAATCCGTCTTTCGCGCCGTGCGCACGACCACGGTTTCAAGCTCTTCATCGTAATCCACGCGCGTAATCTCATCGCTGGTGCGCAGCATGCCCTGATTGCGCAAAAATCCCAGCGCAAGGTATTCAGGGTAATCACCGATCGTCATTGCCGTGACGATTTCTTGCGCATTCAGGTAGATGGTCAGCGGGCGCTCTTCGACCACGTTGATTTCTTGGCGCTGGCCGTCATGATCCAGCCCGGCAACCCTGCGCGTGAGGCGTTGCGCGTCTGGGTCGGGCGCGATCAGATATTCGGAAAGATCTTGAAGTTCAGCCAATTGCGTCCCCCTCGGCAAACCGCTACGCATTAAAGGTAATCTAAGGGCATCGCATGACCACTACCACCCGCAAATCCCCGTACCGCCAAGGAATCATCGACAGTAGCCCCTTCATTCTTGTGATCATCCCCTTTTCGACACTGTTCGGGGTGCTCGCGACAGAGGCCGGCCTGAATGTGTTTGAGACGATGGCATTTTCCGTTGTTGTTATCGCCGGGGCTGCACAATTCACTGCCCTGCAGTTGCTGCAAGAGAATGTGCCGACAGCGATTGTGCTGATCTCTGCTTTGGCCGTGAACCTGCGGATGGCGATGTATTCGGCCTCGCTGACGCCTTACATCGGGTCCGCTCCACTTTGGCAGCGTGCTCTTTGCGCCTATTTGACGGTCGACCAATCCTATGTCGTGGGCGTGGCCAAGTTTGAGCGTGAACCGGATATGACCGTGGCGCAGCGGGTGAACTATTTTCTGGGAGCCGTGACGCCTATTGTTCCGCTGTGGTATTTGTTCACCCTTGCCGGTGCGATGCTGGGCGCGCAGGTGCCCGACAGCTGGGCGCTTGATTTCGCCATCCCGATCACCTTCCTGGCGATGATCGCGCCGATGTTCAGGACTGCGGCCCATGTGATGGCAGCGCTGGTTGCTGTCATCGTCGGCCTGTTGGCCGCCGGTGTCCCCTACTCGTTAGGTCTGATCATTGCGGGGATCGCCGGCATGATGGCTGGCGCACAAACCGAAGTTTGGCTTGAACGGAAAGGGATGAAGACATGATCGAAACTGGCACGCTCTGGACCGTGATCATTCTGCTGGGTATCGGCAGCTTTGGTCTGCGCTTTGTCTTTACCGGCCTTGTCGGGGACCGCGCGATGCCTGACTGGCTGCTACGTCATCTTCGCTATACCGCTGTGGCGATTTTGCCTGCGCTCGTGGCCCCGCAAGTTGTCTGGCCCGCCGCAACGGACGGAGCCTTTGACATCCCGCGCGCAACGGCAGCTGCGGTGACACTGGCAGTTGGATTGTTCACAAAAAATGTGTTGATGGCAGTGTTAAGCGGCGCTGCAACGCTTTACGGGCTGCTCTATTTACTTGGGTAGCGCCCTAACACCATCAAGCACGTTGCCCTCATCATCCTCATAAAGACGGGTGGTTACCACGCCTTCGATCTCGGCCATCTGTTCCATCAGTTTCACCGGAGAAAACCCGGTTCTAATGGACTGAAAGCCAGGCACCTGCCGAATCAGCGAAGATGTTGCGCTGGCACACAGGGCACTTGGCACAGGACCGTTTGATTGCACCAGCTGCAAGGCACGTGCCGCTTGCGCCGGCGTGACCTCGATTTCCTGACTAACAACGTGGAAGGTCGTGCGGGCGTGCGCAGACTTATACCAGCGAACCCATTCCGGTGACATCCCGTACAGAACATCGCCACGTTCCGGCACATCCTCATGCAAGAAAGAGCCTGCTGGATCAAAAAGGACCGATTGCGTGCTTTCAACCAACAAAGAAGAATGTGCGCCCGCACCTGTGCGGTTGTTAATCATGGTTAACAAGGTAAGCCGTGTTGGACCGCCATTGGAATACACGGCGGCCTCGATCGCATCCGCTTGCGATTCCTTACCCTTTTCAGAGCAACCAGCAAGAACGGCAGCCGACAGCGCGACTGCCAGAATTGACTTAATCATAAGAAAAAGCGTCCGATCAGCGGGCGAAAATCGCCATAAAGACCAGAATACCGATGATCACAATGGTCGCGCGAGTCACGAAAGTGACAAAGCCATCGAACGTCTTTTCCTGCGTCTCAGTATTCATCGTGCCATGTTCATGTTCGGCCATCTGTATGTCCCTTTCGTCATCTTCGGCTGTGTTGCGCAGCAGTTACGGCATTTCGCGCGCTCTGTCACGCCGGATTTGGTGGCTGTGTCCAAGATGCCGCGCTTATGCGTCACCTTGTTCAAGATCCTGGATCAGCTTGAACCCTATCCTCTTGGGGGCAGCTGTCTCAACCGCTTTTGGCAATGCACGAAACAAAACGCTTAGCTGGCTGACGTGCTGGACAAGCTGCATCTTATTGCCGGTCTGGTCCACGCCGTAAAACGTCACGATGTCCGGATCAAAATACCCCATACCTTCGATCCGCAAAACACCCGCATCGGTGCCCGCGAACCCCATGGCGATCTCATGGCCATCATCCAGCCCTTCCTCAAATTTCTTGAGGTAGAGAATTGTACGTTCATACGCCCATTGCGCCGGTGATTTCTGCGCGACCGGCTTGGCGGTGACGCCCTTGGGCATCGGCTGATCCTGTGCGTTTTGTGCATCGGGGTCACTATGGACCTCATGCATATGCGGCATCGCATCCGCCTCAGCGGCTTCTGCGGCTGTCTTTATCAGGTCATCCATGGCTTATCCCTTACGCTGATACAGCCACGCGCCGTCCTCGCGTTTCGTGCGGATAGCATGGCCTTCCTGATGAAGGTGGCTCAAATGCGCAAAGGCTTCAACCAGTGCGAGGCCATATTCTGCCTCACCTATCGCTCTCTTGAACAGCGGTGGAAAAACTTCGCCAGCAGTTTTCGGGGTGTCGATATAGGCCAGCAGGCGTTTAAGCGCACCGTGGTGATTGTCGATCAGTTGCCGCATCCGCGTGGGCAAGCCCGTAAAGGGCAATTTGTGCCCGCCCAAAACCAGATTATCCGCGCGCCCCAATGGCGCCAACCGCTCGCAGGCTTCCAGCCATTCACCAATCGGGTCGGCCATTGGCTCAGTCGCATAGACACCCACGTTCGGGCTGATCGAAGGCAATATCTGGTCACCGGCAATCACCAGATTGTCGTCGCGGCTCCAGAAGGTCGCGTGCTCTGGTGCGTGGCCATTGCCCATGTGAACCTCCCATGTGCGCCCGCCCATGGTGATCACGTCGTCTTGCTTTATCCGTGTATAGCCTAGCGGCAGCGGTGCGACGATATCGGCGAAATTGAAGGGGCGTTCGCCCGCGCGCTTATCATAAATAGCGCCATCCATGCCCGCAGACCGGTAAAAAGACAGACTCTCGGCGTTTGGAACTTCGTGAACGTCCAGCGTTAACATGCGGGCCGTCAGCCATGCAGTGCGCGTGGTAACAAGTTCGGCGCCATGGTCAGTCTGGAACCAGCCTGCCAGCCCGATATGATCGGGATGATGGTGAGTGACAACAACGCGGCTGACGGGCTTGCCACCTAACGGGCCTGCCATGATCTCTTGCCAAATCGCCTTGGTCTTTTTCGAGGCAAATCCGGTGTCTATGATCGTCCAGCTATCCCCTTCGTCCAGCGCATAGACATTCACATGGTCGAGCTTCATCGGAAGCGGCAAGCGCATCCATAAAACGCCAGGGGCGACTTCGATGGCCTCCGTGCCGCTTGGCGGCGTTTCCCACGGGTAGCGCAAACCTTTGGGTGCCTGATCTTTCATCAGACTGCCAATTCTTCGCCAGTAAGGGCGTAAAGATCTTCAGCACCAGCCTGTGCGTGGGCAAGCAGTGCCGCATGCTCTGGCAGCATCCGCTGGATGTAGAAACGCGCAAGTTTTTCACGTGCGCCGCCACGGTCGGCAACCGCCGCCTTCAGGTGAAGATGCGCACCCAGCACCCGTGCGAATGCATGCAGATAAGGGACAGCACCAGCAAAACGCTCTTGCAGGTCGGTCTGTGAAACGAGCCATTCCGTCGCTTCCCGCATGCTTTCACATGCCTCCCAGACATCCCCCGCAAGACGCGGGAATACAGAGCGGGCATCCTCTACGTCCTCGGCGATTTCATCCAAAAGGGCCATCGCCGCCTCGCCGCCATCCATCATCTTGCGCGCAACCAGATCCATAGCCTGAATACCGTTCGTGCCTTCGTAAATCGCAGTCACGCGAACATCGCGGCAGAACTGGGCGGCGCCCGTTTCTTCAACGAAACCCATCCCGCCATGCACCTGCAAGCCCATATCAGCCACAGCGATACCGGTATCCGTGCCGAATGCTTTGGTGATCGGGGTCAACAGCGCAGCGCGGGCTTTCCACGCTTTGTCACCCGTTGCGCGCGCCATATCGATGGCCACCGCGTTACATACCGCAATTGCACGGGCTGCGAAAATCTCGGCTTTCATCGTGGTCAGCATGCGGCGCACGTCCGCATGACCAAGGATCGAATCCTTCGGGCCAGGCGTCGGGCTCTTGCCTTGCTTGCGGTCCTGCGCATAGGCAAGCGCGTGTTGGAATGATGCATCAGCCACGCCGATCCCTTGTCCACCAACACCCAGACGCGCATTGTTCATCATGGTGAACATCGCATCAATGCCCCCCTGCTCTTCTCCGACCAACCAGCCGGTAGCCCCGTCATACTGCATGACACAGGTTGGGGATCCGTGCAGGCCCATTTTATGCTCAAGGCTTACCACACTCACGCCATTGCGCTGGCCCGGGTTTCCTTCCGCGTCGGGCAAAAGCTTGGGCACCAGAAACAGGCTGATCCCTTTGACGCCCGCCGGAGCGCCCGTTAAACGAGCCAGCACCAGATGGCAGACATTGCCGCCAAGATCATGGTCGCCCCAAGTGATATAGATTTTCTGCCCCGTGATCGCAAAAGTACCATCACCGTTGTCTTCGGCCTTTGTCGTCAACGCACCTACGTCCGAGCCTGCCTGCGGTTCTGTCAGGTTCATGGTGCCAGTCCATTCGCCACTGATCAGCTTTGGCAGGTAAAGGTCTTTGAGCGCATCACTGGCGTGATGCTCCAGCGCTTCGATCTGGCCCTGTGTCAGCATCGGACAAAGTTGCAACGACAGGCACGCGCCGCTCATCATATCGCCGACAGCAGCTGTCAGAGCCATGGGCAGCCCCATGCCGCCATATTCGGGGTCGGCCGACATGCCTACCCATCCGCCCTCGGCAATCGCCTTGAAACCCTCGTCAAAACCGGGAGACGTCCGCACCACCCCGTTTTCAAGATATGCGCCTTTTACATCCCCAACGCGTTGCAGAGGAGCAAGAACCTCTTCGCAAAGCTTGCCTGCTTCGGTGAGGATCGCAAGGGTGACGTCAGCCGTAGCATCACTAAACCGTTCGGTGGCGCGCAAGGCGTCCAGCCCGACAACATGGTCAAACAGGAAATTGTAGTCTTCAACAGGGGCGCGATACGTCATAATAGTCTTTCTCACAAACTAGGGCGGTTCGGCGAAGCAATAGCATCCTTCAAAGAAGAATGCCTGCATATTGTACGATGAACAGCCACCGGACCAAGCACAATCAAAACGCCGCGTCAAAGCTACAGGAGCAGGCAATGTCCCCAGCAACCCTTCGGCTACATCCCGATACAGAGGGGCTGGACCGAGCAGCAAAGCTTTTTGCCAGTGGGGCGCTTGTCGCTTTTCCTACAGAAACTGTCTACGGGCTTGGCGCGGATGCCACGCAGGGCAAGGCCGTGGCCGCGATCTATGAGGCCAAGGGCCGCCCGTCATTCAACCCGCTCATCGTGCATCTGGCCGACACCGCAGCAGCCCAAGCCCTTGTGGAGTGGAACACACAGGCGGATATTCTGGCTCGCGCATTCTGGCCGGGGCCGCTCACACTTGTCCTGCCTTTGCGCGCGGATCACGGGCTGTCGCCTCTGGTCACAGCGGGGCTGCCCACAGTAGGCCTGCGGGTACCGGCCCATCCAGCAGCCCGGGCGTTGCTTGCAAAATTTGGTGGGCCGGTTGCAGCACCATCGGCCAACCCCTCGGGCCGGATCAGCCCGACGACGGCCGATCATGTGCTGGCGGGTCTGGACGGACGCATCGCCGCCGTTCTGGACGACGGACCCTGCACTGTCGGGCTGGAAAGCACCATCATCGGATTTGATGGCCCACATGCCGTGCTGCTGCGTGAAGGGGGCCTTCCGCCAGAACCGATTGAGGCCGCCCTAGGTTCCCGGCTTATCCAGCCAAGCGGTACGACCATCACCGCCCCGGGACAAATGTCATCCCATTACGCCCCACGCGGCAGTTTGCGTCTTAATGCCACAAGTGCAGGCGCGGGCGAGCATATGCTGGGCTTCGGGCCGGTGAAAGGTGATCTGTCCCTGTCAGAAAGCGGTGATCTAGTTGAGGCTGCGGCAAATCTATTTGGCCACCTGCACCAGCTTGATACGTTGGGAGGCCCGATCGCCGTAGCACCAGTGCCCATGAACGGGCTCGGCCGCGCGATTAATGATCGCTTGCGCCGTGCTGCCGCCCCCCGTGACTAAGCACGGCCAGAAGCGGAAGACAGGGTAAGAGGATCTATGCCGATGCTCTGAAGCGCGGTTTCCCACAAGGTCTCACGATCTGCCGAAAAGACCAGTTCCGGCGTTGCAGGCGCTGTGAGCCATCCGTTTTCCGCGATCTCTGCGTCCAGTTGGCCAGCCCCCCAACCCGCATACCCCAATGCAAACAGAAACGGTTCAGGGCCAACACCAGTGCCGATGTCTTTCAGGATATCTTGTGTGGCGGTCAGAACATAGCCACCAGGAATAATCAAAGGTTCCGGTGACTGCCGGCTTTCGTCCATGTGCAAAACAAAGCCACGTTCGATTTGCACCGGCCCGCCGAAGTACACGGGGTCTTGCAGAACGACTTCAGCGCTCCCCATGTCCATCCGCTCCAACACATCCGCGAGCGTCATGTCGTCCAGATACTTATTAACGATAAAGCCCATGGCGCCTTCTTCGGAGTAGGCACACAGAAAAACAACAGAGCGGGCGAACCTTGGATCACCCATCCCCGGCATCGCAATCAGAAGCTGTCCTGCCAAATTCATTTCATACCTCCAATCACACCTTCGCCCCCACTGTGACGAGCGGGACGGAACGCTGCAAGCACCATAAGCGAAACATGTCTGACTGACTTGTGACTTGGCAAACAGATCAAGCGGGGCCACATAGAGAAGATGATAAAGCACTTCCTTCTGGCCACCACGCTATTTGCCCTTGTCTCACCTGCTGCAGCAGAAGATCCCGTTGGTCTGCCCGTGACCGCGCACCTCATTGACGGTTGGCAACAGGCGGACGGTACCCGCATCAGCGCCATTCAACTGACGCTTGCGCCTGGTTGGAAAACCTACTGGCGTGCGCCCGGTGATGCAGGCATCCCGCCCGAATTCAGCTGGAAAGGCTCACGCAACTTGCGCGGCGTCTCGGTCAGCTGGCCAACACCGAAGGTATTTGAGCAGAACGGTATGCGCTCTGTCGGGTATAGTAATCAGGTGGTACTGCCCCTTGCCATTGCCCCCAAGCAGGCAGGCACACCGATTGATATCAACCTGCACATGGACATCGGGGTCTGCAAAGACATCTGTGTTCCGCAAACCCTGTCGCTATCCGGCACTCTGGATGCCAAAGGCAGCGCGCCTGTTGCCAGCATTGCTGCGGCTCTAGCAGAACAGCCCTACACCGCGTCCGAGAGCGGCGCAAAAGGTGTGACCTGCGCGCTCAGCCCGTCCGAGGACGGGTTGAAGATCACCGCCAAACTTGCCCTGCCCTCCACTGGTGGCCCGGAGCATGTGGTGATCGAAGCAGGACGCCCCGATATCTGGGTCTCTGAACCCGTCACAAGCCGGTCAGGCAACATTCTGACTGCCAGCGCAGAGATGGTATCGAACGGAGCGTCAGGCTTCGCCATCGACCGGTCTGCTATCCGCTTTACGGTTTTGGGATCTTCGCACGCGGTTGATCTGCGTGGCTGCACACCGGGCTAAGCTGGCGCTATTCGCCGGCGACCATGCGACGCTTGCGCAGCATCATGACCAACGCGCCCAACACATAGCCAAATACCGCAACAACCGCGGCACCGCTTATGAACAGCACGAACCCTGCGGCCATCGTCGACAGGCGGGCCAACATCGGAAAGATCGCAGCAACAGGCGCATAAAGACTGCCCCACAATGCAGCATAGCCCAGCGTCAACGCGCCCCAGCCCAAGATCAGCAGCCACAAACCTGCCAACCCAAGCTGCAAGCCACGCGCCCGCGCACGCAGTCCGCGGCGCATTGCTGTGATCTGCCGCCCCACGTCATGCTGCATAGCGATCAGCGCGGGCACGACCAGCAGTACCAGCAGCATGCCGAAGCCAAGACCATACACCAGTGTAATGACCGTCGGTTTTAAAAATTGCGCCTGCTGGCTGCGTTCGAACAACAGCGGTGCCATGCCCAGAACTGTTGTCAGCGTTGTCAGCATCACCGGCCGCAAACGGTCTGCCGCCCCGTCAATGATGGACGGAAATAAGCCACGCTCAGCGGCATATTCGTCGATTGTCGTCACCAGCACGATGGAATCGTTGATGATGATACCCGTCATGCCCAACAGCCCAACCACGGTAAACATGCTCAGCGGCACGTCCCACGCGTTATGACCGTAAATCGTTCCAACCAGTCCAAAGGGGATGATGGCCATGACCACCAATGGACGGGTCCAGCTCCCAAAAACCCATGCGAGCACCAAAAGAATACCCGTCAGACACAATATCAAACCGGTCAGCGCATCGGCAAGAAACTCGTTCTCCTGCTCGCTCAAACCAGCGAGACGATATTCGACCTGTAGCTCGGAAGCGATGCGCGGCAGGATATCCTCGGCCAATGCCTGATTGATTTCAGAAGCGCGCGCGGCATCATCCTCTGAAATGTCGCCCGTCACCGAGATCAGCCGGATACCATTTTCGCGCCGTACGGTGCTAAAGCCCGTGCGCTGCTGCACACTAACAATGTCGCCCAGCGCCACATAATTTCCCGCTGGCGTGCGCATTTGCGTGCGGTCCAGAAAATCGGCTGTCAGCTCGCCCTCCGGCAGCTCCACCCGGATGGTGGCAGAGCGCGGCCCATCGGGATAAGTAGCGGCCTCGATCCCTCCCAGACGGTTACGCAACACGCGGCCCAACTGGTCAATGGTGAAACCCAGTGCCTGCCCCTGCGGCGTCAGATCAAGAATCAGTTCTTCTTTGTCGTAGGCCAGATTGTCCTGCAACGCGCTGACTTCGGGATATTGCAGCAAGGCAGCTTGCAGCGCTTCTGAGGCATCCTTCAGCGTTTGTGTCTGCGCCCCGTAGAATTGCACATCCAGCGCGTCTCCGCCCGGTCCAGAGCGCCAGCCACGAAAGCTCACCGCTTCTGCCAGGGGATGGTTCACCACCTCATCCTGTAGCTGCGCAACAAAAGCGAAGCTTGAGTAGGGCCGCAGGTCAGCGTCAATCAACTCGATAGATATCCCCCCGAGCAAATCACCGTCTTTACCTTCGGCAGCATCCAAACCCCGTCCGCTGTTACCGCCAATTTGCGCCATGACATAATCAAGCGGATTTACCCCGTGCTCGGCCTCCAGTTGCGCGGCAACTGCGTCTGTTGCACGCTGCATTTCGCGCATCATCTCGATGGTATCGGCACGTGTGGCGCCTTCGGCCATGATAAAGTTGCCGGTGACCGACCCGCGTTCAGGCGCGTTAAAGAACCGCCACTGCACATCGCCACGGATAAACAGCGAAATCTGGCTCGCCAGTACAACAATGACCCCCGCCAAAACAGCATAACGCGCTGCAATCACCCCCGCCATGAAGGGGCGGAACAGCCGCTCGCGCACCCAGACGAAGCCCCCATTCACCACGACTGACGGCGTATCGATTCCGTGTCGCCCAACAGCCTGAACAAGCGCGCGTAACCGAGCGGGGCGGCTTAGCAAATAGCCGATCAAAAGAACCAGCGTCACCCCGGCAAGCGCGACTGCGCTGCCCGATAGCAAGCCATAGGCCTGCGTCACATCTGCCCCTGTCAGCCAAAGGAAGCTGTAGATCACACCAAAAATCAGCGCAGTTATCAGGACCGTTGTAACGATTGCGCTGACAATTCCGCCCAGCACCAGCTTTACCATCGAAAACTTTGCACGTTTTTCAATGCCGGCAAGCGCGTGATGCATGTGGTTCGGCAAGATCAGAAAACATTCGATCAACGATGCAATTAGAACGGCGATCACTGTAAAAGGAATGTCCGCGATCAACCCGCCAAAGCGCCCTCCAACAGCCACAAGCCCGAAAAACGCAATGACCGTGGTCAGTGTGGCGGCGAACACTGGCATGGCCATGCGCTGCGCAGCTCCTTCGGCGGCCTCAGCCGCGCTCATCCCGCCGAGGCGATACCGGTGATCGGCATGCTCCCCGACAACGATGGCATCATCAACCACGATACCCAAGGTGATGATCAGACCGAAAAGCGAGATCATGTTGATGGTCAGACCGCCCAGATACATGAAGGCAATCGCGGCGCCCATCGCCACAGGAATACCCGCAGCGACCCAGAAAGCCGTGCGCGCATTCAGAAACAGAAACAACAAGGCCATCACAAGGCCAAGCCCAACCAGCCCGTTATCAATCAGCAGATCAAGGCGGCCGGTAATGGCCTCTGCACGGGTCCGGATCAGCTCTACCGAAACGCTGGCGGGCAGGCTTGACTGTAGCTCTGCCGCGACTGCCTCTACCTGTTCCTGAATGCCAATTGCATCCCCCCTGTCAGAGCGGTCCACCCGAACGGTCATGGCCGGATCTTTGCCGACGAAAAAGCTCATGTTGCGGTCGATACCTTCAGAGAAAACTGCGGCGACATCACCGACCAGCAGTTTGGACCCATCGGCATTGGAGCGCAGCGTAATGCCTGCAATCTCTTGCGGCGTGCGTTTGGCTGTACCGGTCCGCACCCGCGCATTGGCGCCGTCCACATCGCCCGCTGGGTCCGCATCGACCTCTGCCGCAATGACAGCCGCTATCTCTGCCATTGTAACGTCATAGGAAACAAGCTTGGACGAAGGGACTTCCACCAGTGTTTGCGGTGCCGCGACCCCCTTAATGGTGGTCCGTGTCACCCCTGCAGCAAACAGTCGGGTGACAAATTCATCCGCGAAGCGGCCCAATTGTTCGGGGGCGACAGGGCCGGTGATCACAACGTCCGTCACGCGATCACGCCATGCGCCACGCCTTACGGTCGGCTCCTCTGCTTCTTCGGGTAGGGTCGTGATCGCATCCACCGCAGTTTGAACATCGGCCGCTGCGCGCGCCATATCCCAATCTGGTTCGAATTCCAGTGTGATGACGCTGTTCCCCTCACGTGAGGAACTATTCGAACCTTCTACACCCTCGATCCCCAGTAGCGCTGTCTCCAGCACTTGGCTGATAGCTTCATCTACATCCTCGGCGCCAGCGCCCGTCCAAACCGTACTGACCGAAACATTATCCACAATCACATCGGGAAAGAATTGGGCCCGCATATTTGGTGCAGCCGCAAATCCAGCGACCAACATCAGCACCAGCAACAGGTTGGCCACGGTTTTGTGGCGTGTGAAATACGAAAGGATACCGCCGGCGGTTTTGGGAATTGCGCGCGCCATCGCTTAGCCTCCCATCCGGCTTTCGATCCGTTCGACCATCTGGGCCGGGACCTGACGTTCGGCCAGTTGCGCCAACACGCGGGCTTTTGCTTCTTCTGGCATCCGGGCGTTGCCTTCGATAAATGCCACCAGTTTTGCGCGCCTCGCCTCTGTCAGCTCCAACATCTCAGGCTCTGACTGCTTCTGTGTGCTTTTGCGCAATGGTTTGACCGCGATACCTGCCCCTAACAGGGGTGAACGCGCCTCGACCACTTCGCGGCCGAGAATATCACCGCGCACCAACACGTCGTCACCTACCCTACGCAATATTTCTACAGTGATGGCTTCAAGCCTGTCTTCAGCCGCAAGCACCAAGACATTACCACCGGCATCCACAGATGAGGCTGGCAGGCGGATCACGTTCTCAAGTGCGGGCTCTTGCACCTGCACGGTAACAAAATCACCCGGTTTAAAGCCGCTCACGCTATTGAGTGACGCGAAAACAAGCCGACCGGTCAGCCCCTCGCCCGCTGCGGCGGAGGTGCGCGTCACGAAACCGCGTGCCTCAAGATCAACGCCAGCAACGTCAAGCGTCACACGCACTTCGGCCTTCAAAACCGCACCGCGTTCATCCAACAAGCGCGCGTATTGAGCTGTGGACAAGCGAAACGAAACCTCGAGATCATCGGGATCTATCAGCTCTGCCAACCTTTCGTTGGCGCTGACCAAGCGACCTTCGACCACTACCGTAGCACTGAGCGTGCCGTTGAAAGGCGCAGTAAGAATCGTGTCGTCCAACCGACGCTGTGCTTCGGCAAGCGCGATTTCCGCCCGAGCCGTTGACGTTGCGGCCTGATCCACACGGGCCTCTGCTTGCGCGACAGCCTGACGGCGCGATAACACCGCCTGCCGCGCAGCCGAGGCTGCAAGATCTGCTGTTTCTGTTGCCGCCGCTGTGCCAACGCCACGACCCGCAAGATCCGATTGCCGCTTGGCGGCTTTGTCGCGCAAATCGGCCTGATCCTGCGCGGCGGCTAGTTCATCACGCGCCAGTTCAAGGCCGCGCGCGGCATCGCGTCCTTCGGCCTGCGCATCAGCGAGGTCGGCTTCAGCACGCTGCACTGCGGCCTCGGCGTCTACCGGATCAAGCTGCACCAGAACATCGCCAGCGCGCACTGTGCCACCGTCCTGGAATTCATCCGCAAGACCAATCACTCGACCGCCTTCTGCTGCGCGCAATTCCAGCGTACGGCGGCTGGCGATCTCACCAAAGCTTTCAATAAAAGGTGTGTGTGTTCCAGATTCGGCTGTGATGACGTTCACAGTAAAAACACGCTCGCGAGCCGGCGGCGCGGCAGGACTGTCAGCCATGCGCGTTTGCACGGCCCCACCGATCATCTGAACCGCCCAAACCAGCAAGCCCAGAGTCACAGAGGCCAAAAACAGGCCGATCATACTTTGTCTCAAGAACCGCATTATCAATCCGATATGGTCATTACGTTATTCAACCCAGCGCCTCACAAACGAGTGCCACGTAAGTTTATACGTGCGACGCACGGATTTCCGTCACTTTTTCGATAGCAGAAAAGGACCAGTCGTTATTTTCTGCGATGATGCTCATCTAAACGTGGCAAAATTTCTACAAAATTGCAGGGGCGATGTCGGTAATCGAGCTGCATAAGAAGAATTTCATCCCATGCATCCTTACAGGCGCCAGGGCTGCCGGGCAGTGCAAATAGGTATGTCCCGTTCGCGACCCCGCCAGTCGCGCGCGACTGCACGGCACTGGTTCCGATCTTTTGCATCGACACAATCGTGAAAACCGTCCCGAAAGCATCAATCTCTTTCTCATACACGTCACGGTGCGCCTCTACCGTGACGTCGCGGCCAGTCAGGCCCGTCCCCCCGGTAGAAATCACCACGTCGATCTGTGGATCGGCACACCATGTCCGCAATTGCTCTGCGATGTCCGTCCGCTCGTCCTGTACGATTTTCCGCTCTGCAAGATGATGGCCCGCCGCATCGATACGCGCGACCAGAACGTCGCCGGAGCGGTCTTCGGCCATGCTGCGCGTGTCCGATACCGTCAGTACGGCAATGCGCACCGGTATGAATTCTTTGGTCTCGTCTATCTTGCTCATGTTCTACTCCATCACGGCCAGCCGCGCGGCCAGAGCGGCGTAAATGCTGCCGGTAACATAGCCCAGAACTTTGCTAGAACCGACAAGCCGCGCACCCAATGTTCCCGCAAAAGCACCGACCAAACCGTTTATCACAAACCCGCCCAGCGCAATCATCGCCCCAAAGGCAAGGAATTGCAAAAATACTGGTCCTGCCTCAGGCACAACAAACTGTGGAATGAAGGCAAGAACGAACCAGATCACTTTGAAATTGCTCAGGTTTGTAAAGAGGCCTGCGCGAAATGCGCGCAGGGGACGCATGCCTTGCGCGCCCGCTTTCATCTTACTGCTGCGGAACGCCTGCACCGCGAGATACAAAAGATATGCAACTCCGATCCAACGGATAACCTCGAACGCCCAAGGAAATGCGGCGACGACTGCACCCAGCCCAAGGCCCGCTACAGTAACATGCACCAAGGAGCCAACGCTGACGCCCGCACTTGCGGCCCAAGCAGACGCGCGCCCCGAACGCAAACCTTGCGCGAGACACAACATCATATCCGGCCCTGGCGTTACATTCAGCGCAAGCGCCGCAGGGATAAAGGCCAGAAGGATAACGGGATCAATCATTTCTCAACCGTAGCTTTCAAACTCAACAGATCAGCCCAAGCCTGTCTTTTTGCGTCAGGATTGCGCAAAAGATATGCGGGGTGAAACATTGGCAAGGCGGGCTTGCCGGAAACCTCTTGCCATTGACCGCGTAGACGCGCGATGCCGCGCTTACCCAAAAGCGACTGGCAGGCCCAGTTGCCCATAAGCACCAGCGCTTTGGGGTTGGCCAGCTGAATATGACGCTCCAGAAACGGCTTCATCATCGCAATCTCTTCAGGCTTCGGATCACGGTTATGCGGCGGACGCCACGGCAGGATGTTTGTAATATAAAGCGGGGCATCCTTGCGGTCGCGCCCCATGTCAATGGCAGCGAACATTCGGTCAAGCAGTTGCCCCGACGCGCCTACAAACGGGCACCCGGTGCGATCTTCTTCGCGGCCAGGTGCCTCTCCGACAATCATCACGGGCGCTCCGGCGATACCATCCGAGAACACCATCTTACGGGCACCGCGCTTGAGATCACAAAGATCAAAGGATGTCATCGCTTCGCGCAGTGCCTCCAGCGTGTCGGCGGCTTGGGCTGCTGCCTGCGCTTCGGCGACTGCATCGCGTTCTTTGGTTTTGACGGGCCCTCTGGTCAGATGCGGCTTTGCCGCTTGCTGGTTAGGCTTGGCCAGCTTTTCAGGCAAGGCATAGCGGTCCACGGCGACATCACCGATGCACTCATCCGCGCCCAGCTCCATCTGCCACTCCAAAAGCGCGCGCGCCGTATGAAAGTCCACTGATTCCATTCTTGCACTCTACGCGTGCTCACACCGGATCGAAATGCCCCATGCACGGCTTCTTGCCCGCCTGCCCATGCATCCCTATAACGGCGCAAACAGCGTAAGGTTTCGACATGAGTTTTGCCCACCGCCACCTGCTTGGCATCGAGCCGCTGCATCCTTCAGAGATCACCACAATCCTTGATCTTGCCGACAGCTATGCAGAGTTGAACCGCAAGCCAGACAAGCATGGTTCGGCCCTGAAGGGTCTTACCCAGATCAACATGTTCTTCGAGAACTCGACACGAACACAGGCCAGCTTTGAAATTGCAGGCAAGCGTCTGGGGGCGGACGTCATGAATATGGCGATGCAGGCCTCTTCGATCAAAAAGGGCGAGACCCTGATTGATACGGCCATGACCCTTAATGCAATGCACCCCGATTTGCTCGTGGTACGTCATCCGCAATCGGGTGCGGTCGATCTGCTCGCCGAAAAAGTCAATTGCGCGGTGCTGAATGCAGGCGACGGCCGACACGAACACCCGACCCAAGCGCTGCTGGATGCTCTGACGATCCGTCGCGCCAAAGGACGGTTGCACCGTCTGTCCATCGCGATTTGCGGCGATATCGCCCATAGCCGTGTGGCACGCTCCAACATCATTCTGCTGGGCAAGATGGAAAACCGCATCCGCCTGATCGCGCCTCCTACGCTGATGCCTTCCGGCATTGGTGAATTCGGCGTCGAGGTTTTCGACAATATGGAAGAAGGCCTCAAAGACGTGGATGTAGTCATGATGCTTCGCTTGCAGAAAGAACGCATGGATGGTGGCTTTATCCCCAGCGAGAGGGAGTATTACCACCGATACGGGTTGGATGCAGACAAGTTATCCCATGCCAAACCCGATGCCATTGTGATGCATCCTGGTCCGATGAACCGCGGCGTAGAGATTGACGGAACGCTTGCCGATGACATCAACCGCAGCGTCATTCAGGATCAGGTTGAAATGGGTGTTGCGGTACGTATGGCAGCAATGGATTTGTTGGCACGCAATCTGGCAGAAAATCGCGCATGAGCACATCAGGGTTCTGGGATAACGTACTGGAGCAGGACGAAACGCTGCTGTGGGCGGGCCGCCCCAAACCACGTTTGCATTGGCGCAACTGGCGGCTTTACGGTCCTGCCCCGATGGCCGCTGCAGGTCTGCTTGCGGCGGCATGGTTCATCCTTGCGACCTACGGAACAGCAACAGATATGTGGCTGTTGGTGCTGCCTGCCCTGCTGGTGATCATTCCGTTGCGCACGACGGCGCAGCAGCTCAAGGTATATGCCGCGACCCGCTATGCGCTAACGGATAAGCGCGTGCTGTTCTTTCATGTAGGCAGTGCTGAAACCCGCGTGAAAGTACATCCGTGCACAGCCATCACCGATCCAAGAGTGAAAAACACCGCACCGCCCAGCGTCAGCTTCTTGCGTTATAAGACTGCAAAAGAGCAAGAGATCGGGTTTGAGTTCATCGAGGGCACGGACAGCCTCTTGCCGCACCTTACACCACCGGAAGACAGGTTATCTGAATGATTGAGATTGCCAAAACCGAACATAGTGTCATCCGCGTCTTTGCGGTATCTCGGCCAATGTCCGAAATGGCGCGCGCACTTAAGCAGCAACCGAAGAAATCTCTCGCGTCTGCCCTGCTGAACCATCCGGTCGAAGATGATGATTTCGAACTATTCGCGCTTTCCGACCTCACGGGTGTCGGCCTGCCACAATATTTGTTGGACGGCTACGATGTTGACCGGGCCGCGATCCGCGCGGATCGGGCAAAGCTTGAAGCGTTGGACGGATATGTGTTGCTGCTGTTCTCACGCGTAAGTCAGGAAGCGGATGTGGTTTTGCACCCGCTTCCTGAGCTAACGCTTATCGGCAGCTACGCAGATCCAAAAGCCCAACACGCCGCAACTCCGATCGCTGCCCAAGCGGCAAAGCCTTACTCGGGCACGTCGCCTTCGCCCAAAGTACCCGGGCGGTCCCGTGTCGGCAGTGCGCTAACCGCAGTGACTGTGCTGCTGGCCCTTCTCATTATATGGTGGATACTCTGATGCAAGAACCCAAACCCGATCCCAAGATGTCTGGCCGCATTGCGATGATTGCCCTGATTGTGGCTTTTGCTGTCGCTGGTGGCATGGTCTGGATGGCAGGATGAGCGAACCGCTCGCTGCATGGTCGCCGGCGCTGCCGGTCTTTATCCGCCGCAGTGTTATTGTGGGCGTGATAACCTTGTGCGTGCTGGCCGCAATTGGGCTGGCCATAGGGATCGCCACCGGTTCCTGGGTGGTCCTTTACGTGGCGCCTGTACTGGCATTGGTTTACAATATCGGGTTCGAAGACCCCTCGCGGTGGCGCGTCGCACGGCAAAATCGTTGGTATCTACGCTCTGACGCGATCATCCAGAATGGCCCTGAGGGCGAGGCACGCATCCCGCTTGCAGACATCATGGACGTGCGCACAAGACTGGGCTGGAGCGTCGTTCTGTTTCTCAAAACAGGATTGCGCGTGCGCATCGCCTATATCGCAAATGCATCAGATGTCGCCAAACAGATCCTTGCTGCACGGGACCGGCTGGTACCATGAAAATTTCCCGGGTCAGCAAATCGTTTCATCAGTCTATCGTGAAGAGCCAGTCCTTCGCCCATATTGCCGATGCCGAGAAAGTGCACCACCTCATGCAGCAGATCCAGAAAGAGACGCCATGACGCTTCATTTCATCAATGCCACCCTGATAAATCCGGAAAACGGGACCGAGCAGACAGGCTCGCTTAGCGTCGAAGACGGGCGCATTACGGCTGTAACTGCTGGCGGTATCGCCAATCCTAAAGGGCAGATTGTGGATTGCGGTGGCAAATACCTCGCCCCTGGCATTGTCGATCTGGGTGTAAAGGTTTGCGAACCCGGTGAACGTCACAAGGAAAGCTACCGATCAGCGGGATTGGCGGCAGCCAAGGGTGGCGTGACCACGATGATCACG
The DNA here is from genome assembly GCF_025143825.1 of Sulfitobacter sp. S223. Classification (NCBI taxonomy): domain Bacteria; kingdom Pseudomonadati; phylum Pseudomonadota; class Alphaproteobacteria; order Rhodobacterales; family Roseobacteraceae; genus Sulfitobacter; species Sulfitobacter sp. S223. The sequence goes on along the minus strand of NZ_CP083560.1, from coordinate 702,777 downwards.
CGTCCGGATACGGCCCCCGCCATCGACAGCCCCGAAACGCTTGAGTTCGTCACCCGCCGCGCCAATGAAACCGCGCCTGTCAATGTCCTTGCCATGGCAGCACTGACCAAAGGCCGTGAAGGCCGTGAGATGACCGAGATCGGTTTTTTGATGGATGCCGGTGCCGTGGCCTTTACCGATTGCGACCATGTGGTGAGCGACACGCGCGTTTTCTCCCGTGCCCTGACCTATGCGCGCAGCTTGGGCGCGCTGGTCATTGCGCACCCGCAAGAACCGATCCTCAGCCGCGGTGCAGCGGCGACATCGGGCAAGTTTGCCTCACTCCGCGGCCTGCCTGCTGTTTCTCCTATGGCTGAGCGGATGGGGTTGGACCGCGACATAGCGTTGGTCGAGATGACAGGCGCACGCTATCACGCGGACCAGATCACCACCGCCCGTGCGCTGCCCCCGCTAGAGCGCGCCAAACGAAACGGTTTGGACATAACTGCCGGTATTGGCATTCACCATCTGACGCTCAACGCGTTGGACGTTGCCAATTACAGGACGTTCTTCAAACTGAAGCCACCCTTGCGTGATGAGGAAGATCGATTGGCGATGGTCGAAGCCGTTGCATCAGGATTGATTGATATTGTGTGTTCGATGCATACCCCCCAGGATGAAGAAAGCAAACGCCTGCCTTTTGAAGAGGCGGCATCGGGCGCCGTGGGACTTGAGACGTTTTTGCCAGCAGCGCTGCGGCTATGGCACGCCGAGATGATCACGCTGCCAGAACTGTGGCGGGCTATCTCGTTCAATCCAGCAAAGCGGCTTGGCCTTCCCTCTGGTCGACTGACCGTCGGCGCGCCTGCGGATTTGGTCATGTTTGATGCTCATGCTCCTTTTGTGCTGGACCGTGCCACCCTATTGTCCAAATCCCGCAATACCCCATTTGACGGGGTGCGCATGCAGGGTAAGGTTCTGTCAACTTATGTCGCCGGCGCTTGCGTCTATACTGTCTGAACTGGAATTATCACTATGCCGATGTTTGAAAGCTCTATCATCGTTCTGCTGTTTTGGGCGGTCTTTGGATACTTGCTGGGTTCAATACCCTTTGGTGTTGTTGTGGCCCGTGCGATGGGACTGGGCAACTTGCGCAACATCGGCTCTGGCAACATCGGGGCCACGAACGTGCTGCGCACCGGATCAAAACCTGCTGCAATTGCGACGCTGCTGCTGGATGGTGCGAAAGGCGCTGTTGCGCTGCTATTTGCGCGCGCCATTTCGAGCGAGGATGCTGCACAGCTTGCGGCGCTGATGGCCATGATCGGACACTGCTACCCCGTTTGGCTGAAATTCAATGGGGGCAAGGGCGTCGCGACCTTTCTTGGCATCCTGCTGGCGCTCGCTTGGCCTGTGGGCGTAGGCGCCTGTCTGGCTTGGCTGATTGGCGCTGCAGTATCGCGCACTTCTTCTATCGGAGGGCTGGTTGCCGCCGCTTCGTCAAGCATTCTGGTCATGGTGACGGGTTTTGGCTCCGCCTATATCCTTTGCATTTTGCTGACGCTTATCGTGTTCTGGCGCCATCGCGCCAACATAAGCCGTATTCGCGCAGGGACAGAGCCGAAAATCGGCCAAAAGGGATGAGGTGCGCCGCGCCTGACGGATTTGCCAACTGCTTGCGCGCGCTTCCAACAGGAACATCAACCGGACAGGCAAACGGAATCCGGTACACAAGCACCCGCTCAGATTTTAACGAAGGCAGGTCGATCAAACTGGTAGCAGAAGCGTTGGACGGGTCTGACTATATCAGTCTGAATTTCTATGACCTTGCCGCTGGCGGCCAGTTGGCACCGTGCGAAATGCCCCACGACAAAGTCATTGATTTCGTAATGCGCTATCAGCCTGATTTGGAGAGCCACTCATGAAACCAATTGCCTTTCTTGCTGTTGCCCTTCTTACAGCGCCTGCCAGCGCAGAGACATTTAGCGTAACTCTGGGCGGAAAATCTCTGGGGCAGCTCAACTATTCAGAATCAGGCACCACGCGCAGATTAACCTCTACCGTAGACAATACGCCTTTGGGCGTCTTCAACGGGACCTTTGCCGGAACAAGCACAGGTAGCGATAACAAAAGCAGGTTTACGGGCGAAAGCAGGTCATCGAGAAAACAGCGCACTGTGAAGGTCAACATTGCGCAGGGTCGTGCAACGGCAATTGATATCACGCCAAAAGATGAGCAGACCGAACTTTCCGAAGCCGCCCGCGTGCCTGCAGGCGTGACTGACCCTGTTCGTGCAATGGGCCAGCTGTTCCGCGCCAAAGGATGCCCTGCCCCCATACAGATGTATGACGGGCGACGCGTTGTCTCTATGCGCTCGGACGCCGGAACGAAAACAGGTAACACACTGACTTGCACCTTACGCTACAAGGTCATCGCTGGACCGGGACACCTGTCACCGCTCGGCATTTCATCCGCCAAGATGCAGCTGAACTATGCGACATCCGGCGACAGGCAAACTCTACAGGAGATGAAAGTTTCTTCGGGTATTTTCAGGCTCAGCCTTGATCGGAAAGACTGACCCGCTTCGTTCAAATGCGACTAACCACCGCCGTGATGCCTCTTAGTATGGGGCTTATGTTTGACGGCTGTCATCAATCTGGGCACTTTTGACTGCTGAAGCGGAGCGGCTTACTTTTAGCGACTTGGTTCAGGCGTGACCTTCGCCCCGGGATGTGCTGACTTCTTCGGCCAACTCCATGACTGCTTGCGCCACGGGTTCTATACAATGTCGCTACACGGCCCCTTGGGCGCTGTGTCCTTGTCTGAAACTTACCCAAGCGGCCAAAGAAGGCCAGCTGTGAAAGCTAGCCCAGCGTGTTCGCCGCAAACTCAACACAATCCGCCCCTTTTTGCGCCACGTGACCGCGTCAAAATACCTTAAAATCAGCAAGGAAAGTGTCATGACAGGACCGTTGGCCGCGCTCAATCTGGCGTTTGTGCATATCTTCAGCTTCAAGGGGCGCGCAACGCGAGCGGAGTTCTGGTGGGTCACGCTGGTCTTCACAATTCTAGGTGCGGTAGCGGTTGGCGCCGATGCCATGATGATTACGGCGGTCACAAGCAGCGGCGATCCGGCTGCAATCTACGGTTTGCGCCCGTTCGATTTCTACACAACCTATTACAGCCTGATAACGGCCATCCCGTTCACCACACTATCGGTACGGCGCTTGCATGATGCGGGTTTCTCCGGTTTTTTCTGGCTTCTCAATGTAGTGCCATTCGTCGGACCGGTCGCCCTATTCGTGATGTATTGCTTGCCGTCCAGCAACAAAACCTCAGTGCACGGCACGCCCAAAGGGCCGATTGCCGGCCCCGCAGGCAAACCTGTTTCCGTAGATGTTCACAAGCGCGCCATGCAAGGATACGCCACGCTGTTCAACAGCGAAAAGCCTTTGACACCGGAAATGCAGGCTGCACGAAAAGCTGAGATTTCGGACTACTACCGTAGCAAAGTCCTAAAACCCACTTCGGCAGCCTGACACAGTTTTCAGTAAGAAAAGTCCGCGTAGATCCGGCTGATATCGCCTTTCCATTCACCATGATAGCAATCAAGAAGTTCATCAGCCGGCGTTTTGCCGGTCTGGATGCTTTCCTTAAGCGCATTAAGAAAATGTGTCTCATCCGGGACAAGCCCGCCTGCACCGCTGCGGCCGCGGGCTTTTAGTCCGGCCTCTGACAAGGCGACTGCCTCGCGTGCGATATCGTGCATCTTAATGCCATTCACCTCAGCTTGAAGCCCGTCTACCGAAGCCGCGACGCGTAGCGCCTCACGCGTTTCGGCATCCCAGCCTTTGACCAGATCCCACGCGCCATCAAGGGCTGTCTGATCATACATCAAACCAACCCAGAAGGCAGGCAAGGCGCACAGACGCCGCCAAGGCCCACCATCGGCACCGCGCATCTCAATGAACTTCTTCATTCGTGCTTCGGGGAATGCAGTGGTCAGATGATCGGCCCAATCGCTAAGCGTTGGCGTTTCGCCAGGCAACGCGGGCAACTTGCCCGCCATGAAGTCACGGAAGGACATGCCCAGTGCATCGACGTATTTGCCGTCTCGGTAGACGAAATACATTGGCACATCGAGTGCATAGTTTACCCAAGCCTCGAATCCGAATCCTTCATCAAAAACAAAAGGGATCATACCGGTACGGGCATTATCCAGATCGCGCCACACGCGGCTGCGCCACGATTTGTGACCGTTGAGCTTGCCTTCAAAAAACGGAGAGTTCGCAAATAGCGCTGTCGCAACCGGCTGCAACGCAACCGCGACGCGCATCTTTTGCACCATGTCCGCTTCCGACCCGAAGTCGAGGTTGACCTGAACCGTGCAAGTGCGGCGCATCATAACGCGGCCCATCGTGCCTACCTTCGTCATGTAATCATTCATCAGCTTGTAGCGGCCCTTGGGCATCAGATCCATCTGCTCATGGGTCCATTCGGGTGCCGCACCCAAACCGATAAAGCCGACACCAATCTCATCGGCCACATCTTTGACCTCACGCAGGTGGGTGTTCACCTCGTCGCATGTCTCATGGATGGTCTCGACAGGAGCGCCGGACAGCTCCAGCTGTCCACCCGGCTCAAGCGATACATTTGCCCCGTCTTTTTCAAGGCCAATCAGCTTGCCGCCCTCTTCTACAGGGGCCCAACCGTGCTTGTCACGCAGCCCTTCAAGCATCACGCGAATTGAGCGTTCGCCCTCATAAGGCAGCGGCAAATGAGTGTCTTTGCAGTAGCCGAATTTCTCATGCTCGGTGCCAATGCGCCATTGGTCCTTGGGCTTACAACCATCGGCAAGGTATTGCGCCAATTGGTCAAAATTTTCGATCGGGCCGCCGCCGGATTGTGGAATAGACATGCTTGGCACTCCGCTTAGGGTTCGGTCCGCAGCCTTGCGGAGATTCTCTTGGTCGTCAATGCAGCAGGGTGTGGGCCGGACGCAAGGGTTTGCGCTCCCAAATCACAACTGCGTGGCCCTTTCCGGAACGCAACTCTGCCAACATCCGCTCTGTACGCAAGCCCGGGAGCCGCGCAAATGCATCAAAAAGCGCATCAGACCCCGCTGCATTCACCGGAATCAATACTGCTGCCTGCCCCGGGGCCTCCAGCCGCCAATGTGCTGGCACTAACGACATATCAAGCGTCAGACGCTCCAACGATTGCAGGGCCATCACACCACCAGTTAGCGGACCAAAGTAGGAGATCTGCCCTTCATCGACCTGAACCGCACCGGGACCATCCCCCGGACCGCGAAACCGTGCGCGTTGCACGCCAACAAAGCACAGCGCGGCGCCCCCCAGCACCAAAGCCCAACCGGGCACCGCCAATAAACGCCCCGGCCCAACAATCCACCATAGGCCCAGCAGCATCATCGCTACTGCGACCAACACCTCGCGCCAGCGCCACAACAGGGCTTTCGCTTCAGGTCGGAAAAACATCACGTGTTCCTTTTATCAAAACCGGCTCTTTGAGCATCGCCAGAGCATAGCTTCCGATGCGGCGAAAACCGATCCGCTCATACCCGCGCGCAGCCACAGCGTTCGCGGCGAAAAGAATCGCTGCCATAACCCCCTCTAGGCGCAACTCAGCCAGTTGAACGGCAACAACAGCGCCACCGAATCCCCGCCCACGATACATGGGCGGCACATAGACGCCTCCGATTTGTACCGTCGTGCCAACCGCTGCGTTCACTGAGGTCATTGCAACCGGCGTTCCGTCAATAATTAGCAAGCGGGCCGCATTGTTCGCGATGAAAGCCTCTGCCGCAACGGCCCCCGACATGCCGCCTGCAGGCATCATTCCTGTGTCTTGGGCAAATCCGTCAAACCAGCCTGCCAAAAGCGATGCATCCTGCGCGACAGGTCTGCGCAGAAGGAACTGAGCCGTGTCAGGCAAGATCAGATTGTCTAGCTGAACATGATAGAGTGGATCAATGTCACGTACGCTAAAACATTCTTCTGCCAAGCCCAAAGCACTGATCCATGCGTCCACCTGCTCGGGCACGCCCGTCATTCCTGCAATCTTCCGCCCTGCCAGCGCACGCGCCGCCGCAAACCAGAAATCATCCTTTGCATCAGGGGCCTGACACATGAGGTAGCCACCGTTGGAACATCCCACAACACCAGTTATCCCGTCGTTTGCATACAGCCAGAATGTGGTGCCATGCCGGTGTGAACAGTTCTCAACGCCGTGTACTGCCAGATTACCGCGCAGGAACATCGACGTTTCCGCATGCCGCGCCAGAAATGCCTCAAGCCCGGCAGCATCTGCCTGCACAGCCTGCCGCAACTGTATGTCTACAGCCATCAGGACCAGTCGCCATAGGTCTGCTGCCAGACCGTCATCGCCGCCACCGCCGCTGTGTCGGCCCTGAGAATCCGTGGCCCCAGCGACACCGCAACAGATACGTCCAATGCTTTCAGCTTAGCGCGCTCGCGTTCCGAGAACCCGCCCTCTGGTCCGATAAAGATCGCCCAAGGCCCAACCGCACCAGCAACGAGCGAGGAAGGGCGTGACGCGGCCAGCGCCTCGTCACAGAACATAATCTGGCGGCCTGCATCCCAATTCTGAAGCAAACGGTCGAAGCGAACCAGATCGGCCACTTCCGGCACGAAGGTTCCACCGCATTGCTCCGCAGCTTCGACGGCATGAGCCTGCAAACGATCGCGCTGGATACGACCTGAATTGGTGAACTCCGTCTGCACAGGTACGATCCGCGCGGCGCCCATCTCGGCGGCTTTTTCAACAATGAAATCGGTGCGGGCCTTTTTGATTGGTGCAAAGCACAACCAAAGGTCGGGGGGCATCTGCAACGGTTTAGTCTGCTCGATGCACGCCAGCATACCGCCACGCTTTCCGGCCTCAACGACCTCAGCGCGCCATTCGCCATCACGCCCGTTGAACAGGAGCACATGTCCCCCCACTGACTGCCGCATAACCCCAAAAAGGTAATGCGCCTGCGCACGGTCCAAAGGAACCGATTGCCCATCCCCCAAAGGGTGCTCTACATACAATCTGATTTTCGCGTCCATAAGGATGGATATATGCAAGACAACGCCCCACCACCAGAGCCTCCGGAAGATGGCGTGGTTGCAGACGCATATGCGCGCAACTGGGTCGACCTGTATGCACCTGCCGCCGCCCGGCCTTACCTGCGCTTAAGCCGTGCTGACAGGCCCATTGGCACATGGCTTTTGCTGCTACCGTGCTGGTGGGGTCTGTCGCTGGCAATGCTTTATGATGGCCAGATGCGCTGGTTTGATTTGTGGATTCTCATCGGCTGCGCTGTTGGCGCGTTCTTGATGCGCGGGGCTGGCTGCACATGGAATGACATTACAGACCGCGATTTCGACGCGCAGGTAGCGCGTACAAGGTCGCGGCCGATTCCGTCCGGTCAGGTCAGTGTCAAAGGCGCCACTGTCTGGATGATCGCGCAGGCACTCATATCATTTGCGATTCTGCTGTCTTTCAATGGTGCTGCAATCCGGTTGGGAGTTCTCGCGCTGATTCCCGTCGCAATCTATCCCTTCGCGAAACGATTCACGTGGTGGCCGCAGGTTTTCCTCGGGCTTGCCTTCAACTGGGGGGCTCTGTTGGCCTGGACTGCGCACACAGGACGGCTCGATGCACCGGCCGTGGTGCTTTATCTGGCTGGCATTGCATGGACGCTGTTCTACGATACGATTTACGCGCATCAGGACACCGAAGATGACGCGCTGATCGGCGTTAAATCGACTGCAAGGCTGTTCGGTGAGAATTCCGGCCAATGGTTGCGCCGATTCTTGATGGCCACCGTCGGGTTGATGGGCATCGCTGTCATTTATGCTGCGTTACCGCAGGCTTCTGTGTTGGCGATGGCCGTCGCCCTTGCCGGCCCGTGGGCCATGGGCTGGCACATGGCATGGCAATTGCGTGGCCTCGACATTCACAATCCGAAAAAAATGCTGCAATTGTTCAGGGTCAATCGCGACACCGGCATGATTCCGCTGTTGTTTTTTGTCGCAGCTCTGTTCCTTTGATTGCACCAAGCCCGCCAGCGGCGTAGTACCATGCCTAATTATTGAACTGTTACGAAAGTGCCCATGCGCCTCTCATCACTGCTTACAATATTCCTGACCTTCGCCGCTGCCGCTGTTGTGGCCCTTGTGGCGGCGAACTTCTCTGTCAGCCTTATCGAGGACTCATCTGAGATCGGCGTGCGTGACGCGTTGGATGAAAAGGGTATGACTTGGGCAGAGGTGGAGGCGAACGGTCTTCAAGTCTCGCTGTCGGGCACTGCACCTACCGAAGCTGTCCGCTTTTCCGCGCTTACGACCGCAGGTTCTGTCGTAGACGCCGCGCGCGTGATTGATGACATGGCTGTAGCCGCGCAGGAGGCCCTTGCCCCGCCAAAGTTTTCAGCGGAAATCCTGCGCAATGACAGTGGCCTTTCGGTCATCGGGCTGATTCCGACAAGCACCGACAAAGACTATGTGATCGCGCGTTTTAACAGCCTTGAGGGATCGACAGGCGTTACCGACCTGCTGGAAACTGCCGACTATCCTGCGCCTGAAGGCTGGGACAGCGCGCTTGATTTTGCACTGTCATCAATGAGCAGCCTACCCCGCGCAAAGGTATCAGTTCAGCCCAACCGCGTAGCGATCACAGCCATCACGGACAGCCCGCAGGAAAAGGCACGACTGGAGCAGAACCTGCGGCGCATGGTTCCGTCCCAAGTAACTTTGGTTCTTGATATTGCCGCGCCTCGTCCTGTGATTACACCTTTCACCACGCGGTTCCAGATCACCGAAGACGGCGCCAGCTTCGACGCCTGCTCGGCTGACACCGACACTGCCGCCGAGCGGATCATCACAGCCGCAAAAGCAGCAGGTGCACAGACACCGCGCTGCACTGTTGGCCTCGGCGTACCCACACCCAAATGGGCCGATGCTGTGACGGCCTCAATCAATGCTTTGGCCAAACTGGGCGAAGGGTCTGTCACAATCGTAGACGCCGACATCACTTTGTTGGCGTCCGCAGGCACCAGCCAGTCAGATTTTGACAACGTTGTGGGTGAGCTTGAGAATGCATTGCCGGGTGTTTTTGCCTTGCAGGCGAAATTGCCACAGGCACAAGATCCAAACGCCGGTCCGCCAGAGTTCAACGCAACGCTTAGCCCAGAAGGCCAAGTACAGCTGCGCGGTCGGGTCAACGATGATGCCCTACGGGAGCTAACGACAAGCTTTGCGAAAGCACGCTTTGGTTCCGACAATGTTTACACAGCAACCCGCGTCGTCGAAGGCCTGCCGGCCGACTGGACAACCCGCGTTCTTGCCGGACTGGAGGGTCTGGGTAAGCTCAGTAATGGTTCGCTAACTGTGACGCCTGACAACATCGTACTCACGGGCAATACCGGCAATCCCGACGCATCGACCGAGCTTGCTTCGCTCATGGCTGGCAAACTGGGTGAAGGCAGTCAGTTCGATGTGAACGTAACCTATCAGAAACAGCTTGATCCTGTGCTAGGGCTCCCCACGCCTTCCGAATGCGAGGCAGAGATCGGCGCGATCGTCGCTGCGGGTAAGATCAACTTTGAACCGGGTTCAGCTACTATCGACGCTTCTGCTTTGGGAACGATGGATGATATTGCCACGATCTTGAAACGATGCGGTAAATTGCCGTTGGAAATTCAGGGCTATACCGATAGCCAAGGCCGCGAAGAGATGAACCTTGCTTTGAGCCAAAGCCGTGCCGAATCTGTTTTGAACGAATTACGCGCGCGGCGGGTTGTGACCGGGACCTTCAAAGCGGTAGGATATGGTGAAGAAAACCCAGTAGCCAGCAACGACAGTGAAGCGGGACGCGAAGCAAACCGCCGTATCGAGTTCCGACTTATCCGCCCCGACACTGTTGCAACGCCGGACGAAACAACGCTGGAAAACGCTTCACAAAGCAGCGATACAGCACCGAATACGCCGACCGAAGAAAGCGCCAACGAATGAGCCGATTTGAATTTGTCCTTGCGACCGCCATCATTCTATTTGTTGCCTTCTGCATGGGCTGGTTCGCCAATTGGCTACTGCACCGCTTCACGCGGGTTGCCGCAGATGATGTGGCGCAGCTGGACCGGATGAGCCAAGAGCTGCATGAAGCAGAAGAAACGCGCGACCAAGCGATCACGTATCTGCAGCAGCGCGAGGCGGAGCTGACAAATCAGCTATCCCAGACCGAGGCCGAATTGCGCGCCGCGATGGATGGATTGCGCGACGCGCGCCATGAAGCAGAGGAAATGCGCGCCTACATTGACAGCCAGCGCGCAGGTTAACCGCCGTCCCTATGGAACGGTCAGACAGGCACAATGTGCGTGTTTGCTGATTTGATGGGAAGTGCTGCCCAGTACCAAAGCACTGAAGTTCCCCAATCCGCGCCGTCCTGTCACGATCAGGTCTGCACCGGCTTTTTCCGCTCGGTCCAATACATCCTGACCTGGATCACCGTGACCGATATGGGCTTCGACATTTTTCACCCCTTCTTCGGCTGCAATCGCCAAGGCTCGTTCGGTAAGCTTTTCCGCCGCTTCGCGCAGCAGTTCCTGCTGGGCCGCATTTGGTCCAACATAAAACCCCGAAATCGCATCTGCCGCATAGGTCACAGTTTCATCCCTTGGAGTATGGACGATCTGGAGCTTGGAATTTGCTTCTTTAGCGAGACCGCAAGCGACCCGCAGCGCCCGATCGGACGCCTCTGAACCATCAACGCCTACAACAATTGACTTAAACACGCCGTATCCTCCTGTGAATGTATGAAGAAAGCATAACAAGCTCAGGCTATTTCATCCTTGATTTGGATCAAGGCCAATTTGGCTACCAGCGCGTCAACGCCGCTTCGTCTTCGTCGGTAGCTGCAACCCAAGCGGCACCTGTGGCCGATATTTCACGCTTCCAGAATGGCGCCCGGGATTTCAGATAGTCCATCAAGAACATCGCGGCCTCAAACGCATCCTTGCGATGCGGCGCTGCTGTAGCAACCATCATGATCATCTCGCCTGGTTGAAGGCGCCCGTATCGGTGGATGACCAAGACATCGCCCAACCCGAACCTTTCGACTGCGTTTTGCGCCATAGCGATGATCGCTTTTTCGGTCATGCCGGGATAGTGTTCGATCTCCATCGCGTCCATGCGGTCATCAGGCAAGTCGCGCACAACACCCGTGAAGGTGACAATCGCGCCGATATCGCTGTGCCCTGCGGCAAAGGTTGCCGTTTCCGCGCCAAGATCGAACATCTCTTCCTGAACGGAAATCCGCATATTATCCGCCCGTCATCGGTGGAAAGAACGCAACTTCGCGCACCCCTGCAAGCGGCGCATCAAAATCAGACAATTCCTGATCAAGCGCTACGCGAAGCGCCGAGAGATCCTCGAAGGCGGCTGCATAGCGTTCTTCACGCGCACGCAATTCTGTTACAAGATCAGCAACTGTGCCCGCATCTGTTTGCACCGTTTCGCGCGGTATTCCGATACGTTCGCGCACCCATGCAAAATATAATACGTCCATCACCGGCCCTCCTTGAGATGTGGCAAAGCTTTCATCAGGTAATCCCAGCCTGTCACGGCTGTAAGCGCCGCTGCCAGCCACAAAAGCCAGTGCCCGATGCGGCCTGACCACTCCATCGCGACAACCTTCCAGTTCAGGCCCAAAACGTCTTCTTCTTTACCTTGCAAGATGTCTTGAACCAGCGCTTCGTCCATTCCCAAAATGCTCATCCCCAGATAGTGTTCAAAAACACCCTGACTGAATAGAACCGCGATCGCGGTCATCTGAAGCGCTGTTTTCCACTTCGCCAATCTTGTGACTTTCAGTGTGCCAGCTGTGTCGCCCAGATACTCACGCAGGCCGGAAACAAACACTTCACGGAACAGGATGACTGTTGCCGGCAACACCAGCCAAGCGGACCAGCTTGAGAAAGCGATAATCACCATGAGCGCGATCACAACCATCGCCTTATCCGCAATGGGATCCAGCATCGCGCCGAGCTTGGTTTCTTGTTTCCAGGCACGGGCAAGATAGCCGTCTATCCAATCGGTCGCCGCCGCTGTTACAAATAACACCAACGCGAACCAATCAGCATAAGGTCGCGTAAAGTACAAAAACATCACCGCCACTGCGGGCGCTGCAAGCAACCGCAAAACCGTGAGAATATTTGGCAAATTCCACTTCATATTGGCACCCTACACCGCTCGGCAATAACGTAAAAGCGCGAAGGCTTTGAAGTCAGTGTGCACAGAAAGAAAATCCTATTTCGCCAGCCATCATTCGCTCACAATTCTTCGCGAAAGAGCGTGAATATGCACGGCAGCTCACCCTTTTTCGTGGAAGTGGGCATAGATCGTATCTGCTAAGGCATCGGATACCCCCTCGACCGCCTTAAGATCATGCAGATTTGCCCGGCTCACGGCCTTTGCAGACCCGAAATGCGCCAGTAATGACCGTTTGCGGGCCGCGCCCACACCCGGCACATCATCCAAAGGTGTCGCGCCAACGGACTTTGCCCGTTTTGCCCTGTGCGTTCCGATCGCAAACCGGTGCGCTTCATCCCGCATCCGCTGGATGAAATACAATACCGGATCATTGTGCCGCAGCGCCATGACAGGCTTGCCTGTGCGGTAGAATTCTTCTTTGCCCGCATCGCGGTCGATACCTTTGGCCACACCCACCATCGGGATGTCTTCAACGCCGAATTCTCGCATGATTTCGCGCACAGCACTCACCTGCCCTGCACCGCCGTCAATCAATAACAGATCAGGCCAATGGCCTTCCCGCCGCTCCGGGTCTTCCTTAATCAGGCGCTTGAAACGGCGTGTAAGGACCTCTTTCATCATGCCAAAGTCATCACCGGGCGTCAGGTCATCACCGCGGATATTAAACTTGCGGTACTGGTTTTTGATCATTCCTTCCTGCCCCGCGACGACCATGGCCCCCACAGCAAAAGAGCCCTGAATGTGGGAGTTATCGTAAATTTCGATCCGCTCGGGAACTTTGGGCAGTTCAAAAACATCCGCCAACCCCTTGAGCAGCTTGGTCTGAGTTGCACTTTCCGCCATCTTACGGGCCAGACTTTCGCGGGCATTGCGCAATGCGCCGTCCACAAGCTCCGCCTTCTCACCTCTTTGCGGCACTAATAACTCGACCTTACGGTTGATCTTGGTCGCCAACGCATCAGCCATCAGATCAGGGTTCTCGATCTCATGGCTCAGGATCAACTGGCGCGGCGGGTCCCGCTGGTCATAGAACTGGCCGATGAATGCCTCCAGAACCTCGGCTGCGTCTACGTCATCGCCGATGCGCGGATAATAATCGTGGTTACCCCAGTTCTGACCGGACCGGATAAAGAACACCTGAACACAGGCCTGCCCGTCCGACATGTGTAGCCCGATGATATCAGCCTCTGACACGCCTTTTGGATTGATGCCTTGCGTGGTTTGGACCTGTGTCAGTGCCTTGATCCGGTCGCGCAGGGCCGCTGCACGCTCGAACTCCATTGCGTCGGAGGCTTCCGCCATCTCGGCGGCAAGACGTGTCTGGATACCTGTGCTTTTGCCCGAAAGGAACTTCTGTGCGTCCTCAACAGTCTGGCCATAGGCTTCGGCGCTGATTTTTCCGACGCAAGGGGCCGAACAACGTTTGATCTGATGTTGAAGGCAAGGACGCGTGCGGCTGTCAAATTGGGAATTGGAACAGTCTCGCAGCAAGAAAACGCGCTGCAACTGATTCAGCGTGCGGTTCACTGCACCAGCGCTCGCGAAAGGACCATAATAAGATCCCTTCTCTTTCTTTGCGCCGCGGTGTTTTTTGATCTGCGGGTAGTCATGGTCGCTTGTAACCAGAATATTCGGAAAGCTTTTATCATCACGCAAAAGCACGTTAAACTTGGGCTTGAGCTGTTTAATCAGGTTCTGCTCTAGCAGAAGCGCCTCGGTTTCTGTCCGCGTCGTCAGGAACATCATTGAGGCAGTATTGGAAATCATCCGTGCGATGCGTGGACTGTGTCCACTGGGCCGCGCATAGTTGCTAACACGCGCCCGCAAATTGCGCGCTTTGCCTACATAAAGAACACGACTTTCGCTATCGAGCATGCGGTAAACACCCGGAGAACCATCCAGAGTTTTGAGGTATCCTTGGATAACCTCATAGCCCGTAGGCTGGGTCTGCTCCGCTTCAGTCATGCGCTTTTGATTCTCCGTTTCTCTTCACGTTTTAGCAGGTGCATCAACCGTAAACATGTCCCCGTTTCCTGTGGATAAGTCTGCTGATAACTTTTGGAGTTTCCGATTTTTCCGTTACATTCTAAACGCTTCGTTAAAATGTCTAATTTTTAGGCACATATCTAAGTTATTGCTTTTGTTGTTTATTTTAATTTCAGTTTTGTAAAACGACAGCAAGAGGCTCAAAAATGTAACAAATCGCCTTGTTTACGGGCGAACGTGCAAAACTTTGCAATAAGAGAATTCTATTCTACCCCTAATACGTCCGGTGTCTTCCAGCCAAGGTGCTGCCCGCCATCTACGCACAGCAGTTGCCCCGTCACGGCTGGCGCATCCAGGAAGTAGCCCAACGCCGCGGTAATGTCGGACGGGTTGGCGCCGCGTTCAAGAATAGTAGCGGCGCGTTGACCGTCAAAATGAGTGCGGGACTGGCGACTTCCCTGAAGGGTCGGTCCCGGACCGATAGCATTGACGCGAATGTGTGGCGAAAGCGCCTGCGCGCTGGTTTGGGTCAATGCCCACAAGCCCATTTTGGCCAAAGTATATGTCATAAACTCTGGTGTCAGTTTGCGCACGCGCTGGTCCAACATGTTAACGATTAGACCGGCTGAGATGGGTTCCTCTGCATCATCGATTGTGGCTTCGAGCCCTTGCGCGACCATTGCCTGACTCAGGACAAAGGGGGCCCGCAAGTTGGAGTTCATGTGCCTGTCCCAACTGTCGCGCGTGGCCTTTTCCAGCGTGTCATATTCAAAGATCGAAGCATTGTTGATCAGACAGGTTATCGGTCCACCAAGGGCGTCGGCTGCAGCAGGCAGCAGCCCTTCCATTTCGTCGAGGTTCAGCAAATCAGCCTGAACCGCTAACGCGCGTTGCCCCATCGCCTCGATTTCCGAAACGACCTCACTGGCACCGTCGGCAGAACTGGCATAATGAACCGCAACGTCGAACCCGCGCTGCCCCAGATAAAGCGCCATAGCACGGCCAAGACGCTTACCCGCGCCGGTAACTAATGCTCGTTTCATTTTAGAACCCTCAGAATGCCAACACGACTATTAGATAGACGGCATATAGTACGCTCAGCACAATTCCCCATAGGCGCGTGATATTTTGGCCCAGATAAACGACAGGGATCAGCAGCAGCGACGCCCCCAGCATGACCCACAAATCAAATCGCAAGAAGGCAGGGTCGACTTGGATGGGGCCAACAAGCCCTGCAATCCCGATGATCGCCAGCAGATTGAACATGTTCGATCCGATGACGTTACCAAGAGCAACATCCGCCTGTCGCCGCAAGGCGGCCATGACAGTGGTAGCAAGCTCTGGCAATGACGTACCAATCGCAACCAGCGTCAAGCCGATCACTGTATCGCTCACGCCGAATTCCTTGGCGATGATTGTTGCGTTATCCACCAACAAAGAAGCGCCCAGCGGCAAGCCAATTAGTCCAAGCAACAAAAACAGCCCGATACGCCATCCCGGCATGTCCGGGTCCACGCCTTCAAGATCGCCCTCATCCACTGCCGCGGCATCCGCTTTCTGGTGCGCGCGCGCGTCACGCGCGGCATCATACAGCATCGCAGCCAACGCAACCAGCAACGCAATAGAGGCAACCCAGTCAAAGACACCCCGGTAGGCCAAGGCAATAAACAGGATCGTCGCTGCGATCATATGATTGAAGGACTTTCGGGTATTACACTCGGACGTGTGCATGGTTGCAAGCAAGGCAGGGATGCCCAAAACCAGCAGAATATTGGCAGTATTCGACCCGACGACGTTGCCCAATGCGATGCCCGGCACATCATCCAACACAGCCTTGATCGAAATCAGAAGCTCTGGCGCAGAGGTGCCGAAGGCCACAATGGTCAAGCTTACGATCAGGGCAGGAATGCCGATTCGAAGGCTCAGGTTAACAGCGCCCTTTACCAGCGCATCCCCCGCCAATAGCAGAATCAAAAGCCCAAGCCCCGACAGCAACCAAGCAGTCATCATCCCCGTTTCCCTCCACAGGCACAGGGCCCTTTACCAATTCGGTAGCGACCGCAGCTTTTGCATTTGCGCTGGGTCAACGTCTTTCCGCCAATCCAGTGCATCTTGCCAAACCAGCCAAGCACACCAATAAATACTAAGAATAGAGCGACAATCTTCAGGATCATGTCAGAGCCCGAACCGTGCGAATTGTGCGCGCTCTTCGATACCATGCAATGCATCGCCAACGATACGGGTCCCAAAGCGGCTTAGCAGTCCCTGCTTTACACCATAGCGGCGCAATTTGACCTTCTTGCCGAAGCGTTCTTTCAAGAATGGCGTGATATGTCCGATACCGTCGATCAGGCCAACTTCTATCGCCTTACGCGCCAGCCAGACCTCACCAGTAAACAGATCACGATCTTCCACCAGTTTGCCACTGCGACGGGCAGTTACGTGTTCTTTGAAGTTTGCGTGAACGTCCTCAAGCAGCTCTTTCAGACGCGCGACATCTTCTGGCTTTTCCGGACGAAAGGGATCCAGCATCGATTTGGAGTTCCCGGCGGTATATACCCGCCGCTCTACGCCGTTCTTCGCCATCAGTTCATGCAGGCCAAAACCGGCAGAGATCACCCCGATCGACCCAACAACAGAAGACGTATCTGCATAAATTTCATCTGCAGCAGCAGCAAGCCAGTAGCCACCCGAGGCGGCAACATCTTCAACGAAGGCGAACACAGGAATGTTCTTTTCTTCGGCCAGCCGCCGGATACGCGCACCGATCAATGATGACTGCACGGGGCTGCCACCGGGTGAGTTTACCTCAAGGGCAACTGCAACGGGCTTACCCCTTGCGAATGCCTTTTCGATTACCGGCCCGAGGGTTTGGTCATTTATCGCCCCGCGACCCGAAGTGCCAATCATGCCAGACAACCGGATTACCGCAACTGTCGGGTTATTCTTAATGAAGGGAAGCCATTGTTTCATGGTCCACATGTAGAGCCCTGTGCGCCTCGCAACAAGGAGGCTTTCTACGATTATTGCCGGATACGCCAGCCTGTTTTGAAAATCCACCAGATGACCGACAGGCAGAGGGCGGTAAACGCTGCAATCGCAATCAGGCTCATCCCGATCGGAACATCAGCAGCCCCGAAGAACGACCAGCGGAAGCCCGAGATCAGGTAAACCACCGGATTGAAATGAGAGATGACCTGCCACACTGGTGGAAGCATAGAGATTGAGTAGAAGGAGCCGCCCAAAAATACCAGCGGCGTGATTATCAGTAACGGCACAAGCTGCAACTGTTCAAAATTTCCGGCCCAAATACCGATGATGAACCCCATCAGCGCAAAGCTGATACACGTCAGCACAAGAAATCCGAACATGGCAAAGGGGTGCTGAATTTCAAAGTCTACAAACAGATAAGCTGTGGCAAGAATGATAACCCCGATGAACAACGCCTTTGTAGCGGCGGCACCGACATAGCCCATGACGATTTCCAGAAAATTCACCGGTGCTGACAGAAGCTCGAATATCGTGCCGATAAACTTGGGAAAATAGATACCAAAGCTCGCGTTCGAAATCGACTGTGTGATGACGCTTAGCATGATCAAGCCAGGCACGATGAAAGCAGCATAGCTGACGCCTTCGACTTCCTGAATGCGGCTACCAATAGCGGCCCCGAACACAACAAAGTACAATGAGGTCGACAACACGGGAGAGATGAAGCTTTGAGTTATGGTGCGGAAAAACCGCGTCATTTCAAATACGTAGATCGATTTTACAGCGGTCCAGTTCATCACGCATCTCCCTCCTTCACGAGGTCTACAAAGATATCCTCAAGACTTGATTGCCGCGTCACCACATCGCGCAGCACAAGCCCTTCGGCTGCGACCTGCGATAACAGCTTGGTGATGCCGGTGCGTTCGCTTTTGGTGTCGTAGGTGTAGATCAGCGCATTACCATCGTCGCTGAGCCTAAGCGCGTCTGAAACAAGGCTGTCAGGAATTTTCGTGATCGCCTCGGAGAGCTGGACCTCTAGTTCCTTCCGGCCCATTCGCGCCATCAGCTTGTCTTTCTCTTCGATCAACAAAATTTCGCCCTGCGCGATGACGCCAATGCGGTCGGCAATGGCTTCGGCTTCTTCAATGTAATGCGTTGTCAGGATGATGGTCACCCCGTCCCGCTTAAGATCGGCGACGATCTCCCACATATCGCGGCGTAGCTCCACGTCCACGCCTGCTGTGGGTTCATCAAGGAACAGCACGCGTGGTTCGTGGCTCAGCGCCTTGGCGATCAGCACACGCCGCTTCATACCACCGGACAAAGCGCGAATCTGGCTGTCACGTTTATCCCATAAGGAAAGTTGGCGCAGGATCTTTTCGATCAACTCCGGGTTGGCTGGTTTGCCAAATAATCCACGTGAGAATTTGACGGTGTTTTGCACCCGCTCAAACGGCTCGAGGTTGATCTCTTGTGGGACAAGCCCAATCATCGCCCGCGCGGCACGAAAATCGGTGACGGTGTCATGTCCGCCCACTTTCACACTACCCGACGTGGCAGTCGTAATGCCACATATCGTCGAGATTAGTGTCGTTTTCCCCGCCCCGTTGGGGCCAAGCAGCGCGAGGATTTCGCCTTCGTCAATCTTAAGATCGACCCCCTTGAGCGCTTCGAAGCCGTCTGAATAGGCTTTGCGCAGGGCTGTCACATCAACGATCGCTGTCATGGCTGTCTCCGGTTTGTGGTTGCGCTACCTAAACCTGATTGCAGCCCCGCAACAAGTGTTGCGCCGCGTCAGGATTTCAAGCGCCCGAACCAGCCCTTCTTTGCTGCAGGCTCTTCGCTGCTTTCCGCGGCATCAGGATCGACAGGACCTTCAAGGGCTTCTTGCAGATTATTAAAGAACTGGTCCGCCATCTTTTTTGCAAAGCCATCGATAATCCGGCTCCCCAACTGCGCCAGCTTGCCGCCAACCTTGGCCTCGACATCATAGCTCAGCTCGCAACCGTTTTCAGTTTCGACCAGCCGCACATCAGCGCCGCCCTTTGCGAATCCTGCTGCACCGCCCTTGCCTGCACCCTCGATACGCAGGGACGTATTTGGCACCATATCGCTGATCGTGACCTCCCCCGCGAATGTCGCTTTTACCGGCCCGACCTTCTGTACAACTGTTGCCACGAAGCCCTCTGCAGGAGAGCCGGCTACCTCTGTCGCACCCGGCACGCACGCCTTCAACATGTCCGGATCCAGCAAGGCGGCATAGACCTGTGCAGGCGTGGCGGCTATCTGGCGGGTGTCGGACATTTGCATCGGCGAAGTCTCCTGAATTGATCACTTTGTACGCTATGAATTTTTCTGGACAGCTGCAATGATATTGATGAGGGTGCACACATGAGCCAAGCCCACAACCGTGCAGGTCTCGCGATAGGTTTTGTCCTATTCGGAGTCTTCTGCATTTCACTCAATGACATGCTTATTAAGCAACTTTCCAGCGGGTATCCGCTGCACCAGATCGTTTTCATCCGTTCACTAATCGGGCTTATGGTCAGTTGTGTCTTTCTCCAGTTTGAGGGCGGATGGGTAGCCCTACGCACGGATAGACCGTTACTGCATGTTATGCGTGGTGTGCTGGTCGTGATTGCGAACATGTCTTATTTTCTGGCGCTCGCTGTGCTGCCTCTGGCGGATGCAACCGCCCTTTTCTTTGTCGCACCTTTGTTCATCACACTGCTTTCAATACCGCTACTGGGCGAAAAAGTCGGGCCACTGCGACTGGGCGCGGTGCTTGTCGGCTTCATCGGCGTGGTGATCATGCAGCGCCCATGGGAAACATCAGATAGCATGAGCATTTCTCGGATTGTGCTGCTGCTACCAGTTCTGTCCGCGCTGACCTATGCGCTCAACCAGTTGATGACACGCAAACTGGGCGTAAAAGCGCCGGCTTCTGCCCTTGCCATCTACATCCAGGCCGTTTTCCTGGTGGTTTCGCTGGTGTTTTTCTGTGTCGCCGGAGACGGGCGGTTTGCTGCGAACACCTCGAACGCGTCACTCCAGTTTCTGCTGCGCGCATGGATCTGGCCCGCGCCCGAAGATTTCTGGGTACTTGTGGGGCTGGGTCTGAACGGTGGACTTATCGGTTACAGTCTCAGTCAGGCCTACAGGCTGGCAGATGCTGCAACCATCGCGCCTTTCGAATATATCGGCCTGCCGCTCGCTGTCTTCTGGGGTTTGATGATTTTCGGAGACCTGCCAAGCTGGGAAGTCTGGACGGGCATCGCGCTGATCCTGTCCTCTGGCTTGTTCGTATTTTTCCGCGAACGTGCGAAAGCCAGAACAGTCACCAAGCGCCCCGTGGCGCGACGGCACTAACCCCTAAGCTTCCAGATCAATAACAATCTTGCCTGTGGCCTTACGGGTGCGCAGCAAATCAAGCCCCTCATTCGCCTCTTCGAGTGGCAGAACATGACTAACATGCGGCTTGATCTTACCCTCAACGTACCAGCCGATCAGAGTTTCGAAACTGTCGGTCAGGGCCTTCGGGTTCAGCTTTGCATAGCCACCGATATACAGGCCAAGCACTGTCATATTCTTGACCAGCAAAATGTTTGCGGGAATCTGAGGGATATCTCCGCTCGCAAACCCCAAAGGCAGCAGCCGCGCGCCGGGATTGCACGCCCTGAATGCCGCATCAAATTGCGCACCACCGATGGGGTCATAGAGCACATCCGCGCCGCCCCGCGCTTTGACAGCCTCTCGGATATCGTCGGTCTCAGAATCGATCAGATGATCCGCGCCAAGCTTTCTGCAAATCTCCAGTTTTTCTGCCCCCCGCGCGCAAGCAATCACTTCCGCCCCCATGAGCTTACCCAGTTCTACGGCAGTCAGGCCAACCCCACCCGACGCCCCCAGAACCAAAAGCCGCTCACCCGGTTTCAGATGCGCCTTATCCTCAAGCGCCAGATGGCTGGTGGCATAGGTAATCAAGAAAGCGGCAGCATCTGTGAACGACATATTGTCAGGAAGTGCCACACATTTGTCTGCTGCAACGGCGGCGTAATCAGCCAAACCGTCACGCCCACTGTAGGCCGCAATGCGTTGCCCTTCTTGAAAACCGGTTACCCCTGCGCCAACCGCATGGACTGTCCCGGCCATTTCCATGCCCGGAGTAAACGGCAGAGAAGGTTTCTCCTGATAGGTCCCCTTGATCGCCAGCGTATCGCCAAAATTCAGGCCACATGTTGCAACCCGAATAACCACCTGCCCTTCTTTCGGCTGTGGGATGTCCAATTC
This sequence comes from Sulfitobacter sp. S223, assembly GCF_025143825.1. Taxonomy (NCBI): domain Bacteria; kingdom Pseudomonadati; phylum Pseudomonadota; class Alphaproteobacteria; order Rhodobacterales; family Roseobacteraceae; genus Sulfitobacter; species Sulfitobacter sp. S223. Next base: position 681,238 of record NZ_CP083560.1, on the reverse strand, counting down.
CCTAAGGCTAAGCGGGGAATCATAGGCAGTCACTTGCATGGCGCGCATCGGCTCAAATCCTTATCTGTCAGCACAGGAAAGAGTGTCCTGCCATTGTCACAATATCAAGACGTTACCCCACGACGTGGGCGTGTTTAGGGCATGATCGCCGTCCGGATCGCAAATGCGACAATGCCCAAAGCGCCAACGCTGAGAAGCCAGATCAGAATAAACCACCCCACCTGTTTCAGCATCAGTGATAGCCCTCAGCCGGATTAACCTTGCCGCGGAAAACCCAGTAGGCATAGGCGGTATAGGCCAGGATCATTGGCACCAGTACAACCGTCCCCACCAGAGTAAACCAAAGGCTTTCATCAGGGGCTGCAGCCTCTGCGATCGTTAGTGAGGGTGGTACGATATGGGGATAAAAGCTTATCCCGATCCCGACATAAGCCAAGACAAATAGCGCCTGCGCATACATGAACGGAGCTATCTCACGCTTCCCGCGCAAGCCAAAGAACAGCCCTGCTATCGCGGCCAAAACCAGAAGCGGTACAATTGCACTGAAGACTGCCGTGGGCCATGCGAACCAGCGACTGAAATAGGCCGCATCAAGAAACGGCGTCCAAAGGCTGACCAGCCCCATACAGATCACTGTGCCAATCGCCGCTGGCCATGCAAGGCGACGCATGTGGCTCTGGATACGTCCTTCCAGCTTCAGATTGAGCCATGTTGCACCAAGCATCGCGTAACCGATCGTGACTGCGATGCCGCAGAGGAGTGAAAACGGCGTCAACCAATCCCACCAGCCTCCGGCATAGGCGCGGTTCTCAACCTCGATCCCTTGCACAAGGGCGCCCAATGCAATGCCCTGACACAATGCGGCAGTCAGCGATCCCCCAAAGAAACCCATATCCCAAAGCGGTTTCCAGCGCTCCGTCCGCCACCGGTATTCAAAGGCGACGCCGCGAAAAACAAGGCCCAGAAGCATCAGGATGATCGGCATATAAAGCGCAGGCATCACAATCGAATAGGCCAACGGGAAAACAGCGAATAACCCGCCGCCGCCCAGTACCAGCCATGTCTCGTTTCCGTCCCAGACGGGCGAAATCGAATTCATCATGACGCCCCGCTCTTCTTCATCCTTGGTCAGCGGAAACAGCAGACCGACCCCCAGATCGAAGCCGTCCAAAATGACATAGACCAGCACGGCAAAGGCGATGATCCCAGCCCAGATAAATGACAGTTCAAGTCCGAACATATTAGTGTCCCTCCTTACGTTCATTGTAGGGAGCGGCCTGCGTGACCCCTGCCGTTCTGATTGGCCCCTCGTCGCGCAGCGACTGCTCCGCGACCTGTCTGACCGGTTTGTTCATCATGCGTAGCAGATAATATGTGCCTGCGCCGAAGACGAAAAAGTAGACAATGATGAAAGCCGTAAGCGATGCTGCAACCGCAGGCGCGGCGATGGGCGACAAACTATCCGAGGTCCGCATCAACCCGTAAACAGTGAACGGCTGGCGGCCCACTTCGGTCGTAATCCAGCCAGCCAGAACCGCAACAAAGCCGGCAGGCCCCATGGCAAGCGCTGCGCGGTGCAGCCAGGGCGCATGGTACAGCCGTCCCCGAATGCGCTGTGTCAATGCCCAGATGCCCAGCCCCAACATCGCGAAACCCAGTGCGATCATCACACGGAACGACCAGAATACGATCGCCACCGGAGGCTCGTCTTCATCCGGAATGGTATCCAGACCGGCCAATGGTGCGTTAAGATCATGTTTGAGGATCAGCGAACTCAGTTTTGGAATCTCGATTGCATAGTCGATCCGCTTTTCTTCCGGATTGGGTATGCCAAACAGGATCAGAGGTGCACCGTCAGGATGGCTGTCATAGTGACCTTCCATTGCCATGATCTTGGCTGGCTGATGCTCTAGCGTATTCAACCCATGATAATCCCCTGCAATAATCTGGAGCGGCGTCACGACAACCAACATCCACATCGCCATCGAAAACATCTTACGGCTGGCCACGTCGAAACGGTCCCGCAACAAATGAAGTGCGCCGACGGCCCCGACCACCAGAGCTGTCGTCAGGTATGCCGCCAACACCATGTGGACCAGCCGGTAGGGGAATGAAGGGTTGAACACGATTGCCCACCAATCTTCTGGCACGAACTGCCCGACCTCATTCATTGCAAAACCTGCCGGCGTTTGCATCCAGCTGTTCACTGAAAGAATCCATGTCGCGGAAAGAAGCGTTCCAAAGGCGACAACGCCGGTTGCCAGCATATGCAGCTTATCGCCCACACGCTCGCGCCCGAACAGCATGATACCCAGGAAACCGGCCTCCAGGAAAAAGGCAGACAGAACTTCATAGGCCATTAACGGGCCGATAACTGGTCCCGCCCTATCCGAGAAGACGGACCAGTTGGTTCCGAACTGGTAAGACATCACGATGCCTGAAACGACACCCATCGCGAAAGCGACAGCAAAGATCTTTTTCCAGTATTCGAACAGAAGTCTATAGGTATCGTTGCGCGTGCGTAGCCAAAGAGCATTCAGCACGGCCAGATAGCTTGCTAATCCGATGGAGAACGCTGGAAAGATAATGTGGAATGACACCGTAAAAGCAAACTGGAAACGCGCCAGTACTTCAGCCGTAAAACCGTCAAACATCGCAATACCCTCATAACTCTTTCGCTCTTCAAATATAGCAGAGCCACCCTAAGACTAGGGGGCAAGTTGCCGCAATCAACCACGTGCAAAAGCGATGAGCATCCGCGACTAGGCGGAGGGAAACTGAATCCGCACACACAGCCCCGGCTGTGCGTCCTCAAACGACAACTCTGCTCCATGTAATCGGGCCACCCCCTCAACCAGGCTAAGACCCAACCCGTTACCGGCGGTATTCCGGCTGCGGTCCAGTCGGTAAAGCCGTTGTGTCACACGTCCGAGTTCTTCCGCAGGAATCCCAGGGCCATTGTCCCGAACTAACAAGACCGGCCTTCCATATTGATATTGAAGTGACGCGCATATCTCTGCGCCCTCTCCGGTATGGCGCAGGGCATTTTCCAGCAAGTTCGCAATCATCTGGCCAAGAAGGTTCTTTTCTCCGTCAACTTGCAGGCTGTCCGGGCCGTCAAAACTCAACCGTTGCTTCCGCGCAGCGGCTGTCGGTTCATAGACTTCCACCATCGTGCGGCACAAATCGGCCAAATCAACCGACGCAAACTGCGCTTTCAGCGCGCCATTCTCAACCTGTGCCAGTTGCAACAGCGCTTGAAATACGGCTGCAATGCCGTCCACTTCCTCACGGGTTTGCGCGACCAAATCCGCAGCTTCGCCGTCATCCACTACTTGGGCCAGTGCCTCAAGGCGCAGCGATACCCGCTGCACCGGAGTCTTAAGATCATGGGCAATATCGGATGACACCTGACGCAGTGCGGTGACAGAGCGTTCTTGCGCCTCGGCCATGCCATTCACGGCTTTGCCGATCCCCAGCAAATCGTCGGACCACCTTGGCCCTGTCTTCACACGCGCGCCCAGATCACCGCCTGACAACTTTTCAAGCGCGCGGCGAACCACCTCAACATGCCTTTCAGAGCGGCGCGCAAGGATAAGCCCCCCTGACAGGGCAATAAGCACGGTCGGTAGCAAGCTGATCCACAGAATATTGAAGAAAACGGGCCGCAGCGCTTCGATCTCTGCGCGGCTTCGAGCGATGGTCAACCGACCACCATGGAGCCGCGCGCTGAGCGCAAGATATTCCCCATCCAGTGTCGCCCGCCCCTCTTCCAGAGAGATAATATGAAACCCCTCATCGTCGCGCGCCACAGCACCGTTGCCGTAGATACGCCCCGACCGCGTGACATAGCTGAGCACCAGACGGCCAGGATCGGTATCCTCTGATTCCGCCTGAACCAAAAGCGCCACAGCGCCAGCGGTAGGGGCTGCCCGAAAGCCCGCCAGATCCTGCGCCAGATCATCGCGAATGGCCTGCTCGAATGCGGCGCGGGTAAAGGCATAGCTGGCCGCAAGACTGAGTAGGCTGACAGTGCCGAACAACACCACAAGCACCAGCGCCAACCGCAGCGGCATCGAGCGCCACAAACGTCTCACCCGTCAATCCTGTAGCCAGCGCCGCGTACCGTCTTGATCAGCTCCGTTTCAAAAGGTTTGTCGACCTTCGCGCGCAACCGACTCACATGGGTCTCAACCACATTGGTCATTGGATCGAACGACAAATCCCAGACGCCCTCAAGCAGCATCGTGCGGGTTTGAACGCGGCCTTTGCGGCGCAAGAGGAATTCGAGCAAAGCAAACTCGCGCGGCAGCAGATCAATTTCCTGTCCTTCCCGCGACACCTTGCGGGTCAATAAATCCAGCGTCAAATCCCCGGCCTGCAAACTGGTTTCTTGCTCTACCGCCTGCGGCCTGCGGCCAAGCGCAGCAACACGCGCGGACAGTTCTCCGAAAGCGAAAGGTTTCACCAGATAGTCGTCCGCGCCGGCATTCAGCCCGCCGATGCGATCTTCGACCGATCCCATTGCCGTCAGGAAAAGGGTTGGCGTTGAATTGCCTGCGCCGCGCAGCGTTTTGACCAACGTCAGGCCATCCACCTTTGGCAGCATCCGGTCCACGATCAGAACATCATGCCCTCCGCCGGTTGCGGCAACCAGCCCTTCGTGACCATCAGTCACCAGATCGACCACGTGCCCCTCCTCGCGCAGGCCGCGCGCAATGTAGGTACCTGTGGTAACATCATCTTCGATCACGAGTATTTTCATAAGCGTCTATATAATGGCTGCCATTGCCGACTGCATCCCTTGGCAGGTTACAGTTTTGTATAACGAAGGCGGACTTTCCTGTAACCTAGGGGCCCCATCTTGGCTGCAATCGCAACCAGATGCATGAGGAACAATAATGACATCTTTGCTTACCAAATCCGCCCCTATCGCCCTTGCAGCAGCATTGGCGATTTCGCCGATACTTGCCCCCACTGCCGCATTCGCCGTTCCCGCCGGAGGGTATGCCGATCTGGTGGAAACTGTAGCACCCGCTGTGGTTTTCATCGAAGTGACCGGCGCAGTACAGGCGACAAGCGGCATGCCAGAAACCCTGCGCCGCCGCTTTGAGCGCAACAGCCCGCAGGAATCGCCGCGCGCCGGTCTAGGTTCAGGATTCATCATCTCCTCTGACGGTCAGATTGTCACGAACCATCACGTGATTTCCGGTGCCAAGAACGTTGAGGTCACCCTTTCCGATGGCACGAAATATGATGCCGAAGTCATCGGCAGCGATGCCGCCACAGATATCGCGTTGTTGTCTATCAAAGCGGATGTGGACCTGCCGTTTGTCTCATTCGGTACATCCGAGCAGATGCGCGTCGGCGACGAAGTGGTCGCCGTGGGCAACCCCTTCGGTCTGAGTTCATCCGTAACCAGCGGCATTATTTCCGCCAAGGCACGTGATATCAACGCCGGACCATATGACGACTTCATCCAGACCGACGCAGCGATCAATCGGGGCAACTCTGGCGGTCCGCTGTTTAACAACTCAGGTGACGTGATTGGCGTCAACACGGCCATCATCTCTCCGGCTGGCGGTTCTGTCGGTATTGGTTTTGCGGTGCCGTCGGATGTGGTGCGTGAGGTTGTCGCAGACCTAAGCGATGACGGAACAGTCACACGCGGGTGGCTTGGTGTAAGCATCCGCCCGATGAGCGACGAAGTGGCTGAGGTTCTGGGTTTTGAAAGCACAAAAGGCGCCGTAATCGAGGCCGTCTCAAAAGACAGCCCTGCCGCAACCGCCGGGTTGGAAAAAGGCGATATCATTCTGGATTTCGATGGTACTCAGATCAGTGCACTGCGTGATCTAACCCGTGCTGTTGCTGCTAAGAACCCTGAAGAAAAAGCTTCAATGACCGTCCTTCGGCGCGGCAAGGAAATGACGCTTGATGTGACCATCGGGACCCTTGCACCGCAAGAAACCTAACCCCCAATCCGGTCCGCCCAGCCCCAATGGCCGGACCGGTCCGGCCTTTTGATCCCACTCCAGAAGGCTGTACGCCCCGATGCCCTGTAGGCATTGGGGCGGCTTTTCGCCAACGTGGTGTCTATGTCGCACATCCGTGCTCTGGCCCTGCCTTCAACCTTGATGTATCGAACACCCAATGAAACGGCTTGGTCATATTCTTTCCGTGAACGGTTTGCTGGCGCTGATGGTTTTGGCGCTGCTCAGCGTGCCGTTCGTACACCGCGCAGGGGCCGCACCGGTCACGCCGGAGATGAGCCGCTTCGTCGCCATGGGCGGCAACCTATCAGATATTTGTGGGGAAAACGGCGGACATCGCGCTGGCGGCTGCGAAAGCTGCATGATTGTTGGCTCTATGATGCTGACATCTCCCGTGCTGCCACAGCACCCGGTTTTTGCATCATCTTATCTTGATACGGACCAAGCCCGCGCTGTGGCTTTACTGCCTGCGGCACCCCGTACAAATCCTCCTGTGCGCGCACCGCCGCAAAAGTGACGTTTCGCCTTTTTTAAACGTCACTATGCGCTGAGAAACTGCGCACATCACAGGATCGACTCATGAAACTTATGAAATACACCGCCCTTGCCCTATTTTTCGGCGCCAGCACTGTTTGGGCCGCCGATTACACGCTTGGCCAGATCACGGTCACCCAGCCATCAACGTTTGAAACAGCCAAGAACACGAAAGTCGGCGGTGGCTACATGACCATCACCAACGATTCAAAAACCGATGATCGGTTGGTCGAAGTGCGTGTCGAAGGTATTCCGCGCATCGAATTGCACCTATCCGCCACGGACGAAAATGGCGTGGCAACCATGACCAAACAAGACGGTATTGATGTACCTTCCGGCGAGACAGTCACGCTTATGCCTGGTGGGCTGCACGTGATGTTTATGGGCCTTGGCGACAATCCGTTTGAATTGGGCGATCAGGTCGATGCCACGTTGGTCTTTGAGAACGCCGGCGAAATGGACGTCACATTTGACGTGCGCGCCCGCACCGCATCCGATCACAGCGGGATGAAGATGTCAGACTGACAGCTTTCCGGATAACAACAGTCAGGCCGCAAATTATTGCGGCCTGCCTAAAGATTGACCAGCTTTTCCAAACAATGTCTCAACACTTCACGCTCTTGTTCGGTGAAATGTCTGGCCAAGGCGGCGTCATATGATCTGGCAGTTTCATAAAGGTCGTCATAAACGGCCACGCCCTGCCGGGTAAGCGATAGGGTCTCAAGCCGACGATCCTGCTTCTGTGGCATACGAGACAAAAAGCGTTTTGCCTCAAGCGCATGGACCGCCCTACTGACTTTAGTCTTGTGCAGGCTCGCGCGCTCGCAGATTTCTTTTGCCGTCATTTCTCCGTAACGACCAAGATGGAACAGCACCCGCCACTCCGTGCGCAACATGCCATAGCGCTGGCGATAGAATTTCTGAAATCCCATACTGGTGGCTTCGGCAGCTTGACTCAGCGCATAGGGCAGGAACCGGCCTAGATCGAATTCGTCTTCTGTCATTTTTCGAACTTACCTGTTGTTAGTTACAAATCAAACTAATATCCCCGATACAACATTCTAAAAGGGGAACACCATGACCAAAGAGCTTTCGCCACATGGATTGCAATCTGCCGTCTCCCCCGTAGGGACGACCGAAGGCTATATGCCCGGCTTTGGAAATGACTTTGAAACCGAGGCATTGCCCGGTGCCTTGCCTCAAGGCATGAACTCCCCCCAAAAGGTGAATTACGGCCTGTATGGCGAACAGTTGAGCGGCACAGCCTTCACGGCACCAAGTCACCAGAACGAACGGACATGGTGTTACAGAATCCGGCCCTCGGTGAAGCATACTCACCGCTTCACAAAGATTGATCTTCCCTACTGGAAATCCGCGCCCCATGTGGATCCAGATGTAACTTCTTTGGGCCAGTACCGTTGGGATCCGGTGCCGCATTCAGATCAACCGTTAACCTGGCTGACCGGCATGCGCACAATGACCACGGCGGGTGATGTGAACACTCAGGTCGGCATGGCTAGTCACATCTATCTTGTCACGGAATCCATGAAAGACGCCTACTTCTACTCGGCCGATTCAGAGTTGCTGGTCGTCCCCCAAGAAGGACGGTTACGGTTCGCGACAGAGTTGGGTGTGATCGACATTGAACCGCAAGAGATCGCGATCATTCCACGCGGGTTGGTATACCGCGTCGAAGTTCTTGAGGGACCCGCACGCGGATTTGTCTGCGAAAACTACGGCCAGAAATTCCACTTGCCGGGCCGCGGCCCCATCGGTGCGAACTGCATGGCAAACCCGCGTGATTTCAAAACACCCGTTGCCGCATTCGAGGACCGCGATGCGCCCTCAACTGTGACCATAAAGTGGGCAGGCCAGTTCCACGAAACCAAAATAGGCCATAGCCCGCTGGACGTGGTGGCGTGGCATGGGAACTACGCGCCCTGTAAATATGATCTGCGGACCTATTGCCCTGTTGGCGCGATCCTGTTTGACCACCCTGATCCATCCATCTTCACCGTTCTGACTGCCGATTCAGGCGTAGAAGGTACCGCCAACATCGACTTTGTCCTATTCCGAGACCGATGGATGGTGGCCGAAGATACCTTCCGCCCGCCGTGGTACCATAAGAATGTTATGTCGGAGCTGATGGGCAATATCTTTGGCATCTATGACGCCAAGCCAAAGGGTTTTGTCCCCGGCGGGATGAGCCTGCACAACATGATGCTGCCGCATGGCCCTGACAAGAACGCGTTTGAGGGCGCTTCAAACGCCGAGCTTGGCGCAGAGAAACTGGAAAACACCATGTCTTTCATGTTCGAGACGCGCTTTCCTCAGCATCTGACAGCATTTGCAGCAAATGAAGCGCCTTTGCAGGATGACTACATCGACTGCTGGAGCGATCTGGAAAAGAAATTCGACGGAACGCCGGGTAAGAAATAGTGGAGACTGCTCTTATCATTCTAGGATTTGTCGTTTTTTGCGGCGCGGGGATCGCGTGGGATTATTATAAGCCTACGCGCTTTCGCACCACCTATCGTAGCGTGAGCAATCGCGGGACGGGCAGTGGCGGATATTCCCTGGATAGCGATTGTGGCGGCGACAGCGGAGACGGCGGCGGCGATTGAAAAACGGCGCGGCCCCTCCGCACCAAAATTTAGGACCAGTGATGACTTTGATGAAATCTTGGGTAGAAAGCGCGAACCGCGCAGAGTGCCCTTTTCCCTTGAACAACCTTCCCTACGGTGTGTTCACCACCAACAGCCTTGAGCCGCGCTGCGGTGTGGCCATCGGGGATATGATCCTTGATCTGTCTGCCGCGGAAGAAGTTGGCCTGATCGAGCTGGCCGAAAACCCCGTTTTCGATGTGCCATATTGGAACGACGTGATGGAGCTAGGGCCTGAGGCGTGGGAAATCTTACGCGCACGGCTCCAAGAGTTGCTTGTAGAAGGCGCATCCGAACAGGCCACTGTCGCGCCGCATTTGGTACCGATGTCAGAGGCGCGCATGGAAATGCCCATTGTTGTAGCCGAGTACACCGATTTTTACGCAGGCCGCCATCACGCCACGAATGTCGGCACGATGTTTCGTGGGGCTGAAAACGCGTTACCGCCCAACTGGCTACATATACCGATCGGGTACAACGGGCGTGCTTCTTCTGTTGTTGTTTCGGGAACCGATGTCATACGCCCCAATGGCCAAACCAAAGCACCGGATGCCGACACACCCTCCTTCGGTCCATGCAAACGACTTGATATCGAGCTGGAGATGGGTGCGATTGTTGGCACTGCGTCAGAGCTTGGTCATCCTGTCAGCGTGGCGCAGGCAGATGAGATGATCTTTGGCTACGTTCTGCTCAACGACTGGTCAGCACGCGACATTCAGGCGTGGGAATACCAGCCGCTCGGTCCGTTCCAGGCCAAGGCGTTTGCCACATCAATCAGCCCATGGATCGTCACACGCGCTGCGCTTGAGCCGTTTCGCACATCCACACCAGCGCGTGAGCGCGAACTGCTGCCCTACCTGCAAGAACCCAAGCCGATGCTGTACGATATCGACTTGTCAGTGACGATCCAGCCGCAAGGCGGCGCCAAGACAACGATCTGCGAAACCAACTACAAAGAAATGTATTACTCTGCCGCCCAACAGCTTGCCCATCATGCAAGTTCGGGCTGCGCGATGACGCCCGGCGATCTCTTGGGGTCAGGCACGATTTCCGGCCCTGAAAAACACCAGCGCGGCAGCCTGCTTGAGCTAAGCTGGGGCGGCAAGGAGCCGGTCGATATCGGCAACGGTCAGACCCGCAGCTTTATCGAAGACGGTGACACGCTTACCCTGCACGGCGCCGCAAAAGGCGATGGCTACCTGATCGGGTTTGGCGCCTGCACCGGCACGATCAAACCAGCCGTTAAATTCCCATAATCTCACGTTAGGACACCCCAATGGCCAAAGCTTTTGCCTCCCAAGGCGACATGACCGAAAAGAAAATCACCTTCGACGAGATCGGTCGCGATCTGTGGGCCTTTACCGCAGAGGGCGATCCGAACTCCGGCGTTATCATTGGCGACGAAAGCGTGATGATCGTAGAGGCGCAGGCAACCCCGCGACTGGCGCATAAAGTCATCGAACAGGTCCGTAAAGTCACCGACAAGCCGATCAGCCACGTCGTTCTGACCCACTATCACGCGGTACGTGTGCTGGGTGCCTCTGCCTACGGCGCAGACCAGATCATCATGGGCGAAGCCGCCCGTGGCATGGTGATGGAGCGCGGTCAGGAAGATTGGGATTCCGAATTCCAGCGTTTCCCGCGCCTGTTTGAGGGATACGAAAGCATTCCCGGCCTCACCTTTCCAACGACTACGTTCAACGACCGCATGACCGTTCATTTGGGTAAGCGCCGCGTTGATCTGATGCACCTTGGTCGCGCCCACACAGCAGGAGATATCGTGATCCACGTTCCGGACGAGAACGTGATGTTCACTGGCGACATCGTGGAAGATCATTCCGCCTGCTATTGCGGTGATGGCCACTTCGCTGATTGGGGTACCACGCTGGACGCAATCAAAGCCTATGACGTGAACTCAATCGCCCCCGGTCGCGGCGGTGCATTGATCGGCAAAGAAGCCGTAAACCGCGCCATCGAGAGTACGCGCGACTTCGTGGACTCCACTTATGCACCTGCTGCCCGCGTGGCAGCACAGGGCGGCACGTTGAAACAGGCATGGGACGCTGTACGCGCCGAGTGTGATCCGAAGTTTGCCGACTATGCGATCTATGAGCATTGCCTGCCGTTCAATGTTGCCCGCGCCTATGACGAAGCACGCGGCATCACCCACCCGCGCATTTGGACCGCCGAACGCGATCTGGAAATGTGGGCCGCACTTCAGGGCTAAACCCCATCAAAAGATGAGTGGGCGCAGACAAGCAAGCTGCGCCTACTTCACCAAATTTGGGAGACATTAAAGTGGTCGCCACTCGTTACAAAACCGCCTTCCAGCTTTATCCTTACGTCCGCGTAGAGGAGCAGAACAGCGCCCCCGCCCGTCATCCTGTTGTCATCGTCGGAGGTGGGCCTGTCGGCTTGGCTCTTGCATTGGATCTGGGCCAGAAAGGCACACCTGCGCTGGTGTTGGACGACCATGATGGCGCGGGGCTCGGCTCCAAAGCGATCTGCTTTTCCAAACGCACACTCGATATTGCCAACCGGTTGGGTGCCAGCCAGCCGATGGTCGATAAAGGCGTGGTCTGGAACGTCGGCAAAGTATTCTATGCGGATGAAAAGCTTTTTGATTTCAATCTCCAACCCGACACCGGCCACCGCAATCCTGCCTTCATCAACTTGCAGCAACCTTACTTCGAAAAATACCTTGTTGATGCGATTAACGCCGCACAGGCAGCGGGTGCGCCGATAGAAATTCGGGGGCGCAACTGTGTCTCCGCGCTCAAAAACCACGGCAGCTACACCACTCTGACCGTAGATACGCCTGACGGCCCCTACACGCTTGAGGCCGACTACCTCATTGCCTGTGATGGTGCTCGCTCACCGCTGCGCGACATGATGGGTCTCACCTTTGATGGTCGCGTGTTTGAGGACAACTTCCTCATTGCAGACGTTCACATGAAAGCCGACTTCCCGACCGAGCGATGGTTCTGGTTCGAGCCGCCTTTCAAGGGCGCGGGACAGTCAGCGCTATTGCACAAGCAGCCTGATGATATTTGGCGCATCGACTTTCAACTTGGCTGGGATATCGACCGGGAACAAGAACTTGATCCCGACCGTATTCGCGCAAGAGTGGACGCCATGCTATCTTCACAAGCAGGCTATGTCCCCGAATATGAACTTGAATGGACTTCAATTTATACCTTTCAATGCCGTCGGATGCAGAAATTTCGCCATGGCAATGTCATTTTCGCGGGCGACAGCGCGCATCAGGTTTCGCCGTTTGGCGCACGCGGCGCGAACTCGGGCGTGCAGGACGCCGAAAACCTGGCATGGAAGCTGGATCTTGTACTTAAGGGCCTTGCCGATGAACGCCTGCTGGAAACCTACTCAACCGAGCGCGAGCATGGCGCAGATGAGAACATCCTGAACTCCTCTCGCGCGACGGATTTCATGACGCCCAAAACCGATATTTCCAAGGTTTTCCGCAACGCGGTGCTGGAACTAGCAAGCCGCCACACCTTTGCCCGGCCGATGGTCAACTCCGGGCGCCTGTCCGTGCCATGTAACTATGCGGGATTCGATCTGTTTGGTGAAGACGCACTGGACGGGGGGCCGACTGCGTCCAGTCCCGGCATGCCCTGCCCTGATGCACCACACGGCGACGGCTTCATCCTTGATCACCTCGGCGGCGGGTTCACCCTGATGGCAGTAGGCTGCGCAGTCAGCGATGTCACAACAGGCGGCATCCACGCGACAGTCTTGCACGTTGATAATCCGTCGGAGGAACTCACAGCCCGTTACCTTGGAAAGGAGCCAGCGGCAGTCTACCTCATCCGGCCCGATCAGCACGTCGTCGCCCGCTGGTCCCGTTTTGACGAGACCGCAGTCGCCCGCGCCCTACAAACCGCCATTGGAAAGGCCTGATTATGCTGAACCTAAGCCCGAACCTGACCGACCCCGACGGTTTCTACGAAGAGCTGATCCGCGCGCATGAGGGGCTGAGCAAGGAACAAAGCGATGCATTCAACGCGCGGCTGATCCTGACGTTGGCCAATCACATCGGCGACCGGGCCATACTTAGCGCCGCATTGAACGCCGCTAAATGAAGGAAATTGTCCTATGGGACTATCCCAAATCTTCGGCCAGCTACCGACTGCGCATTGCACTGAACCTTGCGGGTGTGGATTACCGGATTGAGCATGTAGATTTGCTTGCCAAAGAGAACCTTGGCGCGGACCATCTTGCGCGCAATCCACAAGGCTTTGTGCCCGTGTTGGATATTGACGGTCACCGAATGACCCAGTCTCTGGCCATTCTGGACTACCTCGACGCCACCCGAGATCTGCGACTTTTGCCAGCGAATTCCTACGAACGCGCCCGCCAGACTGCCCTTGCCCATGCGATTGCAGTGGACCTTCACCCAGTGTGCAACCTGTCTGTCGTCGACTTCGCCACGCAAAGAAAAGAGCCCGCCCGCACCAATTGGATGCGCCATTTCATCACAACACGTCTGGCGGCATTCGAAGGCCTGCTTGTGGGGTTCACACAGGAACCGTTCTGTTGCGGCCCGAAACCGGGGTTGGCTGACATCGTCCTCATGCCACAAATCTATAACGCAAAACGCTGGGGCGCTGATTTTGGCGGCTTCCACCGGATAAAAACGGTAGAGCAAAGCTGCGCGCGGCACCCCGCGTTCATAGATGCTCATCCGGATTTCTAGAATACGCGTAGGAGTAAAATAGCGACCATGATGGTTCGCTTCTTGCTCATGTCAGACCGCAAGCATTCAATCTGACGTCTTTAAGACGTCTGTTCCCGAGAAGGGCTGCGCCAGCCCGGCTGGCGCGTCATTTCAGCTCCCGCGAAAGACAGCATTCTCAAGCCCCTATCATAGCCCCAGATTGCTGAAAATGAGGCATCCCCGCCATCCTGCAAAGCAGTCTCGGGTCGTTTACTGTTCAATGTATTATTGAGAAGCAGACTTGTTCCGCCATTCTTCACACTTCGAGAAACTCATCTAAAGTGTGAAGTGGCGGACCGAGGAGGATTCGAACCCCCGACCCCCTGATTCGTAGTCAGGTACTCTATCCAGCTGAGCTATCGGTCCACTGAGGGGCGGTTTAGTAGGAGCGTTCGGGCAATGCAAGCCCTCAAAGAGCGCAAAATCAACAAGACGGCAATATTTCTCAAATCGTGCCGTCACCCTTCGGCAGAGAGATAGTAAACTCACTTCCCTCCGAGCCCGTTTTGGACAACCGGATGTCCCCGCCATGCCCTCGCACCAACTCTGCCGAGATAGCAAGCCCCAGACCAGAGCCACCTTTCCGCACAGACCCTTGAAACGGTGCAAACAGGTGCTCCTGCGCCTTGGGTGGTAGACCAGGGCCGGTATCTCGGAATGTAATAACCCATTCATGGGCATCTTCCGTGGCGTTAATGACGATCTCACCTACTGATTGGGCCGATGTGATCGCCTGACGGGCGTTACGGACGAGGTTACCAATCACGCGGTACATCTGTTCAGGATCCGCGCGAATATGGAGGTCTGGCGGGACGTCGTTAATGAGTTCAAGCGCACAGTCCCCTGAAGCAAGACGCTCACCTTCCAAAACTTCTTCCACGATATCCGCCAGACGAACCACAGTCAGGGTCGGCCCCGGCTCTTCAGCCCGACCAAAAGCAAGCGTCGATTCGCAAAGATGCACGGCACGGGTGATTGACCCGACGAGCTTGGGCGCCATCCGGGCAACAACAGGATCCTCCGACATTTCGATCCGGTCGGTAAATAGCTGTGCGGAAGTAAGAATGTTGCGCAAGTCGTGGCTGATCTTGCTCACTGCCGCGCCTAACTGCGCCAGACGCTCTTTCTGGCGAAGCGCGCCAGTTAATTGTGTCTGCAGTGATTTCAGCGCTTCTTCGGCCTCTCGCAGCTCCGTCACGCCGGCAGACGGAATGATGATTCGACGGGCATCTTCGGGCGCTGCCGAATAGCGCTGCATATCTTCGACCACGCCCTTGATCGGTTTCACCAGAAAAATCCGCATGGCAATGAACAAAAGGAACGCCGTAAACACGGATATAACCGCGGAAAGCAGCAGAATCCTTAGACCGTAGTCAATCATCGCCGCGCGCATCGGCGCCGTCTCCATTGTTACCTCAATCAGAATACCAGCGTCCCGAACTGGTGCACCGATCACACGGATGACTTCATTTTCCGGCTTCAACAGGCGCCTCATCGCGTCGCGGATCAGAACAGCCGCGGCGCTATCGCGCAGATCTACTGTGCCCGAGATCACCTGCGGCATGGGCGAAGACAGAACCAGTTGGCGCACTTCGTCCCGGCGAAGCACAATGTTGAACACCTCGGCATTTCGCAGCAACTCCGCCTCCAGCTCAACATCGATCATGTCGTCAGCCAGCAACGTCAGAGAAGCGATCTGCGCCCGCTCGAGCCGATTGAGCATATAGTCTTCGCGAAACCTTGCGATTGAGGGGACAAAGATCAGCACCTCGGCAAGCATGACAAACACAGTTGTCAGGACCAGCAGTCGACCGGAGAGAGAGTTAATCATTGCAAGGCCTTTGATCACTTCGGGACGGCGGGTGGGGCGCCGTCGCAGACGCGCGTCACTGCTGTCACGGTACGAACCGCTGCACAAACCCTACAACACGTTTAACAAGATCGCTTTCGAACAGCCGTGGGCTGAAATACGCGCCTGCTGCGCGCTTGTTGATCTCGCCAATCGTGGGATAAGGGGCAACCATAGCGGCAATCTGGCTCATCTTCATCTTATTGGCCAGCGCCAACGCCCAAAGATTGATCAGCTCCCCTGCCTGATACCCAACGATAGAGGCCCCAACAGGTCGGCCTTTAACGACCATCACCTTAATAAAACCTTTTGTTTTTCTCTCAGCAATCGCACGATCATTGTGGTTGTAGTGAAACCTCACAACTTCCAACGCCTCTCCATGGTTCTCACGCGCCTCCGCCTCTGTCATCCCGACCTGCGCCAATTCAGGGTCTGTATAAGTTGCCCAAGGGATGTGGGATGTTTTGGCCTTTGACGGCAGCCCGAACAGCATAGAGCGGATAATAACACCGGCATGGTATCCAGCTACGTGGGTGAATTGCAGACCACCTGCAACATCGCCAATCGCATAGACGCGGCGGTTGCTTGAGCGCAAGCTATCGTCCACTTCGATGCCATTGCGCGAAGGTTTTACCCCACCGGCTTCCAGATCAAGCTTGTCGGTGTTGGCCCGCCGTCCAACAGCCATCAGCAGATGGGTTCCCTTGAAAAGACGCCCGTCCTTGGTCTCTATCTCGATTGCCCCCGCTTGCCCCCGGATTTCTGCGGCAACCGCATCCTCGGCGATCTCTACGCCCTCGCCTTTGAGTGAGTTCAATACAACTTCAGCCAACTCGGGATCATCTTTGCCCAACGCTTTTGCACCTTCAATCACGGTAACCTTGCAGCCCATCCGGATGTGGGCCTGCGCCATCTCCATTCCGATTGGTCCGCCCCCGATGATAATCAGATGATCGGGCTTTTCACGAAGATCGAATAACGTCTCGTTTGTTTCAAACGGCACTTTGTCCAAACCGGGAATCGGCGGCACCAAAGGCGACGACCCTGTAGCGATCACAATCCGTCTTGCTTTGATAACGGTGTCACCGGCTTGAACTTCGTCTTTTGAAATAAAACGACCAAATTCGCGGATCACATTGATCCCGAACCCCTCGAACCGTTCCTGACTGTCCACGGGCGCAATTGTCGCAATCACATCTGCCACATGATCCTTCGCAGCAGCATAATCCACATCCCCTGCTGCATCAGCTACGCCGTATTGCGCGCTGTTGCGCTGCGAATACGCCGCCTTGCCCGTCGCAATTAGCGCCTTGGAAGGAACACACCCATAATTGAGACAATCCCCCCCCATCTTATGCCCTTCGAGAAGCACGACGTCCGCCCCCATCTGCGCGGCGCCCGCTGCGACAGAAAGCCCGCCTGAACCCGCACCAATAATGAGAATGTCTGTTTTGATACGTTTCATTTCAGTAGGTCCTTTTTACCGGTGACGGCCTTGATGAGAACGGGCAGCAACGACAATGCGCACAGCCCAAGGATTGGAAACAGAATATGTGGCTCGAATATGATTCCAAGGTTTGGAGTCTCTCCACGCGCAAAAACTTCCCCAAGGCCTGCGCCAACCGAGGTGTAAACAAGCGAACCTGGGATAATTCCCAAAAACGTAGAAACAACAAACCTAGTCAGCGGCACACCCAAGAACGCCGGGATCAGGTTGGCAACAAAGAAGGGAACGGCGGGAACCAGACGGATAAAGAACAGCATCGACCACTGATTTTCGTCCAAGCCTTTCTTGATCCGCGACACGATTCCGTCGGATGCATCCAAGCGCGCCTTGAGCCTCTCTCCAAGCCCCATACGCGCCGCTAGAAAGATCAGCGTAGCACCTGATGTAGCCGCAGCCACATTGAGCGCGGAGCCCGCAGCAGTTCCGAACAGAAATCCACCAGTGAGCGTAGCAATCGTTGCACCGGGCAATGAAAAGGTCACGATCAGCACATACGCTATCAGAAAACCCAGTACGGTTAAGATCAGATGATTGTCCCGAAACGCAATCAACGCCTCGCGATTATCGCGCAATACCTCGAAGCTGAGATAGTCGCGCAATAAGAATGCGCCAAGCGCAGCGACCAGCACGATCACCACAAACGGGCCGAACCGCGCAATCGGGGACTTTTTCGCATCAATCTGGCTAGTCATTGTCATCTTTCCTGCTCCAAGGCGGCTGTCTGACATCCTAGATGCGCTCTTGCGCCGCAGTTAGACAGCCCGCTCACGCTTGCTTGATCACACGTGTTGAATTGTGGGCCTCTTTGCGCCCTAATACGCTGGATTGAAACATTTCACGCCCCGTCAAAGCATATTTATTGCAGATCAAGACGTTTTCCCGCCCAGCAGGGTTTGACTTGGGGCGCGCAGCCCTTTAGAGGACGGGTCTGAATTGACGCGTCGCCGCGAATCCGCAGCGCGCAGCTTATACTAGATGGAGACGGAGCGATGAAGCGCACCTACCAACCTTCGAACCTCGTTCGTAAGCGCCGCCACGGTTTTCGTGCGCGCATGGCAACAAAAGCCGGCCGTAAGATCATTAATGCGCGCCGCGCACAGGGCCGGAAAGAGCTGAGCGCGTAATTCGCGCCCAAGCCTTAACGCTATGACACCGCCGGAGACCGACCTGATTGGCACAACCGCCAACGGGGCAACGTCTCCGGCGGTTTTGTCATGCCCATCTCTTACCGTATTGACCCAACGGCGTGACTTTCAGCGCGCGGCTCGGGGCAAACGCGTTGCGATGTCCGGTTTTGTCCTGCAAATGCTGCGTCGCCCCGATGGCGATGCCGAAGGCATACGCATCGGATACACTTGTTCCAAGAAAGTCGGCAATGCTGTCGCGCGCAACCGCGCCAAACGCCGCCTGCGCGAAATTGCGCGTGCAGTACTGCCAACCGAGGGGCGCGTTGGCCACGACTATGTCCTGATCGGGCGTAATGGTGCCACTGCCGCCCTGCCCTTCTCCCGATTACTAGATGATCTGCACAAGGCATTGGCTATACTGCATGGCCCGAAAAAATGACGGTTCTGGTTCGAATCATCGCTTTGCCTATTCGCGCGTACAGACTTGTTTTCAGCCCGTGGGTCGGGTTCAATTGCCGCTACCAACCAACCTGTTCGGCCTACGCTCTTGAAGCGCTAGAAAAGCACGGACCGATCAAAGGCAGCTGGCTTGCCGCCCGCCGCATCGGGCGCTGCCACCCGTTTGGCGGCGACGGCTATGATCCTGTTCCAGAGAAGGACTGATAGTGGATACCGGATTTTTCAAATGGGTCTGGCGCTTCAATGCCATCGCCATCGGTTTCGCAGTTCTGACATTGCTCTTCTTGATCGGCTGGCAATTGAGCCGTGATTTCCGTGAGGCCCGCTTTGCCCCCAAAGAATCCACCGCCGTCGCGCTGATGGCGCCTCAAAAGGCCAGCACATCCGCGCATCCCCTTCGTTTCGGCGTTCCGCAGATACCAAACGGATCGCAGCCCTATGCTCTGCCATTGTATCTGGAGCAAACTGACAGCGATCAAGGCTATGGCCGACAAACCAACAACGCTTTGGTCAACTTTCGGATTGTTGATATCGAAGGACAGACCAACCGCTGGCTTTTTGCGCAAACGGATCGCCTGATAATCGAAACCCGCGATCTAATTTTAGCCTCAGCCGATACTGATCAGAAACTGGGGCAAATCATGGTTGTGATAGAGCAGGACACTGACGGCAACGGCCACCTATCCGAGCGTGACGATAAAACCCTCTATCTGACAGACGCCAGATGGAGCGCTCCGGTGCAAATCGCTAAGAGCGTACGCGCGTTGCTAGCCGTGTCTACACAAAGTGCGACGCAGGCTGACGTGATATTCGAAACAACCAAGGGCACCCATGCTGCCCGTATATCATTGCCGGAGGGCATTACCCTTTCCGAGCAGGCATTCAGCCCGAACGACTAGCTTACTGCTTTTCAAATGTGATGATCACTTCGCCAATGTCAGCACCAAATTTCTTCATATAGGCGCGGTTGAGCACACGACCCCCGCCCATATCCCACATCCAGTCGTTGAAACTCACCCGCAGCGAGCCTTCTGGCACGGGCAGATCGATGCGGTAGGTCCAGTTGAATGTATCGCCACGTTCTTCACCCTTGGCTGTGCCAATGACGCCGCCTGCAGAACCAGTCCAAGTCTGGTCTGCCACCCTGGGGCCAGTCTTTTTCAGGTACCAGATCCGCTGTTCGGTAGTGCCTTCAGCGTAGGTGAAATCCTCTACCAGTTTCAGTGTGGTCCCATCCCAAGTTCCCGTTACGACGACGTCGAACCGCCGCCGGACCGTGCCGAACACGTCCTGAAACTGTCCTTTTGCCAGCACGCGACCATCAAAATATTCCTCAAGATTGAAATCACCTTTTGACATCTTTTCGTCGTCAAGCGCGGGCTTTGCTATGCAAGCACCCAACATCATCGTCGCCACAAGAAATACAAACCGCATACCGCTTCCTCCAAGCCCTTTAGTTCAGAAGTAACGTGCTATAAATAAAATCAACCGCCAAAGGACGACGACATGCTTGATCAACCCGAAGACATCCACGCGCTGTTCAAAGGCGCACCACAAACCACCGAGTTCAAAAAACTACGCAAGCGCATTGTGCGTCAAACCCGCGAAGCGCTTGATCAATACGGCATGATTGAGCCGGGCACGAAATGGCTGGTTTGTCTGTCAGGCGGCAAAGACAGCTACACACTTCTAGCGGTCTTGCATGAGCTCAAATGGCGCGGCCTGCTACCGGTTGAGTTGCTTGCCTGTAATCTTGATCAAGGCCAGCCGGGGTTTCCAGCAACCGTCCTGCCCGAGTTTCTTGAGAGAATGGGCGTACCCCATCGAATAGAGTACCAAGACACCTATTCCATCGTGATGGACAAAATCCCCGCCGGCCGCACCTTTTGTGCGCTCTGCTCGCGGTTGCGACGTGGCAACCTCTACCGGATCGCACGTGAGGAAGGGTGCTCTGCCGTTGTCCTAGGGCATCACCGGGACGACATTCTTGAGACCTTTTTCATGAACCTCTTTCACGGTGGTAGGCTGGCGACGATGCCGCCCAAGCTGCTGAACGAAGAGGGAGATCTGTTCGTCTATCGCCCTCTCGCACATGTGGCCGAGACCGACTGCGAGAAGTTCTCGACCGCGATGAAATACCCGATCATTCCATGTGATCTGTGCGGTTCGCAGGATGGATTACAACGCCAGCAGGTCAAAGCGATTCTAGACGGATGGGAACGCAACAGCCCAGGACGGCGTCAGGTCATGTTTCGCGCACTCACCAATGCGCGTCCTTCTCACCTTTTGGACCCTAACCTGTTCGATTTTGCGGGTCTGATGCGAGAAAATGAAAATTTGAAATAGTTTTCAATTTGGTAGTTTCGATACGTTAACCCATGTTCGGGCAATGTTCCTCCACGATGTCAGCATCGGACTACATACGGTCCGTATCGGAGGGACACCTGTGCCACGAAAAACTAAAGATGGTAAAGCGTTCAATGTTGCAGCCTTTCGGAAACAACTTTTTGATCTGCTGACAGCGCCACCTGCGCTGGCGTTTGTGCCTGCATTCTCACTTGCCGTATTTTGGTTCGGTGGCGATGGCGCGCTTCTGGTTTTCGCGGCCCTGGCTCCCGCCGCCTATCTGATTTCTGGCGGGATACATACGTCATCGGTGACGAAAGCGTCGGCCAATGGCTTGCTGCCACGGTCCGCCATGGCCGCACGCTGCGAAGCAACCTTTGAAGAGGCCGCAGAAACCGGTCAGCTTTCTTGCATTTACGCCATTGAAATAGAAGATTTTGCAAATCTGACTGACCGATATGGGTCGGCCGCTGCCGACACAATTGTCGAACGGATAGGCGAACGTCTCAAGGCTGCAATGCGAGATGACGACGTCATCGGCCAGATCGGCGAGGCCCGCTTTGCTGTATGTGTCGCACCCGTCCGCCAACTCTCGCTGGAACTCTGCATTCAAATGGCGGGCAGGCTTCAGATGGGTGCTGAGGCGCCAATCTCCATTGACGGAACGGTAGTGTATGTGGATGCCACTATTGGATTCTGCCAACATTCCCGCGCGCCAGAGCGCCAAGGCAAGCAATGGCTTGAAGCAGCCTGCATCGCGCTACGTAGCGCTCAGTCAAGGGGCGCCTCAAGCATTCGCGCCTATTCCGATCAGATGCACCAAGAGCGCAAAACGCGCCGTGCGTTGCATGAGGATGTCGCGGCAGCATTGGACGGTGGCGAAATCACGCCTTGGTTCCAGCCGCAACTTTGTACTGACACCGGCCGTATCACTGGATTTGAAGCACTTGCTCGATGGACCCACCCGGTTCGCGGTGTCCTGCAACCCGCAGATTTTTTGTCAGCTATTGAAAGCTCTAACCTGCTAGAGAGGCTTGCAGAAATTATGATGTACCATAGTTTTCGCGCGCTAAAACAATGGGATACTGCAGGTGTCAACGTGCCGCAGATCGGGGTCAACTTCGCAGGCACTGAGCTGAGCAATCCGAGACTTTTGGAAAAGATCAAATGGGATCTGGATCGCTTCGAACTAACGCCTGACCGGCTTGCGGTTGAGGTTCTCGAAACAGTTGTCGCCAGCTCCCCTGATGACATAATTACATCTAATATCAATGCCCTGAGCGCTCTGGGATGCCGTATAGATCTAGACGATTTCGGCACTGGCAACGCCTCGATCGCATCAATCCGCCGCTTCTCGGTCAGCCGCATCAAGATTGACCGTAGTTTTGTTATGAAAGCTGACTGCGATCCAGAGCAACAACGCATGATCAGCGCAATTCTCACTATGGCAGAGCGGCTGCAAATTGAAACTCTTGCAGAGGGCGTCGAAACCGTAGGTGAGCATGTGATGCTTGCACAACTTGGTTGCCAACATGTGCAAGGGTTCGGGATCGGGCGGCCCATGCCGTTTGACCAGACGCTTGCATGGATCAGCGCCCACAATGCAAAGCTTCAGGAGGTGCCGGTCATCATGCAGAGCAGACGAAAATAACCGGAAATTAGCCCAAAACCTATGTGACAAAGGGGCAGCTAGCGGCGAATCCGCTTGACCTTTGGCGCGCCCCGTTGTGTACCCACCGGACAGTTTTCAGACATCAGGTGGCGGTGCCAATGGACGATCAAAACAAGAACCTTATCATTGCGACGGCGCTTAGCTTTGTCGTGATCCTTGTGTGGTTTGTACTCTTTCCACCTCCGGAGCCTGAAACGCCAATTGATGGCACGGTTGCGTCGCAATCAACGCCTGCCGAAGGTACGTTGGCAACGCCCAGCGCGGATGTTCCCGCCGCAAATCCGACGTCAACAGTCAGCACCGAAACAGCGCCAAGCGCGCTTGATAACGCAGCTCGTGTCACCATTGAAACACCCCGCGTAAGTGGCTCTTTGTCACTGCTGGGTGGGCGCATTGACCAGCTGTCTCTGAATGATTACCGCACTTCGCTTGAAGAAGACGCGACCATTGTCGAAATTCTTTTCCCCGCGAATGAGGCAAATGCGCAGTACGCATTACACGGCTGGGCCGCAGCAGCAGGCGTTGATCCAACAGCAGTCCCTGGCCCCAACACTCTTTGGGAACTCGCGTCCGGAGACACGCTTGGCACCGCTTCTCCTGTGACCCTGCGATGGGACAATGGCGCCGGACTGATTTTCTCCAAAGAGATCGCGATTGATGACGAATTTATGTTCACCATCACGCAGACTGTTGAAAATACTGGCAGCGCCGCTGCCTCTGTTGCGCCTTATGGCGTTCTTGCCCGTCACGGGATGCCCCCGGATTTGAAGAACTTCTTCATTCTCCATGAAGGTGTCGTTGCGATGACCGATGGTGAATACTCCGAAACTGACTGGAAAGACATGCCAGACTTCGAGTTCAACCAACGTGCAGGAGCCCGCACCAAGGAGCAGAACATAACCGAAAACGGCTGGATCGGATTCACCGATCACTACTGGATGAGCGTATTGATCCCAACTCAGGGCACCGCGTTCAAATCCGTCGCCAAATATGACGAGCGCCGTGATATCTACCAAACAGAAGCCGTTAGCCCGGTGCAGACTGTTGAGCCGGGTCAGACCATCACCAACACCACGCAATTCTTTGCTGGCGCAAAGGAATGGGATGTACTCAAGGCCTATGAAGAAGGCGGCGTTTATAACTTTATCGATGCGATCGACTGGGGCTGGTTCTCATTCCTGACCAAGCCGATTTTTTGGCTGCTTCATCACCTCAATCTCCTGATTGGCAACATGGGTCTTTCCATCATAGGTCTGACGCTGTTCATCAAAGCCCTGCTATTTCCGCTGGCGTACAAATCCTACGTTTCGATGGCGAAGATGAAAGAACTTCAGCCAAAGATGGAAAAGCTGAAAGAAGAAGCAGGCGACGATCGTCAGAAAATGCAGCAAGGCATGATGGCGCTCTACAAAAAGGAAAAGGTTAATCCAGCTGCCGGCTGTTTGCCTATCCTGCTTCAGATTCCGATCTTTTTCTCGCTCTACAAAGTGATTTTTGTCACGATCGAACTGCGTCACGCACCATTCTTCGGACCGTTTCAGGATCTAAGCGCACCTGACCCGACCTCTATCTTCAACTTCTACGGCCTGCTGCCATGGGGCACACCCGAGGTAGGCAGCGTTATGGCGTTGGTGTTTATCGGCATCCTGCCGCTACTGTTGGGTATTTCCATGTGGTTGCAGCAAAAGCTGAACCCGGCGCCCACCGATCCGACACAGCAGATGATCTTTGCCTGGATGCCTTGGGTATTCATGTTCATGCTGGGCAGCTTCGCCTCCGGTCTGGTCGTTTACTGGATCGCGAACAACACCATCACCTTCACCCAACAGTACCTGATCATGCGCAGTCAGGGGTACAAGCCTGACTTGTTGGGGAACATCAAAGGTAGCTTTGGCCGCAAGCCCAAAGCAGAGCCGAAAAAGTGATGAAGGTATCGGCGCTCTGGCGCCACCCTGTCAAAAGCCACGGGCGTGAGGCGCTAGAGCGTGTCACGCTGACCCAAGGCAAGTCGATGCCATTTGATCGCCTGTGGGCCATTGCCCATGACGCCTGCAAGGCAGATGGTAGCGAATGGGCCGCTTGCCAGAACTTTAGCATCGGTTCGAAGTCACCCGCCCTGATGGCTATCACGGCCTCTCTGGATGAGGTCACGAAAACCATCACATTGCGGCACCCGGATACATCTGATCTGACAGTACAGCCCGACACGCAAAGCGACGCGCTGTTGCAGTGGGTGCGCCCCTTGGCTGATCCAAAACGGCCGCAGCCTGCACGGGTTTTCAAGCTAGAGGATCGCGGCTTTACGGATACTCCTTTTGCTTCCGTTTCTTTGTGCAACCGCGCGTCACACGAAGCTGTCGAAACGCTCGCAAACGCCTCGCTCCAGCCAGAGCGCTGGCGCGGCAACATCTGGTTTGATGGTGCCCAAGCGTGGGAAGAATTCGAGTGGTTAGGCCGCGAGTTACGCTTGGGGACCGTCAGGCTCAAAGTGGAAGAGCGCATTCAGCGCTGCAAAGCCACAATGGCCAACACCGATACGGGCATACGCGACGTTGATACACTTATGGCTCTCAATATGCTGGATCACCAGCATTTCGGGATTTACGCCAGTATAATAGAAACGGGCGAAGTCGCCCTTGGCGACCAATTGGAGCTTATCTAATGCAGCTGCCTTTCCCCCTTGTCGAAGAACCTGATGCGGTCTCAGCTGAAAAGGGCCGGTTGCTTTTTGCCGGCCAAACAGAATTTGTTAAAGGCGTTGTCGCGATGTCTGGCTTGCCCGAAGCAGATCGAATGGAGGTCTGTTTTGCCGGTCGGTCCAATGTGGGTAAATCAACCCTGATCAACGCCCTGACAGGGATGAAGGCCCTTGCCCGCGCCTCAAACACGCCGGGACGCACCCAAGAGATTAACTATTTCACGGCTGGTGACGATCTCTATCTCGTTGATTTGCCGGGCTATGGTTATGCAAACGCGCCTTTGCCAGTGGTCGAAAAATGGCAGCGTCTGCTCAAACAGTTCTTGCAAGGTCGCCAAACGCTGCGCCGCGCCTTTGTTCTTATTGACGCGCGCCACGGTGTAAAAAAAGTCGATGACGAAATAATGAGCCTGCTCGACAGCGCCGCGGTGACATTTCAGGTCGTGTTGACCAAGGCGGACAAAGTCAAAGAAGTCGAACGGGAAAAGGTGTTGGATCAGGTGCGCAGAGCGTTAAGCAAACACCCTGCTGCATTTCCCGAACTGATTGTGACATCTTCAGAAAAAGGCTGGGGCATCCCGACGCTACGCTCGGTCATTGCCACGCTCGAATAAGTACCTATGATCCCGATGAACTAGGGATCACGGATATGAGAAAACAAGATATGAACCGCGATTGGGCCGCTACTGCCGCCACTCTTTCACAAGCGCTGCCGTATATGCAGCGCTACAATGACGCGACCGTCGTAATTAAACTTGGTGGACACGCCATGGGCAGCGATGAAGCCATGGACGAATTCGCCCGCGACGTTGTGTTGATGCGTCAGGTTGGCGTAAACCCCGTGATTGTACACGGCGGCGGACCAATGATTAACAGCATGCTCAAACGGCTCGGCATTCAGTCAGAGTTTGTGGACGGCAAACGGGTGACCGATGCTGCGACCATGGAAGTGGTTGAGATGGTCCTGTCCGGACTGGTCAATGCCCGCATCGTTCAGGCAATTTCCGAACAGGGTGGCCGCGCAGTCGGCGTTTCCGGCAAGGATAGCGGTCTTATTATCTGTGAGCCCGAAGATCCCGCACTTGGCCTTGTTGGCAGGCCAACACAGGTAAACCCTCGGTTGTTGCTGGATATGGCTGAAAAAGAACTCATTCCTGTCATTGCCCCTTTGGGTATGGGAATGAACGGAGAGACTTTCAACATCAACGGCGACACCGCAGCCGGTGCGATTGCTGCAGCGCTCAAGGCCGACCGCCTGTTGCTTCTGACAGATGTGTCCGGCGTCAAAAACGCCTCTGGTGAAGTCCTGACCGAGCTCACAGCAAGCCAGATTAAAGACATGACATCAGAAGGTACCATCGCGGGCGGAATGATACCGAAGACACAGACCGCATTGGATGCACTGGCTGCCGGAGTACGCGCCGCTGTTATCCTAGATGGTCGTGCACCGAACGCCTGCCTATTAGAGCTTTTCACCGAGCATGGCGCGGGCTCAATCATTCGGGCCGGGTAAGGTATGAGGCTGCCGCTGCACACCTGCTTGTCTAACAATGTGTTGACTTAAAGCATGAGGGTGTTGGAGCGGATTGAGCAATCAATTTCCCCTATGGGCCTGATGTTGATGGGGTATTTGCCGCATCCAGACTACGCGCATCAAACGATTGTCTTGATTGGTACGGATGAAAAATTCTGGAATGTTTTTGTGGCATCGCCAGAATACAGCGATTCTAAGCCCGATCCAGTAGATCGCTGGTCAAAACGCATACTTGGCCGTCTCGCAGATGATATGGGGGGAACCTGCGTATTCCCGTCTGATGGGCCACCCTACGCACCCTTCATTGCTTGGGCGCGAGCCACAGGGCGATTCTGGCAATCTCCAACAGGTATGTTGGTCCACGATCGCGCCGGCTTGATGATATCAATCCGCGGTGCTTTGATGCTGGATGAAAAGGTCATGCAATCGAAAATTGGGCCAAGCCCTTGCAGCACCTGTCACGACCGCCCATGCACTAAGGCCTGTCCGGTGGGGGCCTTATCAGACGATGCCCCATACGATGTGCCTGCGTGTAAAACATATATCAAAGGCCCGCAGGGTACAGCATGTATGAGTTTGGGGTGCGCAACACGGCGTGCCTGCCCTGTCAGTCAGGCATTCAATAGACCGGCTAAGCAATCCGCATTCCATATGCGCGCTTTTAAAGGAGCATGAATGAAACGTCTTATCTTGATGCGGCACGCAAAGTCTGACTGGTCAGACCTAACAAAGCCCGACCACGAGCGCGTGATAAACGAGCGCGGACGCCGTAGTGCAGAGGCCATTGGGCGTTGGATGCGCAGCCGTTCTTTGCATCCTGATCACATTCTCTGCTCGGACGCCGCACGCACGCGCGCGACTGTGGCAAGGCTGAGTCTGGAAGATACACCAACAACTCTCATGCGGCAGCTTTATCTGGCAGAGCCTGACGTTATGGCAGACGCTCTGCGATCTCGCGTTGAAGATTGTATTCTCATGGTCGCACATAACCCCGGCTCAGCCATGCTGGCCGATATGCTGGTGGAAACGGCGCCGGACCACCCGTCCTTCGATGCCTACCCGACTTGCGCAACACTTGTCGTAGATTTCGATATCGAAAACTGGCGTGAGCTTCGCCATGGCACAGGTAAAGTCGTCGAGTTTGTCGTTCCCCGTGATCTCGTAGAATAAGGGCGGAGGTTTCCCCCCGCCCTATCATCACATGAAAATATACGCTGTTTAGTGTCCCAGAATCTGGCTCAGGAACAGCTGTGTGCGTGGGCTTTGAGGGTTGTTGAAGAACTCTTCCGGTTCGTTCTGCTCAACAATCTGGCCCTGATCCATAAAGATGACGCGGTTCGCAACCTGACGGGCAAAGCCCATTTCGTGCGTTACGCAAAGCATTGTCATGCCTTCTTCGGCAAGCTCGATCATTGTATCCAGAACTTCCTTGATCATTTCAGGATCAAGGGCCGATGTCGGTTCATCAAACAGCATGATCCGTGGACGCATGCAAAGCGAACGGGCAATCGCCACACGCTGTTGTTGACCACCCGAAAGCTGGCCGGGGTATTTATCAGCCTGATCAGGGATCTTCACCTTCTCAAGGAAATGCATTGCGATTTCCTCGGCTTCCTTCTTGGGTGTTTTACGAACCCAGATTGGTGCCAATGTACAGTTCTCAAGGATCGTCAGATGAGGGAAAAGGTTGAAGTGCTGAAAGCACATGCCAACTTCAGACCGGATCTTATCGATGTTCTTAAGGTCCGATGACAGAAGCGTGCCATCAACTTCGATTGAACCCTTCTGATGCTCTTCCAGTGCGTTAATGCAGCGGATCAACGTGGATTTACCCGAGCCTGAAGGCCCACAAATCACGATACGTTCCCCTTGATACACAGTCAGATCAATGTCGCGCAGCACGTGGAAAGTGCCGTACCACTTGTTCATATTCTGGATCGAGATTGCGACTTCGTCGGATACTTTGAGTTTTGCGGTATCAGCCATGTTCCGGCCTCCTTAACGATGATCTGTCGCAAGACGGCGTTCCAGCCACTGCGAATATTGTGAAATGCCGTAGCAAACGACGAAGAACAGCAAGGCGGCAAAGCCCAAAAGCTCCCAGTATACCCCGTTCCAATCGGTAGAAGCGAGGATCGGTCCCCTGATCATACCAACCAGATCAAACATCGAGATAACGGAAACAAGCGTGGTGTCTTTGAACAGACCCACCGCAATGTTCACGATGCCTGGGATCGAGATTTTCAACGCTTGCGGTAGAATGATCAGCCGCATTGCCTGTGCGTAATCCAAACCAAGGCTGTCTGCCGCTTCGTACTGCCCTTTGGGCAAAGCGGCCAAACCACCACGGATCACTTCGGCGATATACGCTGAGGAAAACATGGTGATCATGATGACGACCCTAAGGAACAGATCAACTGTTGCCTCCGGCGGGAAGAAATACGCCAACATCACGCTTGCCACGAACAACAAAGTAATAAGCGGCACGCCGCGAATGAATTCGATGAAAACCACACAGATCCATTTGATCAGTGGCATTGAGCTTTGTCGTCCTAACGCCAGCGCAATTCCAAGCGGAACAGATAGCGACACACAGGTCAGACCCAACATCATATTAAGCATGAAGCCGCCCAGATCGCGGGAAGGTACAGCTTCCAACAAGGGGGTTTCGGGCGCGATGAGCGAAACGATAAGGCTACCGATATACCAAGCGACCATCGCGGCGGCGACACCACCGGAAAGAGCCAGCGCAAAGTTCCGTGCAACGAAGCGGCTGTAGACAACGTAGCCAACAGCAAAACCCACCAGCGCGAAAATCGGGGTCAACACAGTGCCACCCCAGATCAGCCAGTAAGCGATGAAAGGATAAAGAATGGTGGCGATCAACAGCTTGCGTGGCAAGTCAAAGAACAGCACAGGCGCCAAAGCAACAAACATCAGCACAAGTGCCAGTGTCGGGCGCCAGTACATATCAGACGGGTATTTGAACCCGAACAGCAGCTGGTTCCAGCGCTCGGTCAGGACCGAGAAACAGGCCGCCGATTTGCCCTGAAGGACTTCCCGGCACTCTGCCAGAGATGATGTGGTCCATAGGCCGCCAAAAATCCATGGCAACGTTGCAGAAAGGATCAGATAGATCACATAGATCGCAGCCACGGTAAGCAGCGCATTTGCCCAAGTTGGAAACAGGTTTTCACGCATCCATTTGACCGGTCCCGCTGCATTCATCGGTGCCGGTTGTTGTGGAATCTCTGTTGTCCGAACGAAGGCGACGGAGTGTTCATGTGTATCTGACATCTCAGCGCTCCTTCAATTTCATAGCGTT
This sequence comes from Sulfitobacter sp. S223, assembly GCF_025143825.1. Taxonomy (NCBI): domain Bacteria; kingdom Pseudomonadati; phylum Pseudomonadota; class Alphaproteobacteria; order Rhodobacterales; family Roseobacteraceae; genus Sulfitobacter; species Sulfitobacter sp. S223. The sequence continues at coordinate 650,796 of NZ_CP083560.1, read as the reverse complement.
GTTATAAACGTTCATCACGGCGGAGATCGTCAACGAGATCACAAGATAGAAGAGCATCAGCAAAAGCACGCATTCAATCGCGCGGCCCGTCTGGTTAAGCGTAATACCCCCGAGTGTCGCTGTGATGTCAGCGTAGCCAACCGCAATCGCCAGCGAAGAGTTCTTCGTGATGTTGAGATATTGCGAGATCAGCGGCGGGATGATTACCCGAAGCGCCTGAGGCAGGACAACAAGGCTCATAACCCGGCGTGGGCGAATACCCAACGCGGCTGCCGCTTCTGTCTGTCCCTTGGAAACCGCCTGAATACCTGCACGCACGTTTTCAGCAATGAAAGCGCCTGTGTAGATCGACAGCGCGAACCAAAGTGCGATCAGCGGGCCGCCAATTTTGATACCACCACCAAAGTTAAAGCCCTTGAGCGCAGGGATGTCCCAAGTCAGGCCAAAGATGAGGCAGAAGATAGAGATCGGCAAAATCCAGATTGCAAGGTTGGTCCAAAGCGTATTGGGACGGACACCTGTCGCTTCTTGAATTCTGTTCGCCCGCGCTGTCAGGAACCGCGTCGCAAAAAACGATCCAACCAGCACTGCAATCACAAGCACCCAATTCAGCGCGCTCCCCTCACCGCCGCCGAACCCGCGGGTAAAGTAGGGACCGGGAACATAGACGCCACGGTTGGTGAATGCGAAAAGATCAAACAACATTGAAGAAGCCGGCGTGTCACCCCTGAAGTCCCGTGGGCTGGGCATGACGGCTGTCATGATCGTGAAGATGATGATGATCCAGATCAACACGGGAATGTTCCGGAAGATTTCAACGTAGACGGCCATCAGTTTACGCACGAGCCAGTTGTTCGACAGGCGCAAAACGCCCGCGATCACGCCGAATATCGTTGCTGTAATACAGGCCAGAAAGGCCACCAGCAGTGTATTGAGAATACCGACAACGGCGGCACGTAGGTTTGATGATTGGCTATTATAATCAATCAGTGTCTGGTTGATATCATACCCGGCTGAGCTGTTAAGAAACCCGAATGAAATATTCAAACCGGCCGCCCGAAGGTTCGCGGCGAGGTTCGAATATAAATATGCGAGTGACAGCGCAAGAATGATTGCTGCGATGACTTGCAAAGTCATCGACCGGTACCTCGTATCGTTCAACAGCATAGATAGCCGGAACGAGCCCTGTGGTGGGTCCGTGAGTGTCGACATTTTATGTATCCCCGTGGTCCCGGTTTATTTCCATGCGTCTTTTGACGTCAGTACCGGATCATTTATTTTATTGTCGTATCGTAAGGCACAAAGGGCGCGGAAAACCGCGCCCTTTGCTTGTTATGCTTAACGGAATGGTGGTGTGTACAGCAGGCCGCCATCTGTCCACTGTGCGTTCAGACCACGCGCCAGACCGATTGGCGTGTCTTCGCCGATGTTCTTAGCAAAGATTTCGCCGTAGTTACCCTGTGTTTCGATTGCGCGCTTGGCCCAATCTGCGTCCAGGCCCAGCATCGCGCCAAGGTCACCTTCGGTGCCCAACAGGCGTGCAACTTCTGGGTTGGTTGTGGACGTTGCCATTTCGGCGATGTTCGCGGAAGAAACACCCAGCTCTTCAGCTGCGATAAGTGCGTTCAAAGTCCAGCGAACGACATCGCCCCACTCGTTGTCGCCATGGCGAACCAATGGGCCGAGTGGCTCTTTGGAAACGATTTCTGGCAGCAGGACGTGGTCACCAGGTGCTTCGAATGTCGCACGTGTCGCGGCCAGACCGGAAGCGTCTGTTGTGTAAACGTCGCAGGCACCGGCAAGGTACTGCTGGTTTGCTTCTGCATTGGTTTCGATTGGCACAGGCTCGTAGCTGATGTTGTTGGCGCGGAAGAAGTCGGCCAGGTTCAGCTCGGTTGTTGTACCTGTCTGAATGCAAACTGTTGCACCATCAAGATCTTTGGCAGAGGACACACCCAGTGCTTTTGGCACCATGAAGCCTTGGCCGTCATAATAGTTCACACCGATAAAATCGAACTTCAGGTCGACGTCACGGGAGAATGTCCATGTGGTGTTACGGGCCAGCATGTCGATTTCGCCGGACGCCAGTGCGGTGAAGCGCGTCTTGCCGGTTGTTGGTACGAATTCAACAGCAGTCGCGTCGCCCAGAACAGCAGCGGCAACAGCACGGCAGACGGAAACGTCAAAACCAGTCCATTCGCCATTCGCATCGGGTGCCGCGAAGCCAACAAGACCTGTGGTTACACCACAGTTCAGTTTGCCGCGTGCTTTGACATCATCCAACGTACCAGCAGCTGCTGCACCGGCAGACAGACCGGCGATCGTGAGTGCGCCAAGAATAATTGATTTTTTCATCTTTACCTCTTCCTGATTTTCCATCGCTTTTCGGATGGATAAACCGGCGTTTTCCACACCGGTGGTGATACTGCACGAACCACGTTCGTGTAGTGCAAGGGAGTTTGGGCGGATTCCCGCATAAAGGTCAAGGCTAAGGCGACCAAAAATCCAGCACAACAGTGTCTTGACTCAGAGGAAATGCCCGTTTTTTGACTATTCGGCCTGACGCAAGTCATACATACGCTTCGCATGCAGGAATGCTTCGCGCTTTATCTCGGCCAGTGCGGTGGCGTCGGCGTCCTCACCCCACTTCTCTTCTTGCCACAGTTCATCGAGACGGGACAGTTTCCACAGGGTTTCTACAGGCCTCGCATCCAGAATAGCGGCAAATCCAAGGATCAGAGATCCGGACAAACTGACCAAATCGTGGAAAGCGGCCAATTCAAAAGCATCAAGCGCATGTGTACGGCGGCGCAATGCCTCAACAACCTCGGGGTCTTGTGGTAGGTGCATGACGCCAGTACGTGCTTCCAGTTTCGCTGAAAGCGTCTCGGCCGCCCAATCCAGCATGGGGTCCCATTGTTCGGCTTGCCTTTCGACCAGTTCAACCGGAGCATCTGCGCGGTAGCATAGCAAATCACTGTCACCATAAGCCGCAAGCATGTCCGCGACTTCGGCATGCTGAATGGTGACCTTATCGATCGCGGCGTTGGCAGTTTTGGTGGCAGGCATCGTGTTTGGGTTGATCAGGTCTTTCTGCGCGTCCCACTCTTGCGCAATGGCAAGGGCCATCGCACGGGTTGGCACATGCAAGGGCTGCTTGGCCGGAGTTTTGACGGCCCGTCCATCCAGCGTGATCGCATAAGCGGCCCCAGCCTCTGCTACGCTGGCCTCTTTCCAGAACCGTTTTGCTTTCCAGTCGCTCATCTCTTATTCCTTCCAGATGCTGTCCAACAGCGGTGGAACCGCATCGAAACTTTCAACCAGATGCCGCGCAGCAGTCAGCCGCGCAGGCGGATGATAGCCCCAGCTTACCCCGATTCCCGTGATCCCTGCCGCTTTTGCCATCTCCATGTCAAAGCTGGTGTCCCCCAACATCACAGCATCATCCGCGCCAATACCTGTTTCGTGCAATGCCTCTATCAACATCGAAGGGTTGGGTTTGGAAGGATGAAAATCTGCGACTTGTTGCGTCACAAACATACCCTCCAGGCCGTGTGCCTCTATCAGTTTGTCCAGCCCGCGACGTGATTTACCAGTGGCCACGCCCAGCAAGACATCAGGCCGCGCTTGTAGCGCCTCAAGTGCCGCGCGCGCGCCCGGATAGAAGGGGGAAGATTCACCGCGCGCAACATCAGCACGCAGTGTCATGTAGGCATCCTTGTAGCCTTGCACCAATCGCGCCTGCGTGGCGGCATCCGCCTCTGGCGCGAGATGTGGCATCAATACATCGAGCGACAGTCCGACAACGCCCAGAATATCCGCGCGCGCCGGCGTGCTTAGCCCCTCAGCCGCGAAAGACAGATGCATCGCCCCAAGGATGTCTGACTGGCTGTCTACAAGGGTGCCATCCACATCGAAGATCACCAGACGCAAAGGCGTATCAGTCATCCCCAGTCATCTCCGAACGGGTTGTCAGGTGCAAATTTCGTATGCCACGCGAAGGTGTCCCATGTGCGCTGCATATGATCCGGAAGAGGCGCCACGATATTCAGCACCGCTTTTGTAGCAGGATGCTGGATCGTCAGGCTGCGCGCGTGCAGGTGCAGCTTTTTGGAGATATCTCCGCCCAGCTGAGCCCCCCAACCGTCACCCATGTTTTCCTGTCCAGAGCCACCATATTTCCCGTCACCAATGATCGGATGACCGATCTCTGCCATATGCACACGCAACTGGTGCGTACGGCCTGTAACCGGACTAAGTGCCACCCAAGACGTGCGGGTGCCAGCCTGCTCCAACACGGAATAATCCGTTGTGGCGCGCTTGGCCCCTTCGGTGCTGTCCACATCGCGGGGGTGGACAGCATGCATCTTTTCGCCTTCGCCCCGCGGGCCATGGCCGCCAGCTTTGACCAAGCCGAACTTGATTGTACCGTTACGCGGATGCGGCGCACCCGCGACAGCCGCCCAGTAAATCTTGCGCGTCTCCCGGTGCCGGAAATTGGCAGTCAGCGCTTTGGCCGCTTCACGCGTCCGCGCCAGCAGCAGCACACCGGACGTATCTTTATCCAACCGGTGCACAAGGCGCGGTTTTTCATCCAAGTCAAACATCAGCGCTTCTGAAAGCGCATCAACATGCCGCTCCCCCTGCCCCGAGCCACCTTGCACGGGTAGGCCCGGTGGCTTGTTCAGCGCGATTACATGGTCATCGCGATAAATCACGCACGCGCGGATCATCTTGGCTTCGGCATCTGTGACTGTCGTGCGCTTGGGCGGCGGTGGAGCCTCACCCGTGGGGAGTGGCGGAATACGCACTTGCTGGCCGACTTCGACACGGGTGGCGCCCTTTACACGGCCTCCATCAACGCGAATTTCACCCTTGCGGCACATCTTTTCGATGCGGCCCTGCGGCACATGCGGGAAAATGCTCTTGAACCAGCGATCCAAACGCTGATCCCCGTCACCTTCTGCTACGGTAATAGTCTGGACACGGCTCATGCGAATACCCCTCTGGCAATCCAAAGTCCCAACATCAATCCACCCAGACTCAGCCCGACAGAAAGCGCCACATAGGCCCCCGCCGCAGCGATCTGCCCACGCTCCATCAGCGTAATCGCTTCAAGCGAGAACGCCGAGAAAGTGGTAAAGCCGCCAAGGACACCTGTCATGACAAACGGGCTCATATGCGTCAGCCCCTTTTGGGCTGCGGCAACCACAAACACGCCCATCAGGAACGAGCCGATGATGTTCACGGTAAGGATCGCCAACGGAAAATCCGCAGGCCCCATGAGACGCATCATGCCAACCCCGACAAGGTAGCGACATGCAGCACCAATAGCACCGCCCAAAGCAACAAGGGACATAGTTGAAATCATGCAGACCCAATCGCGCGCGCGCTGGCCAGAGTCAACTCTCTCGCTGCGTTCTCAGTTTTGAGAAATACTCCAACCGCTTCTTCAGATCCCGTTCAAACCCGCGCTCGACCGGCTGATATAGCGCCGGACGCTCCATCCCGTCTGGGAAATAGTTCTGTCCCGAGAACCCGTCTTCGGCATCATGGTCATAGGCGTATCCCGCACCGTATCCCTGATCTTTCATCATGCCTGTCGGCGCATTGAGAATGTGTTTGGGCGGCGGAGCCGATCCCGTAGCCTTGGCCGCTCGGCGCGCGCCCTTGTAGGCGACATAGTTCGCGTTGCTTTTCGGCGCGAGGGCAAGATAGATGACCGCCTGAGACAATGCCAGTTCCCCCTCGGGAGAACCAAGCCGTTCGTATGTGTCCCAACATTGCAAGCAAACCGCCTGCGCTTGGGGATCGGCCAGCCCGATATCCTCTACTGCCATCCGCACGATCCGACGTGCAAGATAGCGGGGGTCTTCGCCCCCCTCCAGCATCCGCGCGAACCAATAGATCGCCGCATCAGGATCGCTGCCACGCACTGACTTATGCAGCGCAGAAATGAGGTTATAATGCTCATCCCCGCCTTTGTCATATTGGGCTGCGCGCTTGCTTAGCCGCTTACCCAAGGCGATGGTGTCCAGCGGCGCGTCCAGTTTCCAAGCTGCTATTTGTTCTATCAAATTGAGAAGGGCACGCCCGTCACCGTCAGCCATGTCCAATAGCGCCTGCCGCGCGGCGGGGACCAGCGGCAGGCTGGCGTCCAGTTCTTCCTCGGCCCGCTTCACCAACTTTTCCAGATCATCCGGCCCGAGTCGCTCCAGTACGAGGACCTGAGCACGACTCAGGACAGCACGGTTCAGTTCAAAACTTGGATTCTCCGTAGTCGCACCCACCAAAAGGATCGTACCGTCCTCCATATGCGGCAAGAACCCGTCTTGCTGCGCTTTGTTAAAGCGGTGGATTTCATCAACGAAAAGCAGTGTTCCCTGCCCGTTCTGTCGCCTGATCTTAGCTGCATCAAACACGCGGCGCAGTTCTGGCACGCCGCTGAAGATCGCGCTGATCTGTACAAAGTGCAGATCGGTTTCATCCGCCAGCAACCGCGCTATCGTGGTCTTACCCACCCCAGGTGGCCCCCAGAATATTAACGAACTAAGGGCGCCGCCTTCCAGCATCGCAGTCAATGGCGCATCCGGTCCCAACACCTGAGACTGGCCAATCACTTCTCGCAAGGTTTTGGGCCGCAAGCGGTCAGCGAGCGGGCGGCGGCCGCTTTCAGTGGCGGCGGCCGGACTTCCAAATAAATCGGCCATCCCCTACCCCCTAAACCGCATGGTAATCCGTTGCGCGCCGCGCTGGACTATCATCTCGACCTGTCGCACCCGCTGTGACAGCATTTCGGACACCTGATCAGGATGTGAAAGCGCGACGCCATTCAGGGCCAAAATCACATCCCCGCTGCGCAGCCCCGCGCGCGATGCAAATACGCCGGCATCAATCACTGCAACGCCCTCAACCTCCAACGGCAGATTGAGTTCGGACAGAACGGCAGGATTGATGCGTACCAGCGTCAGACCCGGAAACGGACTGTCATCAGCCAAGGTCACCGCGTCACGTGACGGTTCTTCCGGGGCCGCAATCAAAGCGACCTTTACGCTTTCTTCAACGCCTTCCCGACTGAACAATACTTCTGCCTGAGCATCCAATCCTGCGACGCTCATCCGGTAAACCATCTCTGACGGCGTGTTGACCTGTTGTCCGCCGACGGAAAGGATCACGTCACCAACCTGCAAACCGGCTTCCTGAAAGGGGCTCGCGGGGTGCAGGCCGGAAATGATAATGCCGCCAGAGCGATCAAATCCCAGCGTTGCTGCCATGTCCGTATCCAACGGCTGCCCGCTAATCCCGGCCCAAGGACGCCCGAATTCGGTCCGCCCCTCTTCTGCTTGCGCCACAAAGGCCGCAACCAAATCAGCCGGAATGGCAAAACCTATTCCATTCGAACCACCTGACCGCGTCAGGATCGACGTATTAACGCCGATCAGATGGCCCTGAACATCCACCAAAGCTCCACCAGAGTTGCCAGGATTGATCGGCGCATCTGTCTGGATGAAATACCCGCGCCCGCCACCGCCAGAACGCCCCGATCGCGCAAGCCCTGAGATAATACCGCTACTTACCGTCTGACCCACGCCAAACGGGTTTCCGATCGCAAGGGCTAGCTCCCCTACTTCGACAGTATTGCTGCTGCGCAAGGGCAAAAACGGTAAGGGCTCTGGCGCATCGATCTTCAGGATAGCCAGATCACTTTCCTCGTCGCCAAGAAGCACCTGCGCCGAGAACTCGCGCCGGTCATTGAGGACAACGCGGATATCCGTGGCCATTCCGACCACATGATAGTTACTGACCACAATGCCGTCGGCTGACAGGATGACCCCTGAGCCAAGAGAATTCTGCACCCGTGGCTTTCGATCCGTCAAAGGATCACCGAACAAGCGCCCGAAAAACGGATCTGCCTGTAGGGGCGTGCGCTGCACCTCACGCACGACTTTGACGTAGATGTTTACAACCGCTGGCGCGGCCTCTCGAACGATTGGCACAAAGCTAAGCTGCATTTCAGCAGCGGATTGCGGAACCTGCTGCGCACTTAAGGGCGCGCCGAGCAGTGCAAGGATAAAGGCAAAGTATTTCATACCCAAAGATATGCGCAGCCACCGCCCATCATGCAACTGCTCTCATTTCTCTTTACCGAGAATATATCGTCAAAACAAAAAAAGCCCCGCCAGATGGCAGGGCTCTTCGTCTCACCATGAGGTGAAATCTTATTCTGCGGCTTCTTCAGCTGCAACGCGGGCCTTGTCTGCGGCGCCTTTGGCGTCGCGGTCACGGTCCACAAATTCGATGATCGCCATAGGCGCCATGTCACCATAGCGGAAGCCCGCTTTCAGCACGCGCACATAACCACCTTGGCGGTCTTTGTAGCGAGGTCCGAGGATGTCGAACAATTTTGTGACGTACTGGTCTTCTTTCAGACGTGCGCGCGCCTGACGACGGGCGTGCAAATCGCCACGTTTCGCCAGTGTGATCATCTTCTCGATGATTGGGCGCAGTTCTTTTGCTTTTGGCAGGGTTGTCTTGATCTGCTCATGCTCGATCAGTGAGCCGGCCATGTTGGCCCAAAGCGCCTTACGGTGCTCATGTGTGCGGTTAAGACGACGGTATCCACGTGCGTGACGCATTTTAGTTCTCCAATAGATATGCCCTCTACGGGCGGTTTTGCTTTGTCTGGCTGACGTGCGTAGCGTCAACTCTCCTTGGGGTCAGGTGACCCAGTCTGTAGAAAGGCGGGGATCAAGCCCCGCCCCTCTCTCAATGGCTTAAAAGTTGTCTTCGAACTTCTTGGCCAGATCTTCGATGTTGTCCGGTGGCCAGTCCTCAACGTCCATGCCAAGGTGCAGACCCATGCCTGACAACACTTCCTTGATCTCGTTCAAGGATTTGCGGCCGAAGTTCGGTGTGCGCAGCATTTCTGCTTCGGTTTTCTGGATCAGATCGCCAATATAAACGATATTGTCGTTCTTCAGGCAGTTGGCGGAACGTACGGACAGTTCCAGCTCATCCACTTTCTTCAGCAGAAGCGGGTTGAACTCGAGGCCATCGTCGTCGTCCTGACGCGAAGCTGATTCAGGCTCGTCGAAGTTGACGAAGATGCCCAGCTGATCCTGAAGAATACGCGCAGCAAACGCCACAGCATCATCAGGCGTCAGAGAGCCGTCTGTTTCGACTTTCATTGTCAGCTTGTCATAATCCAGAACCTGACCTTCACGGGTAGGCTGAACATCGTAGCTGACTTTTTTCACAGGGCTGTAGATCGCGTCGATCGGGATCAGACCGATAGGCGCATCTTCAGGCTTGTTCTTGTCTGCGGCGACATAGCCTTTGCCAGTGTTGACCATCAGCTCCATGTAGATATCCGCACCATCGTCTAGGTGGCAGATAACATGGTCGCGGTTCAGGATTTCGATGCCAGCAGATTCGCTGATATCGCCAGCCGTCACAACACCGGGGCCTTTCGCGGAGATCGACAGACGCTTTGGCCCTTCGACTTCCATGCGGATGGAAACACCTTTGAGGTTCAGGATGATGTCGGTGACGTCTTCACGCACACCGGCAACAGAAGAAAACTCGTGCAGAACGTTGTCGATCTGAACGGATGTGATCGCGGCACCTTGCAGCGAGGACATCAGAACGCGACGCAGGGCGTTGCCCATTGTCAGACCAAAGCCGCGCTCAAGCGGCTCGGCAATCACAGTTGCCTGACGTGCAGGATCGTTACCAGGTTTTACGTCAAGCTGTGTTGGCTTGATCAATTCAGCCCAATTCTTGTGGATCATATGTCCCTCCATTCCTGTTCGCACCCGTATGTCCAACCGGGGCAAACTCCCGAGGTTTCAAAAACTCGTGCGCCTTCAGCACACTGTAGAAAGTCGTAAAGGGTCCGCGAAAAATCGCGAACCCCGAGTAGCATAATGATCGCTTAAACGCGGCGGCGCTTTGGTGGGCGGCAACCGTTGTGCGCCATAGGCGTAACATCACGGATCGATGTGATGTTGAAACCGGCAGCAGCAAGTGCGCGCAGAGCGCTTTCGCGGCCCGAACCTGGACCCTGCACTTCGACTTCCAGCGTTTTCACGCCGTGGTCTTGTGCTTTCTTGCCCGCATCTTCTGCAGCCATCTGAGCAGCGTAAGGTGTCGATTTACGCGACCCTTTGAAGCCCATTGTGCCTGCCGATGACCATGCAATCGCGTTGCCCTGAACATCGGAGATGAGGATTTTTGTGTTGTTGAAAGAAGAGTTCACATGCGCCACACCAGCGGCGATGTTCTTGGAGACCTTCTTTTTGGTGCGTTTTGCATCGCGTGCCATAATCTGAGCCCTCCCTTATTTCTTCTTGCCGGCAATGGCCTTCGCGGGGCCTTTGCGGGTACGAGCGTTTGTGTGTGTCCGCTGACCGCGAACAGGCAGGTTGCGGCGGTGGCGCAGACCACGGTAGCAACCCAGATCCATCAAACGTTTGATGTTCATCTGTGTGTCACGGCGCAGGTCACCTTCGACGGTATAGTTTTCGTCGATGTGCTCGCGGATTTTCAGAACTTCGGTGTCGGACAGCTCGTTGACGCGACGCGTCATGTCGATGCCTACTGCTTCGCAGATAGCTTCAGCAGAAGAGTTACCGATACCAGTGATATATGTGAGGGCGATTGGAACCCGCTTTGCAGTCGGGATGTTTACGCCGGCAATACGTGCCACGTGTGCAATTCCTTTTCGTTGCGGGTCCGTTATGCCAGACCCTTTTTTCACAACACAAGCCCGAGGCGATTAGGCCACCGGGCTACAGCTGATCAGGTGATCTTGTAAAAATGGAGCGACCATATTCACAGTTTGATTCTCTATCGAGATGTCGCTGACTATGAGCTTTTCATTAGGGCGTCAACCCATGCGCTGACGTTCAGGTTGAAATCCAACTCGGAGCGATAGCGAGGCGGAATTTTGACACTGGTCCGAGCGTCAATCCGCTGTCTTTATGTTAACTATAGACCGATGCAACCCGATATGGGACCGGTCGCGCTCAATAAATGAAGAGTGGATGATGGGCTGAGCGCTAACAAAGGATCGCTCAGCCACCTCCCTATTGGTTAGCGGTCAAGAACTGCCGCGATGTCGACCTGTACAGCTTCCATGGTGCCCAGACCATTCACAGAACTCAGCATCCCCTTAGCATAGTAATAGCCGATCAACGGGGAGGTCTGCTTGTAGTAAGCCATCAGGCGGTTTTTAAGACTTTCTTCGTTGTCATCCGCGCGACGCTTGAATTCGGTTCCGCCGCAGGATGTACATTTTCCATCTGCGGGGATTGGCTTGGTGTTGTCGTTGTAGACCTCACCACATGAACCACATGTGGAACGCGCGGTGATACGGTCAACCAAGGCTTCGTCATCCACACGCATTTCGATGACTGCATCAAGAGACTGACCCTCTGCTTCCATCAAAGCACCCAACGCATCCGCCTGAGGCAGCGTCCGCGGGAAGCCGTCGAAAATGAAACCGCCATGCTCTGTCTTATCGGCCAGCTTTTCACGGATAAGGCCAATAACGATTTCATCGGTAACCAATGCGCCGCGTGCCATAACATCAGCGACAATATTGCCCATCTCGGTCCCACTGTCTTTAGCTTCGCGCAGCATGTCACCCGTGCTCAGCTGAACCATCCCGCGTGTCTCAACGAGATGCCGTGCTTGAGTGCCTTTGCCCGCACCGGGGGGTCCAAGAAGTATAATATTCATTTGCGTGCTGGGCTCCGTTTCTTGCGGCCTTTTCCGGATTTTCCGCGCAATTGCGACTTCTCAAGAAGACCTTCATATTGATGCGCCAAAAGATGGCTTTGTACTTGTTGGATAGTATCCATGGTGACGGAGACCACAATCAAAACCGACGTACCGCCGAAATAGAAAGGGATCGCAAACTGGCCGCGCAGAATTTCGGGCAGGATACATACTGCGGCCAGATACGCCGCGCCAAGAACGAGAACGCGGTTTACCACATACTCCAGATATTCGGAGGTCCGCTTGCCAGGACGAATGCCGGGCACAAAACCATTCTGGTTCTTCAGGTTCTCGGCCACATCGTCAGGCTTGAATGCCACATTGAACGTATAGAAATACGCAAAGAATACGATCATCGCGATGAAGAAAAGCAGATAAAGCGGTTGCCCGGGGCCAAAGTTGGCCAACAGCCAAGACATGACAGGGCTGGTGGAATTGCCCGAGAACGTACTGATGGTCACAGGCAGCAACAGCAAGGAGCTTGCGAAGATAGCGGGAATAACGCCTGCCGGGTTCACCTTGATCGGCAAGTGGCTGGAACCGCCATCATAGACTTTCATCCCCACCTGACGGCGCGGATATTGAATGTGTATCTTGCGCAGAGCACGCTCCATGAAGACCACAAACATAATTGTGACGATCACCATGACCAGAACTGCCACGATAACAGCAGGGCTGATTGCACCAGAGCGGCCGGAGGCGAAGAACTGTGCGATCGCAGCCGGCACTTCGGCAATGATGCCAACAAAAATGATAAGCGAGATACCGTTGCCGATACCGCGTGCCGTGATCTGCTCACCCAGCCACATCAGGAACATTGTGCCGCCGACCAAAGTAATCATACAAGCAATGCGGAAGTACATGCCCGGATCTGCGGCGATATCGCCGGCCTCAAGACTGACAGCCAGCCCGTAAGATTGCACAGTAGCAAGGGCCACGGTTCCCCAACGGGTATACTGGTTGATCTTCTTTCGCCCTTGCTCACCCTCTTTCTTCAGCTGCTCCAGCGACGGCACCATGGACGTCAGAAGCTGCACAATGATCGAGGCCGAGATATAAGGCATGATACCAAGGGCAAAAATGCCCATTCGACCAAGCGCGCCACCGGTGAACATCGAAACCATGCCGCCGATGCCCTGCCCTGCACTCTCCATAAATTCGCGTAGCGCGGCGCCGTCGATACCGGGCACGGGAATAAATGTTCCCAAGCGGTAAACGATCAACAGACCAAGCGTGAAAAGGATGCGATGGCGCAGGTCAGTTGCCTTGCCAAAGGCGGACCAGCTTGAATTGGCGGCCATATTCTCGACGGCAGATACCATGTGAGGGCTCTCTTCTTTGAAACAAAACGCCGCCCGAACCGTTTTCCGGTGGGCGGCGTTTGGGAAAACTTGAAGCTTTATGTAAGCGGCTTACGCGCCGCTCACAAGACCGAAGCGTTATTCGGAGGCTTCTGCTGCTGCCGCGACTTTAACAGTCAGGCTACCGCCCGCCTTTTCAACTGCTTCAACAGCTGATTTGGACGCGCCGGTGACTTCGAGGTTCATCTTCGCGGTCACATCGCCTTTGGCAAGAACGCGGATACCGTCACGCTTCCGACGGACCAGACCGGATGCGATCAATGCATCTTCGGTGATCGCGTTTTTGATGTCGATTTTGCCTTCGTCGATGAACTTCTGGATCAGGCCCAGGTTCACAACGGCATATTCTTTACGGTTCGGTTTGCTAAAGCCACGCTTTGGCAGACGTTGGTAGAGGGGCATCTGACCGCCTTCGTACCCTTTGATCGCCACACCCGAACGGGATTTTTGACCTTTGATACCACGGCCACCCATTTTACCGGTGCCGGAACCAGGACCACGGCCAACGCGCTTGCGTGGTTTCGTTGCGCCTGCATTATCTGAAAGTTCGTGAAGTTTCATGTCGCTTCTCCTTTTGCCGGAAATACCCCCCAGCGACGGGAGCGGGCACACGCGGCGTTACGATTCTCATGAGCACACAAATGCCCACGGCGGGCGTATAGGGTAACGGCAATCTCAAAGCAAGGGGCTCCCTCTTTAGAAGCCCAGTACTTTCGTTAGCTTCAACCGCCGCGCACCCCAACCAACTACCAGCGGGCAAAGCACGCCAACCAGCATTGTAAAGGACACCACTGCCACTAGATCGGAAATCCCGAATTTGAGCATTGCTATCCGCAGGGCTGCCGAAAATATTGTATGGGTCAGATAGATCACCATCGACGCCTGCCCCAGATAGCGAAGAACGGCCATAATCGACGTTCCGCCTGCAATAGCTTGATCGACAAAGGACCACGCAAACCATGCTGTGATCACCAAAACCAGCGAGTGCAGCACACTCGCTTTTTGTAGGCCTACCGCCCAGAGCATGATCACAAACGCCGCTGCTGCGCCCCCAGCCAACAGCGCAGAAGGACGGTACGCCGCGAGACCTCCCAAGCCAATTCCGGCAAGCAGGTATGGGAAGTGTTCAACGGCTGGACCAAAGACAAGCGAAGGAACCGACAAGAAGGGATTAATTAATGCAAGAACAACCGCAAGCACGATAGCCCCGACCCGCGACACATAAGGCGAATAGATACGAAGCCCGAAAGCATAGGCGCAGATCAGCCCGCTTTGCATTAAGAACAGAGCCCAAAGAAACCACAAATGCTCATAGGGGGGCAGTGGAATAATTGGGAAGTCAGTGAAGCTGACGGGCGTATTGACCGACGATCCGGCAAAAAGCTTCAATGCAAAGAAGATCCAGCCCCACAAAACCATCGGCCACAAAAGGCGCTTTACCCGCCCTTCCAACAACGGCTTCATACCGTATTTCTGTAGAGTGTCAAAAAAAAGCAAGCCGGCTAGAAAAAAGAAGAAGGGCATGTGGAATGCATACACTGCGGCATCGACCGTCCGAAAAAAGTCGAAGTCGGGTATTAAATCTGCTGCTTCGGCGCCCCGCCAGGCATGTCCGAAGACGACCAAAAGGATCGCGAGGCCACGCGCACTGTCCATGGCATGAAGCCGCCCGATAGCAGGCTCGCCACGAAAGAGTATCCCATCTTTGGAATTAGGTAAGGGCGCGTATTCCATGCGAAAACTTTTACGGACAATGAATTCAGGAAATCAGGGGAAAATATATGAGGGAGGATCAGTCAGCCTATGCAATCCAAAACCCGCCTGTACCGATGAGTACACCGCAGCCATTATGAAAAACGCCCCGCAGCAAGCCGCGAGGCGTCTATTCACAATCATCTACGGAAAAGAGACAACCCGTATGGCTTAGCCTTTTTCCTCGATGATTTCGACCATGTGGCTGACCGCGTTGATCATGCCACGTACGGATGGAGTATCTTCCAGCTCGCGCACACGGTGCATTTTGTTCAGGCCCAAGCCAACCAGCGTTGCGCGCTGCTTTGCGGGGCGACGGATGGGCGAACCCACCTGTTTGATGACAATAGTCTTAGCCATGCTTATGCCTCCTCAGCCACTTGAGCGGAAGAATCGGATGCATCTTCACGCTTGGGCAGAATGTCAGCCACTTTCTTGCCGCGACGCTGCGCAACGGAACGTGGTGACTGTTCCTTTTTCAATCCGTCCATGGTGGCGCGGATCATGTTATATGGGTTTTGTGAGCCAATGGACTTGGACACAACATCTTTAACGCCCAGCATCTCGAACACGGCGCGCATTGGGCCACCGGCGATGATGCCCGTACCTTCTGGTGCTGTGCGCATCACAACCTTGCCTGCGCCGTGACGGCCAGACATATCGTGGTGCAGCGTGCGGCCTTCGCGCAGCTGAACGCGGATCATCTGACGCTTGGCTTGCTCGGTTGCCTTGCGAATGGCCTCAGGCACCTCTTTGGCTTTACCTTTGCCAAAACCTACACGACCTTTTTGGTCACCAACCACAACAAGGGCAGCAAAACCAAAGCGCTTACCACCTTTTACGGTTTTCGACACACGGTTGATCGCGACAAGGCGGTCTGCGAATTCTGGCGCTTCTTCGCGCTGGTTGCGACGGTTGTTGCCGCCCCGGTTTTCGTCTCTGGCCATGCTGGCCTCCTTACACTTGCGGGCTGGCGCCCTGATTCTTACAACCCTTGGTGAGCAACAAGCTCCCGGGTCATCGAGAGGCCCGCAACCGGGCCCCTACGTGTGGTGAATCGGCAGAGCAAACACCCTGCCGACAGTTTTAGATCTTCAGACCACCTTCACGGGCCGCGTCGGCCAAGGCCTTCACTTTACCGTGGAAGAGGAAACCGCCGCGATCAAAGTAAGCAGATTCAACACCAGCCTTCTTGGCACGCTCGGCAATCGCCGAACCAACCTTTGTGGCAGCTTCGATGTTGTTCTTACCTACAACGCCAAGATCTTTTTCAAGCGACGAGGCGGATGCGACTGTTACGCCGTTCACATCGTCGATCAGCTGAACACTGATATTCTTGTTGGAGCGGTGCACGGAGAGGCGCATACGGCCCCGGTTTGTGCGGCGAAGTTTGTTCCGAACGCGCAAGCGGCGTTTGATGAACAGTTGTCTTTTGCTGTTTGCCATCTGTGCGTTCCTTACTTCTTCTTGCCTTCTTTGCGGAAGACGAACTCACCCTTGTAGCGGATGCCTTTGCCCTTATAGGGCTCGGGCTTGCGCCAAGCGCGGATGTTCGCGGCGACCTGACCAACAAGCTGTTCGTCAATGCCTTCCACAATGATTTCAGTCTGCTTTGGCGCCGTTACAGTCACACCAGCTGGCGGAGTGTAATCGACGTCATGGGACAGGCCGAGGTTCAGTTTCAATGTGTTGCCAGTCATAGCAGCACGATAACCAACACCTTGGATTTCAAGTTCTTTTTTGAAACCGTCGGTAACGCCGGTCACAAGGTTACCAACCATAGTGCGGGACATGCCCCACTGCTGGCGTGCGCGCTTGGACTTACCGCGTGGTGTGATTGTCACGACGTTGTCTTCAACAGTC